>JAEWUV010000002.1 GCA_023396915.1 Candidatus Parcubacteria bacterium
GTTTCGGTTTCAAAAACAAAATCAGCAACTGGTTCTCTAACTTGTTCTACTTCCTCAACTACATCAGTAGTAACATTTGTAGTAACCACATTTTTACCTAGTTTAGAGACTAAGATAATACTCTCTACTATTAACACTATGGCAATAACGGGAATAAGAATTTTGATTAGATTTTGTTTGGGCATGTTAATTTTATTTTAATAAATAAATGTTTACCCTTCTAAAAGAGAATTTTTAACTATACCCATATCCAAAGCGTTAGAAACACCGTCACCATTTATATCTTTGCCTGTTTTTACTAATGAAAAATCGACAGTGTTGACTATGCCATTCCCATCCACATCACCTGTTATTGGGCTGGATTGACTGGTGGTATTGTTAGAAACTGAGTCTGCTACCCAAAGACCGTCTACACATTTAAAAATACCCTCTCCCCTTGAAATCTTGCTTCCATTTTCATGGACATAACCAGAAGAATCGAAGCACTTGTTCTTACTAACTATAGAGCACGAAACCGTTTGACATACATCATCATTACGACAATCCCAAGAATAGGTATTCTTACCAGTTGAAAAATCTGGGTAATTTTCTTCCATCCGTGGTTCTGCAGCTCCTTGACATGTATTGACAGTAGAACCGCAGATACAATCAGATATAGGAGTTTTTATCCAACGACCCTCAAAACACGTCAGTCTAACGTACTTTTCAATAAATCCAGAGTCTCCATTTTTCATACTAGCAGTCTCACTATCTAAATCTGTACAGCTTTCTGTATTAAACCATTCACACTCTGCAGGGGAACATATTTCATTAGAACAGCTCCATCTAAGACCATTAGTTCCATCGTTATGATCGTAAAACTCACGACTTCCGATATTTGACCCAACAACACATTCTCCGGGGGTGGTACCGCAAATACAATCAGGCCGGGGACTTTCCACCCATTTACCATTATTACATTTAATAACTATATTTCCACGACTTTCATCTTCGTTATCTGAAGGAAGTATGGTAGTTCCATTACTGTACTCTTTACCGTCTTCATAACATACAGATGGTAATTTTGATGCGTCATTGTAACAATACATTGAACTTGAACCATTGTAACCCCAATTACAACCGGCACGATAACACCCATCTTCGTCAGTGCATTTACCACAACTGCTAGAAGAACAGCTATTTTGTATTTTTGATGCGTCATTGTAACAATACATTGAACTTGAACCATTGTAACCCCAATTACAACCAACAGCAGAGCAAGCTTTTTCTTCATCGCACTTACCACAAGCACTAGAAGAACAGTCAGAAGGAGAGTCTTCTCTTTTTGTTCCACAAGCACGTCTATCTTGATCACACCCATATTCACAAGTTAAAACATAATTCCATTTTCCATCCTTACAATCGTAAGCTTTCCCATTATCACATTTTGTATCACCAGAACCACATTCTAACGATGAAGTATAAGAGGCAACATAACATTTTCCAGTTGTCCCTATTACAGGAGTACCCCCAGTACAATTATCAGGTGACTTAGTTTGGTTAGTACAAGTCTTGTTTCCTAAATTACTACAACTAGACCAAGCAGTACAAGTATATGTACAAATAGTGGGACATGTCCATTTTTTTCCAGCTTTTGAACAATTCATAGCATCACCATAAGCTTTATCACTACAAGAACATTTTTCTGCTGCACTACTTCTATTCTCCTGACTTTGTTGGACTAATTTAGTGGCTATAGGAAGGGAAACAGCTACCAGTAACATACCACCTAAAACAAATAAACTAGCAAAACCGGATTTTTCAGTTGATTTTAAGGTATTCATAGGTTCATTATGAATATACATAAAAAAGATGTCAATGAGTAAATTAGTGAAGTTTAACTACAACCAAAAACTCCCCCAGACGGGGGAGTTTGAAAACCAAATTATTAAATGGTTTATTTGACCATTTTCTTGATCTTAGTACCAGGAATATATCGAGGCATACGGCGAGCTACGATTTTTTTAGCTTCTTTAGAACCGATAGCTTTGATGGTTTTAGCTTTGAACATTTTGGTTTTGAAAGTTCCAAAACCGGAGAGTTTAACAGTTTCACCACTGGCAAGAGCTTTCATAATTTCGCCGAGGAAAGTTTCAACGGCTTGTTTGGCAGCTTTTTTGCTGAGTTTGGCTTTTTGAGAGACAGACTCGATAAGATCTTTTTTGGTCATTTGATTGTTTTAATTACTAATTGTTTTAATAATAGACGATTTAGTGGAAAATGCAAGTAATTTTAATCTTCTTTTACCGCATTTTTGTTGATTTTCGGAGCGGCGATGATACTACTAGTCCGAAGTTCTCGGATAACAGTAACTTTGATCTGCCCGGCCCATTTGGCTTCTTCCTCGAGTTTTTCGGCAATATTTTGACTTAGTACCTCAGCTTCTGAATCAGAAACCTGGGATGGTTCAACAATCACCATGACTTCCCTTCCGGCTTGATAAGCGGCAACACTGATAACACCGGGAAAAGCAGAAGCGACTTCCTCGATATTTTTCATTCTTTTAAGGTACTCTTCGTGAACTTCATAGCGAGCCCCAGGGCGAGCACCGGAAGCGGCATCACCAATATAGACGATAACTGATTCAATCGAAGAAAATTCTTTGTCTTCGTGATGTTCAGCGACACAGTCAATAACTTTTTCGGGGATTTTAAATTTTCGAAGAAGATCAACCCCAAGGTCAATATGAGTTCCCTCTTGGTCGGCAACAATTTTACCGATGTCGTGGAGTAAAGCACCTAAACGAACAACATTAACATTGGCTTTTAATTCATAAGCAATACCAACAGCAATTTTGGTAGCTTCAATGGTATGTTTGGCTAAGTTTTGTCCATAAGAAAAACGGAATTTGTATTTACCAATTTCTTTGGTAAGATCCATAGGTAAATTAAAAGCACCGACTTCTTGGCAAATCTTTTTACCTTCATTAAAAAGAATTTTATCCATTTCCGTTTTGGTTTGAGCCACGACTTGTTCAATTTTAAGAGGTTGAATACGACCATCCTTGACAAGTTTTTCTAAGGCTATTCTGGCAATTTCCCGGCGAGTGGAGTCAAAAGAAGAAATGCGAATATCATTGGTTTCGTCTAATTCAAGTTCGACACCGGTAGCTTTTTCAAAGGCACGAATATTCCGACCTTCACGACCAATTATTTTACCTTTGACGGCATCGTCTCCTAAAGAAATAGTCGAAACAGTATATTCAGCGACATAATCAGTAACACCATGACGGATATTATCAACGATAAGTTCTTTGGTAATTTCCTCTTCTTTTTGATGAATTTCGTCTCGGGCTTCCTCGATTTTTTTAGCCACCCAAGCACTCATTTTCTTTTCAGTACTATTGATAACCAATTGCTTGGCTTTTTCTACATCAAGACCGGAAATAGCCTCAAGTTTATCCAATTGTTTTCGATATAACTCATCAACACTGGTTAATTTATTTTTTAATTCGGTGGATTGTTGGTCAATGGATTTTTCCCGTTGGAGTAAATAACGCTCTTTTTCATCAAGCGAAGCAAGACGATGAAAAATTTCGCTTTCTTTGGCTTTGGCATCAGCTTCAATCTTTTTAGCGTTTTGGACGATAGCCTCAGCTTGAGCATTGGCCTTAGCCAACTCTTCTTTTGAGACAACGACTTTATTCTCTTCAGCTACGGGAGCGGGGGCTTTGGTAGGGGTAAAAACTACTCTATTTTTGTCTTCATTTTGAGTATCTTCGACAACTGGTTTTTTAACTGTTTTGTCTTTGTCTTTTTTTGCGGTTGTTTTTTGGGAAACCGTAGGTGTAGAAAATAACCCCTTAACCCTGTTTAAAAACGAATCTAACATGAAACCTCCAATACTTTTTACGATACAACTATCCCGTCAAAAACTTTAAGAAACTAGAGAGATAAAAAACATAAGAGTTGCTTAATGTAAAAAGTTTAAAATTTAATAATTAATAGTTTAATTTAAAATCAGTATATTTTACTGTAATGAGGTTAAATCGTCAATTACTGCCTTGATATCAGAAAATTCGAATCCTTGGCGTAAAAGTGAAGAATAAAGTCTGTTTTTGGCTTTAAAATCTTTTAATAGTTTTTGGGTTACTCTTTTTTTAGTTAAAATTCTTTTAATTGATTCGATATCATTAGTATTATTTAAATTTAGATTTGAGATATTTACTCCTTTTTGGGCTAATAAAAATTTTACCTGTTTGATTGATTTGTGGTGATTTTTGGCAATAAAACTTTTTATAAAATCATCTTGATTAAGAAGTTTTTTTGCATTTAAATTGTCGATAATTGAGGTAATTATTGGGCTAAAATTAAAATTAGAAAAATATTTATATTTCTGGGATTTTTTTATAAAAAATATTTTTAATTTTTGAGAAATTATTTTTTCAGTTTTTGGAGAAATGGCTATCTGACGTAAAGCATACTCATTACCCAAATAAGACAGCGACGATTGAATTATTTGGGTAAATTTTTCTTCATCTATAGGTTGGCTTTTTTGAAGAGAAAGTTTGACAACATCATCAATAAAAAAAGGAAGATAGGAACCGTCAGAAAAAACTAGATTAACCCTATTTTTTATCCGACTGACTTTAATGTTGTTTAGGCTTAACATTATTCTTCTTCAGAGCCAGAAGAGGCTTTGGTAGTTTGTCCTGATTCAGCTTCGGCTTTGATTTTATTCCAAATATTCTGACGGTATTTGTCAGCAATTTTAGGATTATCCTTGAAATATTTTTTAGCGGCTTCACGACCTTGGAGATTTTCATCGCCAACTTTAAAGAAAGCACCTGATTTGGTGATAAAACCGTGGGTAACGGCTAAATCAACTAAGCCACCGGTGGTAGAAATACCTTCAGTGTTCATGATATCGAATTCGGCTTCTTTAAATGGTGGAGCTACTTTATTTTTGATAATTCTAGCTCGGTGTTGAGAACCAACAGCATCACCTGAACTGGTTTTGATGTTAGCAATTTTTCGTAAATCAATTCTGACAGAAGCATAGAATTTAAGAGCTAAACCACCAGGGGTCGTTTCGGGATTACCAAACATAATGCCAATTTTTTGACGAATTTGATTGGTAAAAATAACAACGGCTTTTGATTTAGAGATAGCCCCGGTAAGCTTACGTAAAGCCTGGGACATTAATCTGGCCTGAACACCCATCATTGAATCCCCCATTTCACCTTCAATTTCAGCTTTTGGAACTAGGGCGGCAACAGAATCGACAACTATAACATCAACAGCATTAGATCGGACCAAAGTTTCAACTATTTCTAAGGCTTGCTCACCATTATCAGGTTGAGAAATTAAAAGATTGTCTAAATTGACACCAACAGTGGCAGCGCGAGCTGGATCAAGAGCATGTTCGACATCAATAAAAGCACAGGTTCCACCCATTTTTTGGGCTTCAGCAATTACATGTAAACAAACAGTTGTTTTACCGGATGCTTCTGGGCCAAAAATTTCAGTAACTCTTCCACGAGGTAAACCACCAACACCAAGAGCAATGTCTAAAGGCAAACAACCGGTTGGAATAACTTCAATGGACATATCGGCCTGCTTGGCACCCATTTTCATAATGGCACCATCACCATAAGCTTTGGATATTTGTTCCATAGCAACTCTAAGAGCTTCGTTTTTTTGATCTTGGTTGGCACCGACAACGGCACCTTTTTGGACTTCTTTTTTCTTTCTTCCCATATTTTTATAAAAAAAATTAATTAACAATATAGTGATAACAGTTTTTATTGGGTAACGTCAAGGTATCAAAACCGAAGAAAACCCAAATATCTGTCTACAAGTGGGTTATAATAACTTGTGAAAATAACTTCTGTTGAAATTGCTAAATTATATAAAACTAAAAGAGGTGAAATACTAATTCCTTTTACAAAAGGAAGAGGGATTGGTTTAATTAAAAAATACAAAAATGAGATAGTTCCAATAAAGGATAATAAAAGAATTTTTATTAAAATTTTTCTCTCTAAGGAGAATGTTGTTAATGGAACTATTGATATGATTGATTTTGATAAAAAAAGAGATGATGCTTACGTTATTACTGATGATCCAAATAAATATGGTAGAAAAATTACAAATTTTAGTTTTGGAGAAGAAGAAAATCTTTTTCTTTCAAAAGAAAAAGGAGTATTTGTAAAAACAAAAAATAAATATATTTCTATAAATAACTTTGTTGATGTTTTAATTAAAAACCATCTATCTGATAAACTTTTTCTTAAAAGAAAAATCAATCAGTTAATAGATTATCTAATTAAGTTCATATTTTGGCTTGATAATCAAAGATATGAACCAAGTACTATTTTTTTGATTAAAAACGGCTTAGGTAAACATGAAGAAAAAAATAAGCCAAAAACTGAAACCCCAGAACCTTTTTTTAAATATTTTTATATTAAGAAAAATTTTTTATTATCTTTATTGTTAATGTCGTTAATAATAATTAGTACTTTTATAATTAGGTTAGAATGTTCTGACAACCATTTTGGTTATTCTATTTTTTTAAATTTATCTTTATCTAACCCAGTAGTTATACTGGTTTTTATTGTGTTTCTATTTATTGCTGAAAAAATTTCATCTAAATTAGATAGTTTGATAGAAGGTTTTTACGAAAATGATAAAAAAAATATTCTTAACAGAATAGATCAATACAAAAACAACTCAAGTTTTAGACTTAGATTTAATTAAAATATTTTTTTGTCGGGGATACAAGATTCGAACTTGCAACCTCGCGCACCCCATGCGCGCGCGCTAGCCAATTGCGCCAATCCCCGCCTTCGCTAAGGCTACGGCGGACAAAGCCCGTTTCGCTGAAGGTAGACTATTATATCTTATTTTGCTGATTTTTCGGTTTGATAAGCTTTGAAAGATTGTTTGATGATTTTGTAGGCTTGGGTACGATTAAGCCAACCTTTGACTTTGACTTCTTTGTTACTCTCTAACCTTTTATATTCAGAAAAGAAGTGAACTAATTCTTTTAAGAAATGTTCATCCACATCACTAAGTTTTTGAATGTGGTCGTAATTGGGGTTTTTACTGGGAACTGCCAGGATCTTTTCATCTTCACCTTTTTCATCTGACATAATCAAGACACCGATTGGGCGAACTTCGACCAAACAACCCGGAAAAACCGGATAATTAGTGATTATCATGATATCAAGATGGTCACCGTCTTTTGATTTTGTTTGGGGAACGAAACCATAATCAACCGGATAATGCATTGGGGAATGTAAAGTTCTGTCAAGTTTAATAATATGTAAATTTTCGTCGTATTCATATTTATTGTGAGTATCTTTGGGAATTTCAACAATAACATTGATTATTTTAGGTGAGTTATCACCAATAGGAATGTCTGACATCATAGTTGTTAATTATAACTCAAAATTAGTTTATATTCGTTTATAATAAGACCATGGCAGTGAAATTTGGACCAAGTGATTTACTAAGAAACGAACATTTTTTAGTGTTGAAAAAAGAAAGTAGAAAAACCAGTAAAGGGGATGTTTACTATCAACTACAATTATCAAACAAAGACGGAATAATTGAGGCAAAAATTTGGAATAATAATATTCCAATGTGTAATTTGGAGCAAGGTAAAGTAATTGAGCTTGACGGAAAAACCCAAGAATACAACGGAAATATCAGTATAATTATTGACAGTTGTCGGATAGTAAATAATGAAGAAGTGATAGATTATTCCCCTATTACCAGGACGATGGTTTTTGATATCGAAACAATAGGGAAAAAGTTTGAAGAATTAGACGAAGTGGAACAAGATTATTTATTAAATAATCTGGAAAGAAATACCGAAGACAAAGAAGAGGCTAAAAAGAAAACTGGATTGTATTCAATTTTTGGAAAAGTGTGTGCCATTGGTGCTTATAATCCGGGTTCTGAAAAAGGGATGGTATTGCTTTTGGGGGAAAAAGAATTGAAACCGGAAAAAGAAAATTATACTTACAAAATCTTTGAAAACGAAAAAGATTTATTAATTGAATTTTGGAAAATTGCCAAAGAGTATGAGTTGTTTGTTACCTATAATGGTGATAATTTTGATTTTCCCTATTTAATAATCAGATCAGGAATTAATCGGGTAAAAGTTCCTTTTGAAGTGAAAAGATGGGGGTCGGAAAAATTTATTGATTTGTTTAATTTAATTAAGCAAAGTCATGGGTTTAAACTAGAAATGGTTTGTAAGGCGTTTGGAATTGAAAACCCAAAAGAAGAAGGGGTTCACGGAGGAGATGTAAATGAATTGTTTTACAATAAAGATTTTCAAAAAATTGCTGATTATGTGGCTAGAGATGCTTATTCAACGGCTCAATTATATTTGGTATGGAAGGAATATATGAGCGGAAACTAATTAGATTTATGAAAAATGATAAAGATAAAAAATATAAATTAGAATTGGAAGTGGTGGAGTTGCCAGTACAGTCTCAACCTCAGAGAATGGCAAAAATTGCTAAAAAAAGTTTACAAAAAATGATACTTAATAAAATAGACGGAAAAATGGGTGAGTGTTAAAGAATAAAGAAAAGAATTAAGGCTAGTGTTATTACATATACGCCAAAAACCCAGAATTTTTTGTTGAGGGTGATTTTTTGAAAAATAGACAGAACGAAATAACCAACTAAGAAAGTGCCTATAAAAGCAATGAGACTATTTAAAGTAAAAAAGTTTGATGAGGCAATATCTTTTAGGCCAAGAATGACGGCACCGGCAGTGGCCGGAATAAAAAGACTGAATGAAAAATTAAAAGCATTTTGAGGAGATAATCCCAATAGTAAGGCGGAAAAAATAGTACACCCGGAACGGGAAACACCAGGAAGAATAGCTAAAGCCTGAAAAATACCAATAATAAAAGCAGAAAGATAGTTTATCGGTTTATTTTTGGATTTGATAAATTTGGTAGAAAAAACTAGAAAACCAGTAAGTAAAAAGAAAAATGGTAGAAGTTGAGGTAAGGCTGTAAGAGATTCGATTTGGTCTTTGAATAAAATACCGATAATGGCAGCCGGGATGGAGCCAATAATAATATATTTTAAATTGTCAAAAAAATATTTGATTTGATGACGAAAAAAGAAAACTACAGAAATAAATGTAGCGGCATGAAGAAAAATATCAAAGTCCAAGGAAGGAGTTAATTTAAAAAAATGTTGGAATAAGTTGAGATGACCGTCGGAAGAAATTGGTAAAAATTCACTAACGGCTTGAATAATACCTAAAGTGATTGATTGGATTAAAGTCATGAGTTAATTATAACTAAAAATCCCGCCGGAGGGCGGGATTTGAAATACAATATAAAATGAAAATTAGCGCTTTGGAGATTGCTTTTGACGTCGGGCCTTACCACCGGTACCAACCATACGACGTTCTTTGATACGAGAATCGACAGTCAAAAGACCATTAGCACGAAGATTGGTCTTAAAACTTTCGTTGATTTTTACCAAACAACGAGAAATAGCTAGGCTTAACGCTTGAACTTGTCCGGTCTTTCCCCCACCAACAATTTTTGCTTGGAGGTAATATTTATCCGTAGTTTTAGTGATTTCAAAAGGTTTTTGATAAACTATTTTTTCAGTTTTGGTAGGGAAATATTTTTCCAAAGAAATTTCATTTACAACAGAATCTCCTTTACCGGAAAATAACTTGACATTAGCAATAGCACTTTTACGTCGACCAACTGAATGAGTGTATGTTTTTTTTGATGAGGTAGCCATATATTTATTTATTTAATTTGTCAGCATAAGGGTGATCATTGCCAACAAAGACTTTTAAACGGGTAATTCGGCGATCACGAAGTTTGTTTTTTGGAAGCATACCATAAACCCCATGGATAATAACTTGCCTTGGGTCTTTTTGAAGCATTTCTTTTAAAGAAAGCTCCTTTAAGCCTCCTGACCAGTGAGTGTGGTGACGATAAATTTTGTCTTTGAGTTTTTTACCGGTGACTTTAATTTCAGCAGAATTTATAGCAACTACATAATCACCATCATCCCGATGATAAGAAAAAGTAGGATTACTTTTACCCATTAAAATTTGAGCGATTTGAGTGCAAACCCTACCTAGTGTTTGGCCGGAAAGATCAACTAAATGCCAGTTTCTGGTTGTTTGGTTTCCTTTGGTAACAATTGTTTTCATTATTTAGTCTCCTTTTTGTTTGATTTTTTTGAATCTTTTTTGATAGTAGGTTTAGTTTTTTCGATTACTTTTTTGGCTTTTTTAATTTCAAATTTTACTGGTTTAACAAAACTCAATTTAACGATTAGAGAATCATCACCAAACCGTTTTTTGATTTTTGAGACTTGGGTAAAGTTACTAACTTGGCCAGAAAAAGTTTCTTTTAAAGTTTTAACAACATTATTAACCCAAGCTTGATTTTGAAGAGTCTTGAACAGCTCGTGTTTTGCTGTGAGCTCTGGTTTGGTTAAAATAATGGTTGATAAAGATTCTATTTTAGGAATAACCAACTCGGCTTTTGCCTTGGTTGTTTGAATAGAACCGTGGATAAAAATAGCTTTAGTCAAAGAACGAATAAGGGCTTGACGTTCATTGTGGGTTCGACCAAGCTTTTTACCAAAAATACGATGTCTCATAAAATTTATAAAGGCTTATTTCCAGGCAAAACCTTTTTCAGTTAACCATGAATCAATAATTTTAAGTGATTTTTCACCAACATTTTTGGATTTGCTGACTTCAAGACGACCTGCCTTGATAAGAGTATCAATAGTTGGATAACCGGCTTTTTTTAGGGCATTGGTAACTCGCAAAGGAAGTTCAATCTCTTCGACAGAGATATCGCTACCGTTTAAAGTAAGACCAGTATCGATAGTAACCACTTCTTCTTCAAATTCTTTTGGGTCAACAATTTGACTAAGAGATTTAATTAAATCTTTGGCGGCCATTTTTAAGGCATAAAGAGGGTCAATTGATCCATCGGTCCAAATTTCCATAATTAAGTTGTCATAATCAGATTTTTTACCCAAACGAGTTGGTTCAACAGAATAATTTGCTTTGGTAATAGGAGTAAAAGTAGCATCGAGGATAATTTCTCCAACAACATCAGTCTTTTGCTCTTTGGCCATGGTGTAGCCAACACCTTTTTCGACAGTCATTTCCATTTTTAAAACGGATTTTGAGTCAGTTAGGGTAGCGATTATTTGATCAGGATTGGCAACTTTACAAACATTATTATCACTAATGTCGGCAGCAGTAATAACCCCAGTACCTTTTTTCTCTAAACTAAGAATAATAGGATCTTCTCCGGAATAATTAAATTTAACTTTCTTAAGATTTAAGGAGATTTCAACTAAATCTTCTTTGACACCGGGTAAGGTAGTAAAAAGATGATTGGCACCATCAATACGAATACGAGTAATAGCAGCTCCAGGGATAGTTACCAATAAAACTCGGCGAAGACTATTACCTAAAGTATGGCCAAAACCGCCAACTAACGGACGGAGTTCAAATTTACCATAGGTGTTGGTAGATTTGATTGTGTTTATATTGAACTTATTAGTATCAACCATAAGATTCTCCTTTTTATCTTGAATAATATTCAATTATTAAATTAACGTCAATATCATTGCCGACTTCCTCGACGAGAGGTTGAGCAATAACTTTGACAGAAAGACTTTTTTTGTTAAGATCCAACCATGTTTTGGTTTTAAAATCAGATTCGTTACAAGGAATTTCTCCAATTTTTTCTATGATTTTTTTATCAAGAGTAATAATATCATTTAATTTAACTTGGTAAGATGGAACATTAAGAACCTTGTCGTTAATTAAAACGTGTTTATGACTAATTAATTGCTTGGCTGAAGAACGAGAGAGCGAAAGACCACTTAGATATAAAACGTTATCGAGTCTTTTTTCGAGTAAAACGAGTAAGTTATCCCCAACTAAACCTTTTAAGGTTTTAGCTTTAAGGTAATAATTTTTGAATTGTGTCTCTTGAACACCATAAATACGTTTGGCTTTTTGCTTAGCTTTTAATTGGATAGCATAATCAGTAGGTTTGGAACTAGATTTGATACCATGCATACCAGGCTTAACGGCCCCTTTCTTTTCGATAGGACATTTAGCCGAATAACAACGTACCCCTTTTAAGTAAAGTTTATTACCAGCGGCTCGGCATAAACGGCATTTGGCATCTAGTGTAATTCTTGACATTGTTTAGTAATTAGCTAATAGCTTTTAGTAAATAGTAATTGATAATAATTAAACTCTCCTCTGTTTTGGAGGGCGAGGTCCATTGTGTGGGATAGGGGTGATATCGACAATCTTGTCGACGTCAAAATCTCTTTTGGAACGTAAAAAACGTAAAGCGGCATCACGTCCAACTCCTGGTCCTTTAAGATAGACTTCTAATTTTTTAATACCATGTTTTTTGGATTCTTCTAGGGCTTTTTCGATGGCAGTAGTAGCAGCAAATGGAGTAGATTTACGAGAACCTTTGAATCCACAATTACCAGCACTAGACCAAGTTAAAACTTTTCCTTTTTGGTCAGTAACGCTAACTAAAGTATTGTTGAAAGTCGATTTTACATAAAGTCGGCCTTCAGCAACATTTTTAAAGGTTTTCTTTTTGTTGGTAGTTATTTTTGTTTGTTGATTATTTTCAGCCATAGTTTATTGATTAGAACTGGTATCAGCAGCTTTTTGTTGTGATTCAATCTTTGCCCAAGCCTCTTTGGTAAGAGAACCAACTGTTTTCTTTTTACCTTTGCGGGTACGGGAATTAGTTTTGGTTCTTTGGCCTCGAACTGGGAGACTGACGATATGACGAATTCCTCTGTAAGAGTGAATAGCTTTGAGACGATCAATGTTCTCTCTTATTTCTTTTTTTAAATCACCTTCAATTTTGAAAGACTCTAAAGATTTCATGAGAACAGCAACCTCATCACGACTTAGGTCTTTGACTCGTGTATCTAAGTTAATATTGGACATAGCGGCTAACTTTTTGACATTAGTACGACCAATGCCGTAAAAACGAGTTAGTCCTATTTCAACTCGTTCATTATCTGGAATTTCAACACCAAGAATTCTCATATATATTAACCTTGTTTTTGGTTGTGTCTTTTAGTAGAACAAATAACACGCCGAATACCGCGGCGGATAACCACTTTACAATTTCGACAACGACGTTTAATGCTGGATTTTACTTTCATAGGAAGACAACTTGGATATTGTACCTTAAACTTAAGGCAATATCAAAGAGTAAATTTAATTTAGTTTCTATAAACAATGCGACCCAAGTTTCCATCGGGACTAAGAACAAGAGAAACGCTATCACCAGCAATGACGTGGATGTGATTCATGCGTAATTTACCGGCTAAATGAGCTACTATTAATTTTCCATCTCCTAATTTAACCCGATAAAGAGAATTAGGTAAAATTTCAGTAACTTGGCCGTTAACTGTTGGTTCTTTTGGCATTTTTGTTTAATTAATAATAAATTACCTTAAACTACTAACTTTTTGATCAATGTCGGTAGCAATTGGTTCGATAGGACGATTACCATCGACTCTGAATAATAAATTCTTGGTTTGGAAATAATCCATAATTAAACCGTTGTTGTCGTCGTAGAACTTTTGACGAGCGGCCATAGCTTCTGGGGTATTGTCGGTACGATTTTTATCTTGAAACTCGGCACCCATTTTGGCACGACGAGCGTTAATCTCTTCAAAAGTAACATCAAGATGAATAATCAAATCAACAGGCTCATTTTTATCGGCTAAATATTTTTCAATAAACTGACCTTGAGAAAGAATTCGAGGAAATCCATCAATAATAAAATCTTTGTTGCCAATTTTTTCTAGATTAGAAGTAAGAATGGCAAAAGCAATTTCGTCTGGGACTAAATTACCTGCGTCAACGATTGATTTGGCTTTTAGACCTAATTCTGAACCAGCAGCAATTTCATCACGAAGAAGTTGTCCCATGGAAAGATGGGTTAAACCGTATTTGGTGGCAATTAATTTTGCTTGGGTTGATTTGCCGCAACCTGATGGACCAATTATGAAAAGATTTAATGACATAGATATCAATAAATTAATAATTAATAAGTAAGTTTGTCGTAATTGTAAGTTTGGACAACATTTTCGATTTTCCTGGTTAATTCCAAAACCACAGAAACAACGATTAATACGCTAGTACCACCGACAGTGAGGGTGGTAACATTGGTAATTTTTTGAATAATTGAAGGAGTCACGGCAATTAAGCCTAAAAATAAAGAACCAATTAACAAAACTCGGTTAATTAAATATTGAAGACGTTTTTCAGTAGAAATTCCAGGTCTAATTCCAGGAATGAAACCACCAGACTTCCTAAGCTCTTCAGCAATATCTTTTGGTTTAAAAACAACTGATGTGTAAAAAAAGGTAAAACCAATAACTAAAAAGAAATAAAAAAACATATAAAGATACCCTGTGGTGGCAAAGATATGTGTTAGGCTATTGCCAAAATTAGAAAGTGCAGAATTGGAAAGACGGGAAAGGAATTGACCTAAAAGTGAAGGAACAGTGGCTAAAGAAACAGCAAAAATAATAGGCATAACACCAGCGGTGTTAACTTTAATCGGCAAATAAGTTGATTGTCCCCTTTTGGAATAATTAATAGGAATTTTCAAAATAGCTTCTTCGACGAAAACGATAGCGGCAATTAAAACTAAAGCCATAGTAATAAGAATAATTAAGTTTAAGCTGTTTTGGGGGTTGGAGAAATCAGTAACCGAAAAAGTTTGAATCAAACTAATAGGGAGACGAGAGATGATACCGGCAAAAATAAGCATAGAGATACCATTACCAACGCCATAAAGGTTAATAAGCTCACCCATAAAAATCATAATCATAGTACCGGCAAGCATAGTTAGAACTAAAGCAATAGTATTTAGAATACTAAAATTAGTAATAATGTTTTGCGATCTAAGAATGGCATACATACCCAAACTATTAATGATGGCAAATGGAATAGTGGCAATTCTGGTATATTGATTAATCTTGGCCCGGCCATATTCACCTTCTTTTTGAAGTTCTTCAATTTGAGGAACCACCAAGGCTAACAATTGCATCATAACCGAAGCACTGATATAAGGGCTAAGCCCTAGAGCAGCAATAGAAAAATTGGCCAAAGTTCCACCGGAAAAAATATCTAAAAGAGATAATAATTGGTTTTGAGAAAAAAATTGTTGAAGTAAAGCGAGATTAATTCCAGGAACGGGAATGTGAGCAATTAAGCGAAAGACACCGAGTATCAAAAAGGTAAATAAGAGTTTTTTCCGAAATATAGGAGTTTTAAAAGCTTGCCAATAAAGAGAAAGAGTTTTTGTGAACTGATTCATTAATCTATCTTACCACCGGCAGTAATAATTTTTTTTGAAGTAGCTTTGGAAACTAAAACGTTTTTAAAGGTTAAGGATTTGGTAATTTCTCCGGTGGAAAGAATTTTAACTCCGGAATTAAGTTTATTAAGCGCAATTTTAGTTTTTTTAGATAAAGAATTTACATCAACAACTTCATCTTTGTTAAACCACTTGTCGATTTGTGAGAGATTAAAAGTAATAATATTTTTAGTGTTGTTGAGACGGTTTTTACCTCTTAGAAAAGGAAGCCTTTTAATCCAACCTTTTTTAATCTTAGTACCATCGAAGGTTAGTTTACTTTTACCCCGAGCTTTGTCACCTTTTTGTCCACGACCAACAGTGTGACCACCTAAACCAGAACCAATCCCTCGACCACGACGTCTGGCTGATTTTGAGGTAGTTTTTGGTAATTTAGTTAAAATATCCATAATTATTTTTGTAAAAGTTGTAAAGCCTTGAGAGTGGCCCAAACGTTAATTGATTTATTTTTTGAACCAATAATCTTACTAACTATATCTTTGATACCAGCTAATTCAACAACTGATCTGACTGGACCGCCAGCAATAAGACCAGACCCGGTTTTACCTGGACGAATTAAAACGATAGCTCCTTTGAATTTTAATTTAATTGAACCAGGAATAGTTCCGTCGATAATAGGGACTTCGATTAATGATTTCTGGGCTTTCTTAACCCCTTTTTGAATAGCTTCGGCGACACTTTTAGCTTTACCTAAGCCGACTCCTACACGGGACTTTTTGTCACCAGAAACGACTAAGGCTGTAAAATGTATTTGGTTACCACCTTTGGTTTTTTTAGAAACACGTTTAATTTGAACAACTTTATCAGTAAATTCACTAACTGGTTTTTCAAATTTTTCTCTTTTTTGATTTGTTTTTTGGTCGTTGTAAGTCATATTAGAATTTTAAACCTCCATTACGAGCACCATCAGCCAAAGCCTTAACCCGGCCGTGATAACGGTAATTTCCCCGATCAAATCGGATATTAATAATCTTTTTGCTAAGTGCAAGTTTGGCAATCTCTTGACCAACCTGTTGGGATTTTTCGGATTTGGTCCCCTTAAGACCTTTGATTGTTTTAGTGGAGGCAGAAACTAAAGTTTTACCATGTTTATCATCGATAATCTGAGCCCAAATATGTTGATTGCTACGGAATACAGAAAGTCGAGGAATACCTGTGTTTTGAGCAACTTTATTCCTAACTCGAAGAAGTCTTCTAATTTTTGAGTTGTGTTGAATCATTATTATTTATTTAAGTTTTAATTTACTCGGTTTTGGCTTTCTTACCGGCTTTTAATTTTATAAATTCGTCTATATAGCGAACACCTTTACCTTTGTAAGGTTCCGGTGGTCTGGTTTTTCTAATATTACTAGCAATTTGCCCAACAATCATTTTATTTAATCCAGAAACAGTAATTTTTGTTTCTTCTTCAACTTGGAAGAAAATACCTTCTGGAGCAGTTATTTCAACTGGGTGAATATAGCCGACTAATAATTTAAGTTTATTGCCATTAACAGAAGCTTTATAACCAGTGCCTCTGACTTCTAATTGTTTGGTCCAAGGATTTTGAACACCTTGAATCATATTGCTGATATGAGCTCTGGTGGCTCCATGACAGGCTTTGATTTTTTTATCTTCAGAGAGTCTAGTGACAACAACTTGATTATCTTTGACCTCAACGTTAATTTTGAAAGGAATATTTAAAATCAAATTGCCTTTTGGACCAGCAACTGTAACCACTGATTTATCTATGGTGACAGTAACTCCGGCGGGGATAGTGATGATTTTTTTACCAATTCTAGACATAATTTAATAAATTTCAGCAATAATTTCACCACCAAGAGATTTGCTTTTAGCCTCTTTTTGAGACATAACCCCATTACTGGTAGAAACAATAATTAATGATTTTGGTGTTTTCCCCCAAGGAAGAGAAGAAACTCTTTCATAAATTCTTCGACCTGGTTTAGAAAAAACTTTAAGCTCAGAAATTTTAGGTTGATTTCCGTCATAAGCTAATTCGATATTGATTTGTCTTTTAGCATCATCAGTAACAGAATAAGCAGCAATATAACCATATCTTTTGAGAAGATCAGTCATGTTGATACAAAAATTAGAAGCCGGAATGGTAATCTTCTTTTTACCGGCTCTGGCGGCATTTTTGATTCTAATTAAAAAATCGATAGAAAATGATTGCAACATAAAATTACCAACTTGATTTTTTAACTCCCGGAAGGACACCTTGGTGGGCAAGCTTGCGGAAGCAAAGGCGACAAACGCCAAATAAACGAATAAATCCATGTGGACGACCACAAATGGAACACCTATTATGGTGTCTAACACTATATTTTAATTTTTTTTGTTCTCTAACTATTTTTGCAGTAGTTGCCATAATTATTGGTTATCTGGTTTCTCGAATGGGAAACCCAAGGCTGATAATAACATTTTTGCTTCATCTTTTGAAGTAGTATTGATATTTAGGGTAATCTGAACCGAACGAATCTTGTTAACTTTATCTAAATTAATCTCTGGGAAGAGAGTTTGGTCCTTGATGGTAAGATTGTAGTTTCCAGCGTCATCAAAGGCATTTTGACTCATACCTTTGAAATCACGAAGTCTGGGTAAAATAAGGTTGAAAAGTTTTTCAACAAAATCATACATCCTGGCACCACGTAAGGTTACTTTTAGAGCCAAAGGGTCATTTTGGCGAAGTTTAAAACTAGAAACAGCTTTTTTGGCTTTGGTAAGTTGTGGTTTTTGACCTGTAATAGCGATAATTTCTTCGGTAGCAGCATCAAGAGCTTCTTTGCTTTCTCTGGCTTCAGAAACACGATAGTTGATGACTACCTTGGTTAATTTTGGTAAAGAAAATACGTTTCTATTCTTACCAATTTTTTCAATTAACTCTTCTTTGATAGTGGTTTGAATAATATTTTTTAACATAATTATTTCTTGGAAATTTGTTTTGAATTAATGACAGCTTGGCATTTTTTACAAATTCGGTACTTAGTTCCAGATTTGTCGATTTTGTAACCAACACGAGTTGTTTTTTTACATTCAGGACAAATTAAAATGACTTTAGAAATATGGAAAGGTCGTTCTTTTTCAACGATACTACCTGGACGATTCTGGGATGGTTTAACATGTTTTTTGAACATATTGAGACCTTGTACCACAATGGTTGATTTTTTAGGAAAGCATTTGACCACTTCACCTTCACGGCCCTTGTCTTTACCTATTAAAATTTTGACTTTATCTCCTTTTAAAATTTTCATATTAATAAACCTCCTGGGCCATTGAAGCAATCTTGTTAAAACCTAAATCTTTAATTTCACGGGCTATTGGTCCAAAAATACGAGTTCCCCGTGGATTTTTTTGTGAGTCAATAATAACTCCGGCGTTATCACTAAAACGAATATAAGAGCCGTCGGCTCGTCCAAATTCTTTTTTTGTACGGACAATAACCATTTTAACTTTTTCTTTTTTCTTGACTAAACCATTGGGGATAGCATCTTTGACTACAGCTAAAACGACATCACCAATTGTGGCTTTCTTATGAAAATAACCTTTGTAGACGTGTACAACCTGAGCACTTCTTGCTCCACAATTGTCAGCTGGTTTAATTATAGTTCTAAGTTGGACCATAGTTTTATTAAGATTTTTTAATAATTTCGACAGTAGTAAAGCGTTTAAGTTTACTTAATGGTCGAACCTCTTTGACTTTTATAACATCACCCATTTTGGCTGATAAATTATTTTCGGCATAAATTTTTTTATATTTAGAAACAATTTTTTTATAAAGAGGGTGGCGATAAGTATATTCCATAGAAATAACGAGAGTATTGGTCATTTTGTCCGAGACAACTTGACCAATAAAAGTCTTTCCGGTTTTATTAGTATTATTTTTCTTCATTTTTATTTTCTTTTAAAAGCGTAAGGATAAGAGCGATTTGTTTTTTAGTTTTTTTGAATACAGAGGTATCGCTTTGATTGCCGGTAGCAAATTTTGCCTTGGCTTCGATAAGACTTTTTCTTAGTTCAAGAAGATTTTTAGTAAGTTCCTCTCGGCTTTTTTGTCTGTAGGAAATTTTATCAGCTTTTTTCATAAAATCCACTCCTATTTTTTAGCAACTATTTTACAAATAACTGGTAATTTAGCGGTAGCTAATCTTAAAGCCTCGTGAGAATCTTGCTCACTGATGCCAGAGACTTCGAATATAATCCGTCCAGGTTTAATTACAGCAACATAACCTTTGACATCCCCTTTACCAGCACCCATGGTTCCAGTACCTTTTTCGGTGACAGGTTTGTCTGGGAAAATTCTTACCCACATACGACCATTTCTTTTAGTAGCATGGGCAATAGCTCGGCGGGCAGCTTCAAGCTGATTGGCAGTAATCCAACCACATTCTAAAGATTTAAGACCATATTCTCCGAAAGAGACCAAGTTTCCCTTGGAATTTCCACGCATTTTACCACGGAATTGTTTTCGATATTTAGTACGACTTGGTTGTAACATAATTAGATTAAGCAAAGATAAACTTTAACTCCGATATAACCCGATCTAGTTAAAGATGGGCATTCATGGTAATCAATTTTTGAACGAATAGTACTTAAAGGAATTTTTCCTTGAGAAAATTTCTCCCGACGACTAATTTCAGCACCATTGATACGTCCAGAAAGAATAACTTTGATACCCTTGGCACCGGCAGACATAGATTTTTCAATAGCAGAAAGGACAACCCGTCGATAGGGCATTCTTTTTGTAAGTTGATAAGCAATTTTTTCGGCAATTAATTTTGCGGAAAGATCAACATGTTTAAATTCTTCAACCTGAATCTCGATTGACTGTTTACCACTATCTTTATTTAAAAGTTTTTGAATATCTTTTTTGAGCGACTCTAGTTCTTTACCCCCACGACCGATTACTAAACCAGGACGAGAAACAACAAGAGTAATTTTAATTTTTTTAACGGATCGTTCAATTTTGATATTTACTATACCGGAAGAATAAATCCTTTTTTGTAAAAAGTCTCTGATTTTTTTATCTTCTAAAAGATAAACAGGATATTTTTTACTATTAGCAAACCAACTTGATTGCCATTCAGGACTGTTTTTAACAGCTTCAAGTCTAAAACCGATAGGATTAACTTTTTGACCCATATTTATTTTTGAGTTCCTTTAACAATTATTACAAGACGACTATGTCTTTTTTGGATTAAACCACGGGCATAACGAGACCCATGAGATTTATCCATGCGTTTAATTTTTAAAGCTTCATCAGCCTTGATAGTATCAAATTTTAAAGAATTTGTATCTAAGCCAAAATTGTTTTTAGCATCGGCGATAACATTTGTCAAAGCCTTGACCATAATACGAGCAGCTTTGGTATTAATAAACTTAACCCGAGCAAGGGCTTCGACCGGAGTAAACTTTTTAATATCGTTTACTAAAAGACGGAGTTTTCTGGGAGAAAT
The DNA here is from genome assembly GCA_023396915.1 of Candidatus Parcubacteria bacterium. Lineage (GTDB taxonomy): Bacteria > Patescibacteriota > Microgenomatia > UBA12405 > UBA12405 > WARW01. The sequence goes on from JAEWUV010000002.1 coordinate 20,901, forward strand.
TTGAATATCTTTGTTAAGATATTTGGCAACTTTAGTTGCCTTAATAACTTCCACTGGTTTAATCTCAGCTTTGGTTATATTTTTATCATCCGTTACTGTTTTAGTAACAGGCTTTTTTTTGACCACAGTTTTAGTAACTTTTGGTTTAGTAATTTTTTTTGTAATATCTGCCATAAAATTTTAGGTTTTCTCAATAACTCTTTTAACTACACGTCCATGACCTTTAAAGGTTCTAGTAGGAGCAAATTCTCCGAGCTTGTGTCCAACCATGTCTTCAGTAATATAAACATTGATAAATTTTTTACCATTGTGAATATCAAAGGTTTTACCGACAAATTCAGGAGCAACGGTACTGTGACGGGCATAAGTTTTGATAACCTGATTACCACCCTTGGCTAATTTATCAAGTATATTTTGGTCTACAAATGGGCCTTTTTTTGAGCTTCGAGACATAGATTTTTATTTTTTTCTTCTTTGAACTATTAACCGATTAGATGATTTTTTAAGTTTTCTAGTTTTTCTGAAAGCTGGTTTACCCCATCTGGTTTTAGGATGCATACCAATTGAACTGCGACCTTCACCACCTCCATGTGGATGAGAATGAGGATCTTGAGCAACACCACGAACAGTAGGACGAACACCACGATGTCTGGACTCGCCCGCTTTGGTTAATTTTTGGTTAGAATGATCGGAATTGGAAACTTGGCCAATGGTAGCACGACATTCAGAATTAAAAATTCTGATTTCTCCAGAAGGCAATTTAATAACAGCCCTGTCGCCATCGATACTTTGAATATAGGCGGCAGAACCAGCGCTTTTAACAAGTTGAGCAGGTTTATTAACATTAAAATTAATAGCATGAATAGGGACTCCAACTGGGATATTTTTCAAAGGCAAACAATTGCCGTCTTTAATAGGGGCTGTTTTGTCAGAAGTAATGATATCTCCGATTTTAAGTTCAGTAGTGGCTAGGATATAAGCCTTCGTTCCGTTTTCATAGACAATTGAGGCCAAATCAGCAGTACGATTTGGATCGTATTCAATAGCAATAACTTTGGCTTTTAAGCCAAATTTACTGCGATTCCATTCAATGTCACGCAAAAACCGTTTGTGTTCGCCACCCCGATGACGGGCTGACACGTGACCTTTTGAATCGCGTCCGCCGGTTTTTTTTCTGATGGTTAATAAAGATTTAATTGACATGTTTATTTAGTATTAAGTTTTAGTAATTCGATTTTGGTTCCTTTAGGGACAGCAATAACAGCTTTTTTTCGGTCTGATTTTTGAATAAGATGTCTGGTTTTCCAATTAGTTTTGGTCTTACCTTTGAGGATAGTAGTATTAACACTTAAGGGATTGATACCAAAAACTGTTTTAAAAGAGTTTTTTATCTGATTTTTGGTAGCACTTATTGGAGCCCAAAAAGCATATTTATCCTGTGTCTGTTGATTGGCAAGTGATTTCTCGGTGATGATTGGTTTTAAAACAATTAACTGATACATATTTATTTGAGCTGAGAAATAGCTTTTTTGCTAAAAATTAAATAATTTTGCTTGGATAAATTATAGATATTCAAGGAATGTAAACTTAAAAGATTAACATCTTTTAAGTTCCCAAACGACCGTTTTACAGGGGTAACAGATTTTTGAGTGATAATCCCTATTTTACGGCTTTTTGATAATACTTCATCCTTGCCTTTAAGTCCAGTAATTAATTTAACAGCATTTTTAGTTTTAGGTTCTAATTTAGAAAAATTATCGATGATTAAAATTCTTTTATCTTTGGCAAATTTAGTAAGTAAGCCTAAAAGGGCTTTTTTCTTCATATTTTTACTAATGTTTAGGGTGTAATTTTGATTACCATCAGGACCTAGAGCACTACCACCACCTCTAAATATAGGAGCGGTTCGGTTACCATGACGGGCATTACCGGTTCCTTTTTGAGCCCAAACCTTTTTACGAGTACCAGCAACATCAGAACGAGTCTTAGTTTTAGCGTAAGATGATCTTTTATTGGCTAAAACAACTCTGATAGATTGAGCGATTAAAGCATCAGAAACTTTGGTTTCAAAAACTTCTTTGGAAAGAGTTAATTCGCCAACTTTTTCAGCCTTAAGGTTATAAATTTGAGCTTTCATATTATTTTTTTTCAAGGATAACCCAAGAATTGAGACTTCCCGGTAATGAACCTCTAATTAATATCTCTTTTTTCTCCGAATCAATAGAAAAAACTTCTAATCCGGAAACGGTAATTTTTTGAACTCCGTAGTGACCCGGCATTTTTTTACCTTTAACAACTTTACTTGGAGTTTGAGCTCCGATAGAACCAGGGTGACGAACATAATTAGAAGCACCTAAAAGAGGTTGTTTTTTGAAACCATGACGTTTGATGACACCAGCAAAACCACGTCCTTTAGAAATTCCAGTAACGTTAATTTTATCTCCGGCATTTAGGACTGATTCGATAGTAATATCAGAACCAATTTCGGGGGCTTGGTCAGAGGTGAGTTTAAATTCTTTGAAATATTGAGGTTTAATATCTAACTTAAGTTTTGATAATTTAGTTGAGATAGCTTTGTTAAGACGTTTTTTAAGACCGTAAGCTATCTGAATAGATTCGTAACCATCTTTATCTTTGTTTTTTATCTGAGTAACTTTGAGTGGCGCGGCAACACATCTGGTAACGGCAATGCGATTACCTTCTGGGGTATAGACGCTGGTCATTTGACCTTTTTTGACTAAAAATCCTGAAATCATAGTTATGGTTACATTTTTACTTCGACTTCTACTCCGGATGGTAAATCCAAATGCTGAAGACTATCAACAGTACGAAGACTAGTATTAGAAATATCGATAAGACGCTTGTGGGTACGAACTTCAAAGTGTTCGCGAGCGTTCTTGTCGGTATGAGGACTAGTTAAAACAGTAATGGTTTTTTTTGTAGTAGGAAGAGGAATAGGACCCTCAACTTGGGCGCCAGCAGTAACCGCGGCTTCAACAATTTTGATAGCGGCTTCATCGATAATTCGATGGTCAAAAGATTTTAGTCTGATTCTGATACGGCTACCTTTTGGCATATTTTTTTTAATTTAATTTTTTAACTTTGACTTCAGAAATCTGCCTGCCAGTCGGCAGGCAGATTGTAAAGTTTCTAATTTACAAATTATTTAATAATTTTGGTAATAGCACCGGCACCAACAGTCAAACCACCTTCACGAATAGCGAAGCGTTGACCTTCTTGCATAGCAACCGGTTTAATTAATTTAACAGTAACATTGGCATTATCGCCAGGCATAATCATTTCAGTACCTTCGGCAAGGGCAATATCGCCAGTAACGTCAGTGGTACGAATGAAAACCTGAGGTCTGTAGCCAGAAAAGATTGGGGTATGACGACCGCCTTCTTCTTTTTTGAGTAACATGACTTGGGCTTCAAATTCGGTATGAGGAGTGATGGTTCCTGGTTTAGCAAGAACTTGTCCCCTTTCAATATCGTCTTTTTCAACACCACGAAGTAATAAACCGACATTGTCACCAGCTTGACCTTGATCAAGTTGTTTATGGAACATTTCTACTCCAGTAACAACGGCTTTTTTGGTATCACGAAGACCAACAATTTCAACTTCGTCATTAACTTTAACGATACCGGTATCAATTCTACCGGTAGCGACTGTACCGCGACCTTTGATAGAGAAAACGTCTTCGATAGCCATTAAGAATGGTTTATCGAGTTCACGAACAGGTTCAGGAATGTAGGTGTCTAAGGCTTCCATTAATTTTTTAATGGATTCAACACCGTCAGCATCACCGTTAAGAGCTTTTAAGGCAGAACCTCTGATAATAGGAGTTTCATCACCCGGGAAACCGTATTTAGTTAATAAATCGCGGATTTCCATTTCAACTAAGTCTAGGAATTCTGGATCTTCAACTAAATCACATTTATTTAAATAGACAACCAATTTAGGAACGTTAACTTGTTTGGCTAACAAAACGTGCTCACGGGTCTGAGGCATAGGACCATCTGGTGCAGAAACGACTAGAATAGCACCATCCATTTGAGCGGCACCGGTAATCATGTTTTTGACATAATCGGCGTGTCCAGGACAATCAATGTGAGCATAGTGTCTCTTGTCGGTTTCGTATTCGATGTGAGAGATAGCAATAGTAACGATTTTGGAAGCATCACGGACAGTACCGCCCTTGGCGATATCAGCGTAAGATTTTGCACTTCCTTGAATTTTTGAAATAGCGGCGGTCAAGGTAGTTTTACCATGATCGACGTGACCAATAGTACCAACGTTAACGTGTGGCTTAGTTCTTTGAAAAGTATCTGCCATATTTTCTCCTTTTGTTTTTATTTTTTTGTCTTGTTTAAGACTAAATATCTAACTAATAATATTTTAGCTTAAAATACTTTTGAATTGTATCAACAAGTAAATAGCTTTGCAATGGGTTTAAAAGAAATTAAACCCGCAAAAATGCGGTAGAGGAATTATACCGGTTTTGAGGAAAAAATGTTAGAGGAAAATAAAGTAAATTTAAATAAAAAAAATACCCCCTATAACAGGGGGTATTGCAGAACAAAATAAATTTTACTTTTCGCTGGGTCTGGTTAGAGCGGCAGTAAGTTTTTCCTGAATATCACGTGGAACAGGGTCGTAATGGCTTGGTTCCATATAAAATGAACCGCGACCTTGGGTTAAACTGCGGATAGTAGTGGCGTATCCTTGGACAGCTTCAAGAGGAATAAAAGCGTGAATGGTGGTAAAACCATGGCTGTCTTCAGTGCCATTGATTTGACCACGACGGGCAGAAAGATCACCTATAACTGTTCCTAGAAATTCTGATGGAGTAGCCACTTCAAATTTCATAATAGGCTCTAGGACTAGAGGTTTGGCCGCCTGGAAAGCATCTTTGATAGCGTAAGAACCGGCAATTTTAAAGGCCATTTCAGAAGAATCAACTTCGTGGTAAGTACCGTCATAAACACTAACTTTTAGGTCGGTACAAGGATAACCAGCAACGATACCTTTTTGAAGGGTTTCTTTAATACCTTTTTCGATAGCCGGAATGAAACCAGCAGGGATAGCACCGCCTTTGACAGCGTTGACAAATTCATAACCTTCTCCCCTATTTTTAGGTTCAATTCTAATTTTACAATGACCATATTGACCATGACCACCGGATTGGTGAATATATTTACCTTCACCTTCGGAATTAGCAGAAATAGTCTCACGGTAAGCCACTTGAGGTGAACCGGTTTTAACGCCGACATTAAATTCACGTTTAAGACGATCAACAATGATTTCCAAATAAAGTTCACCCATACCAGCAATAGTGGTTTGTCCGGTTTCTTGGTTATAAGAAACTTTAAAAGTCGGGTCTTCAACTGCTAAACGATTTAAAGCCGCTCCCATTTTTTCTTGGTCATCGGCAGTAAGAGGTTCAATTGAAAGGGAAATAACTGGATCAGAAAATTGAATCGGGGAAAGAGAAATTAAATGGTTTGAATCACAAAGAGTATCGCCAGTGGTAGATTCTTTTAGACCGATACAGGCAACTATTTCTCCGGCAAAGCCCTCTTCAATACCTTCACGTTTATCAGCATGCATTAAAAGTAAACGACCAATACGCTCAGATTTCTTTTTGGTAACGTTGTAGACCTCAGAACCGGCTTTAAGAGTTCCCGAATAAACCCGAACATAAGATAAGGTTCCCACATGAGGATCAGACTGGACCTTGAAAAGTAATGCTGAGAGAGGTTCAGTTTTTTCCGGTTTTCTGGTTAAAACTTCATTAGTTTCTGGGTCAAAACCTTCAACTGGTGGCAGGTCGATGGGAGAGGGTAAATAATCGACTATACCGTCAAGAATAGGATGGATACCTTTGTTTCTCCAAGCAGCGCCACAATAAATTGGGAACAATTTCCTATCAATAGTAGCTTTTCTTAGAGCGGCTTTTAATTCTGGGGTGGAAATTTCCTCATCATTTAGAAATTTTTCCATTAGAACCTCGTCTTCACTGGCAATTTTTTCTATCATTTCAGCACGAGCTTTGAGAGCTTTTTCTTTGAACTCTTCAGTAACTGGTTTTCTGGTAAATTCCATACCTTCTTCGTCTTTGTCATAAACAATCATTTCCATATTCATTAAATCAACCACACCCATAAAATCATGTTCTTCACCAATTGGGATAACAACAGGAACTACTGGAGCATGTAATTTATCATGAATACTTTGAAGAGTACCAGCAAAAGAAGCACCGATTTTATCCATTTTGTTGACAAAAGCGATTCGTGGTACGCCATATTTATCAGCCTGACGCCAAACAGTTTCAGATTGGGCTTGAACTCCGGCATTACCATCAAAAATCATGATGGCACCATCAAGTACACGAAGAGAACGTTCAACTTCGGCAGTAAAATCAACATGACCCGGAGTATCAATAATATTCAAACGGTATTCATGCCAAAATGTGGTAATACAAGCCGACTGAATAGTGATACCTCGTTCTTTTTCTTGAACCATTGAGTCAGTAGTAGTAGTTCCCTCATCAACTGAACCAATTTTGTGAATTTTTCCGGTGTAAAAAAGAATACGCTCGGTAGTAGTGGTTTTTCCACCATCAATGTGGGCGATAATACCAATATTACGGACTTTTTCCATAGGAAGGTCGCGATTTTTGGTGAGTTTAATTTGGTCAGCCATATTTAGTTTTTCAGTCTATCAGATTTTCAGTCTGTCAGTTTATTAAATTTGATAATTAAAAACTGCTGCGTTCAAGCAACAGCGGATGGGATTATGATACCATAGGAAAAGATTAATATGAATAGACGAAAAATTGCAATTATTGGCGGAGGATTGGGTGGACTGGTAACAGGATATTGGTTGTCAAAGAAAGGTGATGAGATAACTATTTTTGAAAAAGAGAATTTTTGGGGAGGTTTGGCAAGTGGGTTTGAAATTGAAGGAACGATTTTAGATAAAAGCTATCGTCATATATTTAAAACCGATACAGATTTAATTGCTTTGATTAAAGAATTAGATTTGCAAAGCAGACTTAAGTGGTATAAAAGTTCGACAGGTTTGTTTTGGAAAGGAAAGATTTATCCATTTTTAACAGCAATGGATTTATTGAAATTTAAACCCCTTAATTTAATAGATAAATTTAGAATGGGAATGATAGCTTTGTGGCTAAAATACGACAAAAATTGGCAAAAATATGAAAAAATCTTGGCTTACGAATGGATGAATAAGTGGGTAGGGGAAAGAGCTTATAAAGTTGTTTGGGAACCTTTGTTAAAAGGAAAATTTGATGATGTTTATAGAAAAATTTCGATGGCTTGGCTGTGGGCGAGGATTCACACTAGAGGAAATTCGGTAAATGAAAAAGGTGAAGAAATTTTAGGTTATCTTGATGGAGGATTTCAAATTTTAGTGGATAAATTGGTGGAAAAAATTAGAAAGAATGGTGGAATTTTAAAATTAAAAACCGGGGTTAATCGTTTGAAAAAACTAAGAAAAGAATTTGATTTGATTATAGATACTAGACCAAGTAAAAAAATAGACTATTTAGGCATGATTAGCTTGGTTTTTAGTTCAAACCAAGATTTGGGGGAATATTACTGGAATAATATAAACGATACCAAGTCCCCTTTTGTCGCTTTATTACAGCATACAAAGTTAGTAGGTAAAGAAAAATATAATAATAAAAATATCTATTATTTAGGAAAATATGTCTCGCAAAAAAATAAATATTTTAAGATGAGCGATGAAAAAATTAAAAGCGAATGGTTTAAATATTTAAAGAATATCTTTCCGCAATTTGACATGAAAAAAGTTAGGGAAGTTAAAATCTTTAAATCAAAAGTAGCCCAACACATAGTTGGATTGAATTACAAAGTTCCTAAACATTGGATTAATAAAAAGACTTATCGAATGAATTTTGCTCAAATTTATCCGCAAGACAGAGGAATGAATTATGCGATAAAAGAGGTAAAAAAAATTACTTAAAGAGATAGCTGTTTTTTGATTTCAACTAGGCCTTCTTTTAGGGTTTTCATATTAATGCCTAAATTAGTGGCTTTTTGGTTGGAAGTGATAAGAGTTTTTTGCCAAGGACGAGAACCTTCCGGTTGAGATTTAATATATTCTGCTAAACTGGATGCTTGGACTAAACTTTCGTCAAGACCAAAAGTTTGAGCAACAAGCTTGGCCATTTCAAAAGGAGAATGAGATGAAGAGCCAACCAAATGATAAATACCACTGTATTTATTTTCAAAAAATTTATCCAAAGCGTAGGCAATATCATCAATAAAAGTGTAAGTACAGATTTGATCAGAGAACATTTTGACGACCTCGCCGTTTTGAAGTTTAGTTAAAACCTTTTTGATAATATCCGGTTTGATTTCAAAATTAGCCCGATAAGGGTAAGTAATACGAACAATGGCTGAATTATATCCAGATTCGGTAATTACTTTTTCGCCTAAGTATTTAGTTTCACCATACCATTCAATCGGACTGGGTTCGTTGTTTTCTGTATAAGGAGTAGTTTTGGTACCATCAAAGACAAAATCAGTGGAAATATAGATTAAATATTGATTATATTTTTTGACTAAGTCTAAAATGTTTCGAGTGCCCTCGACATTGAGTTGATAACAAATGCTAGATTTATCCCCTCTTTGTTCCCAAGCAGCATTGGTGTCAGTAAAAGCGGCCATGTGTAAAACAGCAACAGCATCTTGGTGTTTTTCAAAGGCAGCCGCCAGATTATCTTTGTCCAGAATAGAAACTCCGGTGTCCAGTGAAAAATCGACAAACTCATATTTATCTTTTAAGAGTTCAACTATTCGAGAGCCGACTAAACCGGAAAGACCTGTACCAATAATCTTAGGTTTCATAAATTACCACTCAAGTTTCATTAACTCTTCTTTGGCTTGGGAAAGAGTCGGCCAAAGTTTATCTTTTTCAGAAAGAATAGGTTTACCGTCGGTGTACCAGGTGATATTCAAATTTGGATCGTTCCACAAAAGACCGCCTTCTGACTCTTTATTGTAATAATTACTACACTTGTATTCAAAATCGACCGTTTCACTAATAACATAAAAACCATGGGCAAATCCCTCAGGTATAAAAAACATCTTTTTGTTAGCGGCGGAAAGATGAGCTGATTCATATTGCCCAAAAGTAGGGGAATTAGGACGAATGTCAACAGCCACATCAACAACTTCACCTTGGGTAACTCTGATTAATTTGGCTTGAGCGAAAGGAGGTTTTTGGAAATGAAGACCACGTAAAACTCCGATAGAAGAACGAGAATGATTATCTTGGACAAAATCAACGTCAACACCATTCTCGGCAAAAACTTTTTTGGAGTAGGTTTCCATAAAAAAACCACGATCATCAGAAAAAACCTGAGGTTCAATAGTGACGATGCCTTCTATTTTACTTTTTATAAAATTCATTATCTCTCCTTATTTAATTTTTTATAAAATTCTTCAGCTTCGGCTTTGGTTTCTTGCCACCACTGACTATTGTTAGTATACCAATCAATTGTTTGTTTTAGACCAGATTCTAGATTATATTTTGGTTCCCAACCGAGATCTTTTCCGATTTTATCCCAATTTACAGCATAGTTGTCATGAGCCGGACGATCATCGACATATTCAATAAATGATTCATCTTTATTCATAAGTTTAAGAATCAGCTTAACCAATTCGATATTTGAAGTACCTTTTTTAAGACCCCCAATACAATAAGTCTCCCCTATCTTGCCATTTAATAAAATTAATTCTATAGCACGACAATGATCTTCGACATGAAGCCAGTCGCGAAAATTTAATCCCTGACCATAAACTTTTATTTTTTGATTGGTTAAGAGGTTAGTGATAGATCTGGGAATCATTTTTTCAGGATGCTGATAAGGACCATAGTTGTTAGAACAATTACTGATAGTGACAGCTAACCCAAAGGTTTTATAAAAAGATCTAACTAAATGATCAGAAGAGGCTTTAGAAGCAGAATAAGGACTGGAAGGGTCGTAAGGGGTAGATTCGCCAAATTGCTTGTCTGAATTGAAAGGAATGGAACCGAAAACTTCGTCAGTAGAAATATGGTGGAATCTTTTGTTGTATTTTTTGGCGGCCATTAAAAGATTGTAAGTACCTAAAACATTGGTACGAACGAAAAGTGATGGATCGTCAATTGATCGGTCAACATGAGACTCGGCGGCAAAATGAACAATAGCATCAACTTGAGAAACTAATTCATCAACAATTTTCTCGTCTAAAATATCACCTTTGACAAATTGATAATTTGACTTTCCCTCAAATTCGGTTAAATTACGCGGATTGGCGGCATAAGTCATCTTGTCGAGATTAATAATCGAATCATTGGGATGATTAGTAAACCAAAGCTTTATAAAATTACTACCAATAAAACCTGAACCACCAGTGACTAAAAGTTTCATACAGATTTATTATATCTAATCAAGGAATCTTTAGCTACTATTCTTCTTCGGTTGGGGTGGCGGTGACTTTGATAGTTGGAGTAACTTTGACACTGGGAGTGGCAGTAGCGGTTTTGGTAGAACCAGTAGAACTAAGATCAGTACCAATAGTGAAAACAACGTCATAGTTAGAAGCAGTTTTTAAATCACTGGTATATTCAGCTGGAAAATAATCCCCTAGCGATGATTCAAAATAGGCAGAATAAGCCTTGTCTTTGACTTGGACTGAGTTTTCGGTAACGTTTTTACTAGCATTGCCAGTAGAAACATCTTCAAAACCAAGAGCAACCAGTTTAGCCTTGAGAGCGGAGGCCTGACCATTAATGTCAGTACCATTTAAAACTTGGATTTTTATATCTTTGTCAATTTCAGCAACAGTGGGAGTGGGAATTTGAGTGGCAGTCGGTTGGATTTCTGATTGGGTTTGATTATCTTGATTACTATCGATAATTTTATCCTGTTTATTTTTGTTGAAAAAGAAATAAACCAAGAAAGATACTACGATAAAAGAAAAAACAGCAACTGCTATTATAGGTAATAAATTCTTTTTATTATTCATCTTGGGTGATTGATTTAAACTATTATCTTTTGGTGCTTTAATTATATCACTAATAATCCCAATAACCGGAAGTGGTAAATTTGAAAGATGATTAAAATTTTGAGCAATTTGACTTTCATTATAGGGAGTTTTTTCCATTTCTGTAGAGGTAATTATCTCTAAATCATTACTTTCCGGATAATAAATTTTTTTGACGGGAGCACTAAAATAAAGTTGAGCGTAATTGACAGTTTTTTGAATATCAAGATTACTTTTTTTGAAATTAGCGGTTAGATAAACTTGATTATTTTGAGAAAGTAAAAGGGTATATTCATTATTGTTGAGCGGATAAATCAAGAAAAATTCACTTAAAAATATTTTTGAAAAAATATTGGAAATGGCAGCAGAAACTGGGGTGTAAGAACTAATTTGAACACCTAATAAGTTTAAATTATCCTTAAGCGTTTCGAATTTGGATTTGTTGTAAATTAGAGTGTTGATAATGGTTTTTTCTTTGCCTTGGATGAGGGAATAATTTATATATTCCGAATCAATCTTAAAATCAACAGCACTAGAAGCCAGTCCAATAACCTCTTTGACGTCAATGGATTCTATTTTGGTGTCATAAACAAAAGATTTGGTAATTACGACATTATCGGGAATTAGAATAGATAAAGAAGTAATCTTATTTTGGTGTAAAAAAGTAGATAAACTTTCAATATCTTTTGCCGATTGTTTAGTCCAAAGATTAATATCGAGGCTAAAAAAATTATTTTCTTTTTTTTCTAAATAGATTTCAACTGATTTATCTTTTGGCCAGACTACGACTTTTGGTTTTGAAAATAATCCCATATATTAGTGTAACAAGTTTGAAAAGTTTTTAAAGTCATAAAAAAATTCCCTGAGTTTAATCAGGGAATTTATAGTTTTAAAATAAAATTTACCAACGTAAATGGGCGAAAGCTCGATTAGCTTCGGCCATACGTTCAACTTCAAGTCTTTTGGCGACTGCAGAACCGCTGTTGCTAAGAGCATCGTTTAATTCGGCGGCAATTTTTTGGGCAAAAGAATGATATTGTTTGTTGGCTCTGGCACGGGAAGCGCCAACTAACCAACGAATAGCTAAAGCATTTTGACGATTACCCCGAACTGGAGTTGGGATTTGATAAACAGCACCACCAATACGGCGAGGCCTGACTTCGACTTTAGGTTTGATATTTTCCATGGCTCTTTCCAAAACTTCAAGTTCAGATTCTTTGGGAAAATCTTTTTTGAGAAGTTCAAGCGCTTGATAAATTTGTTTCTCAGCAGCATTACGTTTGCCATCTTTCATGGTTGAGTTGATGATTTTGGCGACCAAAACGCTATTATAAATACTGTCTGGTTCAACTTTTCTGATTTTACTAGTTCCTTTTCTGGACATAGATTATGTTTGTTAGCTATTAGCTTTTAGTAAATAGTTAAATATTAATTAAGCGGATTTAGAAGCACCGGGTTTTTTGGCACCATATTTGCTTCGGGATTGTAAACGACCCTCAACTCCACCGGCATCAAATTTACCTCTGATAACGTGATAACGGACACCAGGTAAGTCACGAACACGACCGCCACGAATTGAAACGATACTATGTTCAGCAAGGTTATGTCCAATACCAGGAATATAAGCAGTAACAGAAGATCGGTTACTAAGTTTAATAGTGGCAGTTTTTCTTAAAGCAGAATTAGGTTTTTTTGGAGTCATGGTTTTGACTACAGTGACAACACCTTTTTTGAAAGGATTAGTGGTCTTTTTAAAACGATTAGTAATCGTATTAAAATTATCACGAAGAGCCCCTGTTTTAAGTTTTTTAATTCTAGGTGTACGACCTTTTTTGATTAATTGGTTATAAGTAGGCATAAATTTAATTTTTTTCAGATTGGTCCTTGCCAACTGGAATAAGACGTCCGATAATAACATTTTCCTTGAGGCCAATCAAGTCATCGACTTCAGCAATTAAGGAAGCTTCGGTCAAAATACTAGTGGTCTGTTGGAAAGAAGCGGCTGAAAGCCAAGATCCAGTAGTTAGAGCTGATTGGATAAGCCCTAAAAGAATTCTCTTTCCTTTGGCTGGTTTAGCATCTTTGTCTTTTTGTTTGGCTTTTTCGTTAGCGGCGTTAAAGCTAGCTAAAGAAACAACCTGACCATAAAGGAAAGTGGTGTCACCAGGATTTTCAATCTTAATCTTACCACTCATTTCTTTGATAATGACTTCTATGTGTTTATCATGGATAGTAATTCCCTGAGATTCATACACTCCCTGGATATTATCAATTAAATATTTTTGAGCGGCTTCAATACCTTTGATTTCCATTATTTCTCGGACATCAAGAGACCCTGAAGAAAGTTGGGACCCTTTGGCGACTAAATCACCATCAGAAACCAAGAGGTTAGCGTTTGAAGGTAAGATATAGGTAATAGTTTTAGTAACTTTATCATCATCTTTGCCGACAAGTTTAATTTCGTAACCATCAATATTTTCCTTAACTTTAACTTTACCCGAAACTTCGGCTAAAGGTGAAGGAAGTTTTGGCATACGGATTTCGAAAAGCTCTTGGACACGAGGTAAACCTTGAGTAACGTCGACACCAACGACACCTCCAGTGTGTTTGGTTCGAAGAGTAAGCTGAGTACCAGGCTCACCAACTGATTGAGCGGCAACGACACCAACCGGAACACCAATATCAACCATTTTACGGGTTGATAAGTCCCAACCATAGCATTTGCTACAAAGACCGGTTTCAGCCGAACAAGTTAGAGGTGAACGAATATCAACCGATTTGATTTCTTTTTCATCAATTACTTTTATGGCCTCATCATCAATGAGATCACCTTTTTTGAAAATTACTTTTTTAGTCTTTGGATCAATAAGATCATTGGCTAAAATTCTTCCTAAAATACGGCGTAAAAAGTAACGTTCACGACCTTTGTCGTTGGCTTCGATAGTGATGAATTTGTCGGTACCACAGTCGTCCATACGAATTATGGAAGTGTGAGCGGCATCAACTAGACGACGGGTCAAATAACCAGCGTCAGCTGTTTTAAGAGCGGTGTCGGCTAAACCTTTGCGGGTTCCACGAGCACCAGTAACGTATTCAAAAACTGACAAACCTTCACGGAAGTTAGACTTGGTAGGAAGTTGAACGATTTTACCGGTAGGATCAACCATAAGACCACGCATACCAGAAAGCTGTTTGATTTGATCTTTGGAAGCACGCTTAATACCAGCGGCAGAAACGATACGAATTGGAGAGTCAATATCAAGTGTATCCCAAGTTTTTTCAGCAATTTCTTCGGTTTTTTCTAGCCAAATATTTTGAGAAAGACGTTTTTTCTCATCATCACTAATTAGACCCATTTTGTAGTTATCTTCGATTTCGGCAACTTGTTTATTGGCACTATTAATAATAGTGTCTTTTTCCGGTAAATAACCACAATCTTCCATTGATAAAGAGATTCCTGAAAGAGTGAACCCTTCAAACCCAATATCTTTGAGAGAATCGATTAATTTGACAGTTTTAAGACGGCCGGCAATATCAAGAGATTTAACCACTAAGTCATTAAGTGCTTTTGATCCCGCTAAAGATTCATTGAGGAAACCAAATTCTTTTGGAAGTATTTTATTAAACCAAATACGACCAAAGGTAGTTTTAATAATTTTACCGTCAATACGAACAGCAATAAGCTCTCTGAGATCAATTTTTTTAGATTGATAGGCTAATTCAGCTTCTTCGACATCGGCAAAAATAGGTAAATTCTTGAAATCATTACCATCAACTTTGACTAAATCTTGAGAACGGACTGAAGTTATGTAATAACAACCTACTGCCATACCTTGGGAAGGAATTGAGATAGGAGTACTATCAGCCGGTTTAAGTAAGTTGTGAGAAGGTAACATTAAACGTTTGGCTTCTTTTTGGGAGGCGTCAGAAAGGGGTAAATGAACACCCATTTGGTCACCGTCAAAGTCAGCGTTGAAACCTTTACAAACACATGGATGAAGACGAATAGCTAAACCGTCAACTAAAACTGGTTTGAAAGCCTGAATAGAAAGTTTGTGAAGTGTAGGAGCGCGGTTAAGAAGAATATATTTATTCTTGGTAACTTTTTCCAAAACATCATAAACTTCGGTTATCCGATGGTCAATTAAGTTTTTAGCACTTTTAATGTTTGGAGCAATGCCAATAGCCATAAGTTCACGAAGAACAAAAGGTCTAAACATTTCTAGGGCAATTTCTTTTGGTAAACCAACTTGATTAAGTTTAAGTTCTGGGCCGACAACGATAACTGAACGGCCAGAATAATCGACACGTTTACCTAATAAATTACGTCGGAAACGACCTTTTTTACCTCTTAATAAATCAGAAAGTGAACGAGGAACTCGTTTTAAACTTTTCCTTTTATTTTTGGAACTTTTTTGAGCATCAATAAGAATGTCCACAGATTCCTGTAACATACGTTTCTCGTTGCGCAAAATAATTTCCGGGGCACCAAGTTTCAGTAATTTTTTAAGACGGTTGTTACGATTAATCAAACGACGATATAAATCGTTTAAATCAGAGGTAGCAAAACGGCCGCCAGTGAGTTGGACCATAGGACGAAGTTCCGGTGGAATAATAGGAATGTGAGTTAAAACCATTGATTTGGGATCAATGTTGTTATCAGACATACCGGTTAAGATACGGATTTTGTACATGATTTTCTTTTTCTTGAGCTTTGAACTAGTTTTGTTTAATTCAGTTTTAAGGTTTTTTAAAGTTTCAGAAATGTC
Source organism: Candidatus Parcubacteria bacterium (assembly GCA_023396915.1). Classification (GTDB taxonomy): domain Bacteria; phylum Patescibacteriota; class Microgenomatia; order UBA12405; family UBA12405; genus WARW01. The sequence goes on from JAEWUV010000002.1 coordinate 36,751, forward strand.
AATTTGGCTTAAAACTTCAAGTAAACTTTCAGCTCCCATTCCAGCAGTAAAAAAGATATCAGCTTTAAATTGAGAAAGATAAAAACTTTCTTCGTCTGTAAGAGTACTTAAAACATCTAAGGTTTGAATTTTTTCTTCAAGATATTTCATCAAACCTTCAATTCGATTTTTTTCAGCTAAACCTTTATTTTCAATTTTTTGGATATCTTGTTTGAGACGAACGTCACGTTCTTCTTGAGCAATGGAAAGTTGATCTTTGTTTTTAATCTTGGATTTTAGTTCTTTTTTCTCTTCCTCGGTTTGTTTGGTTTTCAACTCGATATTCTTTTTGACATCAGCATCAATCTGTTCAATCCTCTTTTTAGATTGTTGACCCAAATTTTCTAAAGCTTCTTTTCTTTTTGAATCGTCGATAGAAGTGACTAAATATTTAGTGAAATAAACTACAGCTTCCAAATCTTTTTGAGGAACATCAAGCAAAACTCCAATTGGAGAGGGAGTGTTTCGAAGATACCAAAGATGAGTGGTTGGAGCGGCTAAAGTGATATGTCCCATCCGTTCACGACGAACTTTTGAAACGGTAACTTCAACACCACAACGATCACAAATTACACCTTTGAATCGGATTTTTTTGTATTTTCCACAATAACATTCATAGTCTTTTGATGGTCCAAAAATTTTCTCACAAAAGAGACCGTCTTTTTCAGGTCTCCAACTTCTGTAATTAATTGTTTCTGGTTTAGTAACTTCACCGTGGGACCATTCGAGAATATCGGCTGGGGAAGCTAATTTAATTTGTAGACCAGAAAAATCGATCATATTTTTAAATTTAAACATTATTGTTCCTCCTTTATTTCATCTTCTAATGGTTTGTCAATTTCCTCAGAAACAGTTAAACCTTCGGCTTCAACTTCAGCTTCCAGTTCGACGGTTTCTTTGTCAGAAACAGACGGGATAATTTCTTCCGGTTTGATTTCTTCTGAAGAAGTGTTCTCTTCAGAGGTTTCTAATGGAGATTCTTTGACTCCAACAGGAGAAATATCTAAGGCTAGACCGGCAAGTTCTTTGGTAAGAACTTTGAAAGATTCTGGAATAGCCGGTTCGGGAATAGTTTCCCCTTTGATAATGGATTGGAAAGCATGAGTACGACCTTCAATATCGTCAGATTTGAGAGTTAACATTTCCTGGAGAGTATGAGCAGCACGATGTGCTTCAAGAGCCCAAACTTCCATTTCTCCAAGTCTTTGACCTCCCATACGAGCCTTACCTCCGAGAGGTTGTTGAGTAACTAAGGAGTATGGACCAGTAGAACGTGAATGAACTTTGTCATCAACCATGTGGACGAGTTTTAGAATATAGCCAATACCAACGACGGTTTTTTGATGGAAAGCTTCTCCGGTACGACCGTCATAAAGTTGAATTTTGGAGTTACTGGGTAAGCCAGCAGTTTCTAATTCTTTTGAAATTCTATCTTCAGGATATTTTTCAAAAACTGGAACTGCATACTTTTTATTAAGTTTAAGACCGGCATAAGCTAAAGTTGTCTCTAAAATCTGACCCAAGTTCATACGAGAAATAACAGAAATTGGAGAGATAACTAAATCTATTGGAGTACCGTCGGCAGTTCTAGGCATATCATAGGTAGGCCAAACACGGCCAATAACTCCTTTGTTGCCATGGCGACCGGCGATCTTGTCCCCTTCTTGAATTCTTCTGATTTGAGCAACATAAACTTTGACGATTTTGTTGACACCTGGATCGAGTTCATCACCATCGTCTTTAGATAAGATATCAACTTTAATGACAACACCACCTTCGCCGTTTGGTACGCGAAGAGAAGTGTCTTTAACTTCACGGGCTTTTTCACCAAAAATAGCACGTAATAGTCTTTCTTCTGCAGAAAGCTCTTTTTCACCACGAGGTTCAACTTTACCAACTAAAATATCGTTTGGTCCGACAGTGGCACCAATCATGACGATACCGTCTTCGGTAAGTTTAGCTAATTCGTTTTCAGAAACATTAGGAATATCTTTGGTTAATTCTTCAGACCCTAATTTAGTTTCAACAACTTGAGCTTGATATTCATAAATTTGAATGTTAGTTAATATATCTTCTTTGACTAAACGATCAGAAATTAAGAAAGAATCTTCGTAGTTTAAACCATCTAATTCAGTGTAAGCTACCAATAAATTTTGACCGATAGATAATTCACCACCATCAGTGGACGGACCATCGATGAGTAAGTCACCGGCTTTAACAACATCACCTTTGTTAACTACACCTCTTTGGTTGTAGCAAGTACCATATGGAGAAGTCCTTTCAAATTTAGATAAATAATAAGTTTCTGTTTTACCATCGGTACTAATTTCGCTTTGGTCGTGGTAATCAGCAGAAACTTTTTTGTCGAGAGCAATAACTATTTTGCTACCATCAACAAAAGTAACTTTACCTGAATGATTGGCTAAAACTGTTCGTTTCATGGATGTAGCAACGGCACCTTCCATGCCGGTTCCGACAATAGGAGATTTTGGAGCGATTAAAGGTACGGCTTGGGTCTGCATGTGGGAACCCATAAGAGCACGGGTAGCATCGTCATGATCAACAAAAGGAATTAATGAAGCAGAAGCGCCAACAATTTGGTTAGGAACTAAATCAATATATTCAACTTGTTCAATAGGTCCTTCAATAAACTCTCCTTCATAACGAATAGGAACCCATTCTTGTTTAGTTACCTCATTTTCATCAAAGCTAATTCCTAGATGAGTAATTTTTTTATCATATTCATCGTCGGCATCTAGATAGAAATAATCATCAGAGATGGTATAACCACCTTTGGTTTTTATTAACTTTCTGAAAGGTGCTTGGATAAAACCATATTTATCAATTTGAGCATAAAGAGCAAGATAAGTAACCAAACCAATGTTTGGACCTTCAGGAGAACGAACGGTACAAATACGACCATATTGAGAAGTGTGAACGTCACGGATAGAGAAAGCGGCCCGATCACGAGTTAAACCACCAATACCAACAACAGTGACACGACGTAAAAGATCAAGTTCAGATAAAGGATTAGTTTGATCTAGAATAGCCGATAATTGGTTTGATCTGAAAAAGGAGTTAAGGGTTGAAATAAGTGGTTGAGGATTAATCATTTGACTAGGTGACGGTTTTTCTTTGGTAGAAATCAAAGACATTCTTTCTTTGACCATTCTTTCAAATCTAGCCATGGCTGGACGAAGAGCAATTTGAGAAACGATTTCACCACAACGTCGAAGTCGGCGGTTTGCCAAACTATCAATATCATCAAGACGAGTCACCTCACCTTTTTGAAGTTGGATTAAGTATTTGACAGTAGCAATTAAATCTTCTTTTCTTAAAACCCAATTTTCTTTGTTGTTATCGTCAAAATCAAAACCGAATTTTTTATTAATTTTATATCTGCCAACGTTACCAAGTTCATAAGTTTTAATGTCAAAAAATCTTTCTTCGAAGAATTTTTGGGCATTTTCTAAAACTACAGGTTCCCCTGGTCGGAGTTTTCGATAGAATTCCAAAATAGCTTCCTCAGAAGTTTTGGAGATATCGGCTTGAATGGTTGGGACAATAAGGTCACCGAATTCGGACATTAATTGTTTGTCGTCCATTTGGCAAGCGGCTCTCAAAAGAATAGTAGCCGGAAATTTCTTTTTTCTGTCAATACGGGCAAAAACAACATCTTTTTTACCAATGAAAAATTCTAGCCAAGAACCCTTGTTAGGACGAAGTTCAGCGTTATATAAAGTTTTACCAGTAGCAATGTCGCGCTCTCCGGTGAAATAAACGCCAGGAGATCTGACTAATTGGTTGATGATGCCTCTTTCAATACCGTTAATAATGAAAGTACCTTCATCAGTCATGGTGGGCAAATTTAAGAAAAAGACATTTTCTTCTCTGACATTTCCGGTTCTTTTGTTAGTTAAAGTGGTTTTTATACGGACAGGGACGGTGTAATTAAGCTCTTTTTTCTTGGCAGTTTGTGGGTCTAAGGTAATAGGGTCGTAAGTAATTTCACCAAGTTCAAGTTGCCAGTTGTTTCCGGTGTAATCAACGATGGGAGAGACGGCTTGGATGGTTTCTTTTAGTTCTCGGTCTAGAAAATCTTTCCAGGATTCTTTTTGAATTTTAATTAGGTCTAATTTAGGGAGATTTGGGTAATTTTTACCCCAAGAGGTTCTTTTAACGGTAGGCATCAAAAATTTAATTTCTAACTAAAATGAAAGTCAGCAAGTTATGTACCAACCGCTCGCCGAATAGGTGATATTTTACCTCTACCCTCCAAACTTAGCAATGGGGGAAAATAAATTAGAGAGATGTGGATGGAGTCACTGAAGAAGTGGCTGATTTTGTTGGAGTAATAGTAGTTTTTTTTGGTGAAATTGTTGCTGATTTTGTAGAAGGAGCAGTAACAATGGTTGGAGTTAAAGAACAAGCCATTTCGGTACAGGCAATAACGCCGGCTGATTGACAACTACAAGTGTTACAACCGTCAGCAGATTTAAATGACTCCCCTATCTGATAAGTTTCTCCATTAAGTTCACAGACTTCCTGAGTAACAGCAGGAACACTGGTTGGGGTTACAGAGGAAGAATTTTGGGTTGATGGTTGATAGAAAAAGAGAAAATAAACCCAAAGACCGGCGACAATAAAAAATATAACCAAAGAAAGAATAAAAATATTTTTTAGACTATTTGGTTTTTTAGGTGGAGTGGTTGTTGAATCATCGGCTAAAATTTTGTCAATTTGAGCTTTGACTTCTTCTGGGCTTTTTGGGGATTCTTCTGGAGTATCAAGATTTTCCTTAGGTGGATTATAAACAGGTGGCAACTCATGTTTTTCGACGTCTGGTTGAACATCGGTTTTGGGTAATTCTTCGTTGGCTATTCCTGGTTTATTTTCCGGAATGTCAGATGGGATTGATTGAACTTTATCCGGGGCTTCTAGTTGAGGGGAATTTATATCTTTTAATTTTATCTGTTCTTTTGGTGTAGTTTTGGATGAGATTTCTTTTAATTCGGCAGTTAGTTCCGACTCAGTGGTTACTTCTTTTGGAATTTCTTGAACTTCTATGTCTTCCGCTTTGATTGAAGCAGCGGCTTGATCAAGAATTTTTTGGTAATCTTCACTATTGGCGTTATCGTTGGGTTGGTTTAGATTTTTATCATCATTCATAAATTAATATTCTCATTTAAATAAAAGTATTGCAAATCCCTAAAAACTCTTTAATATTGAATTATGAAGAAGCTTGTTTTTGTTATGGTGATGATGCTAGGTTTAGTATTGGTGGGGACTAAAGGAGCTTTGGCAAGTGGATTTAATCTTCAATCAATTGGATCAGTTAATACAAGCGGGCAGCAAATTTCTCATTGGTGGTACACAAACTCGAATCCGGTATTTTTGGGGGAGGCTCCATCAGGAAGCACAGTAAATGTCTCTGTCGACGGATCACAAGTGAGTGTAACGGCTGATGGAAATAATAATTGGAGTTATTCTACTGGTAGCTTAACTAGCGGTGATCATAGTGTGTCGATTTCGAATAATGGTTCGACTATAAACTTTACATTAACTATCGGTGCAGAAAATGTTGATTGGGATGCAGTAAATAGCGGAACAAGTGAAACACTACCGACAGTAGGAATTGTTATGCCGACAATTTTATTGTCTTCTAGTGGGTTGGGTTTATTGTTCGGAGCTAAACGATTGGCAAAAAAAGCTTAAGGTTTGGTACAATTGGCAATGAAATTTTTTGTCCAGACTTTTGGTTGTATCCAAAATACGGCTGATTCGGAAAGAGTTAGAGCTTATTTCTTGGTGAAAGGAGATAAAGAAGTAAAACAATGGCAAGAGGCTGATGTAGTAGTGGTAAATACTTGTGTAGTTAGGCAGTCGGCAGAAAATAGAGCTTATGGATTGATAAGAAAATCCCAAAAATACGGTAAAAAAATCATTGTGACGGGATGTTTGGTGGGAGTTTTTAATAAAAATTATAAAAAGAAAGGTGAGACGATTAAAAATTTCCCTGGAGTAGAGTTTAGACCAATAGAAAAGTTTGAGATTGATTACGAACCAGTTAAAAAGTTTAATGATACGGTTTTAATTCCAATTAGTTATGGGTGTAATAATATGTGTTCGTATTGTATTGTGCCACAGGCTCGCGGCCCAGAAATATCCCGAAAAATGGAGGAAATTTTACTAGAAGTAGATGAAGCAATTAGAAAAGGTAATAGAAAAATTTTGCTGATAGGACAAAATGTAAATTCTTATGGAAGTGATCTTAAAAAATGCGGTTATGTACATATGGGCAAAAAGAGATTTAAGAGCATGTTTGCTGAATTGCTAGAAAAAGTAGCTCAAAAGACTCTCGAAAAAGTTTCTTTTGTAAGTAATAATCCTTGGGATTTTTCCGATGATTTGATAGATGTGATTGCTAAATACAAAAATATTGACAGACTGATTCATCTACCTTTTCAGGCTGGTGATGATGAAATTCTAAAAAAAATGAACCGAAATTATACAAAACAGGAATATTTAGATTTAGTAAAAAGAATTAAGAATAAAATTAAGGATGTTAAATTGAGTACTGACATTATTATTGGATTTCCCGGAGAAACTGACGAAAAGTTTGAAGAGACGGTGGATATTTGTCGTCAAGTTAACTTTGAGGTGGCCTATTTAAATAAATATTCCCCTCGCCCAGGAACGGTCAGCGCCAAACTTTACAAAGACGATGTACCGATGAAAGTTAAAAAAGATAGATGGGAAAGATTGGAGAAAATGATAAACCAGAAGTAATTTTTACAAATGGTTGGCGATGTTGGCGTTGTGCTCGGAGAGAGTTTGGGCATAGTACATGACACCGTCGTTGCCGGTTAAATAAAACAAATAGTCAGAACTGGTGGGATGAAAAGCGGCATAGAGAGAATCATAACCGGGGTTGCAAATAGGACCAGGAGGAAGACCGATGTTTTGGTAAGTATTATAAGGTGAAACAATAGATTTAATATCGGCAGCGGCTAAGTCTTCCCAATATTTTTTAGGCTTTCTTTGGGTATCACGGGCATATTGAACAGTAACGTCTGATTGTAAAGGCATACCAGAATCAAGACGATTCATTAAAACTCCAGCAACACCTTGTTTGACTTTCAAAGTTCTGGCTTCGTGTTCAATGATAGAGGCTAAAATGACAATTTGTCTGTCAGTTAGTTGAGTATTAGTGGCACCGACTTTGGCCTGGGCAAATTTGATATCGAAATTATCTTGAATGGTTTCTAAAACTTGATCAAGAGTGAAATATTGAGGAATTAAATAGCTGTCAGGGAAGATATAACCCTCGTCACTTTTGGCAATTTTAATAAAATCGGTACTGCTAATTGATGAGTCTTTTGGAAAAATATCTGTTAATTCTTCGACTCTGAGACCTTCTAAAATTTTTACCCAATAATCAGTAATACCACTGGTCGTTAATTTAATGGCAATTTCTTTGGTCGAAAGGCTTGGAGAAATTTTAAAATTTCCGGCTTGGATTTTTTTGTTCAGGCCAAGGGTATAGCTGTAGTAATAAAAAACATATTTATTTCTGATTAAATCTGATTTCTCTAAATTTTGGGCGATTGATTTAATCCCCTCGCCCGAGTCGACAGTAAAAACCATATTAGAATCATTGTCAGAAACAGGTTGATTATTAATAAAGACGAAAGAAAAACCGGCAATAAAAATCAATGCAAACAAAGCTAAAAAAGAAAACACAACTTTTTTAATCATTTAAATTTCGTCAAATAGGGCTCGGCGGTAGGTATCTTTTTTCTCATCGTGGATAAAGATACGACCACATTGACAAGTAACAGTCATTTTGCCTCGGACTGGTTTTCTAATCCCTTTGGATAGAGGTGTGCCACAACCGACACAACGCTTTTGAGATAATAACCAGGCTTGAATTGGGGCAATCATTTTTTTGATCATATGTTTTATTATAAATGATTAATTAATAACCCGCTGAAGAATTACTGCAGCAGCAATAGCATCAATTTTATTTTTGTAATCTTTTTTAGATTTTTTGTTAGTTAAATATATTTCATCAGCCTCGATAGTACTGACGGCTTCTTCGACTGTTTCGATGGGTAATGAAAAATTTTGTTTGAGATGCTTAACAAATTCTAGGGTTTTTTGAGCAAAAAGACCTTCAGATACCCCAACAAAAATTTTTTCTATTTTATTTTCGGAAATAACATTTTTAAGATAACTTAAAAAGTTAGAATCATTTTTGACAACAGAAAAAGGCTGGATAATACCCTGCGTAGAAATAGCAATTCCAATTTTTTTAGAACCATAATCAATGGATAAACAATTCATGTTTAATTATACCAAAATGATGTTTATTTATATCTCTATGGTGGCTTTGATGATCAGGCGGCGGAGATAAGTGCCGGGAGGGCTACAAGTAATTAAAGTTAAGGTTTTATTGTCGTAATGTTGTTCCAAAACAGAAAGGTCAGTAGGTTTTACTTCATACATTTCTTCAACCACATATTTATAGGTGGATTTATCGTAACGTAAAATAATTTCATCACCCTGTTCAAGTTTATAAAGAGTAGAAAAAATAGTTAAATAGTTTTTTGAACTAAAAAATTGAGGTAAAACTGAATGACCAAAAACAACAGTATTACCTAATTGCCCTGGTAAAGCTGTCTGAGGATATTGAATCAAACTTTTAGTTAAATCCATACTTCCCATAGTAACGATAGCGTCGGTAATTTTTAATTTTGGTATAGAAAGATAATAAGTTGAATTATTACTGTCAATTGTCTGTCCAATTAAATTGGAGTTATTGGGTGAATTAACAAACCAATTTGATAATTGAGTGTAATCAACATTACTTTCGCCTAAAACAGCTGATTGACTAAATGATTGCCCAGACAATGGATCAATAATTTGCTTAAATTTAGTGGAATAAGTTAGTTGAAATTTTACGATGGGAAAAAGTGCAAAAGTAAACAAAGAAATTCCAGTAAAGGCTAAAATACTAACGATGATTTTTTTTCGCTGGATAAGCTTGCTTTTTTTGGGTGGATCTTTTTTTAGGTAAATATAACTCACGAGTTTTCGGTTTTAATTTCAATATTGATATTTTTGGGGATAAAAGGCAATAAAGGAAGTTTTGTTCTAATGTTGAAATTATACGCCCGAGGAACCATTTTTTTAATAGTCTCTCCGGCTTGCTTGACAGTTTTAACCGATAAGGCTTTTTGCAAGGAGCTTATTTCAATTTTTGGTGAGGATTTGCCGGTTATAATTAATGAGGCGGTGGCTTGAGTGTTACTAATTTTACTAATTTCAAAGGCGAGAGAAAAATCCTGAGGATTGAATTCAATTTTGTTAAAATTAGTGTCATCACTGAGAAATTGTTTTAAAAGTTTTTCTTTAGTATCTGATTTAATGGTAAAAACAGAAACTGAGGCAGTAATTGTACCGGTCAATTCATCAGCGGCTTCACCAACTTCCCGACTAAGGTCAAGAGAATCTTGATTACTTTGAATACTTTCTTTGATAACTCCGGAAACATCGTTTAATGTTTGATCAATTTTATCTTCAACAACTTTGACAATTTCATCATCTATTTTTGATTGCACCGCTGCTTTGTCATCTTTACTAACAGCTTTGATTTGCTGCTTACTTCCACCGGTAAAAGAGTTTTCTGCTTTGGCAATAAGACTGGTGTTAGGATAATCCTTGAAAGTTAGTTGGGAACCAGCTGAAATATTATATTCAGAACCTATGTCAGCGGCGACGACGGAAGTTTTTGTTTGACCTAAAGTGATAACTCCTTTGTCTAAGTCAGAACTACTTGGAGCGACAGAAATGGCAGCAACCAATTCAAATTTTTTACCTGAAGAATCGGTTAGAATCGAACCTTTTGGTAAATTTTGAGTTTCACCGACCTTATTATAGACGACAACCTCTCCTTTGGCATTTTCTCCGATTGTTTTTTGTCCGGTAGTTTCAACTGTGGCTTTGGCTTCAACGTCAAAAGTTTCTTTTTGAACGGGAATAATTGACGAAGCAATACTATCATCTGAAGCGTCTGTTTTTAAAGTAATAGCAAGTGTTTTTTCGAATTGATACGGAGTAATGAATAAAGTGATATCAGCTCTCAAAAAAACAAAAGGAAGAATGGCTAAAAAAGGCAAAATAATTAGAATAATCCAAAAGAAATTAAAATTAAATTTGAATTTAGGAAGTTTGATTTTTTTTAAAAAATCAAAAGATATCTTTTTTTTGCTGTCGGGTTGAGTTAGAACCGGCGGTAAAACGACAGGTGGTTCAAATGGATCTAAGTTCGGCTCAGGAATTTGATCAATAACTGGGGGAATTTCAACTGCTTCTTGGTCAGAATTTTTTGGTAAATCAGCAGTGATAAAACCAAAATCTTTTGGGTCAGTTTCGATTAACTCGGCTTCTGAATTAAGAGGTGAAGGAAGCTGCTCTTCTGGGGTAATTTCTTGTTCTACCTCTACCTCATCTGGTGTTTCGTTGATAATCTTATTTTGTTGGCTGGGGATACCAGATAATTGAGATGAAATTACCCGGGTAAAAGTAGTGATTAAGTCGTTACTATCATATAAATTAATATCAGGAAGATGGAGGAAGGTTTCAATATTTTTTTTGCCAAGCCAAGGATAGTTTTTTAATGAATCAACAATTTGATTATCGGCTTGGCCAAAAAGTAAAATTTTCGGAGGTAAAGTAGATTCCGTTTTAATTTCTAAAAGGGTTGACTCGAGTATTTGTCCATTAAATTCCTCTGTAAAAGATTTTCTGATTCTTTCTTTGATGTGGCCCAAATAAACCAGTGATAGGTAAAATTCGTTTTGGCTCAGGTGAACTAAAATAAAACTGGATGGGAAATCATCAGCACGATTAGAATCTTCTACTATGGCCTCATCTTCGGCCAAAAAACCAGTAGGGCTAAGAGACATTTTTTTACAAACTTCTTTGATGGCTTTAATTTTTTGAGGAAGAATTTTTCCATCACTACCAACCCAAAATGGAGGAACAACAAAAGCGGCTAAAGACGGCTCTTCTTCTTCGGTGATATTGGCGTTAAGTGAAGCTACAGAAAGCGATTCATCAACTGATTGGATTAAGGACTCATCATTATCTCCTTGCCAGTCTTTGTTTGGGCCGGTAGCTACAATCTGAAATTTACCTTGAGAATTGGAAACTAAAGAAACTGAAACGTTACTTTCTTGTATATAAATTAACCAAAAACTACTACCTTCCATGATATAAGGATACTATAAAAAAATATTAATGTAATTTTGGGGTTATAATTTGACAGTGAAAATAAATTTTTACCCCGAAAGCAATAATAGAGATTATATTAAAGCAGCGCTTGAATATAAAAAAATCTGGAAAAAAGATGGAATTAAAATAATAAAATTAATTGGGAAATATAGCGGTCAAAAATTTAAAACAAAAGAAATAAACGCTTTAACTTGTAATCAAGTAAGCTACTCTAGCCCGTTACTTTTAGAAAGTGGTTTAACGAAGAATATTAAAGAAGGAGTGATTGTTCACGAATTATTACATCGATTGTTGGTGGAAAATAATTATCGTCTGCCAAATAAAAATTTTACTGAAAACGTACACAGAATTATTGATTTAATATTATTTGATATTTGGGTGGAATTATTTGGAGAAAAGTTGGCAAAAGAAAACATGAAACATGAAATTGGTTATGGTTGTTTAGACTATAAAAAAGCCTGGGACTGGGCATTATCTTTTTCGAAAGAGGAAAGAACAAAAGAATTTGAAAAAATGAAACGAAAATACTGTAAATTTACTTAAGCACGGCATAGATGCGGCGTTTGCCGGAACCAGCGGACTCTTCTTTGGTTATTTCAAAGGTGCCTAAAATACCGGTATTTTCGACATGAGGCCCAGTACAGACTTCTTTGGAAAAGTCACCAACAGTAAAAACAGAAACAGTTTCAGGATATTTAGTGCCAAAAAAGGCTAAAGCACCTTGAAGTTGTGCTTCTACAAAAGGCATAGTTTCTTTGATAACTGGTAGATTAAGTTTTATTTGTTCATTAACTAAATCCTCAATTTCTTTTAATTGTTCCTCGGTTAATTTTTGATCATGAGAAAAATCGAAGCGAAGTCTTTCGGCAGTAATATTGGAACCAGATTGTTGGACATGGTCGCCTAAAATTTTTCTGAGGGCCGTGTGAAGTAAATGAGTGGCAGTGTGATATTTAGTAATAATTTCGGAATTATCTGCCAAACCGGATTTAAATTTACCGGCGGAAAGAGTTTGAGATTTTTTTTGATGTTCTTCTTTGGCTTGATTAAATTCATCAATATTTAATTTTTGGCCATTTTTTTCTAATTCCTCAATTATCATTTCAACAGGGAAACCAAAACTCTCGTAAAGTTTAAATGCATCTTTCCCAGAAACATTTTTTTTACTTTCAATAAATTTATTAATTTCTTTAAGTCCATTATTTAATGTCTGTCGAAATTTATTTTCTTCGGTTTCTAAAACAGAAATAATTTTTTCTCTGTTTTTATTTAATTCAGGGTAAATACCGGCATAGTTATCTTGATTATCTAAAACAGATTGGGCAATTTGGCCGATAAATTTATCTTCAATACCGATTAATTTCCCTTGACGAATAGATCTTCTGATTAAGCGGCGCAAAACATAACCGGCTTCTTTATTACTTGGCTCTACTCCATCGGCAATAATAAAAACAGAGGCTTTGACATGGTCGGCAATAATACGAATAGAACGACAAACCCCTCCGTCGCTTCGCGCCACCTCCCCTTGACAAGGGAGGCTTTTATTTTGGTATTTTTTACCAGAAATTTCTTCGATTTTTTTGATAATTGGTTGCCAAATATCAGTTAAATAATTATCGGAAAAACCGGATAATATAGCAGTTGTCCTCTCAACTCCCATACCAGTATCAACATTTTTTTGAGAAAGTGGTTCAAATGCACCGTCGGATTTTTTGTTATATTCCATGAAGACATCATTCCAAATTTCAATGATTCGGCCTTGTTTACATCCGGCAACAAAATCAATATCACCACCATTTAGATTGGTATCAATAAACATTTCGGTGTCCGGACCGCAAGGACCGGTGGTTCCAGCCGGACCCCACCAATTATCTTTTTTTGGCAAATAATGGATATGATCTTCACTAATTCCCTGACTTAACCATAAGCCATGTGATTCGGTGTCTTTTGGAGCATCAGCATCGCCGATAAAACAAGTTACATGAAAATGTTTAATATCTATATTTAATTGATTGGTTAAAAATTCAAAACTCCAAGGAATCATATCTTTTTTGAAATAATCCCCTAGCGACCAATTACCTAACATCTCAAAAAAAGTGTGATGGTAACCATCACCGACTTCATCAATATCACCGGTTCTGAGGCATTTTTGAACATCAACTAATCTTTTACCCGACGGGTGAGCTTGACCCAAAAGATAGGGAACTAGAGGGTGCATGCCGGCAGAAATAAAAAGGGTGGTGGGATCGTTTTCAGGAATTAAAGAAGCAGAGGGAATTTCGACGTGATTTTTAGAGACAAAAAAATTGATAAATTTATCCTTTAATTCTCGGGCTTGCATGGTGTGATTATAGCAGTTCAAAACCTCTCTGTCCTACGGACATCTCCCCTTAAAAAAGGGAGAAGTCTTATTACTTGGCTTTGATGAATGTTTTAGGGGTGGGTTTTTTAGGTTTGACAAAAACTGGGGTGATTTCTTTTTTGACAACAACTTTTTTTGCGGATTTGGTTGGAGTAGTTTTTTCTGTTGGAATTAGATCTTGAAAGAAAGATTTAATTTTTTCTTCTAGTTTTTCGAAAACTTCACCTTTGTTGTTTTTGTAGATAACGACAGCAATAACAGCTCCAATAACAGCACCTAAAATCAGTCCAAAAATAAAACCGGAACTGGACGAATTACAATTACAATCTGATTTTTGACAATCACAATTATTCTTCATTTTTCTTTTCTTCTTTATTTTTCTTGTCAAATAATTTATTGAAAAAAGAAAAGCCATTTTTGAAACCCATGACAAATTCAGAAATAGAAGAAACTGGTTTGGCAACAGAGCTGGTTATAAGATGAGCGTCATCAAGAATATTATTAGTTTTATCAATGGTGGTTTTAAATTCTTTGAAGATACGAATAAGATATATACCCGAAACAACAACGACAAGGGTAATTAAAATAAGACTAACGATAATTATTATTTGAGTTATGTCCATATAATCAGTATAAACTAATTTTTATCAGAGTGCAGAATTAATTGTTTTTTGTTCGGTAGAAGTCTTGCCATTGGCAGAAGTTGACTCGATAGTGATTAAATTTTCACCACTATTAAGATTAATTTTCTTTTGAAAAGAACCGTCGTTATTGACCATAATTAAATCATCATTAATTCTAATGGTTGATTCCGGATCAGTAATCCCATTAATTTCAACGGTAGAGGCGGAAATAGTGGCTTCAAGAGGCCAATTAACTTTAAGTTTAGGGGGAAGATGAAATTTGTAATATTCAGAAATTAAATAAGTTGCAAATAAAATAACAACTAAAATTATGGCAATGTAAAAAGTAAGTTTTGGAGTGAAAGAAAATTGGTTTTTAAGAGAATTTTTAGTTTTGTTTTTCTGCTCAAAATCACGACGAAAAAGAGAAAGAACATCTTTACCATTAAGCCCTAAATAATCAGCATAATCCTTGATAATAAGGGAGCAATAAGGTTCCTGGGGATAACAGGTGATTTCTCCATCCTCTAGTGCTTCTAAATACTTAACGGGGACTTTGAGTTTTTTGGAAATATCTGATAACTCCCATTCTTTGTCGAGGCGAGTATTTTTGAGAAGTGATGAAGCCTGAAACATATACAAAATTATTCAACACTGTCTTCGGAATTATTATGAGGAATTAAAATTTCCCTGGGTTTGGCACCATTGGCCGGACCGACAATACCGGCTTGTTCTAACTGATCCAAAACACGGGCGGCTCGAGCATAACCAAGTTTAAGTCGGCGTTGCATTAAGGAAGATGAAGCTTTACCTGAATCCTGAACAAGCTTAACCGCTTCGTCAAACATAGGATCTTTTTCTTCAAGATTATCTCCAGTACTGGGAGCATTTCTGGCAGTAGGATGACCACCAGAAACTGGTTGACTAAGAATTTCTTGATCATATTCGGTAGTTTTTTGTGATTTAAGAAAATCAATAAGACTGGTAGTTTCTTTGTCAGAGACATAACAACCCTGAATACGAACAGGTTTGGCTAAATCAGGAGGTAAATAAAGCATATCTCCTCGACCAAGAAGTTTTTCAGCACCAGGGCTATCAAGAATGACGCGAGAATCAGTGACTGAGGCGACGGCAAAAGAAAGACGAGTAGGAATATTGGCTTTGATTAGACCGGTAATAACATTGACTGATGGCCGTTGAGTAGACAAAATTAAGTGAATACCAACAGCCCTGGCCATTTGAGCGATACGACAAATATTATCTTCAACTTCTGACGGAGAGAATAGCATAATTTCGGCTAATTCATCGATAAAAATGAGGATGTAGGGCATGGATTGAAAGCCAGAGAGATTGTTGTAGGCTTCTATATTTTTAGCACCAACTTCAGTAAAGGTTTTATAGCGGCGTTCCATTTCGGCTACTGCCCATTTTAAGGCAGAAATAACTTTTTCTGGTTCAACTATAACTGGAACAAGTAAGTGAGGAATACCATTGTAAGGAGTAAGTTCAACCCGTTTTGGATCAACCATAATCATTCTAACTTCATCAGGAGAAGCTTGAAATAAAATACTGTTAATCCAGGAATTAATACAAACAGACTTTCCTGATCCAGTTTGACCTGCGATAAGGACGTGGGGCATTTTCCCGATATCAGCTACTTTGGCGTTGCCAGCAACATCAAGTCCTAATGGGACAGTAATTTTGTTTTTGGCATTTTTCATAGCATCGGATTCCAAAATCTTTCGGATAGGAACAACCTCTAATGATCGGTTAGGAACTTCGATACCAACTAAGGCACGTCCAGGGATAGGAGCTTCGACACGAATCATGCCACCAGGAGCGGCCAGAGCCATGGCTAAGTCATTGCTTAGACTGACGATTTTAGCTAATTTGGTGCCTAAAGCAACTTCTAGGGCATATTGGGTAACCGAAGGGCTATCATTGACTTCGGCAACCCGAGCGGTGATGCCAAATGAATCAAGAGTTTGTTCGATAGTACGGGCATTTTTACCAACATCTCCCCTGTCAGCTTTGGCGCCGGGAGTGTTATCAAAAATATTGATTGAAGGATACTCCCACATCTGATTACCAGAAGAGCTAAGAGCAGTAGTAGGAGAAATTTTATTATCAAGATTAGTTTTAAGGATAGGAGAAATTCCGGCCACATTTAAATCTTCTTTTGGGTTTCTTTTGGCCTCTAATTTTTCGTCAACAGGAGTAAGTTCTGATTGAAAAACCTTGTTATTTTTATTGGTTTTTTCTTTGATTTTTTGAACACTGCCAACAGAATATTTTTTTATTAAATTAAAAACAGTGATAAAAAATTTAACAACCTGAGCGACAGAAGTATCAAAGAGAATAACAAAGCCAACAATAAAAGAAAAAATAAAAATTAATGTAGCGGGTAATTTGCCAAAAAGGGAAATTAATTGATCAGAGAAAAAAGCACCGGCGATTCCCTGACGTAATAAAGAAATTAAAGTAATAAACATGATTAAAAAACCCAAAAAGACATTGGGGTCTTTTAGAGGAGTTTTAAGTTTAGCAAACAGAAATGAAGCTAAAAGTAAAAGAAATGAAACTAAAATAGCGCCAAAACCAAAATATTTGACCAATAATTGGTTAAGTACAGTAGGAATGGGTCCGGTTTGGAGAAAGGAGAAAACAGAGATTACAGTTAAAATTAAGAAAAAGATAAAAAAAATTGTTTGGACTGTTTCAGGTTTTAGTCTAAGACTGGGAATAACCTTTTTCTTTTTACGACCACGTTTAGCCATAAATTAGTATACAGTTTTAGTAGCTTTGTGCAAATAACCAACGATGTTTTGATGGTTTACCACAATAAATACACTTGCCTTCTTCTTCGGGTTGATTATCAGGCAAGCAACGAGTGGTAGCTTTAGTGTCGGATTTAATATTGGCCTCACATTCGGGATTTTCACACCAGTGAGCTGAGATAAATCCACGGGTAGTAGACATAATTTTTTTGAATTCATCGTAAGAATCAACCGTAAAAGTATTATCTTGAGTAAATTTTTTGTGTTTTTCCAAAAGAGATTTTTGAATATCTACCATTAAATTTTTTAGAACTTTTTCTAACTCAGAAACTTTTACCGTCTGTTTTTCCAAATTATCACGACGGACAACAACTACTGATTCGGCATCGGCTTCTCTATCACCAATTTCAAGTCTAACAGGTACACCTTTTACCTCCCATTTATTAAATTTAAAACCGGCAGTTTCATCGGTTTTATCATCTAATTGGCAACGGTAATTGGATTTTAATTTATCAAATAAATCATTGGCTAGTTTAGCGGCGTTTTGATGACCAGGAAGAGGAATAATAACTAATTGAATTGGAGCAACCTGAGGCGGAAAAACCAAACCATTATCATCACCATGAACCATAATTAATCCACCGATGGAACGGGTGGAAAGACCCCAACTATTTTGATAAGGATAAAGTTTTTGACCGTCTTTATCTTGAACAGACCAGTCAAACGACTTGGCAAAATTTTGACCTAAATTATGAGAAGTTCCAGCTTGAAGAGCTTTGCCATTGGGCATCAATGCTTCAATAGTGTAAGTTTTACCAGCACCAGCAAATTTTTCTGAATCACTTTTTACTCCGGTAACACCATAAATCGCCAATAAATCACTATAAGTTTTTTTGTAAAGATTTAAGGCCCAATTAACTATTTCTTGATTCTCTTCGTCAGTAGCATGAGCACAATGGCCTTCTTGCCATAGAAACTCTGAGGTTCTTAAAAACAAATAAGTACGTTGTTCCCAACGAACCACATTACACCATTGGTTCATCATTAAAGGTAAATCACGCCAACTTTGGGTCCATTTTTTGTACATTTCGTACATAATAGTTTCAGAGGTCGGACGGACAATTAGATTTTCGGTTAATTTTTGGCCACCACCATGAGTAACGACAGCTAACTCCGGAGCGAAACCTTCAACATGTTCTTTTTCTTTTTTCAAAAAACTTTCTGGAATAAAGAGAGGAAAATACGCGTTCTGAACACCTTTTTCTTTGATAAATGGGTCCATGAAAGCCTGGATTCTTTCCCAAATAGCGTAACCATAAGGACGAATTACCATACAACCTTTGACCGGAGCATAATCAGCTAATTCGGCTTTGACAACAACATCGTTATACCACTCGGACAAATCTTCGGATTTAAGCTTGATGAATTTTTTAGACATAGGTGTATTATAGCCTAGTTATTTGGTACAATACCAGCCTATGAGTGAAAGATTGTGCCCTGATTGCCAACAGCAAGGTAATTGTTTATTTAGAGAATATACCGATATAGTGGTATTGGAATTAATAACCAAAGGAGTTACTGGTTTAGATGAATCAAGAATGGCAGCTTTAGAGGTTCATCAAAAAATTGCGGAAGAAAGAAAAAGAGCCAGAGAAAGAATGTGTCCACATTTAAATAATATTGATCCTGATTATCCGGGAAAAGAGCTACTCTAAACTTCAATCACCAAAGGCAAGACCATGGGTTGGCGGCCGGTTTTTTGATAGATAATTTCTTCGATATGAGCCTGGACTTCTTCGCGAATAAAATCAAAATTAGCCGGAACACTGGTAACCTGTTTAAATTTATTACTAATTTCTTGTTTAAGATAATTAATTAAATCGGTGTTTTCTTTCATAAAAACAAAACCACGACTTAAGATAACCGGATCTTTTTCCATTTGACCAGTTTCTCTATTTACTAGCAAAACTACCGAAAACATACCATCTTCAGCTAAGGCTTTACGGTCGCGTAAAACAGTAGCGCCAACATCCCCTATTCCAAATCCATCAATCAAGACTTTTCTGATGGGAATATGAAAATTGGTATCAAAAGTAGACCCATGAAAAGTAACCGAGGCATCAAAGTCAGGCAAAATTACCTGGTCTTCGGTATAGCCAATTTTTCTGGCCATTTCCTGATATTTTTTGAGATGTCTGAAATTACCTCCAATAGGTAAAAGATATTTAGGCTTTACCAAACTAATTAACAAAGCATGTTCTTTTTGATAACCATGACCGGAAACATGAAGCTCTTCTTTTTCACCGTAGACAACCTCAGCCCCCATTTTGGAAAGAATATCAATCATAGAGTAAATATTACTGGTGGTACCGGGAATATAATCTGGTGAGGAAAAAATGACTTTATCGCCAGATTTTATCTTGATTCGGTGTTTTCCCATGATCATTTTACTTAAAGCCGAATCTGGTTGTCCAGCAAAACCGGCAACTAAAAAGATTAGTTTATTTTCGGGGAAATTTTTGGTTCTTTCAACAGGGATGATATCACCATCATTGAGTTTAAGATAATTAAGCTCTTTGGCAATGGCAATGGCTTTGTCAACAGAGAAACCGACAATAACAATTTTTCGACCAACACTTTTGGCATATTCAATGGCTTGGGACCAACGAATGATATTACTAGAGATAGACGTTACAAAAACTCTGCCTTTGGCAGAAGTAATTTCATATTTAAAGTTTTCAGCGATAGAACTTTCAGAAGGTGAATAACCTTCATGGTCAGACCCCAAAGCGTCGGACATTAAAGCGACTACATTTCCTTTTTCACCGATTCTGGCAATATGAGCTAAGTCAGGACTTTTGCCATCAAGGGGGAAAAGATCAAATTTAAAATCAGACCCGTGGTAAAAAACACCAACTGGGGTGTTAATGGCAAAATGGTAAGTATCAGGAATTGAATGGGTAACCCTGACAGGATCAACAGCAAAGACACCTTTGGTAATTTGAACGCTGTCCTCATAGACATTTAAATTAGCCCGGATATTAACTTCAGCAAGGCGGGATTCAATAAAGGCGGCGGCTAATTTTGGGGCAAAAATGGGAATATTTTTACCTAAAATTGGCAAAATGAAACGGACAGCACCAATGTGATCTTCGTGACCGTGAGTAATAAAAATACCTAAAATGCGGTCTTTTTTATCTTCCAAATATTGCGTATCAGGAATCTGAAGATCAACTCCAAAAGTGTCTTCTTCGGGGAAACCGACACCACAGTCAACAATAATTATTTGACTTTTGTTAACATCACCGTTGGGGATAAACTCGTAAACGAACATATTTTGGGTAACATCACCAAATCCGCCCAACGAGCTGATTCGGAGTGAATCTTGGTTAGACTTAAATTCTCTAACCTGATTTGGAGTATTTTTAAAATAATCCATATTTTTAGTTTTAATATTTTTTGATTGTGTATTTATCATATAAATTTAACTGATTAATTAATGAAATAATGTTTTAACTTTTCTAATTTTGGCAATATGTTTACCATTGAGGCAAAAAAGTCTTGATATTGGAATTATCTAAAACCAATTGTTTAACTTTACCCTCAAAAATCAATTTGGCAGCTTTACGGCAAAGACCTTCAATATTTCTTTGTAAGGTTCTAACCCCGGCATCAAACCCCAACGGGCGAACGATTTGACTCCAGATTGAAGGATCAATTTTAAGTTCCTCGGGTTTGAGTCCAGCTTGTTTGATAGCTTTGGGTAAGACATAGTCGCGACCAATAATAATTTTTTCTTCGTCGTTATAAGACGGCATTTGAATCACCTCGAGACGATCCATAACAGCGGTAGCAATACGGGTAGTATTGTTACAGGTGGCACAAAAAAGAGCCCGGGAAAGATCGACCGGATAATCAATATAGTGATCAGAAAAACGGTTATTCTGTTCAGGGTCAAGTAATTCAACTAGGACACCCATAATAGTGTTAAGGGCGTTATCGGCAACTCTGTCAATTTCATCAAGAAGAATTACCGGATTTCTGCTTTTAGCATTAATTAATCCTTTGATAACCTGACCTGGCTCAGCTTCGGGATGAAGTCTGGATTGGCCACGAAGATAAAGTGGATCACCTAAACCACCAAAAGGAATACGAATAAGTTCTCGACCTAAAACATTAGCAATAGATTTGGCAATGGTAGTCTTACCGGTACCGACCAAGCCGACGAATAATAAGACTGGAGCTTTTATAGGTTGATCTGGGTTACGATTTTCCTGTAAAGCTAACACAGAAATATATTCCAATAAACGCTCTTTAACTTCATCCAAACCATAATGTTCTGCATTTAACTTCTCTTTGGCAAACTGAAGATCAAGAATATCTTTGGTTTCTTTAATCCAAGGAATTTCAATTAAATAATTAATATATTTGGTGGCATTTTGATAGTTTTGCCAGAAGGTTTCCTCATTTTGAGAATTAATTGTAAGTTGGGCAAAAAGCTCCTCAAGATTGGCAATTAAATCAGGCGGTAATTTAACCGATTCAATTTTTTTTCTCAGGTTTTCAATCGCCTGTTTGGTAGTCAAAACACTAGAATCCATATAAAAAGTATAGTCTATTTATCACAATTTAGAAGTGTAAGAACGGTTCTTATCGTCTGGGACGGGGTGAGCGGCCACCAATACGAGAATCAAATTTACCAAATTGTTGTTGAGGACGGGGATTGAAAGCAGCCCTGTTACTGTCCTGACGAGGTTGTCCTGGATGAGCAGCTTTAAATTCCGGAGCACTTAATTTAATTTGATGATTATCATTGAAACCAGCAATTTTAACTTTTAGTTTGTCCCCTTCTTTGATGATGCTTGAGGGATCAGATAAAAATCCACCGGTCATTTCGGAAACATGAAGTAAAGCTTCGCGACCTGGTAAAAATTCAATAAAGGCACCAAAGTTTTCAACTCGGGTAACAATACCATCATATTCCTCACCAACTTCAACTTCTTTAATCATTGATTCGATTTCATAAGCGGCGTCATCAATGGCTTTTTGATCCTGGGCTGAAATGGAAGCATTACCAAAATCATCAATATCAATTTGAACTTGATATTTATCCATTAAAGCTTTGACAGTTTTACCACCACTACCAATAACTTCACCAATTTTATCTTCTGGAAGTCGGACTAATTTTATTTTTGGAGCAAATTGTGAAAGTTGGGACCGTGGGGCAGTTAAAACTGATTCCATTTTGTCCAAAATTTGAAAACGAGCTTTGGTGGAAGCAACGAAAGTATCACGAATCATCTGAAGAGTTAAACCTTCACGTTTGATATCAAGTTGAATAGCGGTGATGCCATTTCTGGTTCCGGTGATTTTGAAATCCATATCACCAAAATGATCTTCGATACCGGCAATATCAGTTAATAAAATATATTTATCGTCAGTTGGAGCCATAAGACCAATAGAAATTCCGGCAACTTTATCCTTTATAGGTACACCAGCATCCATTAAAGACATGGTGGAACCACAAGTTGAAGCCATAGAAGAAGACCCATTTTGAGATAAAACTTCGGAAGTTAAAATAATGGTGTAGGGAAACTCTTCTTCGTTAGGGATAACAGGGACTAAAGCTTTTTCAGCCAAAGCACCGTGGCCAATTTCACGACGACCTGGTCGGCCAGTTTTACCAGTTTGACCAGTGGAAAAAGGCATAGCAGAGTAATAGTGAATATAACGTTTGGTTGTTTCACCGTTAGAATCCTGTAAATATTGTTTTTCTGATAAGGGGGCTAAAGTAGTAACGGTAATAGCTTGGGTCAAACCTCTTTCAAAAAGAGCCGAACCGTGGGTCATAGGTAAAACACCGGCTTCAACATTAAGAGGGCGGATTTCGTCTAAAGCTCGTTTGTCATAACGTTTACCTGCAACAGTTTGCTGTCTGACATATTCTTTAAGGACTTCATCGACAGCGGCGACTAAATGATTAGCAGAAACTTCTTCGGATTCAATTTTTTCTGCATAAATTTCTTTGACTTTGTCAATAATTTTGTCTTGGCCAACCATATGAGCACCATCGACACCTTCTTCAAAAAATTTCTTAACATCGTCTTTGATTTTTGATTCGACTTCTTTGATTAAATCTTTTGAAGGACCGGCTGGTTCAAAGCTAATTTTCTTTTTCCCGCATTTTTTGGCAAATTCATCAATTTGTTTGTTGACTTCATCACCAGTAGTTTTGGCTAATTCGATAGCCTGAAGCATGAGTTCGTTTTCGACAATTTTTCCATCAGCTTCAATCATGTTGACACCTTTTGGACCAGTACAAACCAAAAGATCAAATTTTGATCTTTGTAATTCTTCTAAGTCAGGATTGACAACCAATTGATCATTGATATAACCAACACGAACGGCTGAAACCGGACCACGGAAAGGGATATCCGAAATACTTAGTGCAGCAGCAGCAGCAGTGAAAGCCGGAATAACTACATCGTGCTTTTTGTCATTACTTAAAACAGTAGTAATGATCTGCACTTCATTTAAAAATCCATTTGGGAATAAAGGTCGAAGAGATCGGTCAATAATACGACCACAAAGAACAGCCTCGTCTGAAGGACCACCATCACGTTTAAGCCATTTACCACCTTTAACTAATCCTCCGGCGTAGAGTTTGTCAACAAATTCAACCGAAAGAGGGAAATAATCTTTGGATTCATCCAATTTTCCCATTAAAACAGTGGCTAAAACAACAGTGTTGCCAAATTGAGCGACAACTGAAGCATTGGTTTGAGGGGCAAGTTTACCAGTAGTTAAACTGACGTGTTTATCGCCCACGAGTATATCTTGTGTATGCATATATTCAATAATAACTTAAATAAAATAAATTTACTTCTTCAATCCGAGAGCCTTGATGATAGCTGAATAACGTTCTGGATTGTGAATAGAAAGATAACGGAGTAAACGACGACGCTTGGCAATCTTGGAAAGAATTCCGCGCTTTGCCGGAGAATCATGTTTATTCTCGGTTAAATGACCTTGGAGTTTTTCAACTTCTTTGGTAAGAATTGCAATTTGAATTTCTGGAGAACCAGTGTCACCTTTAGCCTGAGCGTAAGTAGTAATTATCTCTTGTTTTTCTTCTTTGGTTAATGCCATAAATTGTTTGGCTAAAATCGGTAAAAATTATAATATTTCGGAATGGTTCCCGAAAAACCGTTTTTAGTCTAGAGAAGGATTATAACACATAATTTTTTTAAAAATCATCAACATCTCTACGTTCATCTGGTTTCTCCGTTTCGGTTGCTGATAAGACTGAACCATCTTCTGGGTCATTCTCGCCTTTTTCTCGTTGAGTTAAAAAATCAATTTCTGACTGAGGTATTATTACTTGAGTTGGTTTATCTTGTTCATACATAATTTAGGCGGTGGGGATGGAGGTAGGACCGGATTGATTCGGATTAAATTGATCTGGTTGATTTGGGGTTAATGGCTGAGGGTTTTGATTAGAATTAGTCATTAATGGTTGAGTAGCACGAAGACAAATAGCCCCAGCTTCAAAAGTTTCCGGAGAAACGTTGATGGAGAAAGATTGAGTGGCAACTCGCAAACCAATTAATAAATCTTTGGCGGTGTCAGCATCGAGATTTAAGCCTAACATAGGTAATAAAAAGGTAAAGATTTCACTGTAAGGGGCGTCTTGATCAACTAAACTGGCTTTAGCCCAAGGTTTAATATTATTAGTAGGAGAAATTTGAATCCAAGTGCCAGAATTAACGATATTGGCTTTGTCAGCTAATAAGTTTTCATCACCTAAAATAAAATTGATGTCCGAAACACCACTTTGGTTGGCAACTAAAATTTGATTTTGAGCTACTTTTGGAGAACCTGGTTTAGTTTGAATAACTAAATTTAATTTACCCCCGTCTTGGTTGTAATTAACTGTTTCAATTTGATCAACAGGGTAATCCAAAGTAACGACTAAGTCATTTTGATTTAAGTTATCGCTAACCAATTCAAGTCCGCTAAGTTTGGAATAATTAGCATCCGGCTTTTGAGGGCAATAAACTTTGGTTTCGATATTATTTTTTTTAAGAGATAAGGCTAAGGCTAAACCAGAAGAAAGACTGTCAATACTTAAATTAGGAACCACGACTAAAGCAGTTTTGGCCGAAGACATCAAATTTTTTATCTCGGAGACATTGTAGTTTTTCATAGGAGACCTGCTTAATTTTTAATCCTTACTACTTACTATAGGCTATTATATCATCCCCTATCTTAAAGTCAACGTAAGGTTTAAAAGTAATACCACAGTCGTTGCCTGATTTAATTTTTTCAACAATCTCTTTGCCTTGGTGAATACCTTCTACTTTGGTATCTTTGATTATTTTACCTTCCCGTTTGAGATGGATTAAATCGCCTTTTTTAACTTCCCCTTTGGTACAAAGGAGTCCGGCGATTCTAACTTTGTCAATCTTAAATTCAGCTTTGATAGTGCCTTCCCCTAAAATATTTTCATCAATGGTTGGTTCAAGCATCTTTAAAACTTGAGCCTGAATATTTTCGATAATTTCGTAAATAATTTTTGATTGAAAAACTTTGACCAAATTAGTCTCGGCTAGCTTTAAAATTTGTTTGGGAGTACTAACATTAAAGGCAAAAATTTGAGCTTTGCCGGTATCAGCCATAAAAACATCAGTATCAGTGATGGCACCAACACCCTCGGAAAGAAGATAAACATCGTCGGAAAAACTATGTTTTAGAGCCTGAAGAGTACCTTCGGTGTCAGCTTTGATGATTATTTTTAATTTAGGGTTTTCTTCGTCGTATTCATACTTTACCTTACATTCGGTGATAGTGGCTTCGTGTTTTTCGGGGGTGACAGTGCTACCAACGCAAGGAACCTGTGTCCAGCCTAAAATTTCGACAGGCATTCCTGGAAGCGCTGATTTTATATTTTGACATTTATCATCGACAATAGCTTTGACTTTACATAAAACACTGTCGGCGTAAATACTATCGCCTAAATTAAGAGTTCCTTTTTGAATAATTAAAGAAGCTACTGGACCACGAGATTTGTCGAGTTTTGATTCAATAATGAAGGCTTGTAGGGGTAAGTTTGGCTCGGATTTTAGTTCCATAATTTCGGCATTAAGTTTGATTAAGTCTAATAATTGATCAACTCCCTGCCCGGTTTTAGCAGAGACGGGAACAACAGCAATTTGACCACCATATTCTTCTGGAGTTAAATCAACCTCAACTAATTGGCCTTTGACTTTTTCGGGGGAAGCGTTTTCTAGATCAACTTTATTCATGGCAACAATAACTGGAATATTGGATTTTTTGATATATTCAATACATTCTTTGGTTTGAGGCATGATACCTTCGCTGGCGGCAATAACCAAAACAATAATATCGGTAACTTGGGCACCGCGGGAACGCATATCGCAAAAAGCGGCATGTCCGGGAGTATCGATAAAAGTAATTCCATGGGCTTGGTAGGCACCAATGTGCTGAGTAATTCCACCGGATTCACGCCTGACTACATCGGTAGAACGAATTTTATCTAAAAGACTAGTCTTGCCGTGATCAACATGACCCATTACTGTTACGATTGGCGGACGAAAATCCGTAAGTTTGTTTTGTGTCATATTTTAAAAAAATCAAGAAATATTAATTATTCTTGATTTTGAATAATTTTTATTTCACGTCCGACTAGTTGCCCGGCCAAACGAACATTCTCACCGCCACTACCAATAGCCAAAGCTAATTGGTTTTCGGGAACAGTAACGGTAATTAAATCATCATCAATAGAGACAATTTTGATGTCTTGAGCCGGAGAAAGAGCCTGAGTAATAAATTGGTTAATGTCTTTGGAATAAGCAATAACATCAACTTTTTCTGACTGAGGAAGTTCATTTAAGATAGATTGGATTCTGGATCCTTTTTGACCAATGCAAGAACCAACCGGATCAACGCCGGCTTGGTTAGAAGAAACAGCAATTTTAGTGCGCTCTCCGGAAGATCTGGCAATTTTTTCAATTACTACTGATTTATTGTTGACTTCAGGAACTTCCCGGGCAAAAAGTTGTTTTATAAATTCAGGGTCGCGACGGGAAAGAAGAATTTCGCTTTTACCAGCTTCCTCATCTCTAAGAATGGCTTTAAGTAAAAACCATTTACGGGTACCCAGGGGAATGATTTCACCTTTGATTTGTTCGTCTTTGGGACAAAGACCTTCTGTTTTACCAACGCCAACAATCATTTTGTAAGGATCTGAACGTAAGACGATACCAGGAATTAAAGTACCCATTTTTTTGTCAAATTCAGCGATAACAGTTTCTTTTTCGGCTTCGTGAATTTTTTGATCGATTACTTGCTTGGCAGTTTGGGCGGCTATCCGGCCAAAACCAGGAGGGGTAACGTCAATTTGTTTGTCACCGTCAATTTGTAAAACTTTAAAAGATCCACTTTCTGGAGCAAGTTCTACGGTAAATTCAATATCTTCACTAATTTCGACTCCATGTTCTTTTTGATCACGTTTGTAAGCAGAGATGAGGCCAAGTTCAATAGAATCCAAAATTGATTGGACATTAATATTTCGCTCTCCAGCAATTTGAGCCACAGCTGCGGCAAATTCAGTTTTTGGTAACTTTTTTAAATCCATAGTTTTTTTAAAAAAGTAGTAATAAAAAAGGGGCTGCACCAGCCCCAAACTTTTTAGCACTACAAAATTATTATGTAGGAATTATAGCAGAAAATGAAGAAAAAATATAGAAAAAGTAATTTATTTGGTAAGTATGAATCCGAGTCGCCACTCCATTTCACCTAAACCGTCACATTGAGCATCAATTGAAGCAAAGTGATATTCCCCACTTGAAGAATAGCATCGATATAAAGCGGTAGTTCCCGTAACTTGGTCTTGATAAATCCAACCGGCAGTTCGTAGACGTGTATATCCACCTGAGGTACACTTACCGTCGCCAGTAAGAAGATAGTCAGCGTGACCCGACCAATTACCTACACATTCCTCGAGTTTTATGGAAGGATATGAAGGATCGGCCGCAGAAAGTACGTATCCCAAAGGTTTATCATAATTCCAAGCAGAACTGTCATTAATAACTGGACCAGAGGTGATGCGGTGAATACCATTACTATTGATCCAACTTGCAAGTTCATATCGAGGAGGTTGTTTAACAGTTGAAGTGCCTGGAGTTAACCATACATGGGTCATTACGAGATATTTTTTACTAAAATCGCCACCTGGTGGTAAATACATATATGTAAGTATGAAATGGTTACCAGAAAATGTGTTTGATCCATCGTCAGCAATGATGCTTGGATACCCAAAAAGGTCAGTATTAGCGGGCCTAGTCCACGTTGGATCGTCAAAATATATGAGTGGATATTTAAGTTGAGTAAAAGTAACTTTGTCTGATGAAAAAACAAACACTGGACCATGATTTGAATAGCTAATACCAATTACTACATTTTGATCTTTCCAATAACCCATGTTGACCGCATTTGTTCCTGAAAGACTAGTTCCTACTCCTGATACAGGCAAACCCGACCAGCTTGAACCGTCCCAAACTTGCCATGAGGCAGGAGATAAATCTGATTTTGGTGCTCGGGCCACAATAGTATTCCATTCAGGACTTTCACGACGAACATACGCATAGACATAGGAATCATTACCATCTATGATGGTGCCATCACCAACCCCGGTGATTTTACCACTGGTAGGAGAGTCACTCCCAGTAAAAGCTTGTCCTAGGATAGACCAGGATAACCCGTTATCATATGATTTGCCGATTGCCACTGAATGATGTGATTGTAGAATTGAATAATTGCAAGCAGTTTCTGAATGAATGAGTCCCCAAAGCGTGTCTCCATTTCGATATGTTGAAAGCAGCCAGTTTCCGCAGGACGAATAAGAGCCTCCTTGGCCAGGGGAAATTACGGGTTTTCGTGTCCCGCTCATATCAAAAATGCTTGAACCATCTATGGCATAAGTAGTACTGTTGGCGGAAAAACCACGAAAGCGACCGTTACCGAGGGATATCTCATTAAAAGGTTGGTCTAATTCATCAACCCCGCCAGTACGAACAATGTAAGGCCGACCGATTAAGACAGAAGTACAATTGGCACAAAATTGTGGAGAAGAAGGACTAGTAAGTGTTGGAGTATTTGTTTGGGTTAAAGCGATGGTAGGTATTCCATCAATTTCTCCCTCAAGTAAAGGAACTTCATCACTTTTTTGTAAATATGTTTTGAGCAAACTAGCATCAACTGAATTAATCTGACCATCAACATTTAAATCGCCTTTTTCTTGCAAAGCAGGGTTGTTAATTTTGGCGATATTTGTTTTTAATATTGAATAATCAACTGAATTTATTAATCCATTCTGTTCAATATCTCCCGGAATGAGTGGATAGTTGGAAAAATCATAAATTTTGTCACTAGCCAAATCTAGATTACAAACACTAAAATCAGTTACATTCGTGGATTGATTGTTAACACAAAATTTAGCTACTATATGAAAAGGTTCATCAATCCTTAAGTAATTAATGGTATTTACTGAATCAAAACTACTGTTTAATGTTAAATTTTCTACTATAAAAACTTGATCTCCAAATTGGTTAGTTACACCATTAACGGTGGTATACCCCACTCCGCTAATTAACTGATGTTTACCTGTAGTGATATTAACTACCTGGATATTAAATGTCTCTAATTTACTAAAATCACCAGATGGTGATACTCCTCTGAAAGCAAATTTAAAACTTATTTTTCTTTGTCCATTTTCAGCCGCACTACTTCTTTCATCTTGTTTTTGTTGAACTAGACTGATGGCTATTGGTAAAGAAATGGCTATTAAAAATATCACTAATAATGTAAAAATTTGTGAAAAACCTTTGTTATGAAACACACTTAATCTAAGCATATTTAAACAGACCAATCAATTGAATAATACATGGCTTAAAATTATAAATCCAATTGACGGAGAAGATCTCTTTGGTGAAAATTAAGGTGAGTCGGAACTTGGACCATAAGACGGATATAAAGATCACCATTATTGTGACTGTTAAGACGTCTAATCCCCTTGCCTCTTAATCGAATTAATGTATTAGGTTGAGTGCCGGCTTTGACTTTTACTTTTAAAGATTCACCGGTAGGAGTGGGAACTTCTACATTTGTTCCTAAAGCAGCCTGAGAAAAGCTGAGACTTACAGTAATAAAAACATCATTGCCTTCACGCTTAAAAAGCTTATCTGGTTGAACATCAATATATAAAATAAAATCACTGAATCTAATTCTTTGACCATCGTCAACTCCGGCAGGAATCTTAATTTTTTTACGTTTACCGTCAATGTTGACTTCTTTTTCACAACCATTAGCGGCTTCCAAAAAAGAAATACTGATTTTATAGGTTTCTAACCTTTTACCTTGTTGTCCGGCAAAATTAAATCCCCCACCAAAAAATTGTTCAAAAATATCAAAAGGATTTGAAAATCCACCAAAATCAAAATCGGATCCACCGACATTACCTCCACTTTGGGTATAGGTGAAATTGAAAGGGCCATTTTGTTGAGTATAAGTGCGACCACCGGATGGACCAGCATTGGGATCAAAGGCAGCATGACCGAACTGATCATAAGCACTTTTTTTCTGATCGTTGCTCAAAACTTCGTAAGCTTCGTTGATTTCTTTAAACTTTTCTTCGGCATCGGCCTCTTTATTCCTGTCGGGGTGATACTTTAAAGCCATTTTACGATAGGCGCTTTTGATTTCATCTTTAGAAGCACCTTTGGCAACTCCTAAAACTTCGTAAAAATCTTTTTTCATGGCTTTAATTATACATTGACACCCAGCAGTTGCCGGGTGTCAACTTTAAATTGATTTTTATTCAACGACTTCGCCTTCTTCGGCCTCTTTTTTATCGTCTTCTTTTTTGTCTGATTTGTCATCAGATTTTGGTTCTTCAGCGTTTGGCTCACCTTGAGCTTCTGCTCCTGGTTGGCCAGCTTGTTGATTTTGCTGTTGATAAATGGCGGTACCAACGGTTTGGAGAATCTGACTGAGCTCATCACTGGCTTTATCAAAATCATCTTTTTTGGCGTCGGTTTTACCTAAAACTTCTCGAGCTTCCTTAAGCTTGTCTTCAATCTGTTTTTTGTCATCTTCTTTGATTTTATCGGCAAAATCTTTGAGGGTTTTTTCACCAGAGAAAATAGTGCCATCAAGTTTATTCCTACTTTCCGCTAGAAGACGCTTTTCTTCATCGTCTTGAGCATGAGCCTCGGCATCTTTCTTCATTTGCTCAATTTCTTCTTCTTTGAGGTTGGTAGCATTTTGAATGGTGATTTTTTGCTCTTTGTTAGTGCCTTTATCTTTGGCAGAGACAGAAAGGATACCGTTGCTATCTATATCAAAAGTTACCTCGATTTGAGGCATACCACGAGGAGCTGGGGCAATACCGTCTAAGACAAACCGACCAAGAGACTTATTGTCGTTAGCCATAGGTCGTTCCCCTTGGAGGACGTTGATTTCCACCTGTGGTTGATTGTCAGAATAAGTGGTAAACACCTGAGATTTTTTGGTAGGAACCGTGGTATTTCTATCAATTAATGGAGTTCTAACACCACCGGCAGTTTCAATCCCAAGGGTTAATGGAGTAACGTCAAGAAGAACGATGTCTTTGACTTCACCAGTCAAAACAGCTCCTTGGACGGCAGCACCAATAGCCACAACTTCGTCCGGATTAACATTATTATTTAAGTCTTTACCAAAAAACTTTTTGACAGTTTCTTGAACTTTGGGCATACGAGTCATACCACCAACCATAATGACTTCTTTGATGTCGGATTTAGAAACTTTGGCATCTTTGAGAGCTTTTTCAACCGGAGCGATGGTTTTTTGAATTAAATCATCGACTAATTTTTCCAACTCAGAACGAGTCATCTTTTTAGTTAAGTGCAAAGGATTACCGTCTTTTTGAGTAATGAAAGGTAAATTGATTTCGGTTTCAGCTGAACTGGATAGTTCAATTTTGGCTTTTTCGGCAGCTTCACGAACCCGTTGAAGAGCCTGTGGATCCTTACCTAAATCAACCCCATTTTGCTTTTGGAAATCATCAATAATCCAAGTAATGATTTTTTGGTCGAAATCATCACCGCCAAGGAAAGTATCACCATTGGTCGATTTGACTTCAAAAATTCCATCACCAATTTCTAGAATGGAAATATCGAAAGTACCACCACCTAAGTCATAAACGGCGATAATTTCATTATTCTTTTTGTCCATACCATAGGCTAAAGCAGCAGCGGTTGGTTCATTGACAATACGTTTAACGTTTAACCCTGCAATTTCTCCGGCTTGTTTAGTAGCCTGACGTTGAGAATCGTCAAAATAGGCCGGGACTGTAATGACAGCTTCGGTAACTTTTTCACCAAGGTATTTTTCAGCATCGGCTTTACATTTTTGTAAAATCATGGCCGAAATTTCTTGGGGAGTGTAGGTCTTGCCATTAATCTCGACAGCAGCCATTTTGTCCTTACCAGCAACTATTTTGTATGGAGCAACACTTTGGGTTTTTTTAACCTCAGGATCATCTATTCGACGACCCATAAGACGTTTAATACTATAAATGGTGTTTTGAGAATTAAGAACCATTTGACGTTTAGCCAGATCACCAACTAGATTTTTAACTGGTTCAACTACTGAAGGAATAGTATTGCGACCTTCAGCACTAACAATAACTTTTGGGTTGCCGCCTTCCATAACAGCAACACAAGAATTGGTGGTTCCTAAATCGATTCCGATTATTTTATTTGACATAATTTTTTTTTAAAAATTAACTATTAATTTATTAATTGAGGTTGGATTTTCCGACAACAACTTGAGCAGGTCGGATAACCTGACCATTTAATTTGTAACCTAACTTACGAACAATGGTAACTTTATTATCTTCTCCACTGCAGGTTTCGACACATTCCATGGTCGAAGGATCAAAATTTTGATTTAAAGGATTAATCTCTTCAACTCCTTCAGATTTTAAAGCGGAAATAAATTTATCAATGGCTATTTTAAGTCCGGCATCCTGAAGGTGGGAATAAGCTAAATTAAAATCATCAAGAGCTTCAATCATTTTGATAATCACAGCTGTAGTAGCCAAGGTAACGAAAAGTTGACGCTGAGATTCAATTCGTTTTTCTAAATTGGCATAGTCAGCCAAAGAACGGTTAAGTTTATCTTGAAGAGTTGTATTTTTTTCTTCAAGATCTTTAATTTTGGCGGGATTTAAATCCGGGTTAGTTTTTTTTGTTTTAACCATAAAATAAATTAACGAGTAATTTGAGAAAGTAACTGAGCAAAATAATCAACTATGGGGACAATATGGGGGTAATGGAAACGAGCCGGACCAACGACACCAACAATCCCTCGGTGAGGACCAGCCTCATAGTTTTGATAAATAAAGCCACAAGGTTCTAGGTGTTCGACTCCTAAATCTTCACCAATTAAAAGATGGACAAAACTTTCATCGTTAAGTGAACCGGCTTTGTTGATAATGTCAAACCAAAAAGTGTAATTATCCAATAAAGATAAAACTGTTTTGGTAACATCAATATTATAAAATTCCGGTTCTTCGAGTAAATTCGAAGCACCATAACTATAAATCATACCGTGGTCGGTAGTGGCAATAGCCATAGAACGGGTTTTGGTGGCCAACTCTTTGGTAGTCTCACGTAAAAGTTTTTCAAATTCATTTCGGTAATCCCAAACTTTTTCTTTGACACCAACTTCTTCGGAAACTGACATAGATTTTGGAGTCATTAAGTTTCGGACATAATACTTAAGGCCCATAGAAGTCGGAGCTCGACCGGCCGACAGATGACCTTTTTTCAAAAAACCCATTTGGGTTAAAGTAGACATTTCATTTCTGATGGTGGCAGATGAAATACCTAAAGAATATTTTTTCTCTAGAGTTTCTGACCCGACAGGAGCGGCGGTTTCAATAAACTCCTCTGTAATACATTTGAGAATCTTGATTTGGCGTTGGGTTAAATCTGACATATTAGCAATATAATAGACTGACTGCTAGCGGGTGTCAAGAGGGAAAAACAAAATTAATTAAAAAAAACGATGGGCTGCTGGGGACGAAAGAACGAAGGACGAGGAAAATCCCCAGCAGCTAAAAGGAAAGATTGCGAAATCAGATGGTGTCGTTGTACCAAGTATTCAATGCCCGGATTTTTGCGACATTTTCTGGCTTGTTCTCACCACAACACGCCAATGCGCTTGTTGCTTTTTGTGGATTGAAAGGTGTCGACTTAATTGCGTCGATTAATCGACTTGCAAAAAAGTTGGAATCATCGGCAAATTTAATGATGCTTTTCCCAAATGATTCCTGGAACTTCCCTTCTAAAAGACTGTCTTTGGAAAGCGGCTTTTTTTTAAATGGATTCATAGTTTCACCTCCTTTTATCCTTGTCGTAATGGCCTTGGCGTCGTCGGTCTGATTGTTCTTTTATTCCCGGGTTTAGTTCCTTTTTTAGATGATGACAATGGAGGGTCCCCTTTTCTTGTGGGGACTAATTTATCCAGGCGAAATGCTGGACAAAACAAACCGTTTGGACTAAAGAACATAACAATCCTCCTTAAAATTAAAGTTCTCCCTCGATGTGAGTTTTAATATCACTTCCTTTCTGTTTTCGCTGTTGAAATTAGATTGAATTTACGAGATTGGTGAGTTTTACTACTTTTCAAGCTTTAAGTCAAAATTTTTAGGTTTTTTGTAGAAGATGAAGAAGAGACAAACAAAAAGAGCGGTGGTAAAGACGAGATTTAGAATAGAAAATTGGCGGAAAAATTGGAGTAATACCAGAGATAATAAATAAACGGCGACACATAAATTAAGACAATGTTTTTTTGGAAAGATGTAAGCGGTGGTAGCTAAAGAAAAGAAAAGTAAAACAAAAAAAGTTATTTTTGACCAGAGGAAATCAGGGGAAATAAAAATAATAAAGGCAACAAAAATTAACCAAGAAATTAAAGAAAAGATTAAATATTTTTTATTCATGAAGCTTGGCGGTTTTGGGTTCTTCGGTTTTAATCTTGTTAACAATTTTTACCAATTGGTTGGTGCGAGTGGTATCAACAGCAGTATATTGTTTTTGAAGTGATTCAATCCGAGCACCTAAATCTTTGAAACCTTTGTTGTAATTTTCAAATTCTTCGCCAAATTTTTTGATGTAGCCAATGATAGTGGCGACATTTTTTTGATAACGAAAATTATCATAGGCCTGGTGAATCATACGCAAGATGGCAGTAAAACTAAATGGCCCGGCTAGGACAACTTTTTTGGCCAAGGCGTCCTGCCAAACATCAGGGAAACGATCATAAATAAAACTAAAGATCATTTCATTGGGGATAAATAAAATTACAAAATCAACGGTATTTTCCTCGGGATTGATGTATTCCCTACTGGTAACCTCTTTGATTTTAGTTTTAATATCCTGTTCAAAAAGTTTTTTGTATTTTTCTTTTTCTTCTTTGCCATCGGCTTCGCTCATTTTAACTAAATTTTGATATGGGAATTTGGAGTCGACATTTACTTTCATGCCGTCGGGCATATAAACAGTAAAGTCAGGTCGGGATGAGTCGCCAACTACTTGTTTGTCGTAACTAACACCACTGACAAAGCCGGACATTTTGAGTAAATCTTCGGCGACCTGTTCGCCAAAAGCACCACGCATTTGATTGTTGCTCAAAACATTTTTAAGTCCTTCGGTAGTAACCTTTAGTTGATTAGTTAAATTCTTTTGCTCTTCTAATTTTTCGGTAAGACTGGAAAAAGAACCGACACGATTCTTTTCGACCTCTTCCATTTTTTTATTGTTTTTTTCGATTTCAGTTAAAGCTCGACCAACCAGTTCTTCGATAGCTTGTTTTTTATTATTTAAATCAGTGCCGATTTTTTGATCGGCTAAAGTAATCAGTTGTTGGTTGGCGTTTTTGAGAACTTCAGGGAAAAGTTGGTTTAAAGAATTAGCAATATCTTGGGAAATTTTTTGATCGTCAGGTTTTTTATTTTTGACAATAAGAAATATTAGGGTGGCAAGGATGAGAATGAGAAGAATATAAACAAAGGTCATAAATTATTTTACCCCAGTAGTCCCAAAACCGCCTCTATTTGAATCATCCATTTTATCTACTTCTTCAAAGTCAAAGTTTTCGCATTTGATTAATAAAAGCTGGCAAAGGCGGGTGCCTTTTTCAACTTTGACGACAGAATCGGTAAAATTTTGAACTAAAAAATTATATTCATCATTGTCGCCACAATAATCACGGTCGATAACCCCAATACCATTTATAGGCATTAAACCCATTTTGTGAGTAGAACTACGAGCGGCCAAAAGTACAAAATAACCATCGGGAATTTTTAGGGCAACGTTCATGGGGATAAAAGTAATTTCTTTTGGTTTGATTTCCATATCAACTCGAGCATACAAATCAACAGCCACTGCCCCGGCAGTTTTGTGAACCGGTAAAGGAAGTGATTTATCAAAACGTTTGATTTTAAGTTTCATTTTTGAAATATTTGTCGAATAAATAATGAAGGTGGTCGGGGTCTTTGCAGGTATCGCTTGGGGTGAATTCCAGATTAGAAATTTTTTGGAAAGTTTCTTTGATTAACTTTTCTAATTTATTAACGTCTTCCGGGGTGAGATTAAAACTTTTGCGGACAAACTGGTCTTTGGAGTTTGTTTCAATAAAGTTGATAGTACCTTGCTTTACTTGATACGGAAATCCTTTGGCCTGCTGACATAAAAGTTTATAAAAAACTAATTGCCTAAAATAGTCCCCTTCTGGTGAAAGTTCTTGGTATTTTCCGTCTGATTTACCGGTTTTGAAATCGACTACGTTGGCTTCATTTTTACCGGTAACTTTGATCAAATCAATTTTGCCGGTGATAGGAATATTGTCTAGATGAGCGCCGTAAAATTTAAAATCTCTTTCAGAAAAATAATTGCCAGTAAAAGAATCTTGGTAGTGTTGGTAATAAGCAGTTAAAACTTTTTGGCCATGACTTAGTAAATCGTCATAGTCTGATTTTTCAAGTTGTTCTTTGTCTAGATTTTGTTTAAAAATATCTAAAAATTTTTCCAAAGAAATCAATTCGTTAGTTTTTTTAAGGCTGACAAAAAGATAAGACAAAGCACCGTGGACGCTGGTACCAAAAGAAAGGCTGCGGCTTTTGGGTTGAGGGAGTCGCAATATAGTTTTAAAGAAAAAACAAAGAGGACACTTGAGATAAGAATTTAGATGAGTGATATTAAATTTATAGGTAGTGGCTAAATAATTTTTGATATAAGCTGAAAGGTCTGTTGATTTTAAAACCGGAGTAGCCGGATTAAAGAAAGCCGTTAGACTTTGAATTTGACTGTCGGAATTAGAAACGACTTTTTGAATTAATTTGGGATCGATTTCGTTGATAAAAACAGAATGAAGTTGTTCTTTGTTTGATTCATTGAATTTAGTGTAAGAAATATAAATTTGTTGTTTGGCACGAGTTAAGGCGACATAAAAAAGACGACGGTCTTCTTCGATGTCTTTGTTGTCGATTTGAAGAGCGTCAGAGCGAGAGATACCCAAAGGGAGTTTGAGTAAATCACGGGAATATTTGTTGTCCCATTTGCCGGACAAAACTTTGATTAAAAAGACATGTTCAAATTCAAGACCTTTGGCTTTGTGAACAGTCATAAGTTTGATACTATTTTCAATATCGTCGACCAATGGTAAAGATTTTAATTCCAAATTATTTTCTTGGAGTAATAAGATTCCCTCAACCCAACTTTTGAGAGTAATTTTTTCGACAGACAAAGAATTTTTTAGATGTGAATAAAGAGCATTGAGTTGTTGTAAGATTTCGATGTTTTTGTTTTTGAGAACATAGTTTAAAAATTTAAAAGTACGAATAATAAAATTAAAAGTTTCGGTGGGGGTTTGATTTTCAAATGATTTTTGGACTTTGGCAACACGAATATAAAAATTTCTGAGTTTAATAATCGAATTTTTGGAAATTTTAATCTCGGCTAGTTTTTCTTTGTCCCCTATTAACTCAAAAAGGGATAAATGATTTTTACGGGTAAATAGATAAAGTTTATACAGGTCAACAGAGGAAATTCCCAAGAATTTAAAAGATAAAATTTTACCTAGAGCCTCATCATCAACCGGATTAATTAAATATTGGAAAAGAGTTAAAAGTTGTTGAATCTCTATGGACTCAAAAAGGTTAACAGAATCGGAACGTAAGTATTTAATTTTTAATTGATCAAAAAACGGTAAAAGATCGTTGATATCAGAGTTGTTTCTAAAAAGAACGGCGATTTCGCTGGGCTTGGTGCCCGAGTCAATTAATTTTTTAATAGTATTTCCAATATAAAAATTTTCTTCGTTTACATTACTAGCGGCAAAAAGATTGATGGGGTCAGGGTCAAAAGTTGAGGTTGATTTTAGGGATTTGTCTAAATTAGAAATATAGCGACTGATACGGTTTTGGTTTTGGGAGATAACGTTTTCGGAAGATTCTAGAATTAGTCTATGAGAACGATAATTATTTTTGAGGGCAATAATTTTGATGTCTGGTTTATATTTTTGATAAAAGGAAAAAATATTTTCAATAGAAGCGCCTTGAAAACGATAAATGGACTGGTCGTCATCACCAACGACAAAAATGTTGGGTTTTTCTTGGTTTTGACTTAAGAGATTGATGATTTCATATTGAGAATTGTTGCTATCCTGAAACTCATCGACTAGCAAATATTGATATTGTTCTTGATAACCTAACAGGAGCTCTGGGTTGTTTTTGAAAGCATTAACCACCCATAGAATCATGTCTTCATAATCGAATAACCCTTGTCTGGCTAATTCGTCTTGATAGCCTTGGTAAATAATTGCTAAGTCTTTTTGTTTGGGGATTTGAAGTGCGGTTTTGTCAATTAAATCGCGGACATTTTTTTTGAGATCGGAAAGACTTAACTCATTGTTTTGGTAAAGATTTAAAAATAAATTAAGTTTGGTTTGATAGATAGGTAAATCTGTTAGTTGATAAATAAGATCGTTAATTATGGCAAGAATTTGGTCGGACGCTTTGGCAGTGGCTCGAATTTGGCCAAGTTTTTCTGAAAAAGAATTGGAAATTTTTGAAAAGTCTTGAGCGTCGGCAATTAATTCTAATAAACGATTTGGGGTTATATTTTCTTTTTTTAGATTTTGAATATTTTTGGCAATATCGTTTTGGTAAAAATAAACAGAAGCAATATTTTTTAGTTGACTAGTTTGAGGAAGTTTGTCGATAAGAGAGCGAAGAATTTGAATTTTTTTAACATCATCTAAGGGAACTGATTCTTTTTGAGAAGAAAGAAAATATTGAGGATTGTCTTTGATGACTTGATTACAAAACGAGTGGAAAGTACAAATACGAACGCCATAAGCGTCAACACCAATCAAATCCAACAGACGAGAACGCATATTGAGGGCGGCTGAGTCAGTAAAAGTAAGACATAAAATATTATTAGGATTGGTTTGAGTTTCTTTTAGAATTTTTCCAATTCGGAGGGTGATGGTTTGGGTTTTACCAGTACCAGCACCGGCGATAACCATAACTGGACCCTCAAGAGTATTAACGGCTTCAAGCTGTTCAGGATTTAATTTTTTATATTCCTCATCAAATTTAAACACTCCCTTATTTTAACTTAAAAGACAGCTTTATAGTAAAATGGCTTATGGATAAAAAAATAATTTTGTTTGACTTAGATGGTACCTTGGTTGATAAATCCAAAACCAAAAAAAATATTGTAAAATTTTTGCTAAATTATTCGACTAAAACAGCAGAAGAGATTGAAATGATGATGGAAAGTTTTTTGGATATGTCTGATGGGTCAAAAGATTTTATGATTGGCTCCTTTATAAAATCATTGATGGGAGATGAAAATTTTGGAGAATTTGATATTAATGATCCAAAAATTTATGAAGGAATTCTGTTTGAAGATACTTTGCCGGTTTTAGAAAAATTTAGGGAAAGAAATCAGACAATGGGAACTTATACTCAAGGTTATGTTGATTTTCAAAGGGCTAAAATAAAATTTACTGGTATTGAAAAATTTTTTGATAAAGATTTGCTTTATGTTAGTCCAGACAAAACAGATCCAGCTTTTGTAAAAACATTGCCAAGTTCAGCGGTGGTGGTTGATGATAAAAAAAGAATATTGGAAAACCTAAGACAGTTAAGACCAGATTTGGAATTGGTATGGATTAACCGAATTAACGAGGAAGAGATGGAAGGAGTGAGAACGGTAAGAAAATTAGAGGAATTATTGGCGGTGTATTAGAGCCCGATTAAAATAATCGTAATAACAACGAAAGCAGCTAAAATAGCCAAAAAGAAAGTGTTTTTAGTAAACATTTGTTGACGAACGACAGGTTTTTTTTGAGTGGCTGATTTTTTTGGAGTAGTTTTTTTGTTAGTCATATTGATTAATAATAACAGATTTTTGTTAATTTATTTTTAAAATTATTTGTTCAAGCTCGGTGAAATTTTTAATTAGAAAATCAGGGTTTAGAGCTTTTAACTTTTCTTCAAGACAATAACCCCAGGTAACAGCTCCGGATTTAATACCAAGCTTTTGACTGGTTTCGATTTCGTGATTAGTATCACCGATAAAAATGGTTTGGTCGGGGTCAAGGTTATATTTTTGAATTAGATTTTTGACGGATTCAGTTTTGTCATGGACTTTATAGACAACCTCTGTAAACAAATCTTTTAAATTAAATAAATTGAGAGTATCGATAATAATACCCAAATCGCTACTAACGATAAATAAATTAATTTGGTTATCGGAAAGTTTTTTTAAAATATCTTGGGCTCCAGGGTATAGTTTGTTTTGGTTGTACTTTACGATAGCCTTTTTAAAAATTTTGTGTTGTTTGACAAAGGTAATATTAGGAATATATTTATGTAAAAAATTCATAAAAGGCATTTCCCATTCTTGTTTAAATTCTTCAAAAGTTATAGGTGCCACTCCGCATTCCCTAAACAGATCCATATCGGCTTGATAAGAGGCGTAAGTGTCATCACAAATTACTCCAGACCAATCAAAAATTACATTTTTAAACATGATTTATTTTAAAAGTTTTTCGAGAATTTCTCTCACAAGAGAAGGGTTCGCTGAACCGTGGGAAACTTTCATAACCTGACCGACTAAAAATCCTATAGTTGCAGGATTTTTTTTATAATCTTCAACTGCTTTTGGATTATCGATAATTACTTGTTTACATATTTCTTCTAATTGGGAGGTGTCGGAAATTTGCATTAATCCATTCATTGTTGCAATCTCTATTGGTCTTTTATCTTTTAAATAAGATTCAACAATTATTTGTTTTGCAACAGAACTTGAAATTGATTTAGAGATAACTGTTTCGTCAAATAGTTCTTTAAAATACTCTGGATTAATTTTTTCAATATCAAGCTCTTCTTGATTTTCATTAAGATAAGTTTTGATAGATCCTAAGAAAAGATTGGCGACAAATTTTGCCATATCTGCGGTTGAATTTAGTAAAATGGCTTTTTCAAAACACTTAGAGAAGTTGGTATCTTGGGTTAAAAGATTGGCGTCATATTCGTTTAAACCAAAACTTGCCTGATAGCGAGCAAATTTTTCATCAGGTAATTCGGGGATAGTGGCGCGAATTTCTTCAATTTGTTTTTCAGTAAAATGAATAGCGGGAATGTCCGGTTCGGGGAAATAACGATAGTCGGAAGAACCTTCTTTTTCGCGTTGTAAAAAGGTTTTATTTTTGACAGCATCCCAACCACGAGTGGTCTTGTTGGTCTTTGATTTTTCTTCTCTGGTTTCAGCAAAGGCTTCGGTCTGACGATCAATTTCAAACTGAATCGCGTTCTGAACACCAGTTAACGAGGCAACGTTTTTGATTTCGACAAGCGGGGTATAAAATACTTTTCCGTCTTCTTCGATTTTTAAATTGACAGTTGGTTCACAGCGCATACTGCCTTTTTCAATATCAGCGTCAGAAACTTCCAGATAACGAATAATTTGTTGGAGTTTGAGAAGATAATTTTTGGCCATTTCAGGTGAAGTGATATCCGGTTCAGAAACGATTTCGACTAATGGAACTCCACAGCGGTTGTAATCAATTAAAGTCATGTCTTTACCAAGATCTGTTATATGAACTGATTTGCCGGTATCTTCTTCCATATGAGCTCGATTAATACGAACCTCTTGGCCGTCGACAACAATTTTGCCATTAATAACAAATGGTTTTTCTAGCTGAGTTATCTGATAACCTTTGGCTAAATCGGGATAAAAATAATTTTTACGTTCGAAGAAGGAATCCAAATTGGCAGTACAACCAAGTGAAAGACCAATTTTAATACACCATTGACAGGCGGTTAAATTTGGTACTGGTAAAGCACCCGGAAGACCTAAACAAACAGGACAAGTGTGAGTGTTGGGATCAACATGAAAGTGCTCTGCAGAACATCCACAAAACATTTTTGATTTGGTTTTTAGTTCAACGTGGACTTCAAGACCGATGATAGGAGTTACTTTCATATCTCTGGTTTTTGTAAATGGTAATTGGTAAGTTGTTGGTATTGGTGAGCAACAGAAAGAATTTTACTTTCTTCAAAGAAGTTACCGATGATTTGGAAACCAATGGGAAGTTTTTGAGAATCAAAACCACAAGGAATAGCTACTGATGGAATACCGGCCACATTGATACAAACAGTGTAAGCATCGGCTAAATACATCTGCAGTGGATCATTGACTTTCTCCCCTATTTTCCAAGCGGTAGTGGTAGAAACCGGAGCTAAAATAACATCAACATCAGACAGAACATCAGTAAATTCTTTTTTGATTAAAGTTCTGACTTTGGCGGCTTTGGTGTAATAAGCGTCATAATAACCGGAGGACAAAGTATAAGTTCCAATCATAATACGACGTTTAAGTTCGGCTTCAAGATACTTGCCTCGGGTTTTCATATAATAAGAAATAATATCCGGAGCGTCATCGGTTGATTGACCAAAACGGATGCCATCGTATCTGGCCATGTTAGCAGAAATTTCTGACGGGACCAAAATGTAATAAACAGCAATTCCTAGTTTAGTACTGGGCAAAGAAATTTCTTTGATAACAGCACCTTGTTTTTCAAAAACTTTAACAGCTTCCATGACAGAAGCTTTGACTTCGGGATTTATATCGTCAGTGAAGTATTCTTTGGGAAGACCAATTTTGAGACCTTTTAAATTAGTTTTTGAAATTTCTGAAAGATAATCAGGAACCGGATTTGGTGAAGTAGTAGCATCATGTTCGTCAATACCGGCGCTAACTTGAGTTACAAGCCCCAAGTCCTCGGCGCTATTAGCAAAAACACCAGGACAATCAAAAGACGAGGCCATGGCAGTAATACCATAACGGGAATTTAAGCCATAGGTAGTTTTTAACCCAGAAATTCCACACAAAGCTGAAGGTAAGCGGATAGATCCACCAGTATCGGTTCCAAGTGCAAAAGTACAAAGACCGGCGGCAAGGGCGGCAGCTGAACCACCAGAAGAACCACCAGGAATACGAGTTTGATCCCAAGGATTTTTGGTAGTGAAATAACCGGAACTTTCAGTGGAACTACCAAAAGCAAAAGTATCGGTGTTAGTTTTACCGATACAAATAGCATCTTGGTTAATTAATCGTTGATAAACGGTTGAAGAATATTGAGGAATGTAGCCATTTAAGACTTGAGAACTAGAGGTAGTTTGGATTCCTTTGGTAAGAAAAATATCTTTGACAGCCATGATGGAACCGGCGAGTTTACCAATTTCCTGACCTTTTGAAATTTTTTCGTCAATTTTTTTGGCTTGATTTAGGGCAAATTCATCAGATATGGTTAGAAAAGCACGAATTTTAGGATCAATTCTTTTAATTTTTTCTAAAAAGAAACTGACAATTTCAACAGCAGTAAATTTTTTGTCTAATAAACCTTGACGAATTTGAGTGATTGAAAGAGTTGAAAAATCCATAGTTATTTTTTAACGGTAGCAACAACTTCAAAATAATTATCTTTAACACGAGCGGCAGTACTAACAGCTAATTCGACCGGCAAAGATTCTTTGATTTCGTCGCTTCGTAAAACATTGGAAAGATTATTTACTTGATAAGTTGGCTCAATATTGTTTATATCAACTTCGTTTAAGATATCTAAATATTCAATGACTGATTCCAATTGGGGTAAAAAAGTCTTTTTC
Source organism: Candidatus Parcubacteria bacterium (assembly GCA_023396915.1). Classification (GTDB taxonomy): domain Bacteria; phylum Patescibacteriota; class Microgenomatia; order UBA12405; family UBA12405; genus WARW01. Next base: position 81,160 of record JAEWUV010000002.1, read on the forward strand.
TCTTCGTCTGTTAATTCGATTCGGGCAAGTTTGGCAATATGTTCTAAATCAGATATAGAAAGTTTGCTTGCAGACATAGAGTATTTTACCTTATTTTTTGTAAAAAATTTAGCCAGATCAAAGCTTTAAAACGTTACATCAAATACTAACAATCATCAAAATCATCTGCAGCTAAATGACCCAAATTACCTGGTTCACCAATATCGATACCTCTTGTTTTTTTTAATTTAACTTTAATAGTTTTACCTAAATTAGTTCTTGATAAATGATCGTTAGGAAAAATTTGACCTTGAAGTCGTGCAGTTTTCTTGGCTTCAGTATATCCTGGCGGTCTTTCCATTTTTATTTCACCTGGATTAGGGTAGCAATTTGACGGTCTCTGATCTGGTGTCACACTAGAATTATACTACTTTCTTGAGATTGTGGCTTTGAGGCGGAGGAGCTTCCAACGATATTTATCAACGAGATTGTAAAGTTTATAAAGCGTAGAATTAATCACATAATCATAAGTACCGACATATTCAAAAGCTTGGCCGTTAAAACCCTGTTTAAAGCGGTGGAAACCAAAACCATTGTCCCCTTCTTTGGCGTCTGCTCCTAAACATCCCCACATATCAAAAGTCTTACACTTTAATTTTTGGCCCAATTTAATTGATTCCCACATTAAAAGAGTTGGGGCCATAACTTCTCGGTGAATATCCAAAGAAGCACCATATGGATAAAATAATTGATCTTTGGTTTTAAACAACATAAAAGCCGAGAGAACCTTACCTTGGTAACTAGCCAACATAATATGAGGAATGTCAGTTTTTTTGAGAATTTGCCACAAATCACGGTGATATTTTTGAGTATGTAAATAAAAACCTTGACGTTGGGTGGTATCAAAAAGAAGCTCTAAATAAATTTCAAAACCTCTATCACTAGTCATTTCTTTGATTTCAACTCCGTGACGGTTGGCAATTTTGATATTGTAACGAGTTTTGGAATGCATGTCAGATAAAAGTTTTTCTTCGGATTTAGTTAAATCAACCTTAAAAGTGTTAGGGTAAAAGGCAACTTTAGGGGAAATTACTAAACTAGGAAAATTCATAGCAGTATCATTCTTGGCAACATCCGGTTCAAATTTTACAAAAATGGCGTTTTTCTCTTGAGCGATTTTCTTGACAACTTTTAAAATAGTTTCGGTAACTTTTGGACCACGAAGAATAGTGCCGATAGAATATTTGGTTTTGGGGATAGTATGAAAACTAATGGTGAAGGCAGTGGTTAATTTATTTTTTGAGTTGTAAACACCATAACGAAAAATAGTGTGACCTTGAGATTTTTGAAACTCTCCCCACGCCCACGTTTGGACTGGATGAATAATGACTGAATCGTAAATTTTTTGATCTTGGTCGGTAAAAAGTTTAACAGACATGTTTTAGTTTAGCAGGAAATTATTCCCACTCGGTAGTGGCTGGGGGTTTTGAAGTAAGATCGTAGACAACTCGGGAAATGCCAGGAACTTTTTTTAGAATATCTTTGACTAGATTATTTAAAAGTTTTTTGGAAATATCAGTGCCGGGAACGGCTGGTTGTCCAGTCATAAAGTCATTGGTGATAAAAGGACGAATAGCAATAGAGCGATTGCCATCAACACCAAAATTAACTGGCAAAGAAATTACCGGAACTTGAGACAGTTTTTTAATAAGTTTGTTTTTGATTAAAAATTGAGTAACCAAAGCATCGGCATTTTGAAGCTGTTCGATTACATCCGGTTGAAGGTAGGTAGGAGTAATTGTAGTAACCGGTTTTTTGATTTGATCACCAAAAATATAAACTACGCGATTAATTTGACGAATTTTTTTGGGAATTTCTTTGGCTAAAGAAAAAAGTTTGGTCCAGTCAGCCTTACCACTAATACCGGCAAGATAGCTATAACTTCGACCATCACCCTGAACTCCGACAGTTTGAACTGGAAGCAGGGTAATTTTTAAATCTGGTGAAGAAAATTTTTTGAGAGCTTGGTTAATTTTGTCAAAATCAGAAGTCATGTAAGGTTTGCTGGCACAAATTATTCTGATGGCAAGGCCCGGACCCGGGAAAGGTTGACGCCAGACTAAAGAGTCAGGAATCCCTAATTTAGTACCTAAGGCTCTGACTTCGTCTTTGTGATAATCGGCAAGTGGCTCAACAACTTTACCCATTTGACGTAATTTTCTAACTTCAGAAGTGTCATTGTGATGGGTTTTAATAACGGCGGCATTTTTACTAACTGTTTCTGAGGCACTTTCAATTAAATCAGGGCGAAGGGTTCCTTGAGCTAAAACGATATTATTAAAATCTAGTTTTAAATCTTTGACAGCTTGGTCGGCAATTCGCATAAAAGTATTGCCGATAATTAATCTTTTGTCTTCGGGATGAGTAACTTCTTTTAAAGGACCGATTAATTTGTCATCTTTTTTGAAAGTGGCGTTATAAAAAGTCTGCCTGGCGTTAACAACTTTGACGTTAATTCCGGCTTTTTTTAGGGTTTTTTCGACTTGAGCACTTTCGTCCTTTCTCATAAAACCACTGTCAACATGAATAGCATAAATATCTTTGGCTTTGATAGCCTGAGTTAATAAAACAGCACAGACAGTAGAGTCAACTCCCCCACTAACCAAAACAATAACTTTTTTATTACCAACTGTTTTTTTAATGTAATCAATGGCTCGTTGCTGGCGATTGTCAGCAGTGTAAGAACCTTTTAGACCAACAATGTCATAAAGAAAATTTTTGAATATTTTTTTACCATTAAGAGTTAGATCAACTTCGGGGTGGAATTGAAGAGCATAGATTTTTTTTGAAGGATTGGCCATACCAGCAACTAATTTTCCGGAGGTAGCAGTAATTTCAAAACCGGGAGCTAAATTTTTGGCGACAACGCTATCGCCATGACTCATTAAAACTTGTTCTTTTGATTTAAGACCTGAAAAAATAGGATATTTATTGTTGATATTAATGATACATGGGCCATCTTCACGAAGACTTGCCGGGGCAACTTTGCCACCATGGAAAAAATTTATTAGATGCATGCCGTAACAAATCCCTAGAACAGGAATGCCTAAAGAAAAAATTTGAGGATCACATTTTAGAGAATTTTTTTCGTAAACGCTGTTGGAACTGCCAGAAATAATAATGGCTTGATATTTTTTTGACGAGATTTCTTTGGCTGAGATATCTAAAGGTAAAAGGTCTGATTGTACTCCAAGTTCTCGACAACGACGGTCAATTACTTTGCCGTATTGGGCACCGGCATCCAGAATGGCAATTTTCTCTTCCATAATACTTTTAGTTTATAACATGAAAAGAAGTTTGAAAGAAGGCGCTCAATATATATCAGGATCGTAAATTAGACCATCGTCATCATCGCGTTTTTTGGAATGACGGTAATCACGAGTGATAATTGATTCGTCAATTTCAACTAAATCTTGCGGTATATCGGCTAAAAATCGACTGGGTTCGTTAAGGGAACTTTTACCAAAATAAAGACGTTGACTGGCGTAAGTAATATAGAGATAATCTTTGGCCCGAGTAATACCGACATAACAAAGACGACGTTCTTCTTCGACTTCAGATTCGTCAATTAAACACCGGGAGTGAGGTAATATACCTTCTTCAAAACCAACTAAAAAAACTGCTTCAAACTCTAGACCCTTGGCACCGTGAAGCGTCATTAAACGAACTCCGTCACGATTTTCTTTCTTTTTATTCTTCTCTTGCAGAGAATACTCTTGTTGAACCAAGGCAATGTTTTCTAGAAAACCATTAAGTTTGGGAAAAGTGGAAGCAACTGATTTTAATTCTTTGATGTTTTCAATTTTCTTTTGATCATCTTCGTCTTTGGGGTCGTAACGATCAAGATAACCGGAAGTAGTAACTAAACTTTCTAATATATCCAAGGAACTCATTTGTTTAAGGTCGATATCTTTTAAATGCACCATAAAAGTATCTAGACGGCGTTTGCCAAAAGTTTTTCTAAGTCTGTCGGACGAGACTTTGTCGTGGCGATTATTAGCAAAACGCATCATGGCCAAAATATCTTTGACTTCGGCACGCTCGTAAAAACGAATACCACCAATGAGAACATAAGGAATGTTGTATTTCAAAAAGGCTTCTTCCAAAACACGAGACTGGGCGTTCATCCGATAAAGAACAGCGATATTGCGTAATGGAATTCTTTGAACATCTTGGATAAATTTAATTTTTTGGGCAATGAATTCGGCTTCAGCAACTTCAGAATCAGCCTCGAAAAGCTTGATTTTGTCGCTGGATTTCTTGTTGGTAAATAATTTTAAGACGGGATGGGAAGTATTTTTGGAAATAACAGCATTGGCGGCATCCAGAATAATTTGGGTGGAACGATAATTTTGTTCAAGATTAATAATCTTGGTGTCTTTAAAATCGGAGACTAAATTCATTAAATTTTTAAAATTAGCGCCGCGCCAACCATAAATTGACTGGGAAGCATCACCAACGACAGTAATCTGTTTGTATTTTTGGGCCAGAAGTTTAGTCAAAAGATATTGAATTTGATTGGTGTCTTGATACTCATCAACTAAAATAAAACGGTATTTATCCTGATATTTTTCTAAAACTTTGGGATATTCAGAAAAAAGGTGAACGGTTTTAAACAGTAAATCATTAAAGTCTAAAGCTTGATATTCATCAAGTTTTTTTTGATAGAGTCTGTAAACTTTGGCAGCATATTCCTGCCAAAAACCATTGACCTGTGAAGCCATATCCTCCGGTGTTTGAAAAGAGTTTTTGGCTTCTTCAATAAAATATTGGATTGAAGATGCTTTGAATTCACGTGGATTTAAACCAATTTCAACTAGACAAGATTTAATTAGATCTTCTTGGTCATTGCTATCATAAATGATAAATTGAGGATCAATTCCCAAATGACGACCATCAGCACGTAAAACCCGACAACAAAAGGAGTGAAAAGTTCCCGCCGTCAACTGCACAGACTTGGCAGGTAAGCCCGCAAGAAGTTTTGACATTCTATTTTTCATTTCTTCAGCGGCTTTGTTGGTAAAAGTTAAAAGAAGAATTTGGTCAGGGGTGGCTAATTTTTGTTCGATAAAATAGGCGGCGCGATGAGTTAAAACACGGGTCTTACCACTACCAGCTCCGGCCAAAAGTAAAAGTGGAGAACCGATGTGAATAACGGCCTCTTTTTGTTGGGGGTTTAAACCTTCTAAAATATCAGACATGTAGATTTACTATAGACGGTAGATACTGGTTTGACCAGACTGAAAAACAACTTTGGCACCAATTTGTTCAAATTTTTTTGGGTCTAAAGTTTTATATTTTTCGTATTCTTTGGCACCGATAAAAATATATTCAACTTTATATTTTGATAAAAGATCTTTTACTTCAGACAAATTAGTTTCATCTGTTTCTGAATTAAATTCAGTTTTTGGAAACTCCACAGGTAAAACAAGTCTTTGATTGGGATGAATAATCGAAGGGTTTTCTAGGTTATTAACCTTAGCAATTTCAATCCATAAAAATTCATTTTTTAATTCATTTTTGGCAATATTCCAAAGACTGTCTCCTGTTTGTACAGTATAAGCTTTTTGATCTTTATTATTTTCAATATTTTCGGTTGATGATGTTGAAAAAAAATTATAGATTTTATCAACATCTGTCTGACGGGCGGCGGGGGCATCGTAACCACCACGCCAGAGCCATTCATGGACAATCCAACCTTCGACAGTAGGCAAACCGGTAGTAGAGGAAATTTGATTAAAAGTGGTGTAGCTATCGCCTACCGCTTCTAACATAACCGGTTGACTGGAAATATTTTGATTAATCCATAAGACTGCTTGGTAATTATCCGGATAAAGTTTTTCTAGATACTTTAACCCATCTAAACCTTTGTAGTTTTTTAGATCATTGTAATAGGATTTAATGGCAAAATATGGATAAAACATATGAATAAAAAAAACGGTTAGAAAGCAAAAAAAGTAAATAAACTTAATAATCTTTGATTTAAAAAGATAAGAAAATCTAATCAGAACATAACCAGAAGAGAGAGAATAAAGGATAAAAGCCTGATACACAAGTTTGAACATGGTATTGGCCCGACGATATTCATAAATATAAATGTCTTTGATATAAATTAGTTCCGGAATAAGAATTAATAGTGAGGCAATTAAAATTAACGAAAATACAAAAAAATCAGATTTAGTAATTTTTTTTCTGAAAGGAATAGTAAGAGAAAAAGGTAGGCAGATTAACCAAAAACCACCATAAAGAATAAGCAATTGATAAAAAGGTGAATGGCCATCGGCAATTTTTATGCCCTCCATCATGGGGATGAAATTGAGGGAAAATGGATAGGAAAAAAGGTACCAAAAAGCAATCACTAATAAACCGTTGATAAAAGTTTTGGCTAAATTTCTAATATTAAATTCATTAGCATTAATTAAAAAAGAAAAGACGGCTAGAACTAAGCCATAAACAGCAAAATCCCAGGCGTTGGTCATATAACAAATTGATAAAACAAAGCCGGAACCAACGATAAATTTCCAATTAAAAAAGTTTTTACTTTTCTCAACAGTAATAAATAGAAAGGCCAGAAATAAAATAACAATAAAAATATCATTCATGTGACCGTGAAGATCGGAAACGACAAAACTGTAAAGAGGAAATTCATGGATAGTTTTGTCATTAGTGTCCGGGTCATGACCAATAAAACGGGTAGCGTCAGGATACCAATAAGAGTTCGTTGCTTTAGAAATGGCTTTTTGATTTAAAATAAAATGATTATTGTTCTGCTGGTAATCAAGTTTGATAATTTTATAAAGTGAGTGAAGATTGCCGCCAAAAGTAAGAAGTAAGGCAGAAATAAGACCGGCTAAAATAGCAACACGAAACCCTTTCCTAACCTTTCCCTTGACAGGGCAAGGAACTAGGTACGTTATATTGGAAACTAAGGAAAAAGCACTGACAAAAGTAAGAGAGCAAACTGTAGCGATGGACAGGTTGTATCCAACCGAAGAAATAACAGTAGAGAGTTTGGTGATTAAGGCAAAAATTAAATGACCGAAATAGTAGTAATTGATTGTTTCGCCAGCAAACCACATGTCTTGTGGAGGTAGAAACTGAGATCTCAAAGCTGAATTAACAAATCCCCAATCCATATATTTTTCTAAGCCCTCAATATCAGGAGCAAAACCCCGAACATAAGACCATAAAGTTAAAATCAGAAAAAAAATCAGTTCTTCAAAAATAAAAACACGATAATGTTTTTTGAAATCAGAAAAAAAACTTTTATATGTTTTATTTTTTAGCAGAAACCAAACATCAAATAAAATAAAAATGGTAATTAAAAATAAGAGTCCGGTATAGGTAAACGGAATAAGTTTAAAGACTCCGAAGATTAGGGAAAAATAAGTTAGAAGAATCAAAGAGACAGTTTTACTGAAAATATAACCTTTGTCCCAAAATTTATTAAACAGAGAAACGGTTATGGGTAAAGACAGAATTCCCAACAAAAAAATAGTTAGCCACCAATTAAAAATGAAATGAAAATCAGAAAACATATTATTTTATTAGAAAAATAAAATCAAAAATTGGTTTAATAAAATTAATCATAAAAAGGGGGAACTGAATCTGTTTAATTAAAACTCCTATTATTAGACCAATAATTATTCCTCCAAGAACATCAATCGGATAATGGAGCCCTAATATAATTCTGGCTAAGATTAAAGGTAGGGCAATAATTAAAAACCAAAAAGGGCTAATTAAAATACCGGTATGAAGAATCAAGATGAAAAAGAAAACTGCCTTGATGGCATGCCCGGAAGGGAAACTCCCTTTTTTATACCAGGATTTTAAAAGACCATTGGGTAATACATTGTTGTTTAGATGAAGCGGACGTTTCCAAAGTGATTTAGTTTTTAGAACTTTTTCAACGATTTCACTAATAATAGTGGCAAAAAACAGTTGCCAAAAAATATTCGTATCTTGCTTGATTAAAAGATAGGAAATGAAAAAGAAAAAGACCCAAATGATATAGTTAATAAGGATTAAGAATTGATTACCGTATTTAGTTTGAGAAACATATTTGAAAAGATCTTTTTTTGGTTGCCAGAAAAAAATTTTTTTTAAAAGAGTATTTGATTTCATAAAATTAAAATAAAAGTTTGGCTAATTTGAGAATGCCTTGGCTCCAGGGAACCCGATGAGAAATCCCCTTCTGACCCTCAAATTCTGAAAGATGATTAATATACCATTTATAATTTTCAATCAAAGCCTGTTGATTGGAATATTTTGGTTTAAAATTTAATATTTTTTGAGCTTTATTTATAGAAACAAAAGAGTCAGTAGCGGCTGTTTCATAAACCCAGGCATAAAGGGGAGATAAATGGAGAGCTTCTAAAACTTTTAATAAAAAAATAGCTGGAGCGGCGGGAATGGTAACTATTTTTTTACCAAAGCCAGCATAATCTAAGACTGATTGATAATCCTGTCGCATGGTTTTAAATTCTTTGGCTCCGATATTAAAAACATCATTAACTTTTGATTTACTTAAAGTCATAGTCGACCAAATGGCATCACAAAGGTCTTTAACGGCCAGAAGTTGATATCGATTTTTACCATCACCTAAAAGAGGAAATCCGTGTCCGTCTTTGGCCCAGTCATAGAATAAGGCAAAGACCCCCAATCTTTCTGGACCAACAAATGATTTTGGGCGAAGAATCGAAACACATAAACCTTTTTTTCTAAAATCGCGGCAAAATTTTTCGGCTTTAATTTTTGATTCACCATAAGGGCCAACACCAACAACTTTGTCAGTTTCGTAAATCGGGTGATGTTTCGGGACCCCATAAACGGCAGTTGAAGAAATATAGACAACCCGTTTTACCTTATTTTCTAAAGCTGATTGTAAAACATTTCTAGTACCGTCAACTTCGGTTGAAATAATATCTTCTTTTGAATACAACGGTAAAGCGGCGGCGAAGTGAAGAACAACATCGGCACCTTTCATAGCCTTGGTTAATGTTTTTTTATCACGAATATCGGCAATAAAACTGGTAATTTTTTTCTTCTCGGGATAATTAAATTCAGCAATATCATAGTTAATAACTTTTTGATTTTTTTTGAGTAAAAAGCGAACCATATTGATTCCTAAAAATCCTGATCCACCGGTAATGAAAATAGTTTGAGTTTTGTTGTTCATTATTTTTTGTTGGTATTTTTAAATATTATAACCCGAGGATGATCATAAACGGTGAATGATTCGTCGGCTGATTGGTCATTAATTTCCAGACCTAAAAAGGAAGGGTTATTATCAAATTCAGCAACTTTGATATATCCCAATTTACCGCTAAAAAGATTTTGATAGTAAGCGGCAGTACTGGTGTAGCAATAACCTGATGGAAGATTATTACAATCAGTTAGTTTTTGAAGTGGAACATAAAGTCGATTACTGGCAATAATTAAATAGTCAGCTGAGGAAAGCTGACTGAAGATGTTGGACCATTTATCTGGTAGATTGTCAGAATTATATAAAGGAAGGTCGATTAAATTGTAATTAGTATACCCAAGTGGTAAACCATCATCCCAATGTTCTCGAAGAATAGTGCTATTAGCCGGAATATTTTGGTTGATCCAATTGGTGGCTAAAACCCGGGTATTAGGAAAATTATAAATAGTCATAAAAGCGAAAAGCCAAAAAAGGTTGAAACATAAAAAAATAGTGATGAGGTATTTTTTAAAAGTACTTAAAATACTAGCAATAAATATCGCCAGGATAGGATAAAGAGGAAGACAATACCTCATAAACTTAACAGCAAAACAACCAACAACTAAAAAATAGGCAATAAAAAAAGAAAAAATAATTAGCTGTGATCCTTCTGATGTTTCATTTCCTGGAGTAATTAATCCTTTTATTAATTTTTTGATAGTGATAAAAATTCCTAATAAAGCAAGTAATCCAAAAGACGGACCTAAGCCCCATAAAAAAATATTTTTAATTTGATACCAATAAGGAACAGTATGAACATATTGAAGAGTATAAGGAAAAACAAAAGCATTTTTGGTCATGGCATTTTGCTCATTAATTTGTCGCCAAAAAGTGGTGAAATCAAAAAGAGCAAAAGGTTCACAAACAATAAAGGTGATGACAGTAAAAACTATTATTAGTAGTAAATAAAAAATTATTTTTTTAAATTTAAAAAAACGATTTTTTAGCCAAAATTTAGGACTTAGAACTGAGATTAAATATTGTTTAATTTTTTTTAAAAAACTGATTTCTTGACTAAAAATTTCTTTTTTGAGACTAAGTAAAGTTTCGACTAAAAAACTAAAGAAAAATGAAATAACCAGAACTGTGGCACTGACTTTGGTAGCCAGAGCTAGGCCGAAACAAATACCGGAAATAATAGCGTTTTTGACGCTTGGTGTATGGTAAAGAATTAGTAAACGGTAAAGTGTCAGACAGATAAAAAAGGTGAGTAAAGTATCAACAGCGTAAAAATGGGAAAGTTGGATGGGAAAAACTGATAAAGCATAAATTATGGCGGCTGATAAGCTTGTTTTGTGGGAAGAAAACAATTTTTGAGTGATTTGGTAGATAAGTAAAATAGTAAAAGAATCAAAAAGGGCAGAAATTACCCGGCCAAGTAAATTAATTTTGTCGTAAGTCAGAATTTGAGGATTAAAGACAGAGAAAAAATAAGCTGAAAATTTTAAAAGATATATAGGAAGAGATCCATAGGCAAAAAATTTGGGATTAAGAGAAGAATTCGGATTAAATAAGCTAAAAAAAGAAAATTCTTTTGGAAAACTTATGTTCATAGCAACCATGGTAATTTGCCGTTCGTCAGGATGAAGATGAAAACCCTGATCCCAATTTAAATGATAAATTCGCAATATAAAGCCAATAACAAAAATCAAAAACAAAACCCACTTATTCATAATTTTCATAGATTATTATTTTTGAAAATTCTAATGGTTGGGTTGTCAAAAACCGACCAGGTTTCTTCGGCATTTTCGGAATTTAAAAAAAGGCTATTTGATTTGGAAAAGGTTTTAATTTGAGAAAAACCTAGCTGGCCGGAAAAAAGTTTTTGATAATAATCTTGCGACATAGGAAATGATGGATTATTTTGATTTTTAAAAACTCGACGAGAAGGAACAAAAATATATTCGCTTTGATTGATAACTTTGGATAGCTCATCCCCTTTTTGATTTTCATCTAGGGTATAAAAATCAAAATTGGTAATATTTAGTTTGGAATTGAATAGAGGTATGTCAACAACATTGCCGCCCTCTGACAAAACATTACTACTTATCGGAATGTTTTGATTAACCCAGTTTGTGGTCTGAATTCGGATATCGGAATTAAAATAAGTGCTAATAAAAAAATAAATGCCCGGCAGAATGCTGAAAAATATTAAAAAAACTCGGATAAATTTATTTTTGATTTCCCTAAAGAAAAATAAACTTAACAGCGGAGCAATAAAAAAAATTGGAGACATAAAACGGGTCCATTTGGAAAAAAGTTGACCCTGATAAATAAAGAAAACAAGTGAGGAAAATAAAGTAATTAATAGGTAAATGTTTTTTTTGTTTTTAAAGAAATTTTTGACAATAAAACCAAAACCAATAAAACTAAAAATAAAGATAAAAATACCATTAGTGTAGGGAAATATATTTTTAAATTGGAACAAATAAGGTAAGGTGCCAATAAATTGACGAGTATAAAAAACAGGGATGGACCCATTAGCAACACCGATTTCATATTTCATTGAGGAAATAAATTCCCGATAATCAATCAAATTAAAGGGAGACAATATTACAGAGAAAATGAGAGCGACTAAAATTAAAAAATAAAATTTAGGGATTAAATCAGAAATTTTTTTAGGGTTTTCTAAAAAAAGAAATAAAAAAACAAAACAAATAGGAGCTAAAAAAATAAGAGCTGAAATTTTGGTGGCAATACCGATACCGGAAGTAATAGCGGCAAAAAATAAATATTTATATTGAGGGTTATCAAAAATAAGAAAAGAGAAATAAATATTTACAGCAAAAATAAAAATAAGAATTGATTCGGTGGTGCCAAAATGGGCCAACTGAATTAACCCAGGAGTAAAAATAATTAAGATAGATAAAATAGTGGCTAATTTGTTTGAATTAAATATTTTTTTGCCAATTAAATAAAAAATAAAAACCGAAATAGAAGAGAAAAAGGCTGACCAGAACCTAAGGGTTAGATTAATATTAAAGTTGTTATGTTGAGGGGTGGTAAAAAATGTAAGGTAAAGAGGGAATTGTCCGTAAGCAAAAAATTTGGGATTAAAATTTGTTGGATTTAAACGTAAAACAGCTGAGACCATATTGTTTTCATCCGGATGAAAAGCAAAACCGTTGGACCAATTAAGTTTCCAAAATCGAGTAAATAGAGTTAAAAAAAACAAGAAAATAAACAAGAAAAAGCGTTTTTTAGATGACATAGACGATAGTAATCATCATCAAACCCCAAAGAAGAAGAGATAAAAGTAAAGGAATATCGGTGGCAACAACCCGTTCAGGACGCTCACCTTCTTGCATTTCGAAAATAATCTGACCATAACGCATAATGCCAAAGATTACTGGGATTAAAGTAATCATGTACCATTTTCTGTATAAGGCATTGGGGAAATTTTGAGACATAAATGAATGGATGATTCCATTAAACGAGATTGGTTCTTCCAAAAAAGTAAACATAGCATAAGCGATGAGAGTGCAGACAGCAAACATGGTGGTATAAAAATTAAGAAGATTTTTACCGTAACCGGCGAGGGCACTTCTGGTGATGATACCGGTATTCCCGAGTTCAGTTCTCCTTTTACCGCTAGCCAAAAATAAAGAAAGGAAGACAACGGCTAGCATAATCCAAATCGGCAAATGATAGCCGGTGGCAATTTCTCCGGCGTAGGTACGAAGAATAAAGAAAAAGGCAATTCCAATAATATCGATAATTGCCTTTTTCTTGAGAAAGAGAGAATAGGTATATTGTAGGATGATAAAAACAAAAGAGAGCCAGAAAAATCCAGTATTAATAAATACGGCAATAGAAAGGCCGGTAAATAAAAGGATAAAAGCAATTAGAATAGCAAATGGTTGGGAGATATCTCCGCGGGCAAGAGGACGACTTTTTTTGACAGGATGAAGCCTGTCTTTGTCAACGTCCATGACATCATTAATTAAATAAGAAGATGAAGAAAGAAGACAAAAAACTATAAAAGCCAAAAGAGTTTTTGAAAATAAATTAATATCAAAGAGTTGTCCGTTTAAAATTAAGGCAGCAAAAATACCTAAATTTTTAATCCATTGAGCCGGACGTAAAGCCTCAAAAATAAATTTTATATTTGGTTTTGTTTCTTTGGTCATGTGTGATGTTATATTTTTTTATAAAAGATAAAGGCAAATATAATTAGAGCTAAGGATAGCACCATAATAATACTAGTGGGGCCGGTGTTGCCTGTTTTGGGAACACCTGAAGAAGTGCTGGGAACACTGGTAGGGATACTGGTTGGCGTAGGGGTTGAGGTTGGTTTTATGGTAGGAGTAGCTGACGAAGAAGCAGTAAAAGATGTATTTGATTCTGCAGCTAAAACTATAAATTTTTTACTAATAGTATTATTATTTTCGTCAGTTAATGTGACAGTGTGTTCGCCGGGGCTTAGGTCTTGGGGCACTTCCCAATCCCAGCTCCCATCTTCGTTTGTGGTTACAGAATCATTTATAGCCACTGGGGAATGAACTTCAATTTTAAGCTCGGATCCCGGTTGGGCAGTGCCAAAAAATTCAGGTCGCTTGGTAGACAAAGTTTCATTGTCACTAGGATTAGAAATTGTCAGAGGAGTATCAGTAGTAAAGTTATATTCATTATCCAATAAATTAGTTTGGGGTAATTCAATTTCAACAACCGGGCTTGGGGCAGAAAAATTGTTTTGTCCAATAATAATATCAGAGACTGGATTATTATGATTAGTATTGGAAATAACTTGAGTTTGGGTTTGGTCATGGTTAATAACAACGATATTTTCTTCAGTATTTGAAGGGGGAGAAAAATAATCTGTTAATGATTCATTAAAACTGGTAGCGAGTGGAATATTCCACTCGCCAGAAGAAGTTACTAAGGATGAAAGAGGAGATGCTCCGGCAACCGAAAAATAAACAATAGCTTCGGTGGTTGGGGTTTTGTCTTGATTATAAATTCGTCCCCAAGCTAAGTTGGAGCTAGGCATTTGATTATTTGGTTTTTTGGCAGTTTTGAAATTAAAATTATCGGAAGAATATTTTTCCCCGTCACTGATAACGGAAAAAGTATAAACCTGAAATTCTTTTAAGGAAATTATTTCAAAATAATGAATCTTGCCTTTACCTTTATTATTCTCTATAGTTTGTCCAGAAAGGGAGATTGTTGAAAGACAGTCGGCTGAAGTAGTAAAAGAAATACTGGCAGAATTGTTGGTGATATTGGTTATTTGAAGGTTTATAGGGTCACAACTGCCACCAGCCCGGCTTGAGGTATTAGTCCGACGAGTGGCCAAAGAAATACCAAAATATAAGGTAAGTAAGAGTAAAATTAGACCAAAGATAGTTGGTATTTTTTTCTCCTTTTTCATAGTTTATTAACTTTACCACTAGGGGTTGAATTAACTTCGTTATTGTTTGGGTAAAAATTAATAGAATTAGATTCGATATTTTCCGGCCTTTTTTCAATCTCTTCTATAATGTCTAAATCAAGATTTGGATTAATGGGAGTAAGTAATTTATTTGAATCAACTTCTTTGACTGGATTGACTAAATTAAAATAACTTTTTTGAACTATACTAGAAAAAATAGTCAAAAAACTAAAGATAGAGATAAAGATAAAATAAACTGATAGTTTCTTTTTATTCATTATTTATCGGTAAATAAGGTAAATTAGTTGATATATCCAAGTTGATGCCGTCTGTGGTTTGATTAATAGTAATAGAGTTAATATCTATAAGACGTCGACCGTAAGTTATATTGTTAATCATATTTAAAAGACTTGAATAAGGTCCACCGAGAGAGAGATTAACGTCGTAAGAGTATTTTTGAGAGTCGGTATTTTTTTGATTAGAAAGATTATATTTGAGTTGTTTTATAGAAACATCTGATTTACGTGATATGGAAGAAAAATTTGAGGCTGTTAGATAAAATTCGGGATTAGAAGGGTAACTTGATTCTAAAATCTGAAATTTTTCCTGAGCTTGAGCATAATTACTTTGAGCAGAAACAACATTAATTATTTTTTGTTTCATCGACTTGGTTGTAAGTTCTTTTGACTTAATTTCACCAACAAGTTTAGAAATGGCGGAGGCAGTAGGAGCTATGGCGGTAATTAAAAATACAGTTACCAAAAGAAAAGTGGCGCTAATTTCGACATATTTTAAAAATTTTTTATTTTCTGCTTGACTCCGAACATATCGATAAATGGATTGATTTTTGAACCAACTAGTTTGTTCTATCATATAGTTTGAGAATTTTTAAAAACTATAGAGATGTTAACTAAATAATTATTTTCTTGCTGTTTTTTTTCAATTTGATTAATTTTAACTGTTTCTATGTTAGGGTTAAGGGTTAAATTTTTAATAAAATCGATAATTGATGTTTCATTAAAAGCGATTAAAGAAGCGGTGGCAGATATTTTTTTTAGGTCTTCTTCTTTGCCAACTGACAGATTTTTGTAAATAATATCTTTTGGAGTGCTATTGACCAAGGTGGCTATTTTTTGATCATATTGAGGGTCGTTACGATAAAAAGCCTGAATAAACTCAAGTCTTTGTTGAAAAGATTTAAATTCACTTTCAAACTCTTGAGTGCTTTCTAAGATAGCTTGTTGCTGACGAATTGTTTCTGAAAGATCAGAATTTTTTCTGTCTAACCAAAATCTAGAGATAAAAGCTGAAACAACAATCAGTTCAGTAAAAACAATAACCCAACGGCCAACGGTAGTGAGCCATTTGATGGCTTTAGCACTAAAGGAATTAGGATTTTCCGAATCTGGCAATAAAGATAACTCCTTTTTAATAGGCATACATTTAAGTATATATGACTATTAGTTTAAATTAAATACTTATCCTATCTGATCCTATCTGAGGAGGGTTTTTTAAAAGTTAATTTGTTTTTAAATTTTAAAAAATATTTTTGATAATCCTGATACTCATCTAATTTTAAGAATTTGACGCTATAAATATAAGAAATAATTCCAGTTAAACTGGAGGCAGAAAATACAATTGCTAAAGGAATAGTTCTGGTAGTATCAAGTAAAAATAAATCCATAAACTTGAGGCTTACCCAAGTAAAAATACCCATAAATAAAGAGGAAAGGAGTATTTTATTAACTTTTTTTAAGGTTTTTAGCCAATCAAAACCATCAACAAGTTTGATAAAGAAATAAAAAAGACCAACTGTTTGAATAAGATTTCCAATGGTTGAACTTATGGCTAAACCAATAACACCAAGCGAAGTAAAATTGATTAAAAGGAAACTAGTAATGACGTTAAAAAATAAAGAAACTAAGGAAACTTTAAAGGGAATTTTGGTATTGTGAAGTGCATAAAAAGAACGAACTAAGATTTGAATTATAGCCTGACAAATAATAGCTGGAGTTAAAAAAGCTAAAATTCTGGCAGTGGTTAAAGTAGCTTCCCAAGGGAAGTTTTGAGAACCAAAAAGGAGGCGGACGATGGCTAATCTTTGGACTAAAATAATAACGGTTACAGGCATAGCAATGAATAGACTTTGGGTAAGGATTTTGGCGATGGTATCACGAAAATCCTTAAGTTCATTTCTGGCGATGTTTTTTGATAAAATTGGCAAAGAAGCCTGTCCAACAGTGGTTCCAAAGATACGGCTGGGAAGATACATTAGTTGTAAAGCCAAATTAAGCAAGGAGATAGAACCGACGGACAAACCACTGGCAAAAAATAAAGTAACGGTATTTTCAATTTCACCTAATCCAAGGGATAAACTACGAGGGATCATCAATCTAAAAACTTCTCTGACTTCTTTGAGTTTGGTGGTAATAATTAATTCATACTTAAATCCCTGACGTTTAACTACCGGAATTTGGATGGCCAAATGGAAAAAAGCGCCGACAACAGCTCCGTAGACCACTCCGTAAATACCAAAAATCGGGGCTAGAGTAAAAATACTTAAGATGATAAAAAGGTTATAAACGATGGGAGAAAGGGCTGGAATTATAAAAATTTGGTTAACTTGCAAAATAGCAGTAATAAAATTACTGATTAAGAAAAAAATCTGAGCAATAAGTAAAATTCTGGTTAAATTGACCATTAAATCTAACTGCTCTGGATTAAAACCAGCGGCGATTAAGTTATTTAGGGGTCGGGTAAAAATTAAAACAATAATGGCGGCGACAGCAAATATTAAAAACAGAAGATTGATGACGCTAGAGGCAATTTTGTAAGCTTTTTTGGGATCTTTTTGTAGGCTCGCTGAAAATACCGGGATAAAAGAAGCGGATAAAGCACCGGTAACTAAAAGTTTAAAAATTAAATCGGGAAGGCGAAAAGCGGCATTGTAAACATCGAGCTGGGCGGTACAACATTTAAAAAAGGCAGCGTATAAAAAACGACTTCTGAGAAAACCTAAAATAGCAGATAATCCGAAAGTTACGGCTAAAACAATAGATGCTGACAAGATGGTATGTTGTTTTCTTTGGGTGAAAGATTGGATTTTTTGGCTCAGCATCATACGTGTATTATAAATTCTTGTAAATGATTGGTATATAGGATAGAATATCTCTCATGCCAATAAGTTTATCTGCAAAAAAATCACTAAGAAAGTCTGTTAAAAATAACAGGAAGAATGTTTTATTTAAAACAAAACTAAAATTGACGGTTAAAAAATTTTTAGCCAAACCGTCGGCTGATGTTTTGAAGAATGTATATTCTCTTTTGGATAAAGCCGTAAAAAATGGTATTTATCATAAAAATAAAGTTGCCAGATTAAAGTCTAACTACTCTAAAAAAGTTAAAGGGGATGCCCAAACTGTCAAAAAAACTACTGCAAAAAAGGTCACAAAAAAAAGTAAATAAGGGTAAATTTTGAACTTCTGGGTTAAAATCTGTTATGGACAAATTTTTTATAACGACTCCGATTTATTACATTAATGATATCCCCCATATTGGGCATACCTGTACCACAGTGGCGGCCGACATTGTGGCCAGAACCCATAAAATATTAAATGAAGAAGTGTTTTTTTTGACAGGAACAGACGAACATGGCCAAAAAGTAGCCGAATCGGCGGCTGAACAAAATTTAAAACCAATTGATTATTGCGACAAAATTTCACCCAGATTTAAGGAAGCTTGGGAAAATTTAAACATTAATTTTGACTATTTTATAAGGACAACTGACCCAAATCATGAAAAAGTAGTACAGGAATTATTGCAAAAAATTTATGACAATGGAGATGCTTACAAAGATAAATACGAAGGACTTTATTGTGTTGGTTGTGAAAAGTTTTTGACTGAAAGTGAGTTAGTAGATGGACATTGCCCCCTACACCCACCGGAAAAAACAGTAAAAAAATCAGAGGAAAATTGGTTTTTTAGATTAAGTAAGTATGTTCCAAAATTGATTGAATTAATTGAAAATAATGAAACTAATTATATTTTCCCCGAGGGTAAAAGATCGGAAATCTTGGCTAAATTAAAAGCAGGAGTAAGAGATATTTCATTGTCACGGGAAAACGTGGAATGGGGAATTTCTGTCCCTTGGGATCCTAAACAAACAGTTTATGTTTGGTTTGATGCTTTAATTAATTATTACAGTGCGACACAATTTGTAGAAGGTAAAAAAGATTTTTGGCCGGCTAATGTTCATTTAATTGGAAAAGAAATTTTGTGGTTTCATACCGTGATTTGGCAAGCAATGTTGTTGTCGGCCGGATTTAGCGTGGATCAACTTCCTAAAAAAGTTTATATCCATAGTTTTTATATGATTGATGGCCAAAAGATGTCAAAATCTTTGGGTAACGTAATTTCCCCAGGTCAATTAATAGAACTTTTTGGAGTAGACGGAGCGAGATATTTAATCGCCCGATCTTTTCCAAACGAAAATGATAGTGATGTGGGAATCGAAAGATTTAAAGAAAAATATAATGCCGATTTGGCCAATAATTTGGGGAATTTAGTATCGAGAGTATGTAAATTGGCAGAGAACCAAACCCCTCAGTCCCTCGATAAACTCGGGACAGCTCCCCTTGATGAAGGGGAGCCATTCTTTAAATTGATCAATCAATTTAAATTTGATGAAGCTTTTGGATGGGTGTTTTCAGAATTTGTTGATAAAACCAACAATTATTTAAACCAAGAAACTCCATGGAAGCTAGAAAAAAATGATCCAAAAAGAAAAGAAGTTTTACTGACGTGTATTGCTAATTTGCAAAAGGCAGGATTTTATTTACAGGCGGTAATGCCAGAAACCGCTCAAAAAATATTAGATTGTTTTAATGGTGAAATTAAACCGCTAGAAAAGCCATTGTTTCCGAGGATTTAGAATGATTGATACACATGCTCATCTGTCCAGCCGGTTTAGTGAGGAGATAAAAATAGAGGGATTGGATTATGTAGTTTTGTCGGCTAGTTGTCTGCAAGATTCAAAAGACAATTTGGAATTAGCCAAAACTAATAAAAAATTATTGCCGGCAATTGGAATTCATCCACAAGAAATTAATGATAGTTTTATCGATTTAGAAAAATTGTTTGACGATAGAGTAGTAGCGATTGGAGAGTGCGGTTTGGAATTTACTGATGAAGTCAATGAAGGTGATAAGAAAAAACAAGGTGAACTTTTTAAAAAACAAATAGAATTGGCTCAAAAAGTTGATAGACCACTGATTGTTCATAGCCGACAGGCCAGTGATGAAATGTTGGAAATATTAGGGAATTATAAAAATTTGTCCGGAGTAATTCATTGTTACACCGGGGGTAAAAAAAGAATAAAAAAATATTTAGATTTACCTGGAGTGTGGTATTTCGGAATTGACGGGAATTTGACTTATGAACCGGGGCTGGAAGAAGTGGTTAAAAATATACCAAAAGATAGACTAGTTTTAGAAACTGACTCCCCTTTTCTGACACCGATTCCTCACAGAGGAGAAAAAAATTATCCGGAATATGTAAAATATGTTTATCAAAAAGTAGCCGAAATCTGGCAAATGAGTTTTGAATCAACCGAAACAATTATCGACGAAAACGCAAAAAGATTATTTAGAATAAAACCCTAACCCTTCCCTTTCCCTTGACAGGGCAAGGGTAAAAGCCAATTAGCCTAATTTTTACAAGTATTCCTGGATTATGGATTCGAGTTCGGAGGAGCTCGGATATCTGTCGACAAAAACTACTTCATTATCAATAAGAAGAACAGTCCGGCCTTGAACACCCATGCTGTAAACACGAGACATATCATGGATATATTCAGGATCGTATTCAATTTGAAGACGCTTACAAACAGTTTCGATATTGGTAAATAGTTTTTTCCCCTCTGGAGTTCCTCTGTCAAAAAGTTGAATGCGCATAAATTATTTTAATAAATTAAAAATCAAAATCGCCATATCTACGGAATAACTCATTTGACTCCCGAGCCATTCTCGATATCTCTTCATCTGTCAATCCAAAATACGGTTTATCTAAATCTGCAACTGTATATATGCCTTGTGCATTTTGAGGTTTTGTTTCTGTTGGTTGTTGATTGGTATCAATAGCGCCTGGTTTACTTTCTGGATTACTCATAAGTTATTTTAACAAATTTATTTTTTGGTGAGTTGGACGGTGTTGAATAACAACGAGGCGACGGTCATGGGACCGACACCACCGGGGACAGGTGTGATGTAACTAACTTTGTCTTTGATAGCTTCGAAATTGAAATCACCGGTAGTTTTGCCGGTAACAGGGTCGGCAGCATAGCCGACATCAATTATGACAGCATCTTTTTTGACAAATTCAGGGCCTAAAAATTTTGGTTTACCAATGGCAGAAATCAGAATATCAGCTTGAGATGTGATTTGAGAAAGATTTTGAGTGTGGGAATGACAAATGGTAACAGTACAGTTTTTGGCTAAAAGTCGGGCAAAAAGAGGGAGACTAACATCGGGACTACGACCAATTATTACCGCATTTTTACCGTCTAAATCAATATTATATTCTTCGATTAATTTAATCACCCCTAAGGCAGTAGCGGCAGTAATTCCAGTTGATTTTTTTTGAAAAAGTAAACCTAAATTTGTCGGGCTGAGACCATCGGCATCTTTGTTAGGGTCAATGGCAGAAAGAACGGTAAGAGTATCAATTTGGGACGGAAGAGGAAGTTGGACCATAAGTCCGGTTATTTGATTGTCTTGGTTAAGTTTTTGAATAAGAGAAACAACATCCTGGGTTGATGAATTTTCGGGTAATCGATGAATTTGGCCGCTGATGCCAATGGATTCAGCTTTTTTCTGTTTCATTTCGACATACTTAACACTGGGAAGATATTCCCCTACCAAAACAATATCCAGTCTTGGGTCAAGATTTAAAGAATTGATTTCTTGTTTAAGAGAATCAAGGATTTTTTCGGAAAGTTTTTTGCCGTCTAATGTAGTCATAATTTAGTATACACAATCTCCCCTAGCCCCTCTTTCACAAGAGGGGGACAGAAAGTAATTTGTTAAATAGTTAAAATTTCATGGCCAGTTTTAGTAATTAAAACTGTATGTTCAAATTGGGCTGAAAGAGAATGGTCAAAAGTGCGGATAGTCCAAGAATCGTTTTGATCAAGAGTAACTCGATGATCAGACGAGGCGTTAATCATTGGCTCGACGGTAAAAATCATACCAGGTTTTAAGACAACCTTTTCTTTGGGATAATCAAAGTGGTAAACAAATGGGTCTTCGTGAAATTTAATACCGACGCCGTGACCACCAAGTTCCCGGACAACACTAAAACCAAATTTTTTAACGTAAGGTTCTATGACTTTACCAACACAGTCGTTTAGGGTTCGGCCCGGTTTAAGATAGTCGATGGCTAAATGCATGGACTTTTTAGTAATATCAATTAGTTTTTGGGCTCCGACGGAAATTTTGCCAACAGGAAAAGTGGCTGAAGTGTCGCCATAAAAACCATTAAAAATGGTAGTTATATCCAGATTGATGATATCCCCTTCTTTTAATATTTCTTTTTTTGAAGGAATACCATGACAAACAACGTCATTTATAGAAGTACAGATACTTTTGGGAAAACCACCATAGTTTAGAGGGGCCGGAATAGCATGATGATCAATAACAAATTTGTGAGCTAATTCATTCAATTTTTGGGTAGAAATACCCGGCTTAACAAAGGCGGATAGATAATTCAGAGTTTCGGCGGCCAATTTTGATGATGCTCTGATTCCCTCAATCTGTTGGGGAGTTTTGATAATAATCACTCTTTAATTATACCTCAAGATAAACGAATTTGTGATAAGATTGGGAGGTATGCAAAATACGTCATGGGAAAAATCAAGTAAATGGTACAAAAAAATTGTGGGTGATGAAGGCCATTATTTTCACCAAGCGGTAATTTTTCCAAAAATAAAAGAGTTAATTGATGTTGGTAAGGTTGGGTCTGTTTTGGATTTGGCTTGTGGTCAAGGAATATTTGAAAGACAAATAAATAAAGATTCAGATTATGTGGGGGTAGATATTTCTAGAAGTTTGATAGAAGAGGCAAAGAATAAAAGTCAAAATTCAAGGCATATTTTTTTGACTGCTGATGTCAGTAAAAAACTTCCTCTGAAGGAAAATTATTTTGATTTGGTAACAATAATTTTGGCGTTACAAAATATAAAAGACATTGACGGCGTCGTCAAAAATGCATCGATTCATCTTAAAAATGGAGGTGAATTTTTAATAATTCTTAATCACCCGATTTTTAGAATTCCAAGGCAAAGTTCTTGGGGAGTTGATGAAAAAAATAAAATACAATACAGACGGGTTGATAAATACATGAGCGAGATGGAGATTCCGATTTTTACCAATCCGGGAAGATATGAACAATCAGAGAAAACTTGGTCATTTCATCACCCTTTATCAAAATACAGCGAAAGCCTGTTTAAAAATGATTTTGTAATTGAGAGAATTGATGAATGGGTGTCGGATAAAAAAAGTACTGGTGGTAGGGCAAAAATGGAAAATAGAGCCAGAGAAGAAATACCGATGTTTATGGCGATACTGGCAAAGAAGGTTTAGTTATTTTCTTTGACAAAAATGTGGCAATGCCAAATTTCAAAAACTGATTTAGCACACTCGGCATTTTCAAACCAAAGGTAATCATTTTTTGGAAATTTTAGGTTAATTTGTTTTTCAACTTCATCATCACTTAATTTACCTTGACGACTCCATAAACAATAATGAGTAATTTTTTCTGGAATAAATTTGAGTAAATTACCATAAGGAAACTGGTTTCTAGAAATAGATATGTCTTGGTTAGAAAAAGTGGCAATCAAAACCTTTAGACGAGTGTCTTTGTCGACTAACTCTTGATATTTTTGATAAAAAAGTTGATTGTCAGGGAAACGAAAATTGTCAGATTGGGTTGATTTAATAAAATTAATTTTTGATTTTAAATCTTGCCAAGTCTTTGGAAAATTATCTTCGGAAACAATCATTTTATGATTTTAATTGTTTACCAAAAGCAACACACTCTTGGATGTCGTCAACTAAGGCAAAGCCGGGAAATTCAAAAGCTCTTTTTATGGTGTCAGTAAGCTTAGGAACATCTTTGGCATCGACGCTTTCAACAAATACTTTTGGATTAATTGTTTTAATTAATTCAACCGGATGAATAGGTTCGTTTATATTTCCAGTTGGAGTTGATTTGGTGTGGGCACCTTTTGGAGTAGTAGGGCTGGTCTGTCCGGTGGTTAAACTGTATAAAAAATTATTAGAAACGATAACTTTGATAGGGATATTAGCCCTGGCGGCAGCAACTAAATGATTAAGTCCCTCACCATAGATTCCGCCATCGCCCCCAATAACAGCAACTGTTAATTTTGGATTAGCTAATTTTACTCCCATGGCAGTGGCTACTGATCGACCATGAAGAGTATGAACTCCATAAGTTTTCAAAAAATCGGCCATATTACCGGCACAACCAATGTCATAATTCATGACCAAAGTATTTGGGTTAATTTTTAGATCGGTGAAGACTTTTTGGAGGGTGGCGAAAACCAAATAGTTATGACAACCAGGACACCAAGTAGGGGTGATATTTGAGCGATAGTTATACATAATTATTTTTCTAAAAACTTAATAATTTCTTCGGGAAAGAAAGGACGACCATCATTTTTAGTAAAAATTTTTGTTGGATTGAATTCGAATTGAGATTTTAATAAAGTTGTCATCTGGCTAGTGCCGTTATTTTCAATAACAATAATTTCTTTGAACGGTTTTATTATATTTTGAATATCAGGGTTAATTGGCCAAAGAGTTCTTAGTTGTAAAAAAGCAAAATCTGTTTTGTTTTTTAGATTTTTTAAAGCCTCGAGGATAGCACCTTTTGGAGAACCCCAGGAAACAATTAATTTTTTAGCTTTTTTGTCACCAAAAAAATTAGCTTTTGGAGCAAGTCTTATGGCCATTTCATTTTTTAGCTGACGTTTGGCAAACATTTTATCGGCGGCCTTGGCATCTTCAATAGCAAAACCGTATTCGTTATGCTCGTAACTATTGGCTAAAAATTGACCATTAGAAACACCCGGTAAAGTCCTAGGTGAAATTCCGTTTGAAGTAAATTTGTAGCGTTTAAAATCTTTTCCTGGTTTAGTGTCAATATCACCATTTTCTATTTTTACCTTTATATCAGACAAATCTTCCAGACTTCCACCTGATTCACTTAGGAGTTTATCGCTAACAATAATTACCGGGGTTTGAAGTTTGGCGGCTAAGTTTAAGGATTGGAAACCTGCTTCAAAAGATTCCTGTAAATCACCCGGGGCAATAACCACTTTAGGAAATTCACCATGACCGGAATAAATAGCATGCATTAAATCACCCTGAGCCGTCCAGGTGGGTAAACCGGTAGCCGGTCCTGGTCGAGAAACCAGATAAAATACTAAGCCAATTTCACTAACACCACAAAAGCTAACAGCTTCGTTCATCAGAGCAAAGCCACCACCAGAAGTACCAACGGCAGTACGAGCCCCAGCAAAAGCGGCACCAGCACCTAAATTAGCAACTCCAATTTCATCTTCGGCATGAATTACTTTTAAGTTTGGTAAATTTTCTTGTTTAGCGGCTAAAAAGTGAAGAGCGCCAGTGGCTGGAGTCATAGGATAAGCGGCGTAAAAATTACCACCACCGGCCAAAAACCCCCAACCAAAGCTTTCATTACCATCGTATAATTCAACTTTTCTTTTTAGATTAGTTTTACATTTTAAATTAAGTTTGAATTTGGAAAAATTACTTTCGGCATAATTGTAACCGGCTTGAATAGCTTTAGCATTGAAATCACTTAATTTACAATAAAAACCACAAACAATTGTTTTAGATAAATTAATATCAAGCCCAAACAGGTAAATGGCGACCCCTAAACTGATGCTGTTAGTCACCAAGGGGCTACCGACTTCGCCGGATAAAGTTTTAAGAGGTAAATTTAAAAAAGTTCCCCTTTTAACCTCTTTTTTATTAATTTCCTCGTCAGAAAAAATTAAAGTTTTTTGAGTAAATTCTTCAAAATGCTGTTGCCAATGACCGGGGTTTATAGAAAAAAACATGTCAATTTCTTTGTGAGCGGCAAAAACTTTGTCTAAAGAAAAAGTGATTTGATAAGTATTGTGACCACCACGAACTAGTGACGGATATTCACTATAATCGACTAAATTAAAACCATGAGCAATTAAAATTTTGGAAAAAAGTTGGCCAATGGATTTGATCCCGGTTCCCGCAGGACCAGCAATTTTGATAGTGTAAGAATTTTGGGCCATAGGTTTATTGTACACGTTTTAGTCAACTAGAGAAATCTTAAAATTGGCTTAATCGGATTTTTTGCGGTTATATTTGCGGCCAGTAAGGGCTTTGGATAAGGCTTCTCGATAAGCAATTTTGGGCAAGCTTTCTTTATTCTTTTCTAGATAATCTAAGACTTCTTTTTTGTGAAAAGTGGTTAAAGAACGAAGTAACCAAGAAACGGCTTTGGTGATTAAAATATCGGTCTCCATTTTTAGATTTTCGATGTTGGCAAAAGCTAATTTTGCCAGACGTGAATCATCCGATTTGCTAACTGATTTAGTTAATAAAACTAGACTAGCCCGGCGTTTATTAATGTTACTGCTTTTATTAAATTCTTTTAAAATTTTCTGCCATGATAGCCAGTTGTTTAAAACGTTTTCGGCAGTAAAAATTGACTGGCAGAGAACATCGTCTTCCGCCCAACCATGGGTATGATTTAACCATAAATCTAAATTTTTGGGGTCAAAATTTTTTAAAGTTTCAGGTGAAAGGGATAAAATCATTGGTCCAACAACAATCTCAGTGTAACTCTCCCCTTTTTGATAAAGGGAAT
This sequence comes from Candidatus Parcubacteria bacterium, assembly GCA_023396915.1. Taxonomy (GTDB): domain Bacteria; phylum Patescibacteriota; class Microgenomatia; order UBA12405; family UBA12405; genus WARW01. The sequence continues at coordinate 107,763 of JAEWUV010000002.1, forward strand.
TAAGGAGTTGAATAATTTCATCGGAATTTAAATTATTTTCTTTGACAATTTTTTTGGCTAAATCCTTGATCTGTTTAGTACTAAATCCATGATAAGGCTTGTTGGTACCAATATATCTTTGACTAAAAGCAATATTTTCTGGTGTGGAGGCAGATTTTATTTTGGAAATTTCTTTTAAAAGATATAAGTGATGTGGATTTTTGACTGACATAATCTTATTATATTATCTTCGGGAGATTTTGTGTTTGAAAGTTACGGGGGTTAAAAAGGATAATATCTCTCCAACCCAAAAATAATTAGAAAGTAAACTAATATCACAACCATATTTTTTGAGCATTAAATAATCGATAGAAAAACTTAACAAAGAAACTGTAAAAGGAATTAGAGTTGTAAATTTAGTTGAATATCTGACAAAGAAAAAGTTAATAACCAAAGCGATGATAAATAATATTGGCAACCAACAACCGTTGTGAATGTCAGTTGTACCTAAAATTTGGCCGGAAGGAGTGGAAATATTTTCGTTAATATCAGTTTTGGGAAGCTGAAAATTAATAGTTGGGACTGGTAGATTAAAACGCTTAGTTTCTGAATAAGAAAAATTTTTTTTGGCTTCGTTGGTAGTATTTGTAGTAAAAGTGTTTGTATTGGTGTTATTACTGGAATTATTAGTGTTATTGGTAGTAGATGAACTGTTTTTGTTGATGTTAGTAACAGTAATAGTTTTTCTGGAAATATTTCCAGCCGGGTCAGTGGCGATAAATTCAAAAGAACCATTTTGGGTAAAAGTGTAGGAGGAAAAATTTAAAACACCTTCATTAGTTGAAGCAACGACGGTGATATTTTGATCTGTCGGATTTAGGTTATATGGTTTTATGGTAATAACTGGAGGAGTAGTGTCAACAACGGTAATAACATTGGTTAACGTCAGCGATTTGGCAATAGCCCCACCGGTGCAATTTTCATTAGAAAAAGCTTTAAGAGTAATGTTGTAAGTCCCCTCGTCTGACGGCGAAAGAAAATCAAAAATATTTTGGTGAAAATCACTAGAAAAAAAATTAGCAGTATCAACACAAACAGAATTTTGACCGGAGAAAGTGTATTGGGTAGAAGACCAATTGGCAGTGTCGTTGGAGTCTGAATTATCAAACCAAGTAGAAACATTAATAGTGGCCTTAATACTTTGTTGGGGTTCGACAGTAACAGAAAAATTATTATCAAACATAGCGCCGGTTACCCAAGTGCTGGCAAAAGCGGGGGTTTTTAGGGGTAGAAAAAATAGGGCAATAAAAACACAAAACCAGTTTCTAAAAATACGAAAGCTCATTTGGGCAGGGCAAAAACAAAAACTTTTTTAAGTATAGAGACTTTAAAAAAAGATTACAATTGGCTGAAAAATACTTAATATTTACTAATGGTATGAGGGTGACTAGCATCAGGTTTCGCTTGTTTCGCTTCTTGAGAGACTTTTGTTTGTTCTGGAGTCACAGGAGGACGACTTGGATAATTTTTATCTCCATGATTAAAAGGAGGGGTTAAATGGATAGGCTTGGTGCTTTCTATTGACATATTTTATTTAAAAACTAATCAAAAGTATAAATTATTTTTTCAAAATTTATGATTTTGTTATTTTTGTCCACTTTAATCCCCTCTTTTTTATAGAGTTTGTCGCGCCATTTGTTGTGTTTTGGATCAAACCAAATTTTGCCGTTGCTGTAAACAATTCGATGAAAGGGAATTTTATCAACATCAGGAGATTTGGATAAAATAGTGGTGATCATCCGCGACATCATAGGATGTCCGCCAGCCGCCGCACATAAAAATCCATAAGTGGTTACCTTGCCCTCTGGAATTTGCAGTGCTAATTCCCAGACTTTTTGGGTGAAAGAAGAAGGAGATTTTTGAGCCATTTTAAATTTTAAAATATTTATCTTTCTCCCAATTTATAACATTATTTTTAATATATTGTTTAATGGTGGAATACTGTTTTTGGTCTTTGACAATAATATCGTGATAACGAGGTTGCCAAGCAAAAAAGACGGTTTTAGGATTGATTTGACGGGTAACAGCTGACTTGAACTGTTTTATAACTAAAGGAATAGTTTGAGTAGAACGAATAGCTATTCGGTGATAAAAATAATTATTGTATCTTTTAGTTAGAGACGCATCATGATGCGTCTCTACAGGGTTAAATGAAGTTGATTCAAGATTTAAAAGTAGGTGGATATGATTAGGCATAATTACGAATTCACGAATGAAAATATTTTTGAAATGTTTAAGGATGTCAGTAAGACATTGATTAGCGATTAGTCCCATTTTGGATAATTCCATTTGTTTATTAATTATTTTGCCAAAGAAATTATTGTGTTGATAAGTACAAATGGTGATGAAGTAAATGCCTGAAGTTGAATAATTGTGATTTTTTAGACGAGGAGAAGATAGGCGATATTTGGAGGCAAATTTATTTTCCACTTTTCTTTTCTATAAAATACTTCTTACCTTTTAATTTATCCGGCAATAGGGATTCTTTGGAATACATTTCGTAACCTTTGCCATAACCAACTTCTTTCATCAATTTGGTGGGGGCGTTGCGAAGACTCATTGGTATTGGCAGATTGCCGTGAAGTTGGACATCGGCAAGAGCGGACATATAAGCATCATAAGCAGAACGATTTTTGGGAGATTTAGCCAGATAGACTACTCCATGAGCCAAAGTTTCTCGACATTCTGGCAGGCCTAAAAGTTCAACACTTTTAAAAACTTCATTGGCCAACATTAAGGCAGAGGAATTAGCAATACCAATATCTTCGGAGGCAAAAACCACCATACGACGGGCAATAAATTTGGGATCTTCGCCACTTTCAATCATTCGAGCTAGATAATAAAGAGCGGCATCGACATTGCTGGCTCGCATACTTTTTATAAATGCCGAAATTGTGTTGTAGTGTTCCTCGCCTTTTTTGTCGAAACGCAAAAATTTATTTTGAAGAGTATTGATTAGATTTTCTTTGGTTAAAGAGTTGTAAAGAGTAAAAGAATTATCAATCATGGTCAGAGCCTGACGAGCATCGCCATTGGCCATTTTGATAAGCCAGTCTTTGGCGTCTTTGGTAATTTTTGTTTTTAAGACTTTGGCAGCCCGAGAAATAACTTCATCAATTTCATCGTCGGTTAATTCATTTAAAATGAATACCCGGCAACGAGAAAGAAGTGGAGAAATGACCTCAAAACTGGGGTTTTCGGTGGTGGCACCAATGAGAGTTAGGACGCCGGATTCGACGTAAGGAAGTAGAAAATCCTGTTGGGCTTTGTTGAAACGATGAATTTCGTCTAAAAATAATATTTTTTTGTAAAGACCAGGATTGGTAGTATCTCCAACAATTTTTTTGATATCAGCTTTGCCGGCAGAAACTGCTGAAAGTTCGTGGATTTCAGCGCCAGTTTCTTTGGCAATAATTTTGGCTAAAGTAGTTTTGCCGACTCCGGGAGGACCCCAAAAAATCATGGAAAAAATTTGGTGATTTTCGATGGCTAGACGAAGTGGTTTACCGGGACCAACTAAATGTGTTTGGCCAATAAATTCGTCTAGATTTTTGGGGCGGAGTAATGAGGCTAAGGGTTGAGTTAGTGTCATAAATTAACTTTGGGTAATATTCGGGTCTTGGACTCAGTATAAACCTGATGGAAAGAATGGTCAATCGGAAAGATTAGAGATGTTTGATAATTAGCAAAGGGACGTAAACATCTTTTTGGCAAGATAGGACAAATTCAACAGCATCAACGACGGATTCTACCGGTAAAGCAATAGAGTGGTCGATAGGGATTTCTTTTTTGAAATTGGTATCCATAAGACCGGGACACAAGCTGATTACTTTGATGCCATAGGGTGAAAGGTCAAGTTGAAGAGATTCAGTAAAACCCTGACAAGCATATTTAGAAGCATGATAAACAGTATTAAGAGCTTTGGGATAATGACCGGCGGTAGAGTTTACATTTAAAATAGTCCCCTCTTTTTGTTTTTTCATATGAGGAATGACGTATTTACACAGATTCATTTGACCAACCACATTAACGTCAATTACTTGTTTGAATTTAACCGGATCATTATCGTCAATTTCACCCTCGATATAGATACCGGCATTATTGATTAAATAATCAATTTTTTGGTATTTATCGATAATAAAATCAACGGCTTTTTTGACTGACTCGTGATTGGCAACATCACAGAAGTGATAATCACAATTAAATTCTTTGGCGGTGGCAGCGGCTGCAGTTTCGTCAAAATCGAGGATAATAATTTGATAATCTTTGGAAAGGCGAGCAACAATGGCACGACCTAAACCATTGGCCCCGCCAGTAATACATATAATTTTTTTATCCATGACTGATTTTAACAAAATTTATACTAATTTTATTTTATGATTTAATAAAGGGTAATTATGATTTGGACAATTTTGCTATTTACTATAATTTTAAGACTGGTTGGGGCTGATCAATCAATGTGGTTAGATGAGGCGATTTCGGCAAATGTAGCTAAATTACCGATAGATCAAATTGTAAGTAATTTTTCAGTGGGTGATTTTCACCCGCCAGTTTATTATTGGTTTTTGAATTTATGGGTAAAGTTTTTTGGAAGTACAGTGGTGGCGATGAGATTAAGTTCAGTATTTTTTTCAATAATTACAGTTTTGGGAGTTTATAAAATTGGGGGAAAATTAAAAGATAAGAAAGTGGCTTTGTGGGCGGCATGGTTTGTGGCGATAAACCCGCTTTTAATTTACTATGGGCAGGAACTAAGAATGTATGCCATGGCAACCATGTGGTTGGTATGGGCGGTTTATTACTGGATAAAAATAATAAAAGACAAGAAAAAATCGGTTAAAAGCTGGGTTTTATTTAATAGCTTTTGTTTACTGGCTTTTGTGACTTTTTACGCTTCGGCATTTTTGATTGGAGCAATGATACTTTACTTTTTGGTTAAAAAAGAATGGAAAAACTTTGTAAAAAGTATTTTGGGGATAGGAATAGCAATAATAATAATTTCTCCCCTGTTACTAGGACAGCTAAAAATGTCGGCTGAGGCTTTGAAATTGGTAACTAATTGGAGTTTAGTTTTGGGTAAAGTTAATTTAAAAAATTTATTGTTAATCCCGCTAAAATTTTCAGTCGGAAGAATAAGTTGGTATCCTAAAAATGCTTACTATATAGTTGCTGGTTTATGGACTTTTTTTGTTTGGTTAGTGGTTTTAAGAAATTTTAAAAAAGAAAAAGAATTGGTTTGGTTAATGGTTATTCCGCTAGTTTTGGGAATAGTATTTTCTTTTAAATCGCCAATGGTACAGTATTTTCGATTTTTATATTTAGTACCTATTTTGGGGATACTTTTGGCAAAAGAAAGAATGAATTTAATAAAAATATTATTATCTGTCGGCTTTTTAGGTTTTAGTCTATTTTATTCGTTAAACCCAGTCATGCATCGGGAGGATTGGAGGTCTTTGGCTAATCAGTTGGTTAGTTCGTCAGTCCATCAGATTTATATGGTGAAATCGTTTGAAGATCCAATTAAATTTTATAATCCAGATATTAATATATTAGATATCAGAGATAAAATATCAGAGAACAATGTTTGGGTGGTACCTTATGGAGAAGTGATTCACGGGGTGAATCATAATAAAATTTTGGAAGATGAAGGATATAGATTGGAAAAACAAATTAACTTTAGGGAAAATATTTTAGAGGAATGGCAAAAATGTAGCGACAAGGATTTTAAGGGGGCTATTTGTATTTAACCAAAAAAACATTAAAAAAGAAATGCCTTTAATTTATTTTAAAAGAGTTTAAAATTGTTTTCATGAAGTATATTTTTATTACTGGGGGTGTGGTGAGTGGTTTGGGAAAAGGAGTAGTTTCAGCCTCGATAGGATTATTATTAAAGTCATCTGGATTTAAAGTAAATCATGTAAAAATTGATCCTTATTTGAATATTGATGCCGGGACAATGAGGCCGGCAGAACACGGAGAAACTTTTGTGACTACCGACGGTGGAGAAATAGACCAAGATTTGGGAAATTATGAAAGATTTTTGAATCAGAGTTTTTTAAAGGATAATAATATAACTTCGGGGAAGGTTTATAAAAGAATTATTGAAGATGAAAGAGCTTTTAAATATGAAGGGCGAGATGTGGAAATGATTCCTGATGTACCAAATGAAGTAAAGCGAAGATTTTATGAAATGGAAAAAGGATACGATTTTATGGTTGTTGAGATTGGTGGAACTACCGGTGATATTGAAAATTTGCCTTTTTTGTATGCAGCCAGAGAAGTAGGACGTGAAAGAGAAACGATGTATGTGATGGTGTCTTATGTGCCTTTTTTGAGAAATGTAGGGGAATTAAAAACCAAACCAACCCAGCATGCAATTTCTGAATTGAGATCAACCGGAATCATGCCGGACATCTTGATTACCAGAAGTGAAACCGGGATAGATGAACCGCGATTAGAAACTTTGGAAAAGAGGTGTTTTTTGAAGGATAATTCTATTTTTGATGATCCAGATTGCTCATCGATATATCGAGTACCGATGATATTGGAATCTCAGGGTTTGATGGACAGGATCAGAAAACATTTTGAAATAAAAAATCATAAAACTGATTTGTCTGCTTGGACAAAAATGGTGAATAAAATGGAAAAAGCCAAAAAAGAAGTGACAATAGCTTTGGTGGGGAAATATGTAAAATCAGGACAGAGTAATCATAGAGATGTGTATGTGTCAGTCTTAGAGGCAATTAAACAAGCAAGTATAGAAAGTGATGTAAAGATTAAAATTGAGCCGATAGATTCAACTGATTTTAATCCGGAAGATTTAAAGAAATATGATGGAATAATTGCTCCACAAGGTTGGGGTAGCCGAGGAGTTGAAGGAATTATAAAAGCGATACAAGTAGCCCGCGAGAATAACATCCCCTATTTGGGTTTGTGTTTTGGAATGCAAATGGCAGTGATAGAGTTTTCTAGAAACGTATTAAATTTCAAAAATGCTAATTCGACAGAAGTTGATTCAAAAACCAAATATCCGGTAATTCATATAATGCCAGATCAGGCAGAATATCTGAGAAATAAACAATACGGAGGAACAATTAGGCTTGGTTCTTGGCCATGCAAATTAACGGAAGGAAGTAAATTAGCTGAGGTTTATAAGAAATACGGTAAAGACAAAGACGCTCCTTGGTACAAGGAAGATAATTTTAATACCAAAGATAAAAAAGGGGTGGTTTTTGAGAGACACCGTCACCGTTATGAGGTTAATAGTGAATACAGAGAGCAAATGCAAAAGGCCGGTTTGGTAATTGCCGGGACTTCACCTGATGGTAAATTAGTAGAGGCAGTGGAGTTAAAAAATCATCCATTTTTTGTGGGAACACAATTTCATCCAGAATATATTTCCAGGCCCTTAAGACCTCATCCGATATTTATGGCTTTTGTAGAAGCGGTTAAAAAGAATAAAAAATAAGTGTTTATTTCTTTTTCTTGTCTGAATTATCGAGTTTGAGGATTTTGGAAGCAAAGTAAACAACCAAGGCAATAATTATAAAATCAATTAAGCTGCTAATAAAACTACCAATAAGGATTTTGGTCGAACCAATTTGAAAATAAATCTGGCTTAAATCCCCTACTTTCCCTAACAAAAGACCAATTAGAGGATTAATAATGTCGGCAACTAAAGCAGCAACTAACTTGGTTACGGCTGTACCCATGACAACACCAATAGCTAAACCAATGACTCCATGAGATTGAATAAATTTAATAAAACCTTTCATAACTAGATTATAATAGACAAAGTTATATGATTAAAGAGTTTGTATCAAAATTGGATAGAAGTGTGGCTAAATATGGTTTGGTGGAAGCAATTAAAAAATTACTTTTAAGTTATGGGGCAAAAGTGGTGGTAGAAAGCAATGATGAAATTGATGAGATATTAACTAATGGGTCCGGGGTGTTAGTGGCAAGCCATCCGGCAGAATTTGATGTACCGGTAATATTAGCGGCGATAAAAAACAGGAAAGATGTTTTTTTGGTTATTAATTCTCATTTTATGAAACTGATACCTAATTTAGACCAGTATTTAATTCCGGTATATGTTTACAACAAATCAAGGTCACATTTTTTTGGTAGATTAACAACAAAAATATTTAATACTTTTCATAGGATAGAAAAAATGTCGATTGAGGAAGGGCGTAAGAAGAATATTAAAAGTATAAAATTGGCTGCTGATAAAATTAATAGTGGAGGATTGGTGATAATTTTTCCTGATGGAGGAGTAGGGGGAAAATGGTTTAATGGTGTTGGACATTTAATTCATGGAGTGAAGAATATAAAAAATAGCTTTGTTTTAAGGGTTAATATAAAGGGAACTTCTAATTGGAATTGGCTAAGATTAATACCAATAATGAATAAATTTTTGCCTGAGTTTAGGGTTAGTTTTGCTAAACCATTAAAGATGAATTTGATTAAAAAAGAAGAACCGGGAAAAACAACAAAATATTTGGAAAAGAAGTATCGGGAATGGTCAAAATCAATTAATTACTAGATTTTGTTAATAGATAAACATAGCATCACCAAAACTAAAGAAACGGTATTTTTTATCGACAGCCTCTTGATAGGCTTTAAAAATTCTGTCTTTGCCGGCAAAGGCAGAAACTAACATCAAAAGACTAGACTCGGGTAGATGGAAATTGGTAATTAGAGCATCGACAAATTTAAATTGGTAGGGAGGATAAATAAAAATTTGAGTAGAATTTTGACCAGCAATAATTTGGTGACTTTTATCAATAGCTGATTCAAGGGTGCGGACGGAGGTGGTACCAACTGCAATAATTCGTTTGCCATCTTTTTTGGCTTGGTTTAGACGTTTAGCAACATTTTGTTTAATTTCATAAAATTCAGAATGTAATCTTTTAGATTCAATATTTTCAGGTCTAAGATTTTGAAAAGTACCTAAGCCCACATGAAGAGTTATATATTCAATTTGGACGCCTTTTTGTTTTAGTTTGGCTAAAAGACTTTTGGTAAAGTGAAGTCCGGCAGTCGGAGCAGCGGCTGAACCGGTTTTTTGGGGATTAGCGTAAACAGTTTGATATTCAGATCTAATTTCTTTTTCGGTTTGAACGGAATGAATATAAGGAGGAATGGGAGTATGGCCAATTTTGTCTAAAATCTGGAAAAATTGATTATTTTTAAAATTAAATTTAATCTCGATTTGGCCAGTTTTTGGGTCACTTTTTAAAACTTTTCCCGTTAATTGGTGAGGAAAAAATAATTTTTGTCCAACTTTGGGGCGAGGCTTAGAAATGGCTAGCCAAGTATTGCCGGTAAGTTGGTGAAGTAAAAGAATTTCGATTTCTCCCCCACTTTCTTTTTTACCAAAAAGACGGGCAGGAAAAACTTTGCTTTGATTTAAAACTAGAACATCATTTGGCCCAAGTACGTCTAAAATATCGTAGAAATGCAAATGATTAATTTCTCCGGTTTTTTTGTTTAAAGTTAAAAGACGACAATGATCGCGTCTAGAGCTCGGCTTGTTGGCAATGAGAGATTGTGGTAGTAAATAGAAATAATCTTTTATATTTAAAGACACCCCGATATTTTACCAAAAGTTAGTTTAAAATCATGATGGAATAATTGAGGAAAGTGGCAAAACTTACCCAAGCCAGATAAGGCCAAAGCAAAATTGAAGCTGATTTTTTGTATTGCCAAAACCTAATTATAGTCATAAGAATAGCCAACCAGAGAATTAAAATTTCGTAAAAAGCGAGCGTAGGTGAACGAAGACCAAAAAATAAAACCGACCAAAAGAAATTAAGAATTAATTGGACCCAAAACCAAAATAAATTATTTTTATGATTCCAAACTAAATAAAGAGCGATACCCATTAATAAAAATAATAAAGTCCAGACCGGGCCAAAAACCCAAGACGGTGGGTTGAAAGAAGATTTAATAACATCGGTAACGTACCAAGTTTTAACTGAGGTGGCAGTAAAGAAACTGCCCAAGATACCAATACCTTCGGTAATTAAAATACACAATAAAAATTTACCTAAATTAAATTTTGTTTTATTTTTTGATTTCATAATTTAATATTACCTTATTTTTCTAAAACCATAATATTTTTATCATCTACTGATGAGATGATTTTGAACCCGAATTTCTCGTAAGTATGGATAGCAGAAAAATTATCTTGGCTGGTTTCTAACCAAAATCCAGTAATTTTAGATTCTTTTTGATTTTTCAAAAGGTCGTTAAAAGTAATTTTCATAAATTCTTGGGCAAGACCCTGGCCTCGGGCTGAACCGTAAATTCTGATGGCAAAAGTAAAATTAGCTTTGATATTGTTAATTGGAGCTTGTTTTTGGCCAAACCAAATGATGCCGAGTAAATTTTTTTGAGAGTCGCAAAGGGAGTAAATTATTCTTCCCTGCTGTTGCCATTGATGAAAAGAATTTCTGTTGGCAAAACGAAGTGCGTCGGAGGTAAATTTTTGAATATCAGAATCGGTTTGGCTATATTCAATTAACTGGTCAATTTGACAATCAAGAATCCCTTCGTGGATAAAGACATCCTGATTAATCTTCATTTTATTTACCGGTGGTAATAATTATGTCAAATTCGGAAGACTCGGTTAAACTAGTCTCTAAAACTTTTGATGGATAGTCATCCTCTAAAGATTTTTTGACTAAATCAACAACACTAGTGGGGACAGATTTTTTAGCTTCAATTTGGGTTTGACTAAAGTCATAATTGGCCGCGTTACCAACTGATTCGATACTAAAATCATTTTTAGTTAGTAAATCACTAACTTTGCTGGCTTCCCCGGCAGTGCCAGTACCGTTTAAAATTTGAATTTTAAAATCTGAAATGGCTTTGGTAGGTATTGGAGTGAGAGTAGGAGTAATCGATTCAACTTGGGATTTTTGATTGTTGTTGGTATTTTGGTGAACGACAATAAAAACAAAAATAGACAAAAGAAGAATTAGAGGAATAATAAACATAATTTTGGGTAAAAACGACGATTTTGTATCGCTCTTTTGGATTTCTAGACGGGTTGTGTTGGCGTCAGGGCCACGTAACTCGCTGGAATAAATAATTCCTTTGAGAGGATTGATGTTGGTGTATTCCGGATGTAAATTACCAAATTCAAATTGGTTAAAAGCAACATCTCCCGTGGGTGAAAAAAGTATTTGTTGGGGCAATATTTGGAAACGTTGTTTGGCGTATTCAAAAACTTTATCAATGTCAATTTGGGATATTTTTTTGGTTAAGACAGAAGAAAAAATTGGGGTTTGATTAAAAGATAAAAGTAAAAGGTCTTGGTAATTTAGAAAAACCAACTTGTTTTTGGGAAGAAAACGACAGATGGTAGTAGAAAAGCTTTCTAATAATTTAATTTTCATTCGGGATTTTTGAACTGCGGTACGGAAAGTTGTAAAGAATTCAGCAGAGACAAAAATTACCTGAACTAAATTAAGATGGTTATACTTGGCAACGATTTTATAATCCCAAATTGTTTGAGATAAATCTTGCGAAACTGTCGGTTGAATTTTTGACTGGATTTGATTTTTTGATTTTGAATCTTTTGGAGAAAGTAAAAGACTGGAGACGGTAATAAAATGATCTGATAAAATAATACGAACTTTTGCAGAAAAATTAGATTTGATTTGAGATAAAGTAGCGGCAAGTGTTTCTGGCGTCCAAGTGAGTTCCCCAATTTTTTGGTATTTTTTAAAAATTTCGATGGTGTTTTTTGAAATATAAAGCAGATACATAATTCCATTATAAACTAAAGGAAACTTAAAATTCAAAAATTTAAAGTAAGTTGTCGACAGGATCTTTAAGGCCAAGAGTAGAAAGGTAACTGCATGTTTGACTTACAGTATGACCATCTTTGATATTAAGATAATCTTTTGAATCAAAGTCTATAGAACCAACATAACTTTTAAGATAACACCTTGCTTTATTATCACGATAAAGTTTAAATCCAATACCAGCTACGCGAGGTGAAAATTGAAGTTTTTCATCTTGGAAATTAATTCGACTTGTAGAAAAATCGATATAATACCCAACTATGGAAAGTATTTTATCCGCTTCTATTTTTTGACCAGTCTGATATTCAGAAAAAGGAGCAATAGATATTTGGCATTCGTCAACTGTTTCACTGTTGGAAAAATCGAGTGAAGGAGAACCATCTTTTAAAAGTTGGTGCCTGTTTATAGCCCCCTCTGGGGCTAGTTTTATAATATAAAGACCTCTTTTTTGATCATAATATTCTGTTCGAACTGCGTAGAATTTTAGTCCGTCTTCTGATGGGTCATGCTCTTGAATTGATGCTTCAATGATACCTAAGGCATCTTCAAATCTTTCAACCTCAGGATTATGAATAGTGTTTTTTCTACTAAATTCATAGTGGGTAATAGTAAGCCCTGTATTAAGAATAGATTTAAGATGTGGATTAATATCTGGACTAGCTTCTGGCCTCAATACAACCTCACTGGTTTTTTGTTCCATAATTGTTTAATTATAACTGTAACAAATATATTAATCAGATTCTATACTCTTTGATAAGACCTTTTTCGGTTTTTTGATTGATGTAGGCGTGAACATCGAGATATTTTTCAATACCCGAACCAACGATTTTATTTTTTAAAAGTTCATCAAGTTGAAATATTCCAGCTGAATTGTTTAATAAAATATCTATTTGGATTGGCTTGACAGTTCCCTTTTTAATATTAACTTTGTCAATGGCGGCGGCAGAAACTGAATAAATATCTAATTTTTCCTGTTGGTAGACGATGCGGGATCGGCCTTCGCTCATATCAAGGGCATCGGCAACCCGGACAATACCAGCTTCTAAAGTCAGTGGTCTGCCGTCGCTTCGATGACTGATAATAGCATGCAAAATTTCAGAAATAACAATAGTTTTTTCTTCCACTGGTAAAAAGTCGACCATTTGATGGAGTAAATTATTGGCCAAAAAGAGACTAAACATTTCATGATCTTTGCGGTTGATGGTCATGCCTAAATCGTGAAGAACACTGGCAAAAAATACAACCAACTCGGCATGATGGGACGACAATTTATAGTCTTTGGTAATCGACATCTCTACGTCTGAGTCAATCAACATTCTAAGGAATTTAACGGCAATATTGGCAACTATTTGAAAATGGATTGGGCCATGGTCGCTCATACCGAGTCGGTCAACAGCATTAACATTGATAATTCTCCAAAGAGTAGCAATTTCTTGGTTATTGTTGATATTGTCAATAGCTTTTCCTAATAAAGAATTGCCGTTAGTGGGGACGTGGATTTTGTTTACTTTCTTGGGTATTTGGATACTTTGTTTCATAGTGAAAAGCACTTTCTATACTGATACTGTATCATAAATGGCTAGGTTGTTGTTTATCAGGAGTTTGAATTGGGAGAGTTGATAAATATTTAATAGCTTTTCTAATTTCAATACTTCCCTTTTTGGGTTTACCTTCTCCATTCTTTCCACCAATAGAAATCTCTTCTGATTGGAAAAAATCATCCTTTGATCTAAGGCAGAAGGAGCACCTAGCACTATTATCTTCTTTAAAAAGTTGAATTCTAAGATTTACAGTTTCTTGGGATGAAATTCTTGCTGGGGAATATAATGGTTGACCATCTGAAGTTTTACAGATACGAAGTGGTTTTTCTAGAGTGAGGTCATATTGGGAAAAGGTTACTATGAAGGCTTTTTTATTGGGCTTTGTTCCTTCTAAGCGGTTGACCTTTATTGATGACTTATGGATTACTTTATCTGCTTCCATTTTAACTTTAACAGGGTAGGCTTTATCGTCGACATCTTCTTCTGGAGCTAAGTTAAAAAGATAACAACAGTTTTTAAAATCTGAAAAGTGCTGATAAAGGTAATAGGAGGATTGGGCTTTAATAACTGACTGGAGCTGTTTTAGCTGGGGGGATATTTCTCCGAAATAAGGGATGACCATATTCAGGATATCGACAAGTCGGAAATCAATTATTTTTGCGCTTGTCTCCTTTGGAGGGGGCGACAAAATTTCTCTGGAGTTCATATTTATCTGGACCAAATTGGCGGATGTTAGTATATAACAAAAAAAATTTTACTCAAGATAGTAAACAAAAAATCATATATTTTGTAATTTGCCTAAAAACGGGATATAATTGAACTTGGTTTTATGATTAAGGTAAGTAAAGGTGAAATAATACTGGAGAGTAGACCAGATAAAAAATTTGAAAATGAAGGAGTTTTGAATCCTGCATGTATTGATGTTGGTGGAGTCACTCATATGTTTTATAGGGCCGTAAGTAAGGGTAATTTTTCTACAATAGGTTATTGTCAAATTAAGAATGGTAAAGTAATTTTTAGAGCTGAAGAACCAATATTAGTTCCTGAATATCAATATGAAAAACATGGAGTAGAAGATCCAAGGGTGACTTTTTTGGATGGTAAGTATTATATGATGTATACCGCTTATGATGGGAGAAGTGCTGTAGTAGCTTATGCTGTAAGTAATGACTTAAAAAATTGGGTTAAAAAGGGTTTGATTAGTCCTCAGATGAGCTATGATGAGGCGGAAGATATTTTTAGAGACTCGGGTGTAAATGAAGGGTATAAGTTTTTTGAAGAGATGTTTAGGTATACAAGATCAGATAAGGTTAAGTTATGGGAAAAAGACACAATGTTGTTACCTAAAAAAATTAATGATAAATATGTATTGATTCATAGAGTGATGCCGGGAATACAAATATGTTATTTTGATGATTTTGAGCAACTTTTAACCCAACAGTTTTGGAAAAATTATTTGAAAACGTTGGCAAAATGGGTAATAATGGAACCTAAGTTTGATTATGAGAAGGCTTATATTGGTGGTGGTTGCATCCCGTTGGAAACAGATGAAGGTTGGTTGATGATTTTTCATGGAGTAAAAATAGAAAATGAAATAAAAACCTATTCGGCTTCAGCGGCTTTGCTGGATAAAAATAACCCTCAAAAAGTAATTGGAAGACTTTCATATCCCCTATTTTATCCGGAAGAAAAGTGGGAGATTGAGGGAGCAGTTAATAATGTGGTTTTCCCCACTGGTCTGTCCCGTAATGGGGATGAATTAAGTATTTTTTATGGAGCAGCTGATGATGTTGTTGGGGTGAGAAAAGTTGTTTTGTCAGAGTTGCTAAAGGAATTATTGAAATGAAGAAAAGAAAAGCTATTAAAGTAATTTATGTTTCAACATATATTCCACAGAAATGTGGTGTTGCTACTTTCACTAAAGATGTAACCAGTGCCATTAATTTAATTAATCCAAAGGCATTGGCTGAAATAATGGCAGTAGTGAAAAAAGATGAAAGCTATGATTTTCCTTGGGAAGTGAAATATCAAATTGAAAAAGATAATAAAAAATCCTATATAAGAGCGGCTAGTTATATTAATAAATCCAGCTGCGATTTGGTTTTAATAGAACATGAGTTTGGGATTTTTGGGGGCGATTGTGGTAATTACTTACTTGATTTTTTGAAGGCAGTTAAAAAACCAAAAGTGATGACCTGCCATACTTTGATTGAAGATAAAAATTCATGTTGGGGAAAAACATTTTCAGAATTGATAAAAGAGGTTGATGGATTAACGGTGATGACTAAATATAGTGCCAGAAAATTAGCAAAATTATATAATTTTAATTCCAAAAGAATAGCAATTATCCCTCATGGAACTCCGGATATAGAGTATGGGTTAAATACTAAACATAAAAAAAAGAAAGGGGTTTCAGAGAGATTAGTTTTGGGGAATATTAACCTGTTATCGGAAAATAAAGGGATTAATTATACAGTTGAAGCAGTGGCAGAGATTGCCAAAGTTTATCCTGATGTCCTATACCTTATAATCGGTCAGACTCATCCTAACATTTTAAAAAAGGAAGGAGAAAAATATCGAGATGCACTTAAAAGAAAAATTAAAAAACTCGGAATACAAAAGAACGTAAAATTTATTAATAGATATGTATCTTTGGAAGAATTGATTGAATGGTTAAAGATAATTGATATTTATATAACTCCTTATTTGGATAAACAACAATCTTCGTCCGGAGCTTTGGCTTATGCTGTCGGTGCGGGTAAAATTTGTATTTCGACAGGTTATTTTTATGCCAAAGAGATATTAGCCAACGGAAGAGGAATAATTATTCCTTTTAAAAATTCAAAGGCGATTGCTAATGAAGTGATAAAGGTTTGGAAAAACGAGAATAAAAGAAAAAAAATGCAAGAGAAGGCTTATGCCTATGGTAGATTTATGACTTGGCCGAGTGTGGCCTTGCAACATTTAGACTTTTTTACTGAGATTATAAAAAAATATGGAAGTAAAAAGTCAAAAACAGATTAAATATCTGTTAAAAATAACCGATAATATCGGTTTAGTTGAACACTGTGAAGGAGCTATTTTAAATTATAAAGAAGGTTGGTGCGTGGATGACAATGCCAGGGCTTTGCAGATTTGCTTAAGATATAAATTGAAAAAATTAGAAAAAGTTAAATCTATTTATTTTAAATTTGTTAAATCGGCCTGGAGAGAAGAAAAGTTATTTAACGATTTGAACGCAGATTTAACTTGGCAGGAAAAATTTTTAATAAACGGAGAGCATTGTGGAAGGGTTTTGTTTGCATTGGGAGAATCAATAAAAAGCGGATACAGGATAAGTGAGGCAAAAAAACTTTTTGATGATATTTATGAATTGGTCAAAATAAATAGGACTGATTTTTTACGAGTGGTATCAGAAATAATTTTAGGACTACAGTTTTACAAAAGTGAGGAAATTTCATTTTGGGCAGATAAATTAATAAGCCAATATAGAAAAGAAAGTAACGAAAATTGGCATTGGTTTGAAGACAAAATTTCTTATGATAACGGTATTCCCCCATTAGCTTTGTTGACGGCTTATCAAAAAACAAATAATAAAAAATATTTAAAAATCGGATTAGAATCATTGAATTTTTTAACAAAACAAATTTTTGATGAAGAAAAAAAATATTTTTCTTTTGTGGGGAATAAAGGGTGGTTAACAAAATCCGGGGTAAAAGCAAAATTTGATCAACAACCAATTGAGGTAGGGTCAATGGTTGAAGCTTACCTAATGGCTTATGAAATAACAGGTAAGAGAAAATATAAAATATTGGCAGAAAAAGCTTTTGAGTGGTTTTTGGGTAAAAATATATTATCTAAAAATATGATAGATAAAAAAAGTGGTGGTATTTATGACGGTTTAAATGAAGACGGAAAAATTAATCCAAATCAAGGGGCAGAGTCGGTTTTGTCATATTTGATAGCAGCAAAAGAGTTGGAAAAATTTTTTTTAAATTAAGCCGTTATTTGTTGGTGGGTTTGGAAGTTCTCTTGAATTAAAGCAGGAAAAACATTAGCGACAAAATCTGGAGTTATTCTTTTTGAAAAACAAACTGAAATAACAGATTGACGGGCTAAATCTTGGTTAGAAATTTCAGGGTCTGATTTGTGAATTAATCCTCGAGCAATTTCTTGAGTTAAATCTATTAAATATTCCCTCCTGTCATATTTACTATCAGTTTCGTCTATTAATGTTCCGATTTTCCCAGGATTAAATAAAATAACCCCTAATTTGGGTTGGTAAAAAGATCCAAGATTCGGATGTTCTTGAAAAAAAATAGGAGATTTATATAGGGGTAAACCGTGTGATTCGGCGACAAATCTAAGTTTGTGATAATAATCTAAAAGCTGCTGGTCATAACTGGTATAAGAATTTTCAAATAGTGAGTTTAAATCAGGTAAACCAAATTTATTCCTCAAATTCTCATGTTCAGAAATTAATTTCTGACAAGTGTCGACGATCTGATCTTGATTGGATGGGGTTTCTGGCATGATTATTTATAATCTATTCTGAATTTAAAATAAAGCCGTGGGATTGGCCGAATTGAACAAAACCGTCAATATTTAATTTATTTTTTGAGAGAGTACAGTCAATAAAATTAATCCCGTAAATTTGAGAATTAGTGAAATCGGAATTAGCAATGGAACATTTATTGAAAGAACTTTTGGTTAAATCGGAATTTAAAAAGGAAACTTGTTCAAGTAAACAAAAATCAAAAAGAGATTCGGTTAAATTGCAATTTTCAAAAATACTTTTAGATAAATTAAATTTTTTCTTTTGCCCCGGATTTTTAAATTGATGGAAAGTAGTTAGATTCATTAGAGTATTGATGAATTTAGATTGTTTTAGATTAATATTAGAAAAATCAGTGCCGCTAAAACAACAACCGTCAAAAACGCAGTTATCGAAAGAAGTAAAATCAAAGACTGCCTGGCTAAAATTACAACCGGAAAAATGACATTTGGTAAAAGAAGAAAATTTTAAATTTTTGCCTGAAAAATCTTGTCCGGAATAGCTAGTCATAATTTATTACGCCATTACTAAAAACCCAATACTGATTATGGACAAGATAATACCAAGTAGTAAACGCAGCCAATGTTTATGCCAATTGATTTCCTTAAAAATGAAAACCCCAATTAAAATAGTCCAAACGGCATTAAATTGAATGACAGTGAAAGCAATTGATGCCGGAATTAAATGATTAGAAATAATTGAGGTTAGCGATGCAAAAAAATAAAGTAAACCACCTAGCACCCCCAGCCAATTGTCTTTCTTTTTAATCTGAGTCAATTCTTTTAAGGAGTGATCTTTGAATAAAATAAATATTAATGCTGAAATAAAAACAAAAGATGAAAAATAAAGTTGTTGTGCCTGGGTTCCGAGACCATCGTTAATGGCTATTTTTTGTAACATAGCATTGACGCCAAACAAACAAGCCCCAGTGACAGCTAGCCAAATACTTTTTTTATCAATTTGATTTTCCTCAGATTTTTTAATGGTAAAAAGATAAGCGGAAAAAGTTATAGTGATAACTGCTGCAACTACAAATTCGACTTTTGTTTGTGCCCATTCTCCGAGAACTATTAAAGATAAAAGAGCTCCAATTGGTCCTTGAAGATTTTTCCATTGGTTCGATCTGGATAAACCAATTCGATCAATGGCTGTGACAAAAAGAACCCCTCCAATCATCCAATTTATTCCATTAATAATGGGATAAATAATAGCTGGATGAAATAAATTATCGAAATTACCAGAAATTAGACCATTAATAATATATGAAATTAGTGATGCGATAGTAAAACCAAGACCAACGAATAACATATAGTTTGATGGTTTGGCTTTTGAGAGTTTCTTAGGGATGATGTATAAACTGAAGAAGACGGAACATAATAAGGCAATAAGGATACCGGTACTCATGCCTGTATTATATCAGTCTGTTGTACTATATCTCACCGATGGAAATATCAAGAATAGTGACAGATTGATCATTAACTGAAACTTGAGAATTTTTCTTTTGATTTAATATGGCTTGACCAATAGGGCTTTCAATGGATATCCAACCAGGGTTTAGATTAGAATCGTTTTTACCAACTAAAGTAATTTCCATTTCCCGACCATCAGATTCAAACTTTATTTTGACACGACTTCCAAAAACAACCGTGTCTGTTTGAGTTGGGGCAAATTGGACCTGAGAAGTTTCTAAATCTTTTTTGATTTCAGCAATTTGAGAGGAAAGAACCTGGGCTCGTTCGCCAAGGAAAATATAAGCAGAGTTTTCTTTTAAATCCCCTTCTTCGGCGGCTTTGCCACGGTCTTCGAGGGTACGACTATATTCCGCATTAAGTGCTTGAAATTTTTCTTCTAATTTTTGTTTACCTAGTTTTGTAATCATGAAGCTTTTATCTTATCAAATTAAAATATATTATCAATACAAATCAGGATTTTTGAAAGGAATTAGGGCCATAACAACTGCTTGTTCGTAATAGGAAGTGCGAGTAACGACATCGTCTGTAAGAATGCCAACAGCACCATTTGATTGTTTAGAATTTTTACGATTAAAAACAATATCGTCGGCTTCACCTAATTCTTTCCCTTGATTAACTAAGTCAATAATTTTTTTTGGCAGATAGAAAGAAGCGGTACGGCTTTTACTTAGTTTATGTTTTGATTTGATCACCACCCAAGCAAAAGTTTCCATTTCTTTGCCGATTTTTTTTGAGCCACCTTCAATACCAACATAATAATCGGCGTTGGTAATTTTGCTTAAATTCATCACTCTGTTTTTGGCACCAGCTAGGGTTTCTTTCTCACCTAATGGCTGTATAGGAACATCGGAAGGAACAGAAAACCCTTGAAACTTAAATGATTGGTTTGGAAAAATTTTAGTAAAAGCCAGCTTAGTTGATTCGATTTTTACCGGATTTTTGGAGGCAACAGCAACAATTAACATTAATCAATTTGGTAACTAAGATTAACGGTAATTTTTACTTCTTCACTACCGGTTTGAATGTTAGTGGAAGCGGATTGTTCCATAGTTCCAGCACCTTTTAGGTCATAAGCAACTGGACGGACAAAATTACTGTCATTTGAACTTTCATAATAGCCAATAATTCGGCCTAATTTAAATCCAGCGGCTTTGGCAGCTGTTTCGGCCTTTTTAGTAGCTTGGGCGATAGCGTCCTCTCTGGCACTTTCTTCGGCGGCATCACGGTTATCAACATCAAGAGTAATATCACTAACTTGGTTAGCCCCGTTGCTGGTAGCCGAGTCAATAACATCATTAATTTTGTCGAGGTCAGTAATTTTGACTTTTAGTTGAGTACTGGCAGAATAACCGGAGATTTTTTGGGTGCCACCGGACCAGTCATAATTTGGATTAATGTAATAGTTGGTAGTTTGAACGTCTTTTGAATCAACATTAAGGGTTTTAAGACCGGCAATAATTTTGTTCATCACTTCATTCATTTGAGACTGAGCTTGCTTGACAGTTGAGGCGTTTTTTTGGATACCGACGTTGACATAGGCAATGTCGGGCTTGATAGAAACTGTACCTTCACCAGTAACGGTGAAAATGTCTGATTTGTTGGTAACGGTACTGTTGACGGAAAAAGGTAACGGGTTGCCGAATTTAGAATAGACCGAAGCAACTAAGAAGAAAAAAATGATAACTAAAAAAGCCGGGGTTATTTTTTTTGATAAATCTTTCATAAATTAATTATACATAAAATCAGTCTTCTAATGATTCTTGAGTTATGGGAGAAAAAAGAAAAACACTTAGAGGTAAAAGGCTGACAAGTAATAATGCTAAAGATAATGATCTGTCGGCAGTAAATCCAATAATCGGGTTAAGTAAAACTAGCGAAAAACGTCTAAACATGGAAATTGATGAAAGGATGGTGGCGCGACGATTTGAAGGAATGAATTTATTCATATAGGCGGACATTAAATCTATTCTGGTAAGACCAAAGCCCCCGGAAAAAATTAAAAAGAGAATAATGGTTAATAAACTAGGATGGATGGCAACTAAAAGAAAGAAAAGGGCAACGATTATAGCAGTAAACTTAAGGTAATTTTTGGTTGAGCCAAATAATTTTTCCAGCCGATGAAAGTTGGCTGAAATTAAAATCTCTGAACCAACAAGTAGGGCATGAAAGAGACCAAAATAAGCTATTGGCGTATTGATACTAGTAAATAAAGGTTGATAAAGCCAAATAACAAAGTAGCCAGCAGAAGTAACTAAAATGGCATCGATGGTTAAAAGTTTTAAAACACGATGATTTTTGAAATATTTAAAACCTTCCTTGACTATCAATAGATAACGCTTTGATTCTGAGGTTGATTCTTGAACCTTGGTTTCACGGAAACTAAAAGCAACAATAGTGGCGACCAGAAAAGCTATGGCACTTAGATACATTGGGGCATTAAGACTAATTTTACTGGCGACTATAGAACCTAATGGGGCAGAAACAAATAAACCAAAAAGATTAAAAGCATTAGCTCGGCCGGTAATTTTTTTAATTTCATCTTCCCTACCTAATTCTTTTAGAGAATCAAAAAGAAGGGCGTTGTCGGCTCCAGACATTAGAGCCAAAGAGGTTGCCAAAATAAATTCCCCAACAAGGAAAACATAAAAATTAGGAATTGATCCATAAATAAGATAACCAATACCCCCAATTATGGCTCCCAAAATAAGAGAAATTCGACGACCAAAAAAATCAGCAATAGCACCAGTAGGAACTTCTAAAAGGAAGATCCAAAGCATAAACCATGATTGAAGTAATTGGACTTGAGTAAGTGAGATATTCCCCCATTGAGTAAAAAATGGAACTAAAACAGCCGAAATTAAAGTAAAGTCACGAAAAAATGAAAAAAGGTAATATTTATTGATGTTACCAGCAACACTGGATGACTTGCGCATAATAAATTATACTCGCTTTTACTAAACTAGTGGATTTTACCGGAACGGAAACTGAGCCAGAAAATAAGCCAACTAAAAAGGATATTTATAACAATGATAGTAAGAACGGGTAAATTTTTGTCGATGAAACACATAATAGTGCTACCAATCCAAACACAGGCGATGACAGCAGAAGCATAAGGATATTTTAAAAACAAAACCCAAGATGATTCTTTCATACTGAAAACTCCCATTTTTGCATAACTCGATTATAAAGCCCGGGGTCGGAATAACGCAAACGGTCGAACCAACAAGCTAGAGCATGAAAACTCTCGTCGATAGTTTCGTTATCATAATCGGCAGATGCCTGAGAGGTTTGACTAATATTAACTTGATTTAAAGCACGTTCCCAAGAGCGACGAAGAAGTTGCATATCTAAATTTAAAAGACGAGTAATTTTCATAAAAACCTGAGTTCCACGAATAAACCCTGGAGCTTCGAAAGAAACTTTAAGAGCTAAACGATTATCTTTATTAACTACCTGGTTAAAAATTTTTAACATATTAAAATCGTCCATCATGGAGATGACACTGGGATCGGTCTGTTGTTGTTTAATGGTTTGGGCAGCGCTATTACCAATTTCTTCAAGTATTTTAGTAACCGTATCTTGTTTACCTAAAAACGAACTAACGGTTTGAATTGATTTGGTTAGATATGGAGCATAATAAGAAACCATAGCTTTACAAATTTTTTCCGGATAAAAATCTCCTTTATAGACATTAATGTATTGGGAAACTAATTGAACTAACTCCGATTGGTGTTTTGAGACTAAAGAATTAATACCAAAATCAATTAGAGCAACTCGATTGTTAGGTAAAAGGTAGATATTACCCGGATGTGGGTCACCGTGACTGCCACCATTTTGGAGACTACCAACAAGCATTTCAGTAGCTAATTCTTCCATCACGAGCTCGAGACTGGTATTTAATTCAGCTAAAACATAATCTGATTTGTTTTGTGCGTCTACAGAAAAGATTTTGGTTAGTGGGATACCATTTATTTTTTCTTGAACAATCAAATGTTTGGTACAAAAATTCTCGTATGTTTTGGGAATATAAATAATTGGGTGATTAACCATTTTTTTGTAAAAAGTTAAGGCATTTTTGACTTCGTGTGAATAGTCTGTTTCTTCTAATGTTAATTTTTTGAAATCGTTAAAAACGGAAATAAAATCAATTATCTGATTGGCGGTCGGGAGAGAAACTAATTTGACTACCCAACTAAGAAGAGTGAGATCAAAACGAAGATAACGAACAACACTAGGACGAAGAACTTTGAGAACTACTGGTTGATTATCTAAAGTGGCCGAATAAACCTGGGCAAAAGATCCAGAGGCAAAAGGTGAACTTGAGTCAAGTTTAATTTGTTCTGATTTAGAACCAAGTTCTTGGTTTAAAAAATTATTAATATTAAGACTTTCAAAAGCACTGTGATCATAGACAGAAAGAATTTCTTCTAATTTTTTTTGGTCTTCAACTTTAAAATTATCTTGATTTAAAACTAAAAGTTGAAGAAATTTTATATAAATTCCACCTAAGTGATTAAAACGTTTAAAAAGCCATTTTGAGGCTTTGTTTTTGTTGAAAATAAAAAGGATTGAATAAACTAAGATTGTGTCAAAAAGATATAAAGATCTAGTAAATTTAGACATTAATTATTTTTAAAACCGATGAGGTAAAGAACAAAAGTGTTAACTACAGCCAAAATATAAAGAAGAAAGTGTTGGTCTACATTGACCAACGGCATAACGATAATAATAACCATCCAAATGAGCAGTATAGCCAAAACAGTAAAAAGGTATCTCACAACCTGAGTATAACTTAAATGTGGTTAATTTTAAAGAAAACGAACAGGGTATTTATTCTATACCGTAGCGCCAGAAAATGGCGGTGAGATTAGTTCCTCCGCTAACTAAATTAATGGCTTTTTTTAGTTCGTATTGACTAATAGTTTCATTAAGAGGTTCACGATCTGGGATATTACCGGTATAAAAACTTTTTAAAACAGAAAGACTGTCGGGGTTACCTAGCTGGCCTAAGGCCCAAATAGCTGAGTTTCTGGATGAAAAACTACGAGTTTCATCTTGAAGAAGTTTAGCGAGAGCCTGGTTACAAGTACCGCCATAATCAAGTTTGGCTTGACGACATTTATCTTTGACATCGTAACCAATCCAAGTACAAGTAATAACAAAAAATAAAGCAAATAAACTAAATCCGATAGTTAATCCATATAAAAATATTTTTTTAATCATTTTAGTTTTAATTAATAAATAAAGATGTCTTCGATTTTTGTTTTAAAAAGTCTGGCAATTTTAAAAGCCAGGGTGATTGAAGGTAAATATTTACCACTTTCAATAGCGTTAATTGTTTGACGACTAACGTCAAGTTTGTTGGCAAGATTTTCTTGGGTCAGGGAATGCTTGATGCGATAAGCTTTTAAATTATTTTTCATTATTGCCCCCAGATTTTCGATTAAAAAAGAAATAAGCCAAGCTGTATAAAATAACTAAAGAAATTGAAAGATAGGCAAAAATTGTTCCAATTGATTCGACATATAAAAACTCACCTTTGCTAAAAACAGACCATCTTGTAGAAAGAGGAAGAAGCATAACAAAAGAACCAATGGATAAGGTAGACACAAGAATGGTAAAAGTAAAATCAACAGCCTGACGACGAACAGCCACTTGACGCTCGTCAGAAAGACTCTGATTGGAATGAAGTAGGGCCATAAAAAGAATAGCGGTTAAGACACTAATGACGGACAAAAAATAAATTTTTAAAAACAAGGACAAAGAAAAAATAATAAAAAGGAAAATCAAAGTCCCCTTTTTTAGTTGATGATATTTTTTTATGGTCATAAGAGAAGTGTAAAGTAGACTTTACAATATGTCAAGTTGACTTTACAAAAATTAATTTTATTAGTTGCTTGAGTAAAAGAGAATGCTATACTGGGGTTAATATGATTCAATTTAACCAAGCTAAAGATAGAATAATTATTCCGGTAGATACCAGTGATTTGGATTCTGCAATTGAAAAAGTAAAGTTGCTTAAACCATATGTAGGGATGTTTAAATTTGGTTTGGAATTGTTAAATACTATGTTGGCGGGAGTCGTCTCTGGCGATGAAAGTGTGGCAGAAAAAGTGAAAACTTTGTTTAAAGAGACTGAAGGACAATTATTTTGGGATGGAAAATGGGATGATATCCCCAATACTGTGGGAAAAGCATCGGCGGCGGCAAAGATGGTTAACCCAAAGATGGTTGATGTCCATGTTTCATCTGGTGCCGGGGCAATAACCGAAGCAGTCAATGCTAACCCAGATACGATTGTTTTGGGAGTAACTGTGTTAACTAGTATTACCGACGAGGAAAGTATGGTTATTTTTGGAAAAAACGCCAAAGAGAAAGTAGTAGATTTTGCCAAAATGGCAATAGCGGCTGGAGCTAAAGGAGTTGTTTGTTCACCACAAGAGTTGGCTTTGTTGTCAGAATTTCCTGACTTAATTAAAGTAACCCCAGGAGTTAGACCTGAATGGGCGGCAGTTAATGACCAAAAAAGAGTCATGACTCCGTCAGAAGCGGTAAAGAGCGGGGCTGATTATTTAGTTATCGGCAGACCAATTACCGAGTATCCGGACGAACAAGGCGGACC
The DNA here is from genome assembly GCA_023396915.1 of Candidatus Parcubacteria bacterium. Classification (GTDB taxonomy): domain Bacteria; phylum Patescibacteriota; class Microgenomatia; order UBA12405; family UBA12405; genus WARW01. The sequence continues at coordinate 133,808 of JAEWUV010000002.1, forward strand.
GGTGGCAGGAGCTAAAAAGGTTGCCGAAGAAATAGGAGAATAAATATGACAGATGCATATCAAATATTAAAAGACTGCGATGCTTTGTACGAATCACCAAAGGATGAGGATGGAAAATATTTAGGACCATTAGTAGCGTATGCCGGGTTGGATGAAAAGGGAAGAAATTTTGTCGGTTTTCATTATGTAAATATTGCCCAAGCAGAGCAAGATTATTTATCTCGGATTGAATTATCAAAAATGATGGCAGAAAAAATTACCCAAGTTGTGGGTAAACCAGACAGGTTAATTGCCGCTCCGATGGGAGGAATTATTTTTTCGGCTAGTACGGCAAATGTTTTGGAAACTAAAGTATCTTTTTTTGAAAAGAAATTTATCAGATTAAATGACCCAGAGAAAAATATTAGAGAGGAGTATGAATTAGTTTATAAAAGACATAATTTAAATCCGGGTGAAAAGGTAATTATTTTTGAAGATTTATGTAATAATTTTTCGACAACTCAAAAAATGATTGAGATGTTGAAAGAAATGGGAGCTGAAGTGGTAGGAATTGCCTGTATTTTTAACCGATCAGATAAGGAAGAATTTATGGGGATACCAGTAATAGCAGTAATGCACACACCGATTCCTGAATACAGACAGGATGATCCAGTAGTCAAAGATATGTTGGAAGCTGGAAATATCGTACTATCAGCCAAAAAAGAATGGGCACGACTTAAAGCAGCGATGAAATAAATTTAGATTAAATTTATTTTTTCTTGATTATCGGTTGAATATTTTTACCAAAACCCTCAAGAGCTTTTAGGGCTTCGATGGGTACCATGTAAACGACAGTGTTTGACTGATCAGAAGACATATCGTTTATGGATTGAAGAGTACGGAGATGTAAAGCACCCGGAGTACTGCTAAGTTGTTTGGCGGCTTTGGAAATATTTTGAGAAGCGGCCAATTCCCCTTCGGAGTTGATAATAACGGCCCGTTTTTCCCGTTCGGCTTCGGCTTGCTTACCAATGGTCCGTTCCATTTCCGGAGGTAAACTAACGTCTTTGAGCTCGACATTATTAACTTTTAAACCCCATTCATCAGTTTCTTTGTCAACAATTTCCCGGATTCTTTCGGCAATTTTATCACGACTGGAAAGAAGCTCATCTAAGGTAACTTCACCAACAATATTACGCATGGTGGTTTGGGCGTATTGAGAAATGGCGTAGCGGAAGTCTTCAACTTCAATAACGGCTTTGGAAACGTCACTGACTTTGTAGTATATAACAGCGTTAACTTTGACGGAAACATTGTCGCGAGTAATGGCATTTTGATCAGGGACATCAACAGCTTTGACCCGAACATCGACTTTTTGGCAACTTTGAAAAATTGGGAAAATTAAACGCCAACCAGGTTCTAGGATTGAACTAAACTTTCCTAGGGTAAACTTGACTCCCCTTTCGTATTGATTAATTTGACGAATAGAAATAAGAAGGATGAAAGCAATAAAAGGTAAAAGTCCCCACATAATTTTTTAATAAACTAATATAGTTTGATTATAGACCTAAACGAGTTATTTGTTCAAAAAATAGTCAATCTGATTTCTAGGAATACCAATTTTGAAAAGACGATCTTTTATTTCTGCTTGTGAAAGGTTTTGATTGGTCCATTGTTTTTTGACTTGAGCGATAAATTCTCGGTATTCATGAGGGAAGAGTACCCATGAGGTGGTGGAAAAAGCATAAAAATCGGGGGTGAATTTTGATCGGGGTTTGTAACAAACTGAAGCGGTAGAAATTTTTTTAGCGCCGAGAAGTTCAAGATATTCTTTGGCCTTGAGAATAGTTTCTCCGGAATCGATAACATCATCAAAAATTAAAATATTTTCGTCTTCGATTGAGTCACTTAGAGGTTGAGTGATTTTGATTTTGCCACATTCGTTAATATTGCTATAAGAAACAAGTCTGGTTGAAGAAAGATTAGGAACATCTAAAAGATCGACCATGGTTCTGGCCCAAGTCCAACCACCTTTGGCAAGAGCAACTACACGATCGAATTTTCTGCCAGAATCAACAATCTCTTTGCCTAGTAAAAAAATGAGCTCACCCATTTGTTCCCAATTAGGAGCCACGTAACTAATACCGTCAAATTTTGTTTCTTTTAAGTTTAAAGGGTCTTTCATTCTTTATTATACTTAAAGTTAGGGGAAAATTAAATGAGGGAAAAATAACAAAATCCCTTTCCGCTTCGCGGCTTTTCCCTTTGACAAAAGGGGAACTTTAAAAAACGGAAAAGTTTTAATATTTAGAGTAAAATTCGGTATGAAAGAACTAAAAATCGGTGGAGTTTATAAACATTATAAAGGCACAAAAGTTAAAGTATTGGGGCAAGCTTTACATAGTGAAACCATGGAGCCAATGGTGATTTATCTTCATTTGGAAGATGGGGTTATTTGGGTAAGACCGAAGAAAATGTTTTTAGAGACGATAACCCTAGATAGAAAAAGAGTAAAAAGGTTTAAACTAATTAACCAAAAAATGTTGGTTAAACCAAATAAACATTAAAGATTGAGTAGGGTCAGGACTTTGAAGAGTAGAAATGCCGGCCAGAAAATAGATTTGAATATGCCAACAATAACGGCGGTAAAAGTGGTGGCACCTTGGAGGAAATAAAATAGGGCTCCAAAAATTCCTAAACCATAAATAGCCGAAGAGTCTTTGCCATGATGGCAATCGCAACCATGTTTATGGTGGTGTTTACCATGACTAAAAATTTCTTCTGAGCAACAAGTTTCTTTTTTGTTTAGTTTTTCTTTTATCATGAATAATTTTAACATTTATTTAACGGTAACACTTTTGGCGAGATTCCTGGGTTTATCCGGATCTAGTCCCTTGTGTTGGCTAAGATAATAAGCTAAAAGTTGGGCAGTAATAACAGTAGAAATAGCGGTAGAAATACCCAGATCGGCAACGGTTAATTGATCATCAAAAACAGAATTCTTTTTTGGAGAAATACCAATTACCCAAGCCCCACGAGATTTGACTTCGGTAGCACTGGAAACAATATCGTCAAAATGTTCGTCATTGGGAGCAATAACAATACACGGAGTGCCTGACTCGATTAGGGCAATCGGGCCGTGTTTTAATTCACTAGCAAAAACACTTTCGGAGTGAATATAGGAAACCTCTTTAATTTTGAGAGAAGTTTCGTGACCAATGGGTAAAAAGTTGCCCCGGCTAATCACAAAAATATGTTCTTTTTGGGAAAGTTTTTTGGCTAAATTATTAATTTTTTGTTGATATTGATCAGCAAAAATATTTTTAATATCATGAACCAGTGGCGTTAAACCTTCTCCTAAAGCCTTCAAAAATAGAGCAATTTGGGCAGTAAATGTTTTGGTAGAAAGAACACATTTTTCCGGCCCACAAGGCAAGATTTGGCAAATGTCAGCTAGGCGATGAAGAGTTGAGTATGGAGTATTAATAATGGAGGCAATAGTAACTTTTTTCTTTTTAACTGAGTTAACTAAGTTGATAACATCAATGGTTTCCCCAGACTGAGAAAAAACTACCAATAAACTTTTTTTGGTTAAAAATTGGTCGTAAGGATTAATCTCGGAAGCGGAAAAAGAAAAAACAGGTTTGTTAATTTTTTCACTTACTAGAAGCGCATTAAAATAGGCAGCAAAATAAGAAGAGCCACAGCCGGCAAAAAAGACATGGTCAGCTTTTTTGGCTTTTTTGATAATTTGATTAACAGCGCTGTTAAGATTTTCCTGTTGGATTCTGTTAATAATATCTAATTGTTGGTGTATTTCTTTGCTTAAGTAATTAGGATAACCATCAAGTCCGGTACCATTTTGAGATGAGGAGATAGTTTTAATATCATATTTGATCAGCTTATTTTTTTGAATATCAAAAAGTTTGACAGACTCTGGTGAGATCACAGCCATTTGGTTATCTTCTAAAAAGATAAATTTATCTGTAAGATCAGCTAAAGCATTCATGTCAGAAGCAATGAAATTTTCTTTGTCACCAAAACCAACAACCAAAGGAGAACCATTTTTGGCAACAATTAACTGATTATCATCATGTTTGATAACAGCGATAGCATTTAGACCCTGAAGATCTAAAAATGCCAATCTGACAGACTCCTTAAAATCATTTTTTTTGTTATATTCCTCAACTAACTGGACAATAACCTCACTATCGGTTTCAGTAATAAATTTATGGCCTTGGTTTTTTAATTGACTTTTAAGCTGTTGATAATTTTCGACGATACCGTTGTGAACCAAAGCAATCTTTTTATCAGAGCTAAAATGAGGATGGCAATTACAAAGCGTTATACCACCGTGGGTAGCCCATCGAGTATGACCAATAGAAATAGAAGATTCCGGGATATTTTGGGGTTTGCCGGTAATTTTGCCTAAATGTTTTTCGTTAATTAAACTTTTGGGGGTATCAACAACTATACCCCAACTATCGTAACCCCGATATTCAAGGCTTTTAAGACCATTAAAAACTAAATTACTATTATGTTTTCGTAAACCAGTGAAACCAAAAATTCCGCACATAAAAACTCCTTTTAGGACTATAAGCCCTTAATGAACTTTTAAATGGGATGGTCATCAGAGCAAATTTTTCTTTTCAAAAAATTTTTTAGGTTGTCTGATACAACCTGAGGGTACCCGCAGATGGTTCGAATTCCCCCTTCCTCGTATCCCCGACTTGTCGGGGCCACACGCTTATATTGTTAATAAAGACAACATCCTTAAACAAGTGTATCAAAATAGCAAAATTAAGTCTAATTAAGGTGGTAAAATTGCCTATCCAATGAAAGATAATTTTTTAGAACAAATACTAAAATCAATTAAAATAACCGGCAGTTATATTCAAATTGATGAATTAAAATTCCGAGTTAAAAAAATGGTGGGACAAGGCTATCATAAGCAGGTTTTTGAAATTGATGACGGAGAGAATAATAAGGTAATTAAAATTATAAGAAAAGAGGCTGAAAAAATAGAAAGTGCATTGCTGTCTTTTCAACAGGCAATTGAAAACCAAAAAATATTAGATGACTTTGGGGTAAATTATGCCAAGATTGTTAGCTTTGATAAAAAAGGGCCGCCGTATCGTTTTTTAATACAAGAAAAAATTGCTGAAAATGGTATTAGCGCGGTTGAATTAATTAAGAAAAAGTTATTAAAGGAAAATGATATTTCTCAGATGGCAAAAGTAATTAATAAATTGGAAATTGGGAGAAAATGGCAAATAGATACCAGTCCGTTTAATTGGTTTAGAGTGAAAGACAAAATGATTTATACCGGGGGGTCAGTTTATGAGTATGATGAAAATTGGAGTTTTAAAAAAGTTGGTTTATGGCAATGGTTAAATTTGGAATTTATAGCCAAGACAAATAAACAGGCAACTAAAATTCCATCAAAGTTCGATTCACAAAAGTTGTCTAAGGAATGGGTAAATTTAGAAACAAAAGAAGTAAAATGGTGGAAGAAATATTTGAACTCTACTATTCAGCCTAAAGGAAATTAAGGAGTTGTTAAGTATTTATCTATATACCAACTTGGTAAGCCGATATCTGACAGACGTTGTTGATATTCTTTGTAAGGAATACCGGTCTTATGCCATTTTTTGGTAACATCTTTGATGAATTCAGCTCTTTCACCAGGAAAAACTATCCAAGCATTATCGGGAATTTCTTGGGCAAAATAGTCGGGTTTTAGGGTTGATTTTCTTTTGGTATAAATAGTGGCAATATCAACACTACGGGCGCCAAGAGAAAGTAAATATTCTTTTGATTTTACAAGTGTAGTGCCACTATCGGCAATATCGTCTAAGACAAGAACTGACTCCCCTTCTATTGGATCAGTCAGAGGTTTGGTAATTCTGGCCTCGCCTCTTTCTCCGACCCCACTGTAAGAGGCAATGGTGGTACCGGAAAATTTTGATATGCCGGTACAATCAAGAACTTGTCGGGCGAAAGCTAATCCACCCCGAGGGAGATAAATTAGCCGATCATAAACTTTGCCTGAATCTTTGATTTGTTGAGATAAATCAAAAGCCAATTTCCCTATAAAATTTTCATTCGGAGCGATGTAAGTACAACCATCAATAGTTACTTTTTGAGGAGCTAGTATTAAATCCACTTGAGTTAATTAAAAATTAAAATTTATCGGTTGAATAGATTTACTAACCAACCAAATAAACCGTTAATTTTATTCTCTTGATTTATTTTTTCTTCCAAAGAAGTATTTTGATAGGTTAATAAATCAATAGTTGCTTGAATTTGATTTAAATCCCCTGAATTTTTGGTTTGAGTTTTTAACTCTTCAAGTTGTTGAATTAAAAGCCTGTTTTGCTCTCTTTGTTGCTCCATTTCTTTGACAGCTTTTTTGTCCGAACCGACAAAAAACTTAGAAACAGCACTTTGGGAGGCTAGTTGAGAAAGATTTAATTTAATGTGATCTTGAATTTTTTCCTGATTTTGGGCGATATCACGAACTTGTTGGCCAATACCACCTTTGGCACCAACAGTATCAATCAATTGATGAACCTGATCAGAGACTTTTTGAAAACTATCATCAAGATTTTGATTAAGTTGCTCACTTTCTTGGGTTTGGACAGAAAGTTGTTGTTCCTCGCCGGCATTTTTGGTTTGAACTTGATTTTGGTTTTTAACTTGATTACCCGTGGGAGTGATTGTTTGAGTTTGAGTACGGGTTTGGGTGGTGGTAACACTGTTTGTTTTGTTTGCTTGTTGAGGCGGATTATCAGAATTCTTGGCAAAGGCAGGGGTAGTAAAAATTAACAATAAAAAAGAGATAACTAAATAAACTTTCATCCTTGTTTAAACGAATAAGTCTTTAAGTGTATGATTTTTTGGGCACTAAAGTCAAATTTGAATAGTTTTGGTAGGAGAAATCCGGTCAAGAAAATAGCGATCATGAGAAGTAATTAAAAGAGTACCGGGATAAGAAATTAGAGCTAATTCGAGAGCTTCACGCGAAGGAATATCTAGATAATTTGTTGGCTCGTCAAGAATAATAAAATTAGCACCAGAGGCCATAATAGTAATTAAAGATAATTTTGATTTTTGGCCACTGCTTAATTTGTTAACTTCGGTAGCCAGGTCATCTTCGGTAAAAAGAAATCTTTTGGCTAAACGATAAGCGCTGGTACGATCAATTTTTGATTGAGTTATTAAATAATCTAATAAACTTGAGGAAAAATTAATTTGGTGGTGTTCTTGGGGTAAATAACCAATATCAACATGGTTACCAATCTGGACGTTACCTTTGTCAGGTTTTATTTGACCTAAAATAGTTTTGATAAGAGTTGATTTACCGGAACCATTGGAGCCAGCAAAAGCAATTCGGTCATGACGATTAATAACCAAAGAAAAATTTTTAATAATGTCTTGATGGTTAAAGCCGACTGAAATGTTGTCTAAATAAACGACGGCTTGACTACTTTCTTGTTTGGGTTGAAAAATAACTGATAATTCAGGAATAGATTGGGGTTTTTCGACCCCTGATTCATTTAATTCTTTGGTCAACATTTTTTCGGTAGATTTAGCCCGAGAGGCGGAGGCAGCAGCTTGTTTGCGAATTTTAAAATCAGCGCCAGAAGTGTTTACTTCACGTTGCTGAGTTTTATTTTTGACAACTCGAATAAGCTCTTGAAGACGAGCCACTTTTTTCTCTTGAACTATAAAATTTCTTTGTTGAGAATCTAATTCAATTTGTTTTTGATGTTTGTAAAAAGAATAATTACCACCATAAGTTTTGACCTGGCCATTATCTAATTCAAAAATTGTAGTGGTAATATTGTCTAAAAATCGGCGATCATGAGAGACGACTAAAAAGGCACCTGGATAATTTTTAAGGTAATTTTCTAGCCATTGAATGGATTGAATATCTAAATGATTAGTGGGTTCATCGAGAAGTAAAATGTCGGGTTGTTGAATTAAAATTCTGGCTAAATAAACCTTAGTTTTTTGACCAGCAGAAAGTTGACCAAAAAGTTTAGTGGCAATATCCCCTATTTTTAGGTCATTAAGAGCAATATAAATTTGATAAATTTCGGTTTCATCGAGTAATAAAGATTTAATTAAATTATCAATGACTGAAAGTTGATCATCAAAATCAGTAACCTGCGGAATAAAACCAACAGAAAAATTTTTGGGGACTTTGATAACTTGACCATGATCGGGAAATTCTTGAGCCGCCAGAATTTTTAGAAGAGTGGTTTTACCACTGCCGTTTTGGCCAATAAGACCGATATGTTGGCCGTCAGTAATAGTGAAATTAATATCATTAAGAATAATTCGGTCAAAATATTCTTTGATAATAGAGTTTGATTGAAGTTGCATAAAAAAAGCCGGGTTTAACCGGCGTTTAGATTTAATGAAAAAATAATTAAAGCAAAACACCAGTTCTCCCAAAAAAAATGGGAGTAATTGGTTTGAGTGTTTTACATTAACTTCACGAGATTATTATAGCAAAAATAGGTTATTTTGTTTGCCAGAGGCCGTGAACGTTGCAATAAGCTCGGGCGGAAACACTTTCAGCCATAATCGCATCAAAAACGGCTTCCGGAGCGTCACCGGGCTTTAAGAATTTTTTATAGACTTTATCGTCGGCGGTTAATTCAATCCATTCAATATAATGAGCATCTTCCATAGGATGTGGAATAGAACCAACCTTGACAGTGATTTTTCCTTCGGATTTTTCGATTACGGGAAGATGTTTTTCTTGGCCTTCGTCTTCACTTTTGGAATTCATTAATTCCATTGGCTGACCACAACAGACCAGTTGCCCGACTCCGGTATGTAAAACTTCAACGATATTGCCACAAATTGGACAGCGATAGATTTGGTGTTTTGTTGTCATAGACTCATTATGAACTAAATTAACTTCTAAGTCCAGAGAGGGGCAAATTGGTTTTAAAGAATTCCTAACATCCAATTGGTTAACAATCTGATAAGTCCGGGCCCGAAAGTAACTAATATTATTATTCCAATTGAATATAAAAATTTTTTCCAACCTTTGAAATTAATATTTATTTCGTATAACCAAGATATAGAACAAAAACAAATATAAATTGGTAAAAATAAAAGACTAAGAAAAAATGATCCTAGAAGAAGTATAAAAAAGATTGAAGCCCAAGTGATGGGAGTAGTATTAAAAAAGAAAATTACATCAGAAATTTCAGCCCAAATAAACCAAAAACCCTGATATACAAATATTAGGAAAATTGGGACGGTTAAAAAAATTCTCGGATGCCAACTAAAATACCATTTCCACATGGTTGGTGGTTTTTTAATTTCTACTAAATCAATCGCATTATCTATTTTAATGCCACAAAATGGACAAAATTTACTTTCTTCTTTTATTTCTTTACCGCAGTCATTACAAAACATAGTTTTTATAAATCACAACTAAATCAATTGATAAATTTGTTTTAGGGCTGATTTTGCTCTAATTAAATAGATTAATTCAAGAATAAAAAGAAGACCAATTATCTTGACATCTCCTTCGGAATAAATCATGTTTATCAAATTTATAAAAATAATAAAAATAATTGTGGTAAGTAAAATATTTAAATCTTTCATCTTTAGCCCAGTAACCTTTTTGGCTTTCTTACCGAATTTAATTAAAATAAGACTGATTGTTATTAAGTAGATGCAATCAATAGCCATAAAACCAATACTGTTACCCTCTTCTGTACCTGAAAATACAACATATAACGTGCTAAAAAATAAGTTAAACCAACCTAGAGCTTCTGCTGTTGATCCGGCATTTTTAATTTTTTTATAGCTTGGATTATTTTCATCTAATGTTTTTTCTTTTGTAATTTTTTCACCACAAAAATTACAAAATTTAATACCATTTTTTATTTCTTTTTTACAATTTGGACAAATCATTTTTTTATTTTAATTAATATTTTTCGGCGCTATAAATTTCAGATTTCCAATAAAAATCTCCTGAGGTGTTATAGGGAGTTTCAATATAAAAATTGATGAAGGTTGAGTCTCCTGGTCCTAAATAATCACTTAAAACCACATATCTAGTATCTTGGGCTACTGTGTCTTCTTTGTTTTTATAAAAATTGACCCTGCCAATTATATTGCTGGCAACAATTGATCCATAATTATGTAAGGTCGCCTCGTACCTAGGATTAATGGAATAACCATCGTTACCATACATACTTTCATCGCTAAGGCGTAAAAAACTTAATTCCGAGTTAGAAAAATATTGGTCAGAATTAGTCTGGTCTGTGGCAGAAGAGTTTGGTGAACTATTATCAGAATTGGAAGAGTCGAGGGCAATTAATATAAAAATTAGAAGAAAAAATATACAAATAATGATTACAATATTTCTAAAAGTATGGCTTCTTTCTTTTTTGGATTTAAAAATAACATCGTCTAAATCAGTGTCTTTTAATTTTTGGTAAATACTAGTAGAAATAGATTTATTGTCTTGTTTCGATTCGGCATGATGTTCTACTGTTTTGTGTTTTTCGGGTAATTTATATCCACATTCCTGACAATAGAGACTGTCCGGGGTATTTTTTGATGAACAGTTGGGACAAGTTTTCATTTTTTTTAATTTAATTCAAAAGTTTCATTCCAGTAATTGATTATACCTCTGACTCGATTGGCACTGGTCGGATGATTAATCAATAATTCACTGGATTTGACTAATTTAGAATCGGCTTTTTTTAGTTGTGGAAGATATCCTTCTATGTTGAAATTTTTAAATAATTTTCCCCCGAGTGAAAGTTTAATGATGGCAGAAATAGCAGAATCAATGTCTTTGTTTAAAAGTAAACCACATCGATCGCAAGTATATTCAGCTTTTCTAAGCCAAAAACCAAATAAAAAATTACTAAACATATTATTTCGACCCAGAGGATTTATAAGGGTAGTAATTTTAGTGTGACCGGTTTTAAAATGACCTAGTTCATGACCAATTACAAAAGTTAATTCCTTAAGAGATAACTGTTCTACTAAGGCTGAAGTTAAGATTACGGTGCAAGTATTAAAACCGAGGGTATAGGCGTTTAAATAAGGATCTTGGGTAATATATAGATTAGCTCTGTTAATCCCAAGATTAGCGGCATATTTTTGAAAAATTTCAAAAATATCAGAAAATTGATTTTTATGAATTCTAATAGAATTTCCAATTTGTTGAGCTTGGTTAAGTTTTATATAAATAAGACCAAATATAACTAGAAAAACAAAAACCCAAAGATTAAGTTCAAAAAAAATGTAACTTAATATAAGTGTTAGAACAATTCCTACAAATAAGGCAAAGGTTTCACCTTTAGTTTTATACATCCAAACTTCTATTTCTTTATCTTCCATAGTTTTGTTATTGACTGAATATGCTGATTATATTCTTTCTGGATTGTTTAGTTAAGAGATTAATTTATCGGGTTGAAATTAAAAAATTGTAGTGTAAGATGAGAAAGGGTAAAAAATGACCATATGAAATGTAAGCTAATTTTTAAAGATGGTACTGAATTTTTAGGTAAGAGTTTTGGGTTCAATTGTTCAACAGCAGGTGAAATTGTATTTTCTACCGGAATGATAGGTTATCCTGAAAGTTTGACTGATCCGTCGTTTAAGGGACAAATATTGGTATTAACTTATCCAATAATTGGTAATTATGGTGTGTTTGATAAAAAAGGCTGGGAGTCGAATAAAATACAAGTTTCCGGGTTAATAGTTTCTGACTACATTGATACCCCATCACATTTTGAAAGCCAAATGACTTTGGCCGAATGGTTGAAAAAAGAAAAAATTCCGGCTTTGGAAATTAAAGACACCCGAGCTTTGACCCAAAAAATCAGAGACGAGGGAAATAGTTTAGTAAAAATGGTGATTGATAAAGATGTTAATTTTTATGATCCAAACAAAGTTAATTTGGTGGAAGAAGTGGTTGGTAAAAAAGTAATTACTGAGGGTAAAGGGTCTCCTACGCTAAGGCTACGGACGACTGAAAAAAGAAAGAAAGTACTGTTGATTGATTGCGGGGTAAAAGAAAATATTAAAAGAGAATTGTTGAAAAGAAATTTAACAGTAACAAGTGTGCCATGGGATTATGATATTTTTGAAAATAATATGGAGTTTGATGGAGTAGTAGTTTCGAGTGGTCCAGGGGACCCTAAAATGGCGGATAAAACAATTGAAACAGTAAAGAAGTTAATAAACAAACAAGTGCCAATTTTTGGAATTTGTTTGGGTAACCAAATATTAGCCTTGGCAGCTGGTGGAGACACTTATAAATTAAAATTGGGACACAGAGGACAAAATCAGCCGGCGAAATTAGTTGGAACTCCGAAGTGTTTTATGACAACTCAAAATCATGGTTTTGCTATTGGTAAAATTCCCAAAGGTTTTAAGGAATGGTTTGTTAATGCTAACGACGGAACTAACGAGGGAATAATTCATGAAAAATTACCTTTTATGTCGGTGCAATTTCATCCCGAATCATCTCCGGGAACATGGGATACAGAATGGTTATTTGATTTCTTTTTGAAAAATTTATGAAAAAAATTAAAAAAGTAATAATTTTGGGGTCCGGAGCGCTAAAAATCGGTGAAGCAGGAGAATTCGATTATTCCGGTTCACAGGCAATAAAAGCTTTAAAAGAGGAAGGAGTTAAAACAATTTTAATAAATCCAAATATAGCCACCATTCAAACCTCTGATTTTTTGGCGGACAAAGTATATTTTTTACCAGTAAACACCCATTTTGTAGAAGAGGTAATTAAAAAAGAAAAACCTGACGGAATTTTATTGTCATTTGGAGGGCAAACGGCGCTTAACTGTGGAATTGATTTGTATAAAGAAGGAATTTTGGAAAAGTACGGAGTAGAAGTTTTGGGGACTCCAATTTCGGCAATTGTTTTGTCAGAAGATAGAAGTAAATTTGCAAAACATTTACAAAAGATTGGCGAGCCGATACCAGCAAGTATGACGGTAAAATCGGTACATCAAATAAAGGATGTCGAAAAAAATATTGGTTTCCCGGTGATGGTAAGAGCGGCTTATACTTTGGGGGGTCAAAAATCAGGAGTGGCTCACAATCAAAAAGAATTGGAAACAATAGTAACAGAGGCTTTGGTATTTGCACCACAAGTATTGATCGAAAAATATCTGTATCACTTTAAAGAATTGGAGTATGAAATAGTCAGAGATAAAAATGATAATTGTGTGGCAGTGTGTAATATGGAAAATTTTGATCCGATGGGAGTACATACGGGAGAATCGATAGTAACTGCACCAAGTCAGACTTTGACTAACGCTGAACATCAGATGCTAAGACAGTCGGCCATTAATATCGTCAGAAGTTTGGGTGTTGTAGGTGAATGTAATGTCCAATTTGCCCTAAATCCGGATAAAAGAGAATTTTATGTAATTGAATTAAATGCCAGATTATCACGATCATCGGCACTAGCTTCGAAAGCAACCGGATATCCCCTAGCCTATGTGGCAGCAAAATTAATTTTGGGAAAAAATATTACTGAAATTCAAAATCAGGTAACCAAAATTACTCAATCATGCTTCGAACCGGCTTTGGATTATATTGTGGTTAAAATTCCCAGATGGGATTTGAATAAATTTAAGGGGGCAATAGACAAAATTGATTCGAGTATGAAGTCGGTTGGCGAAGTTATGGCGATTGGTAGAAGTTTTGAAGAAGCGATTCAAAAAGCGGTGAGAATGTTGGAGTTGGGAGCGAGTGGAGTAACCAGTGATAAATTTAAAAATTTGGACAAAAAAGAACTTTTGGAAAGAATTACTAATGCCAATACCACCCGTTTGTTTGCCATCACAGAAGCGTTGAGTCGGGGAATTTCAGTTGATTTAATTTATAAATTGAGCGGGGTGGATGAATGGTTTTTGAATGGATTAAAAAGAATTGTTGAGATAGAAAAAGAGTTGAATAAAACTAAAAAATTAGATAAAGAATCTTTGACTAGATATAAACAAAACGGATTGTCTGACAAAAGAATTGGCCAATTAATTGGTAAAACAGAATTAGAGGTAAGAAAAATTAGAAAAGAATTGGGAGTAGTACCAAGTGTACTACAAATTGATACTTTGGCGGGAGAATTTCCGGCTCAGACTAATTATTTGTATATTACTTACAATGCCAGTCATCACGATGTAAAACCTTTGGGAAAAACTGGGGTGATGGTATTAGGGTCAGGACCATACAGAATCGGGTCATCGGTAGAGTTTGATTGGAGCTGTGTCAATACGGCATTGTCACTAAAAGATCATAAGAAAAAATCAATTATTGTTAACTGCAATCCAGAGACAGTATCAACTGATTATGATATTTCCGAAAGACTTTATTTTGAAGAATTAACATTTGAAAGAATTGCCGACATTTATGATTTTGAGACTTCCTTTGGGGTAGTAATTTCAGTCGGAGGACAAACTCCAAATAATCTGGCAGAAGGATTAGATAATTATGGAGCACCAATTTTGGGAACTAAAGCCAAAGATATTGACGGAGCTGAAGACAGAAATAAATTTTCGGCATTGTTGGATAAATTGGAAATTGAACAGCCGGAATGGGACAGTTTTTCTGATTTGAAATCAGCTTTGAAATTTGCCAATAAAGTCGGTTATCCGGTGTTGGTCAGACCTTCTTATGTGCTTTCGGGAAGTGCCATGAGTGTCAGTTACAACGACGATGATTTAAAAGATTTATTGAACAAAACAGCTGAAGTAAATAAGGAACATCAGGTAACTATTTCTAAATTTATTTCTGAGGCAAAGGAAATTGAATTTGACGGAGTGGCCCAAAAAGGAGAGATTCAAGTGTTTGCTATATCTGAACATATTGAAAATGCCGGCGTTCATTCAGGAGATGCATCAATTATTTACCCAGCGGTAACTATGTATCTGCATACTGAAAAACAAATAATCGAGGCAGCAAAACGAATGGTAAAAGCATTGAATATTACCGGACCGTTTAATATCCAATTCATGGCCAAAGAAAATAATATTTTTGTAATTGAATTAAATATCAGAGCCTCAAGAACTTTCCCGTTTATTTCAAAAGCGACCGGAATTAATTTTATAAAAGTAGCAGTTGATAGTTTTTTTGGGGTGAGTAAAAAACATGAAGTAGAATATCCGAATCAAGTGTTGGTGAAAGTTCCACAATTTTCTTTTTCCAGACTTAAAGGAGCCGATCCGGTATTAAGAGTAGAAATGGCATCAACCGGAGAGGTAGCTTGTTTTGGAGAAGATGCAGAAGATGCCTATTTAAAGGCAATTTATTCGACAGGAATGAAAATGGACAAAAAGGCGGTTTTGTTGAGTTTGGGGGGTGATATTAATAAAGAAAGATTTTTGGAGTCAGTGTGGAGATTAAAAAAATTGGGATTTGCCATATATGCCACTGACGGGACTTGCCAATATTTAAAGAAAAACGGATTTAAAACAAAGTTAGTTTACAAAGTCCATGACGGTAAAAGCCCAAATGTAGTTGATGTGATTGAATCGAAAAAAATTTCTTTGGTAATTAATTTGAGTAAAAAAAGAATTGACAGTGTTAAAAATTACAAAGACTATATAACTGATGGTTATTTAATCCGTCGAGCGACAGTGGATAATAATATTCCATTGTTTACCGACTTGGGGTCAGCCAGATTTTTCGTCAGAGCATTGGAGAAATATAAAATCGATCAGGTAAGCACTAAATCTTGGGACGAGTATGTGAAGATGAAATAAAAACCCTAACCCTCCCCTTTCCCTTGACAGGGCAAGGGTAAAACAAAACTTCAAAAAGATATGTCATACTGTGAAGGGTGTAACTTTTGATAAATTTTTGTTAGAATTTTGACTTATTTAGACAGCATTCCCTGGAGTAAAATTTCTTCGGCTTCTTTTGGTGATTTGGCTTTGGCCATTAAGGTTTCCAGTTTTTTATTGTCTAGACCACCAAGACTGGCTTCGTGAGTAAGACGGGCAGTTGGATTTAAAACTTCAGCATTTGGATAAGCTTTGACACGACCATTACCTAAGAGAATTTCTTGGCAATCGATGTGTCCCCGAGTGTCAGCGGCCCGGGCAGAAATAGTGTTAAAAATTTCAATTTGAGAATTGTCTAAGGCGGCAACTCTGGATTTGAGTAAGGCTTTGGAAGCTTTGCCGGCTAAAATAACACTTTCTTTTATAATAACTTTGTCGTTTGAAAAAGCTTTGAGACGACTTTCTATTTCAACGGTAGCATTTTCATCAGCCAAAATATCATAGTCAAAAACGGTTTGTCCGAGTCTACCTTCGAGTAACTCAAAATCAACTTTATATGAAGAATTTTTGGCTAACTTAACTTTTGATGAGGGGGTTAAATAAATGCCACTACTATTACTGTGGACATGTTTTTCAATATAAGTGTAAGAGGCCCCCTGGTCTAGGTTAATAACGGCATCCATATTATGTCTGACTTTATCTTCGCCGGTTAAAACACAATCAGATAAAAAAACAGCCTGAGAATTTTTGGCTAAATTGATGTTTAGTTTGATATCTTGAGTAACTTTTTTGTGCAAGGCGGCAAAACAAATATGAATCGGCTTTTGAAGTTTTAAATTGGCGGGAATATTAATATTGGCAAAAATTTTATTTTTTTGAGTCCAAATTTTGGCATCAATTTTATCAAAAATATTACTTTCTAAAACCTGATTATCAAGAACAACAATTTTATTGCTGTCATCGTCGGCCGGAATGCGAGTATATTTTAAAAAGGTTTTTGGGTTATTCATTTTTGGTTATATTTAAATCAAAATTATTTTGGTTTTGGCAAACCTGACATTTGTTATTAAAATATTTTTCAATTTTGGCGGGTGAAGCAACCTGAATTAATTTCCCCTGACATAAAAGATAAGCAATGTCGGCTTTTTCAATAGTCTTTAAATTATGAGTAATTAAAATAACAATAGCGCCCTGTTTTTTGAAATCTTTGATAATGTTGTCGATATAGGAAAGAGAATCAATATCGATACCGGAATCGGGTTCGTCGAGAATAACAACTTTTGGATCCATCATAACGATAGAGGCTAATTCGATTCTTTTTCTTTCTCCCCCACTAAGCGTGCTATCAACATTTCGATTTAAATAAGATTCCGGCTGAAGACCTAATTTTAAAAGAGCCTGTTTTTTGTCAGACTTTTTTTTGTTGTTGGCGGACAAGTCTAAATATTGACTGACACTAATTCCTTCGAAAGTTACAGGTTCTTGCCAGGAAAGAGTAATGCCTAATTTGGCCCGTTTAAAAACTGACAAGCCTTTTAATGATTTGTTTTGAAATATAATTTCACCCTGATATTTTTCGTAACCAGTTAGGCCCATTAGAACCTTGGCAAAAGTAGATTTACCGGCACCGTTAGATCCGACGATAGCTGAAATAGAACCGTCTTTGAAATTGATACTCAAATCGTTAAGTATTTTTTTGTCTCCCTTTTTTAGGGATAAATTTTTTACTGTAAGAATAGTTAGTTTTACTTGTTAAAAGTACAGAGATTCTATCAATTTAGAGATTAAAAGTAAATTTTGTTATAAATAAAATTGTGGTCAAAGGATATTAAATAAGTAGCCGATTAGGATAATTCCGATAGTGGTGATGCCGAAAAAGGCGGCTAAGAGTTGCCATTTCATGGCTTTTTTGAGAATTAAGGCCTCGGGTAAAGACAGGGCAACGGTGGCGGTCATAAAGCTAAGGGCAGTTCCCATGGGGATACCTTTGTTAATTAAAGCCTCGATAACCGGTAAAACAGAAACTGAATTGGCATAAAGAGGAACACCTAAAATGGTGGCCAGCGGAACCGTCCACCAACTTTTGGCTAATAAGTATTTTTCAAAGAAATTGGCCGGAACAAAACCATGGATAACAGCTCCAATTCCAACACCTAAGAGAACATAAGGAAAAATAGTTTTGGTAATTTTAAAACCGTCAGTCCACCAATAAGGAATAAGTTTATTGAGTTTTAGTTTCTGTCCTCCATTTTCGGATTCGATATCGGCACGGGATTTATATTTTAATAAATCAGGATTGACGTATTTTTCTAAGTGTAATTTTTGAATAACCATGCCACCGATAACGGCAATTAAAATTCCAACCAAATTGTAAATAATGGTGGTTTTAAAACCAAAAAGAGCTGGAAGTAAAATCAGAGATGATTCGTTAACTAAAGGTGAGGCAATTAAAAAAGTAAAGGTAACGCCAAGAGGAATGCCGGCACTTAGAAAACCAATAAATAAGGGAATTGAAGAACAAGAGCAAAAAGGAGTAATGGCCCCTAAAAAAGCAGCAAAAAAATACTCCAAACCATACCATTGTTTTTTGACTAAAAGATTTTTTACCTTATCGACCGGTAAAAAATAACGAGTAATAGCCATGAAATAGTTGATAACAACTAACAGAAGACCGATTTTAATGGTGTCGTAGATAAAGAAATTTAGGGCGCTATTATCGGTAATAGCATTAGCTAATAATTGGATAGGATAAAAAATATCCATAAATTATTTTTGGTGCTGTTTAATAACCTCTTTGATTTTGTCTAAGTTGTGGGAGCCAGTAAGGGCAACTTGGCCGTCAATGACCATAACCGGTGAAACCATGACTCCTAATTCGATAATTTTTGAAACATCAGTGGAATATTCGACCTCAGTTTTGATACCCAATTCCCCGACTGCTTTTTTAGTAACTTCAAATAAATTTTTACAAGTAGGGCAGCCCGATCCTAAAATTTGAATTTTCATACATAAGAATTATACAAGAATAGTAAAACAGGGGTATTATTAATTAATATTATTTTTCTAAAAACCATGTTTAAACAAAATGAAAGTGATTTAGATAAAAAAATCAGATTAGTGGTAGGAATAGTGGCTTTATTTTTGGCCATGTTTGTTTTGGGCGGAGTTGCTCAAACAGTAGCTTATGTGGTTGGGGTGGTAGGAGTTTTTACCGGACTAACCGGATTTTGCCTGCTCTATAAACTCTTTGGGATAAGTACAAAGAAATAAAAATCTTAAGAATTTTAGGTTTTAAAAACCTAGGTTTTCTTCGACCAATATCATGTAAACTTTGCGGCCGAGCATGGAGTTTTCATTTTTGAAAATAACGATTTTATTAAGTGAGGTACCAACGCCATATTTTTGTTGCATATGTTTGTCTTCCAAAGGGACGACATAATCCTCTAGGCGTTTCATCCCCTCCTGAAAATTGGGAACTATTTTTTTGGTGCTAACGACAAAAATCAAATTGGGTGAGGTAAAAACAATATGAGGTAACTGGCTGCCGGTATTTGAAGCAATAATAAATTCGCCGTTTTCTATAAGAGCGTGGACACTGCCGAGATAATAATCTGAAAGAACTGATTGTTTTCTGAGAACTGCCTGTTTGGTTTGATCTTTTTCGGCCAAAATTTTTTCATGTAAATTATTCCAACCGTGTTGACCTGATTTTAAATAATCGACAAAACCAATTTGTTCGAGGGTAACTGAAGCACCGTTCATGACCGAAGCATCTTTGGGGATAATCTCTTTTATTTTACTAAGGGCCTCTGTCCCGTTTTTTACTAATATAGTTTCGATTCCTTTGGAGTTAAGGGATGTGATAGTTTTATCAACAATTTCTTTGGTTGCTAGTTGATTGTAGTCCATAAGATATTATAAATTATTTCTTAGGCTGCCTGGACGGATAAAAAGACCACACTATCACAACGGTTCCAAGAACTATCAAGGGTAGTTTCACGATCATGCAACCACAATTGACTGTCATAACGATCAATTGCAAATGTATGTGTTTTATTTCTGGAATCAGAAATTAATTTTTCTGTGGGAATATATATACGCTCACCTATTGGTTGATCTGTATAGATAAGTCTTAACTCCGGACCAATTTGTGGGGGGCAAAGGGCTAAACCAAGCTCTTCAGCTCTTTTATAAAGTTCTGCGGTGGTAGGTTCATATTTAAAACCCATATCACCAACTTTTAAAATAACCAAATTAAAAACTTTAGGAAATTCTGAGGTGGTGAAGTCAGGACTTTTCATCATTTGCTCAGCCACGGAACCAACTCTGATACCATTTTTTATTAATTCTTGTTTTAATTGTTCAACACTTTTACCGGCTACCTCAATAGATTTATAACGAATTTTACCTTCTGTAAAAAGATCTTCAAGATTTATCCGCGGGGAACAATTAAAAATTGCTTTACATTTATCAAAAAATCCTACCTTTTTTTCTTTAGACATATTTATTTCTGGGCAGAAATAAACCAACTGGCTATTTTAACATTAAAATTCCGATTAGGTTATTTATGTTTTCTCAGTTTTAAAATGCCTGGGGAATTACTAGGGTAATTATGATTTATTCTGTTTCAAAAAATTCTAATTCCTTATTTACTAAATTCTGAGCTTGGGTAATATCGATATCCGAAAGACTAATACCTAAATTGGCGGTACCTTGATCTATTTTTATAATTTTTAGTTTTTTTCCGTCTATCGTAGTGGTCATACCACTTTTAAGTTGACCACTTTTTAAAATACCAGATAATACTGGGGTTCCTTGAACATTAAATATCATTTGAGGAATAAAAATATTTTTGTCAGAAGGCATAATAGAGTCGATCAAATAAACCATTAACAATTAATTTTAAAGCTTGTTGGAAAAATAATGGATTGACTAAATAAACTGCCACTAATGAACCAATAGCAATTACTACCGACAACCATTTGGTATAAGGACCATAGGTTCTGAAAATTAGTATGGTTGATAAAATGGCTGTTAATAGAGGGCCAAATACTTTTATATCCCCTAGCGGTAAGGTATAACCAGCAACAATTTTTTCTTCCGTTTCAAAAAAACTAGCTAAATCATAATTTACATTAAAAAGAATTAAAATTATTTCTAAAATAATTATTCCTAAAAGTAGGATTGAACTAAATTTAGTTGAAGCACCTGGTTCGGTTCTGATTACCTCATAAATAGTTGCCGGTAGTATTAAGAATAGTACCCAAAGAGGGTTGCGACTGCTCAATCCAAGAAAAATTCCTAAGATAACAATACCAGTCATAATTAAGCAAATATTAAAAGGACTGAGAAAATTATTCTTTTTTATTTCTGGAGTCATAATTTAAGTGAATCAATAATAGTTTTTATAATTTTTTCGGCCTGTTCCTGATAAACATAACCTTCGGTGGCATAGGTACTAGCCACGGGAATTAAGTGTTTGGTAGTATAGATTTCGCCTTCGACTTTTTCTTTTTCAATATAAGTATTGGTTTTGGTTAAACTTTCGTGAAAAGTCTCACCTTTGGGTAAAAAATCTAAAGTGGCAAGTAAAGTGCCAGAAATTATATATTTATCAACCTTAAAAGCCAAACAACTTTTAATTGTTTTTGGTGGAGGAGTGGGTTCTGGGCCTTTAGGAAGAAGACCTTTGCCGGCTAATGGATCAAAACCACCACCTTGAAATTTATTAGGATCTCTGGGTTTAGGTTTTGGTTTGGGAGCGATAAAACGCTGATATTCCGGATTGTCCATCTCGGAATAAACAGCCGGATAACCGGTATATTTATCCATGAAATATTTAATACCCGAATTTTCTGGAACGGTTGGAGGTTTAACATTTTTTATTTGTTGATTAAACATATTCATTCCTTTTTTTTGCTCGGGGGTGAGAAATTTCAGAACTTCCGGATTTTGTAAGTTTTCAAATAAATTTTTGTAATTAAATCCCGGAGTGTGTATATCTATTTGGTTTTGGAGAGCTTGTTCGGCTTGAACTTCATCTGGATAAAGACAAACAGAAATGTAATAAGTGGAGTCATATTTTTCGTCTTGCATTTGATTAAATTTACCCCTGATTTCGGTTATTTTTTGAGGAGTGTAACCGGTCATCCAACCAGTGGCAGCAAGAGCGGTCATGGCATCAAAAAACTTCGTCATAGTTCCACGAGGAGTAATACCATGAACAGAAACAGTTTCTCCGTTAACTTCGGCAGTGGGGTTACCGCTAACAAGTAAAGGATTAGCTTGATTCTCCGGGTCAAGATGACACAATTTTATGGTTACCATGTTTTCATTCCCTTCTTGGGAAACTTCCACCCAGTTTTTTGGTAACCAATTTTTCGGTAGACTAATTGTCAGTTGATTCGTCGACATACAAAACAGTAATTTCCTGATTTTCTGGATTTTCGTAGTAAACACTAAGAGAATTACCGTCCTTTTCCATTATGATATGGGCGGCATCAGCCTCTATGGTGTTCATACCAGAAACATAACCATCATTGGTTAACTCTTCTACTAATTTATTCATATCTTCATTAGTCGGCGCCCTGGGAATTTTGAAAGAGGCTAGATAAGAATCGCCTTGTTTCATGTAATTACCAGAAAAAAGAGTGGCTTTAATATCTCCAAAAACAGCCTTAAGTGGTGATTCAATGGTCGTCTTTACTATCGAAGAGGTATTGCCAGTTAAAATAACTTCTTTGGTTTCATTAAATTTGTCTTTAGGAGTTTTAGCCGCTTCTTTAGCCTCTTCTTTTTTTTGTTCAGCTTCTTCTTTGGCTGCTTCTTGGGCAATATCTTTAATCATTTGATCGGTAAGCCCATTGTTACCACCAGTTAAATTACTTAATAAGCCAGCGTCGCCTCCATAAATTTTGGCTAGCTGTTTAACATATTGTTGTTGGCGCCAACGCGTAGCTCCATAATACAAACCACCAAGAATGATGATAGCAACGACCACAATCATAATTGGATTTATTTTTTTACCAGAATTTTTTATTTCTTTTGTCATTTTTTTTATTAATTATTAATTTTTAATTTTGAGTGAACCATCGGCTTCCATTTCTATACTACCTTTATGTCGAGTTTGAGTTTCAAGTGTTTTTTGAAGATAGTCTTTTTGAGTGGTGTCCCAAATTGGTTCTTTTAAAATAAATTCATCATCTTTTCCAAATTCATAGGTCATACCACGAAGCCAGAGTTCTTCCGCTATTAATTCTTTGCTTTTAGTAACTGGTGGAAGACACCCAATTGGATCAGGAAAACATGAATATTCAGTGGCGTTTATTTGGGGTTTGTTAGTAAAGGCTTCATTAAACATTAGTTTTTTATTTTTCGGATCAATATAGCCAACAAAAGAAACTGAAATAGGGCTATTATTAATATTTTGTTTAATTAAGGCACTAGTAAAAGTTCTCCAAGGGTTTTGATAAATAATTTTGCCTTTGCCAATAATACTTATGGCGACACCATTAGTATTAGTATTGGTAATACCAATATCTTTGGCTTGTTTAGCCCAATCAGGATTTTTTAAATCAATTGATAATTCGTCAATTTTAAAAGTGCTATTCATAGAAATAAGTATGGGGATCATATAAGTGGGAATGTTACCATTGATTTTTTCAGTTATCTCTCCGGTCCATTTGGTATTTTTGAAATTAACCAAATTATATTTTTTTAAAATATCATCGGTGGAACCCTGAATTATAATAGCTGAAGAGGTAGCTGTCTGACCACCATCAACCATAAGATCGGCATTTTTGACACTGAATTTCAATTTATCGACAAAAAAAGACTTAATTTGGGTGGGAGTATAACCAAGACCGGTTAGTGTGACTAAAACTGCAGTTATTATAAATACTGTAATAAGAAAAGCTTTTCCCATTATTCTAATTTTAGAATATGCTGTTTTATAAAAAATTCAAGTTTTTTCAGTTTTCTACACAACCACTATCTTTATTTATCAATGGACTTTGTTTTTCTTTTTCGTAGTTAAGAATAAAAATAGCATTGGACGTTTCTAGAGATGACAATAATTTTTCACTGTAATTCGGATTAATTTTATACCAAGATTGTTTGGTAAAATAACAGGCCATGTCTTGAGAAACAAATTTTCGCCCATGTCTGGCGTAAATTTCATTTCTAGCTCTTTTGAGATCTAAATCATCAAAATCACTTAAGTCTTTAGTGGTTATTTTTTGAGAATTAGACATTGGTAATAGATAATTGTTGCTAGTTGTATCTGGAATTATTGATGGTTCAGCTTCGGTTGGTTTTAGTGATGATGTTGGGGGTAGTGTTTCCATTGGCTCGGGAGGATGAGCTTGGGTATCTGGGATGGTGGGACGAGATTGAACACTGGGGGTGATTTCTGCTGGTTTTTTGGATAAAATGTCCCCAAATTTATTTTCAGTATTTTTGGTGCCAAAATAAACGGCTCCAGCGGCTAAAATTATAAAAACGATACCACCAGTAATCCAAACTACCTTTAGTTGATTAATTTTTTTGGGGGTACTTTTCTGACCTTTATTAAATTCCATAATTTAGTTTAGCAAAAGTTGAATGTGTTTCCAGAGCGAATTATATTTTCTTCAAAAGTAATGATTATTTATAAGTTTTATTATAACAATTGGCGGCTTTGGCAAAACCGGCCTCACTGGCTTCTGCCTCACTGCAAAACCATTGGTCGCCTTGGTCTAACTCTAGGACAACATTACTGTAATTGCCACAACCGGGGAAAAAATAAGTTTTTTTACCTTCGCGAACATTACCTTTGATATTACATTTAGAATTTTTGGGGTTAGTATTTTGAAGACAAAGATTACTAAAGATACCGACTTTGTCCTCTTTAGCCAGATTAAAAGCCGCTTTTAAATTTTCTGATTCAGGGGAAGCAGTCGAAGTAAAACGAGCCCAACCGGAAGAAATCATTTCTTGGTTAACCAATAAATCATCAACATAAACCAGGGCTAAAAGTCGACCAAAAGTATCATTGATATCCCCTACCAAGCGAACTTTTTTACCGGAAATTAACTCGGTCAATTTTTCGGTAGCTTGCTGGCCACCGCAAAGATCTGGTTCCGGAGCGTTGACACTCATAAGACGAATCTGCCTATTGCCGGTAACAATAAAAGTATCGCCGTCAATAATTCGGCCAACTTGGACTAAATTATCGGAAATATTTTGGGGGTGAAAAAATAAAAAAGCTAAAACACCACTGACAGCGACAGAAAGTCCTAAGAAAAATTTAAGCATTAAAAAAGGATAACGTGGAATGAAAAATTTGGCAAAAATCCTATTTAAATTAATGTTGACGATTGTAACAGCTAAGGCGGTTGTTGTAAGCATCACTTCTACAATCAAACCAATTTGAAGTCCCAGAATCCCAATAATCTGAACAATTGTCAGGGTTATATAATCCATTACAAAATTCTGCCCATTCAGCATTTAATTCTTGTTCCTGTTCTGTATTACACTGGCCCTTATCACGAAGTTCCCAAGTGTTGTTTATTTGACAGCAAGTCATTTTTTCACAAGCAGAACGAGTCATTTCTTTATAACCACCACCACAATTTGGACTAATATTGCAACGAACATATTCGTTGGGATTAAGAGTTGGAACCACACCCCAAGCTCTGTTAAAATCATCACATTTTTGTTGGGTAGTTTGAAAATGGACTCCATCAGGACCAACACAATCAATTTGCTTAGAATTGTTATTTGACGAATTATTTGATTTGGCTGGAGTTTTAGTTGGTATTTTTGTCGGTGATGGAGTTGGTGTAGAAACAGAAGGTAAATTTAACTCAGATGAGTTTTTGTTAATTTTATTTTTTGAATTTAAACTTTTATTTTCTATGGCAAAGATTGATGAATTTATTAAAAAATATATTAAACATCCAGGTAAAATATATTTAACGAAAATTGGAATATTTTTATTTTTTGGGATCCGGCGTGAAAAAGTTATCCCTAAAAAAGCAAAAATTCCAAGCCCTATATTACCTAGGAGTAAATAAACTAAAAACTCTTTTTGATATAAATTTGAACCTTGTGAAGTTGATTTTGCACCAAAAAAACAAGTAGCACCAAATACTAAAAGAGTGGTAATCCAAAGATAAATCCAAGCTTTTTTTGGGCTTCTAGTGTATGGAAATTTTTTATTTTTGGGATTTTTAAAACAGTTTAACTCATGTTTATCCGATTCTTTTTTGGTTTTAAATTCTTTTTTACAAAAATCACAAACCCAAACTGTTTTATATTTTTTCAGTTTCTTTTCATGTTTCATCTAGGTGAATTATATTACTTTTTATTAAAATAGTTTTTTATTTTATTTTTAGTTTTTACAAAAAGTTTATAAATTCCGAATCCAATTAACCCTAAAAATGAAAAACCTAAAATAGTATCACTTGTTTTTATTGGTTCGATTGGCTTATCATTTGTATCGCTTTCTCCTAAAACTTGTGGTTGAATTGTTGGAGAAACTTCCTCTATTTGACTTGGTTCTTCTGGTACCGGACTATTGGCTGGAGTTTCTGTAGGAGATAATGTTGGCGTTATGGTAAGGACTAATGTTGGAGTGGGTGTCTGCGTTGAAGTGTTGGTTGGGGTTTTGGTCGGTGTAGGGGTAGGTTTTGTGGTAGGGGTCGCGGTTGGTTTTGGTGTTGAAGTTGGTCTAGGGGTAGAGGTCGGTTGAGTAACCGTTTTGACAGTAGTAGTTGTGGTAGTACTATTTCCTCCACACATAACCATTTCGGAATATAAACAAGAAGAGTTTCTAGAACCATCGTTACAAACAACATGACCATTTGATTGAGGACCAGCGGCACAGTTTACTCCCCCATGACTAGAACAACAACCCGATTTCGCTTCTATATTTTTTGACAGGAAAATAAAAGAGAAAAATAAAAAAACGGATAATATTTTTGTCCAATATTTCACTAACCGGGATTATAGTACTTTTTCAGAAAAATTTCAGTTAATTTACGATTTACGGAATGAGTTACTCGGTATAAGAGTAAATATCAAAAGCCCAAAAATATCGACAGTCCCATAATTCCATGAATTATGGAAAAGATTATTGTCAACAAAGCTAAAACCGGATGCCACTTGAAAGGAATAGTGGTAATTCCGCGATAATTTAAAAAACCAACAATGGCTGTAAATAAAACTAATAAAAATGTGGCTATGCCACCATAAGCAATTAGGGGTAAACCAAGGACTTGGGTGAAAGCAATATTTTGAATCATAATCAATTCTATACTGAATTATTTAAAATTCAAAAAAGTTTCTTGAAACTCGATGTTGGCATCTTGATAACTTTTTTGGCTTTCATCTGTTGGAGTGGTAAATTGCCAATTCCAACATAAATCAGAAATAACTTTGAAACCAAACCAACTTAAAACTTTTTTTTGAGTTTCAACTACTTGGCTCCCTTTCCAATTATGACCAACAGCAATAATACCAGCGTCAATATTTTGAAGAACATTGGATTCGCCCAAAGTTGAATGGCGGTTTTCTAACCAAGTAAGACGTTCAATTAATTTTTGATATTCGGAATTGGTTTGACCCCAACGAATGGAAGTGAAAAATACAACACAATCTGATTGCAATAAAGATTTGGAAATTTTCCATAATTCGTCGTCTGGATAATTGAGACTGGCCCAACAACGATGACAACCAGAAGGATTTTTAAATGGATTTTGAAGTAGAGATTTTTTAACTCCACAATCATTACCCTTGGCTAAAGAAACATTGCCTTCACAAGGATAAATTTTTAGTTTGGAAACATCGATAATTTCAACATTTTTTTTACCAATCATATCGGCCAATTTGTAGGCCAACTGAGTGCTTTTGGGGATATCTTTGTTAAAAATTTTTGTCCAACGATTTGACGTAACCAAAAAAAGAATGCGTTTTTTGGATTTTAGATAAGAAAGAGTTTGGCTAAAAAGTTTGGTATATTTCAGACGGTCTTTTGGTGTGTACATCTAGATAAGTGTACTACGAAAGTGAGGGATTGGAAAAAGAACAGGATTATTAGAGTGGCGCGATGAGTGAAACCGTTTCAGACTGAATAAATTTCTTTAATACTCTAAAAGTCAAATAAATTTTTGATATTAATATTTCAAAAAAAATAATTTAATTTTTATAATTTATAGCAATTGGAGTAATATTTATTCCTAATTTTGCACAAATACTTTGTCTATTGTTTGAACTAACTTCAAATTTATAAAGATGCTCCGCAACTAACATTTTAAGCAAGCTTTTAGTTAAATAGTTATTATTAAAACTATCATTAAGTTTGATTATGTGTGGAATATTCAGCTTTCCTTGAAAATTTAAAGAAATAGCAATATCTATTAACTCCATGGCTTGGCTCGTATTAATATTTTTAATTTTTTCTATTGTTAAAAATAAATTTTTTGAGGCAACACTATCACTTGTTCTTTTAATAAAAAAGTAGCTAATCAATTCAAAGAAATTAAAAATTAAATTATTTATTGTTGCTTCAATATCTCCCTGTAAGTTTATTTTTTTGTCCTTTATGGTCTTTAAAATGTCTTCACGGATAGAACCTATATATTCTTCAGAATTATCCAAGAAAATTCTCAAAGACCTTAAACCTAGAGAGTAACATTCGTTTACCATAATAAGTTTCTTTCCACCATTTATTGAACCATAATTATTGTTTGCAATCTGTCCTAGAATCTCCATTAATCTGAAGGAAAGATTAATTTTTGAGTAAAGACTTGATCCATCGTTATTTTTTTTATGTTCTTTTTCGTTTTTCTCTTTATTAATATCGTTTTCGTCTTCCGCTTTTAATATTTCTTCCCTATGTTCTTTTGCACTTCTATTGTCAATGGATATAGAAATTTCTTTATGAACTAGATCATTTATTACTTTCACTTCTTCTTTGGATAATGTTTGAGGTGGTACTCCTTTAAAAACTTTGTTTGACTCTTCTAGAATTTTGTCGATTAAAGATTCACTTTTTGAGTGATGTGTTAAGAAAATAATTATATTAGCATTCTCGTCATCATAAAGATTTTCAATTAATTCAAAAATGGTTTTTTTAATGTTCTCTTTTTCGAAATTATCTGATAAGAATTTTGCAATAAAATAATAAAATGAATAATTATGATTAAAAGAATAATATCCTGTTTCGTTTTTTAAAATTTTGGCTCTGATTAGTGTTGAGTGAACATCCTCGTATGTTTTTTCCACATCCATCTCCGAGCAATATTTTTTATATAAACTTAACAAATCTTCTTCTGATATTTCCTTGATTTTATTAATAAAAAAATAATTAGCTACGTACGATAAATATGTATGATAAAAATCAAGGTCTTCAGGTTTAGTGTTAACTGAAAATAATGATTGATTAATCAAATAACCATATAATTCTGCGTATGAACCACCTTGTATTTTATTTTTATTAGAAGCAACGGTTAATTCAAGTATAGTTAATAAATATAATGGGTATGTTGGGATAAAATTTGAGCCGACTGCTATTTTAATCTTTTGAGCAATATCATTTTTTTCACTTAAAAGATCGTCGTCGTCACGATTTGTGTTCTGATCTAAAGTAAGCCACCTATCAATCATTTTATCCCTGAGTAGGTGTCCGAATTGTCTTATTTTATATGTCTTAAAATCAATAAAAAGATTTTTTATTTCAATATTTGAAATCAATTCTATTTCCATAGAATTATTTGAAAATATATAAATGTTTTCAAATAATTCTTTTATAAGGGAAATAAGTTGATTTCTTTGTTCTACCCTTTTTGGTAAAAGTTTTTCAAAATTATCAATTATTATTACAACTTTTTTAGGGTCATTGTTTAATAAGTATTTAAAATAATTTATATCTTTTTCAGTGTATTGTTCTTTAAACTTCTTTTCCAATAATTTTTGAAATGTATCCTTATTATTGCTGGATATATCTTCGCCTCTAAGAAAAATAGTAATTAAACTTTTTTGATTTAACTCTTTTTGCAACATGAAAGCTAAAGAAGTCTTTCCAGACAATGTATCTCCAAAGATAAAAATTTTATTATCTTTTTTGTCAATTAATGTTTTAGCATCGATATTCTCGTTTTTCTCAATGTCATCTAGGGCTGGGAAAATATAAATATCTTTTAAACATAGATTGTTATTTGATGGATGATTAATATTTATTGAGAGTTCACATGATTTGTTTATATATTCTTGGTTTAGAAAAATATCTGGATGAATTTTAAAATATTCTTCGCTATCTTCTTCGAAATTAAAGATTGTATAATGATCTAGATCTTTAAAAGTTGTATCTAACTCAGATAAATTTTTAATTAGCAAATTCTCTTCTATAATTTTTCCATTCTTTGCGTTTGTAAAAAAAAGACCAGAAGGTACACCTCCTTCAAGAAATTTTGAAACCCAAAAATATCCATATTGGCAAACTAGAAAGATAGATTCCCCTAATTTATCGTTATTTTTAATAATATCGCTGACTGTCTTTAACGCTATCTCTTCTGAAATAATTATATGAGCTGATAGCAAAGAATTTATTATTTTGTTTGGTGTATAGAATGTATATTTGGTTGACTCTTTACTTTTTTCAATTTCTTCAATAACACCTTGGGCTTCCTTTCCGAACTCAGATGTTGAGATTAACCAGGCTTCAGGCATTTTTAAATGGGTAGTTTTACCTTCCAGTGCAAAGATTATATTTGAATCTATTTTCTTATCTTCATTATAAGCTTTACATTCCACATATATTTGTTTATTCCTGTTTGGAATAAAAGTACACAACAAATCCAACTCCATTCCTGTTCTTCTTAGCTCTTTAGTAACTTCATAGCTTTGTGCTTTTAACAATTCCGCTGAAATATCTTCTAATAAATCACCTTGTTCTTTTGTAGAACTATCACATTTAACTGCAACTTCAATTTTCATCTATTTAAACAGGTTCATTAATAAAAATTTGCTCCCCCGCGTGGACTCGAACCACGGACCGATCGCTTACAAGAAACCCTAAAATTTCTAATAGGCTTGGACTATATCATATCCCGATAAATCGGGACTTGGGCGCTAAATGGTGTAATCACCTAGTCTCTGAACCTTTCCCGACATAAAGCCGGGACTTGGCTGCGGGTTGCCATAATCCGAAAATCGGACATTAGGTTTCACGCAATTCACCCAATTTTTCAATCTTGATTACTCAAGAAAGCTGCTAATTTCGTAACAGGCGAGCGCTCTACCGACTGAGCTACAGGGGAATGTAAAATAAAATTTAAAGTGCGAAGCTGACTTTGATTATAACATTCAAATTGTTAAGAAAGAACACCTTTAATCCAACCTAAAGTAAGGCGTAATTTACTTACATCATAAAATCTTATTTTTATAATTCCGAATTGATGAATGTTTTTTCTAATTTTTGGACTATCTAATTTATTTTTGGCAAAATAAGTCTTTCCAAATTGTGATGGTTTTATTTTTAATAAATTACACCAAAATTTAATAGCATTTGGTTCATTTAAATTGTCGTGTAACCAAAGACTAAATTTGAGATTATCTTTTTTGATGTTACAAAATTCACAAATCCAATTAGTCATAAATTTTATAGTTTGAGGATCTGCATTGGTAAACTCAAGGGCATTTCCTGTTTTTGAACCTTCGCCTTGATATAAAGTTATTCCAGCAATAAATCTGTCGCGTTTATTAAGTTTCCCTACTTGGGCTATTCCCTTTTTTAATAATTCTTTTTCTTGAATTTGTCGTTTGGTTTTGTTTGTTTTAGCACCTAAAATTCTGGCTTTTGATAAACCATTTTTTTTATTTTTAATTAGTTGCTCAATTTGATAACTGCTTAATTCTATATTTTTACAATATTTTGAAATGGTACTTTTTGATGTTTCGGTGATTTTCTCAATTTCACGATATGACAAACCTTGTTGGCGTAATTTTTGAATTTTTTGTTTATTTTCTAAATTTCCGTAAAATCCCATGAATTAATTATACTTAAAGAACCACTAAATACAAGGCTTTGCTTATTATTTTTTGAAAAATAATTTTGATATAATAGAACCCTATGAAATTAATTATAGTCAGACATGGAGAGACGGATGAAAACGTCAAAAAAATTATTCAGGGGCAGACGGATAATAGTCTAAACGAAAAAGGCAAAAAACAAGCAAAAGAAATTGGTAAACAATTAAAAGAGAAAGGTAAGATTGATATGGTGTTTTGCTCCCCTTTGAAAAGATGTAAAGAAACTTTGGAAGAAATTTTGTCAGAATGCCCGATTGATGGGGAAATTTGTATGTCATGCTTGATTCAGGAAAGAGATTTTGGAGAATATACAGGGATGGAAACTTGTTTGATTAATTGGGACGAAATATATGAAGACAGTAAATTAAATCAGGAGATGGGGGTGGAAAGTTTGGATAAACTGGAAAGAAGGGTGGAATTATTTTTGGAAGATTTGAAATTGGAAGGCGATGAAAAGACGGTTTTGATAGTTAGCCACGGAGGACCAATAATGGCAATAATCAACAAACTTAGTGGTAAAAATTTGAGATATCCGGAAGCAACGATAAATAACGGAGAGATAATGGAATTTGATTTGGACGCAAAACTGGACTTTTAGTGATAGTGGTTAGTAATGGCCAATATTTCAATATTTTTATCAAGATCAAAGATAAAAATAACCCGGTATTTCCTATCTAGTCTAAAACTGTGAAAGCCTTTACTTCTCGGTTCTAATATTTCTAAATTCAAACTGGGGTGATTTGGATTTTTAAGAAATTGTTGGTATTGTTTCTCAAATTTTTTGACTAAATTATGATTAGAAAGATATGTCCTTTGGTCTTTAGTTAAAAAATCCAGGTTCATTTCTGATTAAAGAACCGACTATTTTTTAAACCATTTTCCATGTCTTTTAAAAATTCTTTGGAATATTTACCAGTTTCTTTGAGACTATTTAGAGCCTCTGAACGACTACGGGTATCGGGTGAAGTGAAAGGAAAAGTAGTGATATTACTAATTAACTCTGGTTTGAATTGAAAAACACGAATTAAATTACGAAGTAATTCACTTCGATTTTCAAAATTATATTTGGCCGAAAGTTGGTCAATAAATTTGGCTTGTTCGTTAGTAATAGATATATTCACGGTGGTCATATGACAATATTATGTCATACTTTGGCAAACTTTGTCAAGGATTGTTATTATTCCAAATAGTCTTGTAATTTCTTGCGGCGGGAGGGGTGACGGAGTTTTCTGAGGGCTTTGGCTTCGATTTGACGAATACGTTCACGGGTAACATTAAAAATTTTGCCAACTTCTTCGAGGGTTTTTGGAGTCTCCCCCATTAAGCCAAAACGGAGAGATAAAACTTTGGTTTCGCGTTCATCAAGAGAACCGAGGACTTCTTCGATAGATTCGCGAAGTAATTCTTTGCTGGTTTCTTCATACGGAGACATTTGGGTAGTGTCTTCGATAAAATCACCTAAAAATGAATCTTCGTCATCACCAACCGGAGTGGAAAGTGAAGTGGTGTCTTGGGAGATTCGATAAATTTCTTCGACTTTGTCGATACTAATATCAACTTCGGCGGCAATTTGTTCGACAGTAGGTTCTTTGCCTAATTTTTGGGTTAAGGCACGGGTGGCTTTGTAAACTTTGTTGATGGTTTCGACCATATGGACGGGAATACGAATAGTTTTGGCTTGATCGGCAATAGCCCGGGTAATAGCCTGACGAATCCACCAGGTGGCATAAGTAGAAAATTTAAACCCGCGATGCCAATCGAACTTTTCAACGGCACGCATTAAACCCTGATTACCTTCCTGAACCAAATCAAGAAAAGTAAGTCCCCGACCAATATATTTTTTGGCAATAGAGACAACTAGACGTAAATTAGCATTGATAAGATCGGCACGGGCAGCAAGAGAACCTTTTTCGATAGCCTGGGCTAAAGCAACTTCTTGGTCAAAAGTTAATAAATCGATTTTACCGATTTCTTTTAGATACATTCTGACTGAATCGACATTACCCTTTTGGGTTAAAAGACTAAGAAGTTCGGAAGAGGTAGTTTTGGAACTTTCTTTTTCGATAGCTTCTTTTGATTCGACTTTGTCAAAAACATCAATACCTCGTTCAAAGAGATAATCAAAAAGATTGTCAACGTCATCAAGGTGTTTTTCCGGTTCGGGAATTTGGGCTAAAATTTCTTCGTTGGTGAGATAATGGAGCTTCTTGGCTTGGGAAAATAGAGTCTGCTTAATTTTTGAAAGGTTGAAGGTAGAAGGCATAGCCTGTATTGTATACGAAATTAACCAATAAATCTAGCTTTTTTGAATTTGGACTTTTGATAACTCAGACAGGAGTTGATTATACTCTTTTTCGACTTCGGAAAGCTTTTGTTGATTATCACTATTTTCTAATTGAGCAATTTTGGCGCTTAGAAAGTTAAGTCGGTCTTTGAGATAGAAATTATCTAAAATGGCAACTGTTTTTTTAATTTCCAAAAGACGTTGTTTTGATTCGATGGGGTTAACAGTAGTTTCTAAATAAATATTTTGGAAAATGGGTAAGATTTCGGCTGGTAAAAGAGAACCAAAAGTTTTGGGGTCAAATTCTTTGATTTCTAATAATTGATTAGCAATTTTTTGGAAACGGCTGTTTTGAAAACGGTCAATTTTTGGAGACAATTTTTGAGCGACTTTAATCGGATTTTTGGCACCAAGAATAAGTGTTAATAAAAGTTGTTCAAATATTTCTGTTTTTGCGGAATCTTTCGTATTATCTTTGACGGGATTAACGACAGAATTAAGAAGATTTGTGGCATTTTTATTGGTGGTAGTTATAGTATTAACACTCTTTTTTGACTCCTCTAAAATGGCATCATAATCAGAACCGATTTCATTACTTAATTTTTTTAAATAATCTGATCTGATAACTGAATTTTTGATTTTAATTAAAAAAGGTAAGACGACGGTTAGAATTTCTTTTTTGCCTTTGATGGTATCGGGATTGTTAATTTTAATTTGGGACTGAATAATAAAATCCCAGATGGAAACTGATTGATCAAGTTGTTTTTTGAAAAATTCCAGGTCAGACTTGACGGCTTCGTCGGGGTCTTTGTATTTGTCGCCCAGAACCAAAACTTTGATATCGAATTCCATAGAGTCGGCTAATTCAATACTTTTTCGGGAAGCATTGGAACCAGCAAAATCGGAATCTAAAGCTAAAATTAGGGTATCAGTGTAACGACGAAGAAGTTGAAGTTGGTCTTGGGTAAAGGCCGTGCCTTTGATAGCCACAATATTTTTTACTCCAAATTGAAAAGGAGAAATCATGTCAAACTCCCCTTCGGTAACAATAACGGCATTTTGTTGACGAATAAAATCTTTGGTAAGGTGTAAGCCAAAAAGATTGTAACTTTTGTGATAGATTTCGGTTTCGGGAGAATTAATATATTTTGCCAGAGCCTGCCTGCCAGCAGGCAGGCTCTGATTTTTACTGGTTGGGAATATCCGACCGGAAAAACCTAAAATTCGGCCACGATAATCGGAAAGAGGAAAAGTCAGACGACCCTGGAAACGGTCATAAAGACGGGAATTATACTGACTTTGACCGAAAGTTCCTGAGGCAATTAAATCAGCGACTTTGTAACCTTTTTTGGTAAGAAAATTGATAATAAGTTGGGGGTTTTCGGGTGAGTAACCAATGCCAAATTGTTTAATGGTATTCAAATTTATTCCCCTACCTTTGACATAATCGAGGGCATTTTTACCCAAAGGATGACTTAAAAGCATGTATTGGTAAAATTTTTCGACCTGAGAATTTAAGTCTATTAAAACTTTTTTGCGGGATTCCTGTTTGTCGGTAAACTCGCTTTTTTTGAGAGTGATACCGGCCATGGCGGCAAGTTCGGTGAGGGCTTCGGGGAAAGTGATACGTTCGTATTCTTGTAAAAAAGTAAAAATATCGCCAGCTTTGCCACAACCAAAACATTTATACATTTGGAGTTCTTCGGAGACAGTGAAAGATGGAGTTTTTTCGCCATGAAAAGGACAGCAAGCGATGTGGTTGCGACCGCGTTTTTTGAGGGGGACAAAACGGTTAATTACATCGACAATATTGAGTTTTTGTTTGATTTCCTCGACCTGATTCTCCACTGAGATATTATACCTTTTAAAATCCCCTTCGGCTACGCCGCTTTCCCCTTTGAAGAAGGGGGACCTTAAATACAAAACACTCCCCAACCACTCCCTCGACAGGGTGGGGTTTTGATTACAAAACCCACTCCGTTTCATGGATCTCCCTTAAAAAGGGAGGCTTTAAAAACACTTATTTCCTTTTCAAAATTAAATAGACACATTTTACGTTTAAGTTATCGGGCCATTCGGGCCAATGAAAATAAAAATATCCCTTATCACCTTGTGAAGTATTGATTTTCCAGCCCCATTTTTTATAAATTTTTAGGGTTTTAGTATTGTAAATGTTGGTATCAAGTAACAAATTTCTATTTTCGGCAAATTTTAAAGCTAAATTATATAGTTTTTTACCAATACCGTGATGCTGAAAATCAGGGTGGACATAAAATCCAAAAAATTTAGCGGTATTTTTATCAATAATTTTACAAGTGGCCGAACCAATTAATTTAGTGTCAGAAAAAGCTAGCCAAGTTTTTTGGGTAGAAGAGTTAATTAGACTGGTTTTAAAATTTTTTTTGGCCTTAGGGGTATTAAAAATTTTTGGAGAAAAACATTCTTTGGTTAGACCAACTTTGGGATTGGTATAAGCAAATTCGTAAGTAGTTTGGAGAAGATTTATATATTCTTTTAAATTAGACGGTTTGGCTAGTTTAATATTAATATTCACATTGATTAGTATTATTTTTTGATTTCGATGTTGATATGTTTGGGGGTGAAGATTAGGAGAACGATACTAAGTAAAATATTAAAGCCAGCTAGAAATGAAAAAGTGGCGCTGACACTAAAGTTGTCGGCGATTAAACCGGCAAAAATAGGACCAATAATCCAGCCAAAATTAGTACTAAAATCGCTTAACCCTTCGATTTCCCGATCATATTTCTCAGACTCATAAATATAATCACCATAAGCACCATTTATTGATGGCCAGGCGATGGAAAATATTAGAGAAGAGATAAAAACGGTAATTAAAATAAGAAGAGGAATTTTAATAATAAACAGAGGGAAAAGAATGATATTCCCAATTAAAAAGGCTATAAAAGCAGTTTTTTTCTTCCCAAATCTTTTATTAATCTTGCTAACAAACCAGCAAGTAAGAAGACTAGGAACGGTATACATTAACATAAATAATCCACCAAAATCTTTAAATTCAGGAAAATCTTGGGAAAAAAGTGGTCCAATCACCCAAAAAGCGGCATCAAATGAACTAAGAAAAATATTAAATAACAGAACCGGAAATATTATGAATCCAATTTTTCTCCAAATAGAAAACTCTTTGGCAAAATCGGAACGACAACGACGGGGCAAAACTATCTGAGTGTCTTTGAAAGAAAGCTTGACTAAAACTAAATAAAACAAAAAAGAGATAAATAAAAATACTAAAGCAACTAGGAAGGGGGTAAAAGTAACCATACCAGTAATTAAAGCTCCGGCTACAGTAGGAGCAATAGATATGCCGACACCTCTGGCAATACTGATTATTCCAAATCTTTGAGAATTGTTTGATTTGGAATGATTACCAATAAAATCAAAAATAGCAAAATTTATTAAATCGTAATAGAGTCCCCAAATTGCCATAGCAATAACTGAGAGGAAAAGTAGTCTGGATGAAGACCAAAGCACTAATGGGAAAATGGAACAAAGAATGTAGAAAAACAAGAATAACCGTCGATAATGAGTTTGTTTGAAAAATCTAGAAAGTAAAAAATCAAAGGTTGCTCCAAAAAAACTGGAGGTAGATATAATTAAACCAACTTGAGTTTTTGTTAGACCGATTTCACTAAAAAAAATAGGAATTAAATAGCTGAAAGTACCATCAAAAATAGCCCAAAACACGACAATTAAAATAATATTGGAAAAAATTTTTTTATCTAGAGGAAAACGAACTATTTTGGCAGTGAGATTTTTTAAAAACATTTTTTAATATTTTCGATTAGTAATAAAATCGATACCGGCAGAAAGTTGAGAGCGGAAGGGTTTTTGGGATAAAAATTTTAATTCAGTATCAAAGATTTTTTTAGCTTCGACGGAAAATTTGTCAGCTAAATTTTTTGAATAATCTAAACTACCTGTTTCTTTCATCTGATCTATAACCCAGAGGACTTCTTTCTCCGTTTTTTGGGCCCTGGATTTTTTTAAAATGGTCAATAATTTTGGTTTGTTTTGACTAGAAATATTATTTAATAAATGAGTTAGCATAATGGTTCGTTTGCCTTCATAAATATCATTACCAAATTGGTTTTTTTGGCCGGCAAAATTGGAGGTAAGATCTAATAAATCATCAATAATCTGAAAAGATTTGCCTAAAGCCTGGCCAAATTTATAAATCGAATTTAACTGTAATGCGCTTGCCCCGGCAAGAATAGCTCCAAGACGCATAGGACCAGCAATGGTGTAGTAGCCGGTTTTACTTTCTAATATTAATAGTATGTCTTTTTCTGATAAATCAAAACGGTTTTCCTGTGTCCATTTAATTTCAATGGTTTGTCCAAAAATAGTTCGATTAATCATGGTAAAAAATTCCTGTTGAATAGTTTGGGCTATTTTTTTGTCTAAAATAGAAAAATTTTGGGAAAGAATATTTAGGGTGAGGTTATGAAGAGCATCACCGGCGTTTATGGCAAGCTCGTTGCCATAAAGTTTTTGGATAGCAGGAAGACCACGACGATTAAGGGATTGATCCTCGATATCATCATGCCCTAAAATCCAATCTTCGGAAAGTTGCA
Organism: Candidatus Parcubacteria bacterium; assembly: GCA_023396915.1. GTDB lineage: Bacteria > Patescibacteriota > Microgenomatia > UBA12405 > UBA12405 > WARW01. The sequence goes on from JAEWUV010000002.1 coordinate 172,552, forward strand.
TGGCGGCGGCAGTGGGGGCGGCTAATTTTGAGTTAAAACCCATGGCTTGAGCGGTGAGTAAAACAAGTGTCGGGCGAAGATATTTACCCTGACGACAGGGATAATCGGTAACCATTTTGAAATGAAAATCAAGTAGATTTTTATATTTTTTATCAAGCTGGCAAAATTGGGGAAGATCTTTGATTTGATTAAGATTTTTTTGGATAAAAGGCCAGAGAGTTTGGCGATAATAAGACAAAGTATCTAAAAAATTTATTGGTTTCATATTAATCTTCTTCTTTGACAATTTCTTGGATAACCCCTGTTTTTTTAAGAGCTAAACCAAAAGTATAAGGATAAATTATGGTCATAATTTCAAAAGTGGTAACTGAAAGTTCGAAGGCGGAGGGAATTTGGTTGGTAATAAAGAAAGCGCCAAGACCGAGGACAATACCATTTTTAAGACTTTGACGCATTTTGTTGCGGTAGACTTTGTCAACTATTTTTTGAGGAATACCTGAAGCGAGAGCTTGTTTACTTGCCTCTTTGTTATTTTTATAACCAGATTGAACTGTAAGAAGGAAGGTGGCGACGGCAGTAGTAAAATTCATCGGAGTATTTTGTCGTGTAAGATCGGCAATAAAGGTAAATTTTTCAAAACCATCAGGAAAATGACGAAGAATAAAAATGGCGATTAATGCACCAACTCCACTAAAACCAGTAATTTTGAGTAAAAGCCGATTATATCTGATTCGAGCTTGAAGAATTTTTTGATTTTTTTTGAAAATAAATCTAAAAAGACGCCAAATTAGACGCAAGGCAGTGGGAATAACAATAAGCCCGACAACAACCAAAATAATAGTATTCCAAGGAACGGCGGTGGTTTGAGTTATTTTAAATAATGGAAGTTTAAAGTCGGTTCCCTGAAGGGGGTATTTTGGGTAAGGAACCCATTTGTAGAGTAAATTCATTTTTTGAAGTTTGAGAGGATCGGTATAAAAGTCGATTAAAAAAATGCGAAGGGCGGAAGAAAAGGCAATAGCTTGGACAAAGAAATTGAAGATATAAAAAACTACTGGTAAACTCCCCTGCCTGAGCTGTTCGGCAACCTGATTACTGTCCGGTTTTAAGAAATACTGGTCTTCGGAGGTTTCTGATTTTTCCAATTCATCTTCGAAATCTTTGATAGATTTGTGAAAACGACTACCAATAACCCGAAGAGGTAAAAAAACAATATTTTGGACGATGCCGATAAGAATCACTGAAATCCAAACTTGATGAGTTAGAGAATAGATAAAAAAGAAAACGCTGGTATAGAGGCGAAAACTGCCGCCGCGAAAGAACCAGATGAAAAGGATGATTAAAAAAATTAGAAGAATAGAGGTGAAAAATGGCAACCATTGGCGACTATTATCAATTTTACGGACCTGATTTATGGTGGTTTGGTTTTCGGCCATTGTGTTAATTATACAATTTAACTTATACTGTATGCATGGCTGAGAATAAAGAAGGAATAGATAATAGTGAGATTTTGCGGGAATCGGGTGAAATAACGGGAAGAGTCCCGGAACAGATTACCGATTTGAAGGAAAATGTGACGGTACCCAGAGAGGTGGAAACTTGGTTAAAAGAGTTAGAAAAAGGTGAAGATTTAAATCAAAATAATACTAGTGCAAAAAGTGATGATTCGGTATTAAAACCAATAGCCACAACGGTAACTAAGATTACCTTACCGACAAACAGAGCCAGTTTTACCGGAGGATTTTCAAAACCAATAAATCAAGCGTGGAGATGGTTGTCAGAATTTGTTTTAAGAATTATCAAAAAGAATCAAGGTAAGGTAAAATTTAAAGAGGAATGAATCAATTTGCAATAAGTGAATATTTAATTAGTTTTGTAAACGTCTTGGTAATGGCAATATTAATTGCCGGTTTGATATCCTTGATTGGTTGGGGGTTGATACTTTGGTTTAAATGGAAAGATAGGGAAGAAAAATCATTGAAGCAAATTAATTTGTTTGTAGCGGTACCTGAGGATAATGAGGTAAAAGTTGATGCCATGGAAACAATAATAAGTTCTTTTGGCAGTATGTATAAAACGGCTAAGCCAAAATTTTTGCAGTTTTTGACAAGTCAACCAAGCGCTTCATTGGAAATCGTCGGAACTAGTGAGGATATTAGGTTTTATATTTCGATACCAGATAAATATCGAGATATGATTGAGAAACAAATTTACAGTGTATACGCCGGGGCTGATATTAAAGAAGTTGATGAGCCAAACATTTATACTGAAAATGGAGTGGTGGAATATGCTTGGTTAGCCTTAAAAAAACTACCTTACTACCCACTAAAAACTTATAAAGAGATACCAACTGATCCATTGGCGGCAGTAACCTCGACTTTGTCGAAACTTAATACAAGCGAAACGGTGGCCATTCAATTGGTAGTGTCCCCCACTGATGGTGCTTGGGCTAAAGCGGGCAAAAGTTTTATTAGTACCACTAAAAAAAGTGAAAGTAATCCGGAAAAGGCTTCTTATAAAGTAGAAGCAAAACAACTAGAGGCAATCGATCAAAAATGCAGTAAAACCGGTTTGGAAACAACAATAAGAATAGTAGCAGTGGCGCCAAGTAAGGAAATCGCTAAAAATAATATTGATAATATCAAAGCATGTTTTGGGCAATTTGAGTCTTCTTGGAACAAATTAAGCAGTAAAAAAATCAAAATAAAGTCTAGTTTCATGGAGAATTTTATTTATAAATATCCGACGGTTTTATGGTTTAAAAATAAAACAATTTTATCCAGTGATGAATTGGCTTCTATTTTCCATTTACCTAGTAAAGTAATTGAAACTCCAAATATTTATTGGTTAAAGGCTAAAAAAGCACCGGCGCCGGTTGATTCGCCAAAGGAAGGACTTTATTTGGGTGATAATTTGTATCGAGGAGTAACCAAGAAGTTCTACATGACACCGACTGACCGCCAAAGACACTTTTATATCGTCGGACAAACTGGTGTGGGTAAATCCTGGTTGTTGGCGGATATGGCCTTGCAGGATATTAAGGCCGGAAAAGGAGTATGTTTTATTGATCCTCACGACACTTTTGAAAGTTTATTGGAAAGAATTCCGCCGGAAAGAGTGGATGATGTAATTTATTTTGATCCATCCCAAACAGAACGACCAATGGGTTTTAATGTGATGGAATGTGAACGGGAAGACCAAAAAGACTTTGTAACCAGCTCGATTATCAATCTTATGTATAAATTGTACGATCCGTACAAAACCGGTATCGTCGGTCCCCGATTTGAGCATGCAATCAGAAATATTATGTTAACAGTGATGACCGAGCCAGGAGCAACATTTATAGAAATCGTTCGCTGCTTGACGGATCAAAGTTATGTCCAGGCAATTTTACCAAAAGTAAAAGACCCAATGGTTAAACGTTATTGGACTGATCAAATTGCCCAAACATCAGATTTTCATAAGTCAGAAGTGTTGGATTATATCGTGTCGAAATTCGGCCGGTTTATTACTAATACAATGATGAGAAATATTATCGGGCAAAGTACCTCATCGTTTAATTTCCGACAGGCTATGGATGATGGGAAAATTCTTATTATTAATTTGGCCAAAGGTACTATCGGTGAAGAAAATTCGGCATTTTTGGGGTTGGTGTTAATCCCAAAAATTTTGATTGCGGCTATGAGCCGACAAAATGTGCCAGAAGAAAAGCGTCGGGATTTTTACCTATATGTGGACGAATTCCAAAATTTTGCTACTCAGGATTTTGCGGTGATTTTGTCTGAGGCAAGAAAATATCATTTGAATTTGACAGTGGCAAACCAGTTTGTTTCCCAAATGGATGATGAAGTGAAAAATGCCGTTTTTGGAAACGTAGGTACTATTTGTAGTTTCCGGTTAGGTATCTCGGATGCTGGATTTTTAGTTAAACAATTCCAACCAGAATTTGGAGAGCATGATTTGCTTAATTTAGGAACCGGAGAAGTTTATTTGAAAACTATGGTAAACGGAGTACCGAAAGATCCTTTTTCATTAAAGGTGGCGGCAGAAGAAAAGAAAAAACCGGGAAATCCGAAATTATCAGAAATGATTAAGAGGTTGTCAGCATTGAAATACGGCAGACCAAAAACATTAGTGGAAGCAGAAATAGCACAGAGAGCCAGATTATAAAACCCTAACCCTCCCCTTTCCCTTGACAGGGCAAGGGTAAAAAAAATAACCCCGGAGTGAGGTTATTTAATCTCAAAAATTGTTTTTTATTTATAATTCTTTGAGTTTGATGCCGCGGGCTTCGTCTTTGTTGTCGATTAATTCCAAATATTTTTCAGTGGTAGAGATACGTTTGTGGCCGACAACTTGGGAAACAACATCGATAGGGACACCGGATTTAAGCTGGAAAACAATGAAAGTATTACGAAGATCGTTGACTTTGACCTCTTTGATATCGGCTCGGTTGAAATAACGATTTAAAAGACTTCTGATATTTCTGGCAAGTAAAGTTTTGCCGGTTTTGGTGACAAAAACATTTTTGGAACGACTAGGATAACGTCCATTGTCAAGATATTTTTGCAAAGCTTGTTTAGCTGAGTTATTTAAAGGAACGTTTCTGGTGGGATGACTTTCATAAGCCTCGACAGTAATATCATTGTCTTTGACATGTTCCAGCTTGAGATTTTCTATTTCTTTGATACGAAGGCCAGCTTGGAGCATAAGTTCAACAATGGCAGTAGCTCTGGTATCGTTCCTGCAAGCATCACGAAGTGATCTATATTCAACAGGTTTTAAGATTTTAGGTAAATCGTTTTCGTATTTAGGATGTTTGACTTCGACTGAAGGGTCAACTTCAATTGTGCCTTCATTTTTTAGAAAAGAAAAGAAGTTTTTGATAGAATTAAGTTTTCTGGAAATAGATTTGGCAGTGTAAGAATTGTCGGTTAAATCTTGTTTAAAATTATCAATATGTTGGGATTTGACAGCGTCTACAGTCTCGATATTTTGAGATTTTAAATAAGAAATAAGTTGGTTGATGTCGCCTTTGTAAGCTACAATAGTATTGGTTGACTTACCTTTTTGGGTAAGCGCATCAGCAAAACTATTTAAACAATTTTCTAAGGATAAGTCAGTCACAGTGGCTTATAGTAACACAAACTAGGTCGAAAAACAAGTTATGATGAAAATAAAAAAGATTATATGGGTATTATTGACTGTAATAGTATTGCTTTCAACTTTGGTGAATATGAAAAATCAATTTAATACCTTAAGATTGGCTAAATCTAAGAATGAAGAATTGGTATTAAAATTAGAACAAATGAATGTTTTGAAGAATAATTTGGTTAAAAAAATTGAATATGCGACGAGTAGCGCTTTTGTAAACTCTCAGAGGAAAGAGTTGTTGGGTTTAGGGACGGATGATGACTATTGGTTGGATATTGAAGAGGATCAGGAGAAGCCTGAAGAAATAATAAGACAAGTTTACGAAACGGAAAGGGAGAGTAATTTTAAAAAATGGCTAAAACTGTTTACGGATTAGTGTCATCGTGTTAGAATAGCGGACGAGTCTTCTCTGTGTAAAGCTACGGAAGACTTATACATGCGGGGTAGTGTACGGCTGCACGTGAGGCTCATAATCTCACAGGCCAGGTTCAACTCCTGGCCCCGCAACAAACAAAGAGGTCGTCATTAATTTGACGGCTTTTTTGTGCCTTCAAATCTCCTTCGGCTTCGCCGCTTTCCCCTTTGAAAAAAGGGGAACTTTAAGACAAAACCCACCCGTCCCGCAGTGGCGGGACACCCTCCCTTGACGAAAGGAGGGTAAAACAAAAAATAAGATGTATTTGGAAAATATGGAGGGAAGAATACAATAAAGTCTAAATACTGGTGGGTATGCATGGACTCGGACCATGGACCCCCGACTTATAAGATCGGTGCTCTAACCAACTGAGCTACATACCCGGATATTTTTGTAGCAGGGGCGGGGCTCGAACCCGCGACCTTAGCGTTATGAATGCTACGCTCTAACCAGCTGAGCTACCCTGCCTTGGTTTGTACTGGGAATTATACCAAAATAATATGTTAGGATGGATATATGGATACAAAACCAACAATGGTAGATTGTCATTGTCATGTAGTTACGAAAAGACTTTATAATGAGTACAAAGAAAAAAGCCAGGCAGATAAGTCAATTTGTATCAGAACAATTAAGATTTTGTCGCAGGATATGGAGGCAAAAAACCCAGAAGATGCTTTTTATGAACTTTTGGCTGAAAAAAATGAATTGTTCGGAGTGGAATGTATTGAATATGGTGAGGAGATTGCTCCCCAATTGGAAAGGATTCAAAAAAGATTGGCCAGTTGTAAAAAAATTGTTGGCTTAAAATTATATGTAGGATATCAGCATTTTTATGCCAATAATCCCGAAATTTTTGATTTTTACCGATTCGCCGAAAAGAATAATCTGGTAGTAATTTTTCATGGTGGAGATGTATGGGATCCGAGTAATCAAGCTCAGGTTAAATATTCTCATCCGATTTATGTAGATGATGTGGCAACATATTTCCCTAAAGTAAAATTTGTAATTTCTCATTTTGCTTTTCCATATATTCTGGAAACAGCAATGGTAGTAAATAAAAATAAAAATGTTTACACCGATATTTCGGGGATATTAGATGACGGTTTGTTTAGCCCGTATTTTGCACAAGATATTAAAAAAGCATTGTCTTACTACCCGGAGATTATCAATAAAATTATGTATGGCTCAGATTTTTGTGGTAACCACACCCCGCTAAACAACACCATTGATTATGGAATGTTTGTCAGAAACAATTTTAATGATGAAGAAGTGGAATTAATTTTCCACAAAACCGCAGAAAAGTTGTATGGGATTTAGTTATTAATATTTTGGTAAAATTAAAATAGAAAAATGATAAAAGAAGATTTAAAAAAAACATTGGGAAAAGGGACTGAACAGCTTTCGTTAAAAAGTAAGACCCTTTTAAAACAGGCGTTCAATGCACCTTGGGGATGGGTGGTTTTATTGGTACTATTGGCAATATTGGTGTTGATTTAAGTTATGATTGGAGTTATTTAATGTGTTTGAGATAAAAACTAGCTGAAAATTTATCTTTAAAACCAAGTCTTTTATAGAATTCATATGGGTAGTGGCCTTTTTCTGTGGCAAGACAATGGGTTTTATTATGATTTAAAATAGACTGATTTATACAAAATAAAGTAGCCTTTTTACCAAAACCAAGACCCCTAACTTCTTGAAGAGAACCGACATTTGAAATATAGCCAATACCTTTAAAATTAGTGAGTGATGAAACGGCTACTGGTTTGTTATTTTCATTATAAAAAATAAAATACTCTAATTGGTCATTTTTGGATTTTGTCACCCAGGCCTTTTTTGCTGTGTCAATATAACCACCTAATTCCCCATATGGATTTTGAGAATCATTTTTTTGATAGCACTGATTAAATGTTTCTAAAAAGATATCCAAATCATCTAAATTCTTTACTTTTTTATAATTACTAAAATCCCTAATATCAAAATTATCAGAGAAAAACATCCATTGATCTGTTGCTTCTTTTTCGTAATTTTCTTTTTCAAGAAGTTTTATATTTTTGTAATCATCATTAAGTAGATAGAAGCAAGGGTTTCTTTTAATTAAAGACATTATTTTCTCTATTTTTTGAATGTTTAATTCTGTTATTTCTTTTTCGACAAAACAATTATTCCAATAAAACGAATCGTCTGTTTTTGACGAAACTAAAAACCCAAAACCTAATTCTTTTAAGCCATCAAAAGCTGTGCCTTTTTGGAATTCAAAATATTTTTTTAAAAAATCTTTACTGTTGATCATTATTTTATTCCCATTGCTGTTAAGACATCATCGAGAGTCTTCTGGGCTTCGGCGGCGGCAATACGACTCCCTTGCTCAATTATGCCGTCAATAACGTCAAATTTGCCTTCGAACTCGGCTCTCTTTTGTCTGATTGGGTCTAAAAATTTGTTGATGGCTAAAGCTAATTTAGTTTTAACTTCGACATCCCCTACTTGCCCGGCTTTGTATCTCTTTTTTAAATCTTCAACTTCGGCTTTGTTGTCATTAAAATAATCGTGATAAATAAAAACTGGATTACCTTCGACATGGCCTGGATCAGTTGGTTTGAGTCTGGTTGGGTCAGTATACATACCCTTAACCTTTTTATTAACCGTTTCCTCATCGTCGGAAAGATAAATACAATTACCAATAGACTTGCTCATTTTGGCCTGACCGTCAGTGCCAATTAGAGTACCACCTTCGCCAATTAAAGCCTTGGGAATAGGGAAAATTTCTCCGTAAGTTTTATTAAAAGTAGTAGCAATTTCTCGGGTGACTTCGACATGACTTTCCTGATCCTTTCCAACCGGAACTAGATGAGCTTTGACCATAAGAATATCAGAGGCCATAAGTGCCGGATAATTTAACAGACCAAGAGAAGGTTGTTTTAAGTGAAGATCATTTATAACTTCTTTGAGAGTGGGAACCCGTTGGGCTCGAGGAACAGTAATAAGATTGGTAAAAATAGTTTCAAGATAAGTTACTTGGGGAACTCTGCTTTGTTGATAAATAACTGATTTTTTGGGATCAATACCAACAGAAAGATAATCAAGAACTAATCCTCTGACCCGATCACGAATAGTAGAAGTGTGTTCTTTGGAAAAATTGGTGGTGAGAGTGTGGAGATCGGCCATGATAAAAAAACAGTCATACTCGTCTTGGAGTTTAACTCGGTTTTTTAGCGTGCCGATGTAATGGCCCAAATGAAGAGGGCCAGTAGGTCGATCACCAGTAAGAATGCGAGGTTTATTAGACATAAATGATTTTAGCACGAAACCCACCTGTCCTTCGGACACCCTCCCTTGATGAAGGGAGGGAATTTTAAGACAAAACCTCTCTGTCGATAAATCGACATCTCCCCTTAAAAAAGGGAGAAGTCTCTGTTATAATAGTCGAAGTTTATTAAGGCCGAAGTCAGGTAAGCATAAGCTGAAGGGACATTAGGCAGAAAAATAGAAATGACCAAAGAAAAACATGAAATCAAAGCAGAAAATAGATCTGTTTTGGGTAGAAAAGTTAAAAAATTAAGAAAACAGGGTTTTATTCCAGCAACTCTTTATGGAAAAGGGATTGAATCAAAATCAATTCAGTTTATCGCCGGTGAGTTGGAAAAGATGTTTGCTGAATTAGGTGAATCGACTTTGATAGAAATTAGTTTGGATGAAAAAGAAAAATTACCAATTCTTTTTAAAAATCCACAATATGACCCAGTTGAAGGGAATTTAATTCATATTGACTGCTATAAAGTTAATTTGAAAGAAAAGATTACCGCTATGGTACCGTTGGAATTTATTGGCGAATCTCAAGCTGTTAAAAACGGGAATATATTAGTAACTGTCACTGACGAGGTAGAAATTGAGGCTTTGCCAGCTGATCTTCCTGAAAAAATTGAGGTTGATTTGTCTGTCTTGGAAGAATTAGGTGCAGCTATTTTGGTTAAAGACTTAAAGATAGATACTTCAAAATTAACCATGGTAACAGACGGAGAACAATTAGTTACCAAGGTTGAAGAGCCTAAGGAAGAGGTCATAGAAGAAACTCCTGTTTCTCCTGAAGATGTGGAAGTTATCACCGAAAAGAAAGAGGGTGAGGAAGGCGAAGGCTCTGCTGAAAACTCTGGTGAAACAAAGGAAGAAAAGAAAGAAGAGTAAGATTATTCTGAAACTAAATAAAAAAGCTTATCAATATCTGATCTAATAGGATCGAGTTGATGAGCTTTTTTGATGGAGTCGACAGCTTGCTGGTTTAATCCTAATAATGATTGATTTTTGGCAAGTTGAATATAATCATCAGCATTTTTTTGATTGTTAGTTTCAGCTTGGGCAATTTTTTTTTGGAGTTCTTGGGGTTGATGATTGAGTTTATAATCGGCAACCTGATTTTGGTTTAATTTATCTTCTAAAATTATGGCATTATTCCAATCGCCATTTTGAACCAAAAGACGCCAAAAATCCAGACGACCAAGATAACTAGTGCTACCAATTAGACTGGAAAATTTAATTTTGGCTTGAGTATATTTGTCGGGACTTTTTTGGGAAAAGTAAAAATTAAGGCCGATTAGTAGGGTTAAAATTAGGATAATAGGCAGTTTTAGTTTCATAAAAAAATCCCTCTCCCCTTCGGGGCTTCTCCCTTTGAAAAAAGGGAGACTTTTATAAAGTTATTTTATATCAACCGGCCAGGAGGAAGAAATTAAAAGTTCTGATTTTAAATCATATTTTTTAATTAAGTCTTGGTAAACAGTTTCGGTGATGAAAGGGATGAAAGGATGTAAAAGTTTTAGGGAAGTGATTAAAACAGTGAGTAAAACAGGAATAGTCTCTTCTCCCCTATCTTTGGCGTTTTCAATATAAATATCACAGAATTCATGCCAGAAGAATTGGTAGAGATCTTCGGATGCTTGGCCAAAATGGTAGTTGTTTAGGTTTTTGGTAGTAGAAGTGATGAGTTTGTTGAGTTTGTTCAAGATATCTAAATCAACTTGAATCGAACCCTTCCCCGACCCTTCCCTTGACAGGGCAGGGAGATTTAATGTTGAAATTTTCAAATTTGGATTATTTTCTTTTAATCTATCTATTAACATTTCAACAAAGCGGGAGGCGTTCCAAATTTTGTTAACAAAATTTCGTTGAGCGCGGATTTTATCTTCGGAAAGTGAAATATCAGACCCTGGAGCCACACCAATGACGAGAGCCATACGAAGAGCGTCGGCACCATATTGGTTAGACATAACTAAAGGATCGATAACATTTCCCTTACTTTTGGACATTTTTTGACCTTTACTATCGGTTACACGAGAGTGCATGTGAGCGACTTTGAAAGGAATTTGACCGGTAGTATAAAGACCGAACATAATCATGCGAGCTACCCAGAAAAATAAAATATCCCACATAGTATCAAGCACTGTGGTGGGGTAAAAATATTCAAAATCAGGAGAATGATGCCCGGCAGGATCCCAGCCTAAAGTGGAATAGGGCCATTGGCCAGAAGAAAACCAAGTATCAAAAGTATCGGTTTCTTGTAGAACATTTTGACTCTTTTTTTGAGCATCAGTTTCGGAAAGATAGAATTTGGAACCAACTGGAGCAATTAAAGATTGGAGGCCAGATTTAATTTCTTGATAAGAATATTTTTTGATTAAGTCAGACCACAAACCAGTGACGGTTTCATTTTGAGAATTTATAAAAGTGATATTAATATCGGGAGTTTCGTCGAGATTGTACCAGGCAGGGATTTGATGACCCCAAACAATTTGACGAGAAATTGGCCAATCGCGAACATCTTTCATCCAAGTGAGATAAGATTTTTTGAAACGTTTAGGGAAAATTAAAATTTCGTCATTTTTAACTACTTCTTTGGCTTTGTCGGCAAGAGGTTTGATTTTAACAAACCATTGAGGTGCAGTAATTGGTTCAATAGGACGACCACATTTGTAACAATGACCAACTTCATGAGAATAGTCGACGATTTTTTCCATTAAACCAGCAGAAGTTAAATCATCAACAACCATTTGACGGACTTGGTTAGGATAAAAACCACGATATTTTTCGGGAACATTTTGATTGGACTTACCATCGTAATCAAAAATGCGGACAAATTCCAAATTGAATTTTTTGCCCATGTCGTAATCTTCGGGAGAGTGACTTGGAGTAACTTTGACAGCACCCGTACCAAATTTGGGGTCAATAGAATCTTCAAAGATAATCGGAATTTCTTTGTTAACTAAAGGCAATAAAAGTTTTTTACCAACAAGGTGAGAATAGCGTTTATCATTAGGATTGACAGCTACGGCGGTATCGCCCAACATGGTTTCGGGACGAGTAGTAGCGACAGTGATATATTGATTATCTTCCCCTACTATGGGGTATTTGAAATACCAAAGATGAGAAGCAACATTTTTGTGTTCAACTTCGAGATTAGAAAAAGCAGTACCACAAAAAGTACAATAGTTAACAATTTTTTCATCACGATAAACCAAACCCTCGTTAACCATTCGATGGAAAACGGCATAAACCCGAGCGATATGATCAGGATCCATAGTGAATTTTTCGCGAGTCCAATCAAGAGAAAAACCGAGACGTTTCATTTGATTTTTGGCGACATCACGATTTTCGTTGACGTAATCAAAAATCATTTTAAACAAAGTTTGGCGGTCATAATCAAAACGGGATTTACCCTGTTTTTGGAGATATTTTTCGAAAACAAATTGAGTTTCAATACCAGCATGATCAGTACCAGGAAGCCAAAGAGTAGGGTCACCAAGCATACGATGGTAACGGGCCATAATATCTTCGACAGTAAATAAAGCATGACCAGCGTGAAGTGGATTGTTGGCGTTTGGTGGAGGGAGAATTATAGTGAAAGGTTCTTTTTTAAGACGAGATTCTTTGGGATTTTCGGGGACTTTTGGAGTAAAGGCGCCAGAATTTTGCCAAAGGTCATAAATTTGGGCTTCGGATGCGGGGTTGTAAGCTTTATCCATGGAAGTATTTTAACATCAAAATCTATCTAAATCTCCAGATTATTTTTAATTTGTTGTACTTTTTGTCTTTATTGCTGAAATTATCGTCTCTCGTGAATAAGGTAAGGCATAGTTTTCTGCTACATTTCCACTATATAAGTGTAATCTGGCATCAAATAAAGACATAGTGTTACTGCTCTTTTCAATTTTACTGCCGATAGATCTAAATATTCCTGATAAATCAACTTTGTTTTCATGGGTTTGATTATAACTGTTGATAGAATTCCATAGTTGGTTAACTTTTGCTAAATGCATTACAGAAATTTTTTGTGCTATTTTCTGGTCTTCAATGCTACCTAATCTTCCCCAGTATTCAGCAAAACGTTCACTAGGTTTTTCGTAGTTATTTTCACCCCAAGTTTTGTCAAAAGGAATGGTACTAGAAATATTGTCGAGAGCATAATCAATTTTATGACCGAGCTCATGACTCATAGTTGATTTTATGTAGGCAGAAATAATTTGTTCAATTGGAATTGAATCTCCATAGACGCGTATATAATCAAGAGCATTTCTAACTATTTGTAACTGACTAACAGAGACTCCTTCATTTGTTGGAAATGAAACACCAGGGCTGTCAGTAACAACGATGTCCATATTGGCGATTTTGGAAATTTTTTCTGAACTTATACCTAACAAGGCCATTTCTTGACAAACATTAGTTTGTACTTGTTTTACATCGTCTGGGGTAAAAATATTCTCCCAATTTAATGACCTAGAATAATCTCGGACTTGATCTAGATATTGAGCAACTTGTTCTGGAATATTTTCGTCAGCAAATGCTTCTGAGATTTGATCGGGTGAGGCTACCCCGTCTTGGATTTTCATTCTAATAAAATCTTCAATAATAGAAGACCCAAGTAAAGGTATCTCGGTGGGTAAAGATTCTTTGGCGATAACTTCTTCTGAAATTTTTGAGTCAACAGGTCTTTCGTATAACGGAATTAAATGTGTAGCGTTTATAATTATTCGATGTCTTTCTGTTTTAGTAGTAGGATTACCTGTTGGTTTATGCACTTCATTAGATTCACTCATATGTTTCTTATATTAATATCTTACACTATGTGCAGTTTAAGTTTGAATAACTTTTTTGAAAAAATTATGGTGATAAAATTAGGAATATGACTCGAGAAGAAGTTTATAAGCTCCATCAAAAATATGCTGTGGGAAAAGATCAACAAAAATTATTAGATTTAGTGTGGGGACATAGTTTGGTAGTGAAGGATATTGCCCTACAATTGGCGGATAATTTAATTAAAAATGGAACTAGAATTAATAGAGAATTAGTGGAGATTGGAGCATTGATACACGATATTGGTTGTTATGATTATTATAAAAAAAATGGTGATATGCCATATATCTTACATGGCGTAAGAGGTTATGAAATTTTGAAAGATGAAGGAATTGATGAAGAAATTGCCAGAATGACAATAGTTCACTTGGGGGTAGGAATAGTAGAAGAAAATGTAATAGCTAATAATTTACCACTGGAGCACAAAGATTATATTCCAATAACGTTAGAAGAAGAATTAGTAGCATATGCCGATAATTTTCATTCAAAATCAGGACCAAAATTTGATAGTTTTGAACATTCTAAAGAAAAATTAGCGAGATTATGGCCGGAATCAGTGGTAGTTTTTGAAAGATTTAGAAAAAAATTTGGTGAACCGGATTTAAAGAAAATGGAAAAGAAATATGAGAAATGGCAGAGGGAGATGGAAGAGAAGATAAAGACAAAATCCCCTTCCCCTTCGGGGCTTTCCCCTTTGATGAAAGGGGAACTTAAAACAAAACCCCTCTGTCAATAAAATTGACATCTCCCCTTAAAAAAGGGAGAAATCTTTAAGTAAAACCATGAAAATAATAAATATTAAAAACAATAAGGCTATAGAAAAAACGGTGGAGGTGATAAAGAGTGGTGGGTTGGTGGTGTTTCCAACGGATACGGTTTATGGATTAATGGTAGATCCGACTAACAAAAAAGCAGTGGAAAAACTGTTAAATTTTAAAAATAGGTGGACTGGAAAGGCAATTTCGGTAGCAGTTTTGGATAAAAAAATGGCTATGGAATACGTAAAATTAAGTAAAAACGACGAAAATATTTATTCAACTTTACTGCCGGGGCCTTTTACAATAATTAATAACGGGAAACATAAGGTAGTAAATGGTATAGAGGCGGAAAATGGGACTTTGGGAATTAGAATCCCTGACAATAAATATATTACGGATTTAGTAAAAATTTTAAAAAAACCGGTAACGGCAACATCGGCTAATTTGGCGGGGAGAAAACCAAATTATTCAATAGAGGGATTTTTAAAATCATTGTCGAAGAAAAAAAGAGACATGATTGACTTGATTGTGGATGCGGGTAAATTACCCAGAAACAAACCGTCGACAGTGATAGATTTAACTGGATCTGAAATTAAAGTTTTAAGACGGGGCGATTTAATCACTGGAAAAACAAATAGTTTAATTAGTAAATCAGAACGAGAAACAGAGAAAATCGCGGAGTTTATATTACGTAAATCAAACCCTTCCCAAACCCTTCCCTTGACAGGGCAGGGCTTAAATAAAAAGCCGCTGGTGTTTTTGTTATCGGGCGACCTTGGTTGTGGAAAAACAGTTTTTAGCCGAAAAATAGGTAGATTATTAGGAGTAGAAGAGAAAATCACCTCCCCTACTTTTGTAATTTATAACGAATACAAAACCCTAACCCCCTGCCCCTTTCCCTTGACAGGGCAAGGGGAGAAAATGATGAAATTTCTACACATGGATTTGTATAAAATTACGTCAGAGAAGGATTTGGAAGAAATAAAATTTTTGGATTTGTTTGAAAAAAATACTATTAGTTGTATTGAATGGCCGGAAAATATGGGAGAAAAATACTTAAAAAAGTTAAATAAAATAGCTAAAACAGTAACAGTGAATTTTGGGTATGTGGATGAAAAGACAAGAGAGATAAGATATTAAGACAAAATCCCCTTCGGCTACGCCGCTTTCCCCTTTGACGAAAGGGGAACTTTTTAAATTTTTAAATTAGGTAATTTTTTTATAGCGATTACTTCAATTTCAATATCACAGCCTTCTTTGACTGTTTTACTTATCTCGACCAAAGTACTTACAGGTTTAGAAGTGGCAAAATATTTATTTCTAATTGTAGAAATATCTTTGAATTTGGAAATATCGGTGACATAGATAACCGCTTTAACAACATCGTCCAGAGACGAATTAGCTGACTGTAAAATTTTTTGAATATTTTGGAATACAAATTCGGTTTGTTTAGTAATATCGTCAGGAGCAACTGCGTTGCCATTTTGGTCCATGGCAATCTGACCGGTAACAAAAATCATTTTTGAGTCACCAACATCAACCTCTATTCCATGAGAATAAGATCCCATTATTTGGGTAAAATTGTCTGGATTAATTATCTTCTTATCCATTAATAGATTATAAAAGTTTGAAGGAAGAGACGAAGGCTTCGCATTCGGTTTTGACAGCGGCGACACCGTTGTGAACACATTGGAGGGTATAGTTTTTGGTACTGGATTGCAGGTCAACAATAGTTTGAGTAGTAATATCGTATCTAAAAGTAGGTTGGCCGGAAACCGTAAAATCAGTGCTAAACTGACGATTCGGATGAGTCCAAGACCAAGTACCAGAGGGGCTAACGTGAACGGCAAAATTACCTACAGATGAGGAAAAGGTGTAACGATTACCACTGGTTTCAGTGTCTTGAGTAAAAACCCGTGAGGATGAATAAGAAATAGAAAAAGCATCGGTAGAATTGGTATACGTTTTTAAATTGCCGGTTGTGCTGGTAATGGTAGGAATAGCAGTTGGAGTTTTAGTGGGAGTAGTAGTCAGGGTTTTGGTTGGGGTGATAGTAGTTTTTAGAGCTGAAGCGGTGGCAGTCGGAGTAAGGCTAATTTTGGCCGAAGATGATGATTCTCCCAAACTGGTAGTTGCAACTGTTTCATTAGTAACAACGTCAGTGGGTATTAGTTCGATTTTTGGGGTAGTTTTAGTCGTATAAGTTGTTTGATTAACGGACTGAAAATTTTGAAGGAGGAAATATCCACCAATTGCTGATAAAATCAGCAAGATTATGGATAGTATTAGATACGTGCTGTTTTTAGTTTCCATAATTTACATTTTAATAATACAGTTTTATGAAAATATTGGCAATAGAAACCAGTTGTGATGACACTTGTGCGGCAGTATTGGAGAATGATAGGGTTTTGTCAAACATAATTTCTTCACAAATTGATTTGCACGCCAAATGGGGCGGAGTAGTGCCGGATATAGCCAAAAGGGCACATCAATCGCGAATCAATACTGTTATAGCTGAAGCATTGAAAAGATCAAAACCCTTCCCCAACCCTTCCCTTGACAGGGCAGGGAGAAAACTGTCGCCTGAAGAAATAATTGAGAAAGAAATTAAAAATATTGATGTGATTGGGGTGACACAGGGCCCGGGGCTGGCAATTGCGCTAGGGATTGGAGTAAATAAAGCCAAAGAATTGGCTAAAAAATACAATAAAAAATTAGTGGCTGTAAATCATATTGAAGGTCATGTAATGGCAAATTTAGTCAAAAATAAAGCAGGAAAACCGGAAAGAAAAATGGAGTTCCCAGCCTTGGCACTGACAGTATCTGGGGGACATTCAAAAATTATTTTAATAACAAACCCCTCAGTCCTTCGGACAGCTCCCCTTGATGAAAGGGAGCCATCTTTAGGACAAAAGTTAATTTATACGGTTGTTGGGGAGACATTGGATGATGCGGCTGGGGAAGCATTGGATAAAGCGGCAAAATTACTGGGATTGGGTTATCCGGGTGGACCAATAATTGAAAGATTAGCAAAAGGTGGAGATGTTAATTTTTTGGATCTCCCCCATCCATTAGCTAACAAAAAAATATTGGATTATAGTTTTTCCGGATTAAAAACCAGTTTTTATTATAAAGTGAAGGATTGGCCAGCCGAAAAAATTTATAAAAACTTAAATAATTTAGCGGCGACGTTTCAAAATGCGGTTTTTGAAACACTTTTGAGAAAATACAAGCTGGCCATAGAAAAATATCGGCCAAAATTATTACTAGCCAGTGGTGGAGTTTTGTCTAATTTGGAATTACGGAAAAGACTTAGAAAATTGGCAAAAGAAATGGGTTTACCAATTTATATGCCATTTGCTAAGAATTTAAATACTGATAATGCGGCGATGATTGGAATAGTTGCTTACCAAAAAGCAGAAAGAGGTGAATTTGTGGAAAATATCGATAAATTAGATAGGGACCCAAGACTTCCGTTTTAATTACTAATTACGAATTATTAATTACTAATTTTTAGTAAAAGTAAGATAATTAATTAGTGAAGAAAAATATAATCCAAGAAAAAAGTTTTTGTTTTGCTTTGAGAATAGTTAAACTTTATAAATATCTTAAAGAGAATAAAAAAGAATATATTTTATCTAAACAATTATTAAGAAGTGGAACGTCAATTGGAGCTAATGTTGAGGAAGCTATTGGGGGTCAATCGAAAAATGATTTTGTTTCAAAAATTTCAATAGCTTATAAAGAATCACGAGAAACTTTATATTGGATAAAACTTTTAAAAGAGAGTGATTATTTAAATTTAAAACAAGCAGAATCAATGACTAATGATTGTGAAGAAATTATCAAAATAATTACAAAAATTCAAAAAACGATGAAATTTTAATTATTAATTAGTAATTAATTTTGCGGCCCGCGACGGTAGACGGCAGCCCAAGCGGCGAAATTTGATTGAAAAGTTTTTTGATGAATGATAGCGCCATCCTTGTTTGTTACAGTCCAATTGAAAGCAGTTTTTAGGCCGGGAACAGCATGTTCGTCTTGGACTACTTTGCCGGCAGGAAGAGTGGGGTCATCAATCCAAACATCGGGAGGAGCGGGAGTGTAATCCCATTGGCGATAATTATCGATTACAACTTGGCGACCATCAGAGGTACCATAAATTTCGTAAGTTAAGCGACGTTCGTCCATATTTAAAATACTTTGAATGAGGACATAATGGCCAGTGTCGTTGATAAATTTTAAGTCAGGACTGGGGATAAAAACGGTGGCGTCGAAGCCAGGTTTACTGTCTTCTTCATAGTAACTAACGCGGTAAGCATGGGCTTTTCGTTCAATAATATCAAGACCGGCGTTGAGAATAGCCCGAAAGAAAGTAGTGGAAACTTGGCAAATTCCCCCACCGACATCAAGTTCGGTTTTGCCTTGACGGATAATATAAGCTTTGGCGTAACCAACATCAAGAGAAACTTCGCCCAGAGATTTGACAAAAGAAAAAGTATCACCAGGGGCAACTAAAATTCGGTTAACAATAGAGGATCCTTTGGCGATGTTAACATTACGAGTGGCACTGGAATGTTTGAAAGTAGAAGTTCCGCTACCAAGAAGCTCTTTGATACCTAAATTATTAACATCATCATTTTTTAGTTTTGGCTCGTCTGATTGAAAGGATAAATTAAATTCGAAAGTGGTTTTATCAGAATTTTCTAAGTCGGTAAAAGCAGAAATAATGTCTTGGGAAAGTTGCTCAGGGTCGACCGAAATGCCATTTTTGGCTGACTGGAATTCTAAAACTTGATTATTTTCAAATTTGAAAACAGCATCAACTGGTTCGGTTTTTAAACTTTGAGACAGGTTTTGGGAATAGGTATCGATTTTTTCTGTTTGAAAACCGTTGTCAAAATCAATCCAAGAAATTAAAGTTTGATCGTCAATAACAACCGGCTTATCGTCTGGTGTTTTTATGGTTAAAGATTTACCTAACAGATTTTTGGCCCGGGAAATAGTTTGATTAATGTGAGTTTCGTCAGGGATTGAACCAATGGAATTGACAGGGATGGGAATGGTTTCGTTAAAATTGGCAAAAGCGAGATTGTTAAGAATCTGTTCTTGGAGTTTGGATTGGTCTAGACTAATACCGAGAGAACCATTAGTAACGGAAATTTTTTGTTTGTCGACTACAAGCTCGGTGGGGACAAATGGTTTGTCAATTTGACTGGCAATATCGGTGATATTTTGAGAGAGTAATGAAGAGTCATAGTCAATATTAAGAGAAAATTCTTTGGGATTGAAAAAGTATTTAACGTAATTAAAAATACCTTCATCAAGACGACGGTAAAGAATAGTTGAAGCGATTTTGTCGGTATTGATTTGGGCAGAAATTGAGGCAATAGAAATAGTAAAGTTTTTATCTTGATAATTTAAATTTAAATTTTCGGGGAGGAGAAATTCCTGGTTGAGTTTAGTAATAATTTGATTACGGGAGAGGTGAGAATAGTCTTTGGTTAAAACTTTGGTATTACTGGCACTTTTGTTGTAATTTAAAATTATTGGCGTAAATAAGAGTAAAACCGGGAAGAGAGTAATTAAAAAAGCGATTAATAAATTTTTAATAGTTGATTTCATTTTAGACGATTGTCCATGGCCTGATTGGCTAACTGGTCGGCTAACTGATTAAAATCGCGCCGGACATCGGTGAATTTGGCGGGTAAATTAATTTGGGTTAAGAGTTGTTGGGAATGGGCGAAAAGGGGTAAAAGGGTTGGGGCTTTGACCTTGTATAAACCCTGGAGCTGGCGAATCATTAATTGGGAATCAGCAAAGAAATTTAACCCAGTTATTTGATAATTATCTTGGTTTTTTTTGACCCATTCTAAAGCGGCAATAATGCCGGAATATTCGGCTTCATTGTTGGTTTTGATACCAATAAATTTGGCTTCTTTGTAGAGAATGTTTTTTTGGTCGTCGTAAATAACAACGCCGTAACCGGCAACGCCAGGGTTACCCCGTGATCCTCCGTCGGTGTAAATATCGATAGTCATAGAAAATGATAACAAATAAAAATGACTAAGTTCTAAACGAGATTACTTCGTCGTTTCACTCCTCGCAATGACGCATAAATTATTCCAAAAATAGAAGGCAGTACATAAGACCAAGTCCGAGGAGAATGCAAATTAGCTGAATGACAGAGGTGGAGATTTTGGAGTCGTGGCGGTGGAGTTCAGGGATGAGGTCGGCGACAGCAAGGTAAATAAAACCACCGGCAGTAACTGGAACAAGATAAGCAGAAAAATCGAGATTGAGAATAAAAATAACAGCGACTCCCAAAACGCTGGTTAGGGCTGAGAGAAAATTGTAAAAAATAGCTTTTGAAACAGAAAGGCCGTGGTGAATCATAATGCCAAAATCGCCGATTTCTTGGGGAATTTCATGCAGAATTACGGCAATGGTGGTGGTAATTCCGACCAAAAAACTGACATTAAAACTGGCAGCAATTAGAGCACCGTCGATAAAATTATGAACACTATCACCAACCAAATTTAAAGTAATAATATGTTTACTGTCTTGATGACAGTCAACTTCGTGACAATGATGCCAAAGTAAAAATTTTTCTAAAATAAAAAATAATAAAATTCCAATAAGGATTAATACTGAAGGTGAAAGAACTAAGTTTGATTCAAAAGACTCGGGAATTAGGTGAATAAAAGCATCGCCAAGTAAAGCGCCAACAGCAAAACTAACTAAAAATAAGGTAATTTTTTGGATAAAGGTTTTTTTGAGAGAAAATAATAACAAACCAACAAGGGAAACGGAGCTGATAATGAGGCTGGCGATGAGAGAAAAATAGAAATTAGTCATGGTAAGAGTATAGATTATTTTGGTATGATATGTTTGTGAACTTAGATGAAATTAACTCACCATTACCACCCAGAAAGGTTCCTGAAAGATTGCTAGAAGAGAAAGCTGAACCTGAATTACCACCAAAAGAGGTTGTGGATAATGATATAAAGGTATCAACTCCGGTGGAAACAAAAGATAATTTTTGGTCAAAAAATAAGAAATTGATAATGATTTTGGGAGGAGGGGTTTTGGTTTTATTAATAGTATTAGTGTTGTTTTTAAGGAAACCCAAGGAAGAGGAAAAAATAGTTTTGAATTATTGGGGTTTGTGGGAAAGCGAAGAAATAATGAATGGAGTGATTAGTGATTATGAAACTAAGCACCCGAATATTACGATAAATTATAAAAGGAACCAATTGGAAAGTTACCGAACCAGATTAGCATCGAGATTGGCAAAAAGTGAAACTGAAGGATTGGAAAATGTGGATATTTTTAGAATTCATAATACTTGGATTCCGATGTTTAGGAATTACTTGGAGGCAGTGCCTACAGATAAAGTAAGTAGTGTAGGATTGGATATAGATTTTTTTGATGTTTATGCAACTGATTTGAAAGAGAATGGAAAATGGGTGTCGGTTCCTTTGATGTATGACGGATTAGCTATGTTTTATAACAAGGATTTGCTGGAAAAAGCAGGAATAGGAATACCAAAAAGTTGGTGGGAATTACAGGAAGCGGCGATTCAGTTAACAACTAAAGATGAGCGAGGAATTATTCAAACGGCAGGAGCTGGAATTGGGACAGCTAATGACAATGTAGAACATTGGAGTGATATTTTGGGTTTGATGACAAAGCAAAATGGAATTGATTTTGCTAAAAATATAAATACGGACGAAAATTTGGGAGATGCACTAAAATTTTATGCTTCTTTTGCTAAATCCGCTCAGAATGTTTGGGATGAAACGTTGCCAAACTCATTAGAATTATTTGCCAGTGGCAAGTTAGCATTTTATTTTGGGGATTCATGGAGGGTGTTTGATTTGGCTAATTTAAATAAAAGTTTGAATTATGGAATCACAGTTATGCCACAATTGCAGGTTAATGGTGACATAACCGATAAAGACGCAGAATTGACTAATATTCATTGGGCAAGTTATTGGACTGAAGGAGTTAATAATAAAAGTAAACATAAAGAAGTGGCTTGGGATTTTTTGGAATATTTAAGTTCAAAAGAGGTGTTGGAAAAACTTTATGCGGCTGAAAGTCAAACTAGAGCTTTTGGAGAAATTTACCCCAGAAAAAGTATGATGAGTGAATTAAAAGATAACCCTAAAGTTTGGCCTTTTGTGTCGGTGGCTGATAAGGCAACAAGTTGGTATTTGGCTTCGTCTACTGGTGATGATGGAGTTAATGCAGAAATGCAAAAATATTTTACTGATGCAGTTAATGGTTTATCTAGTTATGCTGATAATGATGATGTTATGACTGCTTTGAAAAATGGGATTAGTCAATTACAACAAAAATATACATTAAAAAAATAACAAACCCTAACCCCTCCCTTTCCCTTGACAGGGCAAGGGTAAAACAAATTAAAAATTTATTAGAGGTAAAAATATGATTGCAGTAAATTTTAAAGTCTATGAATGCACGTTTAAAAATGGGTCTTTGGAATTGGCAAAAATTTGCCGAAAGGTACAGGAAAAAACTAAAGTTAAAATAATACCGGTGGTATCGGCTTTGGACGCCAGAATGATAAAAGAGAAAGTCGGTGGCGAGGTGTGGATTCAAAATAGTGATGATCTTTTTGAAGGAGCAGTTTCGGGTTCGATTTCCCCTCTTCAGGCAAAAGCCGCTGGAATTGACGGAACATTATTGAATCATTCGGAATGTCGTAAAAAACCAGGAACGATAAAAAAAATGTTGGCTGCATGGCCTAAGGATTATAAGGTAACATTGTGTTTGAGTAGTTTTGGTCAGGCCGAAAAATGGGCTAAAGATTTGAAAGTAGATTATATTGCTTATGAACCAAGATACTTAATTGGAAGCTCTGATAAATCAGTGGCTACGGAAAAACCGGAAGTAATTAAAAAAATGGTTGATTTGTTTGGAAAAACACCGGTTTTGGCCGGTGCGGGAATACATTCTCAGGAAGATGTAAGGGTTTCTTTGAAACTTGGTGCTAAAGGAATACTAATTGCTTCATACATAGTTAAAAATGAAGATCCAGAAAAAAGATTAATGGAATTAGCGGAATGTTTTTAAAAGCTAATTGCTGTATAATTTAAACACTTATGGCATCTATTGATAATTTATTGGTCTCTTTGTTGGTTGATGAAGTTGTTGGTGGGTTTATTGTCACTATTCCGCCAGGACACGTGGGTTGTATTTATAGTATTTTTAGGGGTGTTTTGAAAAACGTGTGGTATCCAGGAATGCATTTTAAGATTCCAATTATTCATCGGGTGAAATTGTTTAATGCTCAGTTGATTGAATATACGGTTTCTAAGGATATCTTTTTGAAAGATAACAAAGAAATTATGGGAGATGAAGTGATTAATGCGGTAACTTCGGATAATAAGTTTGTGGCTGTGGAAGCGACGGTCTTGATAAAGTTAGATACCGAGAGATTGCCAGAGATATGGCAAAATATCGGCGAGAATTTTGTGTCAAAAGTAGTTCGACCGGTAACCCGAAGCCGAATTAGAAAAGTTATAACTAACCATACTTTGGCCAACGCTTTGTCGACTGACAGAAGTTTGATTGAAGAAGAAGTGGTTAAAGAATTAAGAGAATCTTTGACCGGACATGGACTTGATGTAGAAAATTTTTATTTAAGTTCATTAACACCGATTGAAGGTTGGCAGATTACTGATGAGGATTTACCCAGAATTGAACCAGTGTCGCAGATGAAAACAGCAGAGCAAATTAGAAGTGAAAGGAATTTTTCTAACCCGCCAATGTCAGAAACCAACAGTGATTTAGGCCAAAGGGTTTAATTGTATTAAAAGCGGAATTAAGAGTAGAAAAGGTGGTGGAAACATCGTCGAAGATAATTATGTTTTGGGGTGGAGGAAGAATTGGGGTAAAAGCATTTTTAATGTTTTGCTGACGCTTGAAGTGATTTTTGAGATGAGATTGAGTAAAAGTGTGGCGATGACGAAAAATAATTTGATTGGAGAAAGTTAAATTTAATTTTTGGGCAATAAGTTTTCCCATAATTTCCGATTGGTTAAAACCACGCCAATTTTGGCGGGAAATATAAAGAGGAATAGGGGTGATAACAAAATTATTATTTTGCCAGTAAGCTAAAAGCTTGGGGTAATTTTTAATAATTTGTTGAGAGAAAAGGCCGCTAAATTCATCGGTTAGATCAGTGACAAATTCATATTTTAAAGATTGGATGGCAGATCTAATGAGGCCATTATATTTGAACAAACTAAGACTCCCCTCTTTGACTGAATCCATAGAAAATTTAGGGGAATGATGTTTGAGATTTTTAAGACATTTTTGGCAAAAATAAGAACCATTTTTACCACAACCGAAGCAGGTTTTGGGGAAAATTAGGTCAAGGATTAGAGACATATTCAATCTTCCCCCTAGCCCCCTTCTTTGACAAGACGGGGGAATATTTTTTTGGATTTTTAGGTAGTATTTGGTATAATATATTCCTCGGGGATGTATTGCATCGACGGGACAAGAACTTTAAAAAACTGCAAGCCGACTTTGATTAAATTAAGTCGTAAAACAGAATCAAAACAAAACATGCCAAATCTAATTTTGGTGAGAAATTTAATTTAGCCACTTCTTTTGGAAACTATGGTTTTCAAAATAATGCTAACTTAGCTTACGCTTTAGCATAAGCTTCTCCATTTACTATTTCCCTTTTCTGAAGAGAAATTGTAAGTGCCAACTAAATCAGAATGCTATTTTTAGAATCTCAATTTTTTAAAAATCTAAGAGGAGGGTAATGCCTTCACCAATTGACGTTTTAACGCCTTTTATTTACTTTAGCTGTTGAAAGTGTAGGAGAAAATAATTTAAGCTTGTAGATGTTTTTTACAGTCTGTTTTCGGACCCGGGCTCGATACCCGGCATCTCCACTATTCAAACCCACCCGGCCTTCGGCCACCCTCCCTTGAAAAAAGGAGGGTAAGAATTAAGTTTCGTTTTATTTAAGAATTCTTGACATCTCTCTATCTTTGATTTTTTGTCTTTTTTCGTACTTGCGCAATTTGCGGCCAACGCCGATTTCGATTTTAAACCACTTGCCTTTTAGATAAATAGCGATAGGAATAATCATATATTTTTGATGACGGAAAGATATTAGCTTGGCAATTTCTTTTTCGGATAATAAAAGATTTATTTCGGATGGGTTTTTGCTTATTTCTTCTTTTTGAGAAAACTTATATTTGGGAATTTTTAGGTTAAATAAAATTGGTTGGCCGTTAATGACTTCTATTTTAGAACCAATGAATTGGGGTGTTTGGGTGCGCAAAGATTTAGCGTCAGCGCCAGTTAAGGCGATGCCGGCTTCAAATTTATCAGTAAACTGATAATCACGAGAATCTTTGTTGAAGTAACGCATGCGTTAGTTTAACAAATTTCAAACCTCTCTGTTTCGTTTCACTCAACATCTCCCCTTAAAAAAGGGAGAAGTCTTAAATTATAAGGTTATCTTGTAAATTTTTTGGTCGGAGGAGAGGAAATAGATGGTTTTGTTGGCGGCGTCGAGAGAAACACTGAGGACGTCAAATTTGTCGAGATTATATTTGGAAACAAATTCGCCGTTTTTGCGATAGACATAAATAAACTTTGATTTGTCGGTAAGAATTAAATAATCACTGTCGGGGTCAGTAACTAAAGATGAGGCTGAAGAAATATCAAAACTTTGTTTTTGTTTGAAATTATCTTTGACGCCGCTGATATAAAGATTGACGAGGCCGGAAGATGTCATAGTCCATATGCGACCATCAATGGCTAAAAATTTGGAACCGATTTCTAGTTTTAAATTATTTTTTAACCAATTTTGGGGTTCAGAAAATCCGGAAGAATTGGGAGTAAATTTCCAAATTATTTGATCGGCGTTATCTAAAACATAAACTGAGCCATTCCAAAATTGAACGTCAGTGGGATGAACTGAAGAATAATCGTTAAGATTTAATTTAGAAGTAAGTCCATCTTTTTCGACTAATTTAACTTGGTCTTGGGACAAAATGTAGACCTGGTTACTGTCTAATAAAATTTTTTGGGCAGATTTAATTGAGTCGGAGACTGTAATATTTTTGGTAGATTTTTGCTCGGGATTTAGAGTGTCGATTCGACCCGAGGAAGAATCGAGTAAATAAAGTAGATTTTTAGAAAAAGTAATTTGAGAAAATTTAGGATTGCTGGTAATTAGAGACGTGTCATAAACCATATCGGGGGTAAAACTGTCACTGTCCCCTGTTTGGGAAAGAATGGAATTTATTTGGGATTGATATTGGGCAACTTCATCTGAATAAATTTTAAGATTGGCCATATTGTTGATGATTTCTTGGGCTTCTTTGGCAGTAGAGTAAGCAGTATCAAGGTCGAGACTTTTGACAGCAGAAATATTGTTTAACTTTTGTTCCAGTTCAGTTTTGTATTGAGAAAATTGAGACTCGGCAAGATTTGCCTGATTTTTTTTATGGCCAAAATAAAAACTTATTGAAAGACCAATTAATAAAACTAAGGCAAGAGTCAGGCGAATTTTTTGATGATTACCAATTTTGAAATTAAGACGTTGACGGACATAAACTGACGGATTTTTGTGAGGAATAATCGGAGAATTGATGGATTGCTCGGAAGAAGGTGGAATAATTTCCGTGGTTGAATTGTCAGTTAAGTCAGGAGAAGAATTTGAAATTGTGGAAGGAATATCTTCTTCTTGGTGAACTTCAATTAAGGCGGCGCTAAGTAAAGTTTGGTCATCAAGGGAATAAATATCGGTAAGAAAATTTTCTTCAATATTTTGAATTTTTTGGTCAATTAAAATGGTTTTAAGTTTGTCCCAAGTGAACTGATCTTTGAATTTTGAAGAGGAAATAAAAATTCTGTCCAGATTTTGGATGGGACCGGAAATAACAGCCGGAGATTCTTGGTTGCCAGACAGAAGACGACTAATTTGGTTTTGACGTTGAAGGCTAACTTCGATATCACCAAAGACAATTAAAAAAAGTTGATCATTGAGAATAACTGCCAAAGCTAAATCAAGTTTTTCATCGGGATTAAGTTGTTGATTAATTTTATTAATAATTTGTGTAAGACTGGCTAAAACTGAGTCTGATTGGTTTGAAAAATATTGGCTGTTGATTTGATTAATCAAATCGTGACCTGTCTGAATAATAGTGTCAGAATTATTACAAGATAAATTAATGACACCGAACAAATGACCTTTGGAATTTTTGGTTAAATCATCCGGTTCGTTTTCCCAATATTGAGCCCACCAATTAGGGGTATTTTTACCAATAAAAGAACGACAGGTGAAGTGCATTAATTAATGATACTACAAACCGAACATACTTAAGACTAAAACAACAGAGAAGGCAAGGTGGATGTAAGAAAAGATAATTAAAATTGGATTAAACTTGTCAGTAATACTTTTAGACATGGCGCTAACTTGTTTGACAACAATTACGGAAAAAACTAAATAAAGAACGGCCAGTACAATGAAAAAAATTTTGGTAATACTAAAAAAATAAGTGTTAATGTTTAAATCAATTAAATTAAGCATCTAGCCCTCCTTCTTGTTCTTCTAAATCACGTAATTCTTTGAGTAATTTAATAACTTTTTCAGGATTAGGAATTTTTTCAAAATTAATTTGGTTTGTTTTGGCGGCGGTTTGGATAAGGACATCACCATAATTAAAAAAAGTTCCCAAAAGACCTTTGACGGATGATGAAACATCTTGAATCATGTCGAGATCAGCTTCGGCAAAATGTTTATTGAGAAGATTGTTAAAATCAATATCGACAACCCGTTGGTTAGTAACCAAAAAAAGATCAAAATACCAATTAAGAAATTTTTCAAAAGCAAAAATAAAAGTAAAGAGATACCAAAAAAGAACAGCAGAGAATTGGTATTGAGTGGGGAAAAAATTTAAAAAACTAAAATAATGGAAAAACAAAGGAACAAAAAGCATTAAAACTGAGATAATCATCCAATGAAGGTTGGTAATCCAGTGAGGTCTGAGTGCTAAATAAATCTGTTCATCTTCGTTGCGTTCGGAGAAAGAGACGACTTTTGGGTGGACTAAAAATGAGGAAAAAGAACTCTTGGTATGGCCTAAAATATCATAAATTTTTTGACTAGTATCGGTAGGGAGACTGGTTTTGGGAGATTCTTTCTTTTGATCAATCGAAGAAGTAGCTATTGAATCGTCCGTGGCGATGTTGTCTAAATCTTTAGATCGGTTCATGCTTTAGTTTATCATAAGAAACCCCTCAGTCCTACGGACAGCTCCCCTTGATGAAGGGGAGCAATATTTTTTATTAAATTATATTATTTAGTTCTAAAAGATTTTTAATTTGATTGGCTAAAAAAGCGGCGTTGGATCTTTTGGGAAGATGAAGGAAAATATGCTTCGTATCGGGCTGTTTTTGATTAATATGAAGTTGTGTAGAATAGGCAATCCAATTGCAATTGTAAGTGCCCATATTAGAGCTGATAGCAAAATAGTTTGAATCAAAATTGTCAAGATTTGGCAGACTTAAATCGAGTAAAAACGGGGAAAAAGGATAAATAGATTGGTCGTTATAAGCGTTTTTTGTTTGGGTTTCGATACGAATTTTGGAAAAATTTCCATACAAATCACCCAGACCAATAATCAGATTATATTGGTTTCGAGAAATGTATTTCTGGAAAAATGATTTGGGATCAAAATAGATAAGGCGAAATTCGAAATTATTTTTATTAATAATTTTTTGTAATTCTAATAAAATGCGGTGAGAGATGTTAGTGCCCCATTGGTTGGAAAAGGCATAAATTAGAATCATTCAATCTTCCCCTTTATCCCCTTCTTTCACAAGACGGGGAAAGAAAATTTTTTATAAACATTTTTATCGTTTTTCAACATTGTAAAGTTGTCCGACGATGGCGATGTTGGCAGGAGCGCGGGCATTGAAATAGCTTTTAAAAGTAGAACCATCGAAAGAAAAAGTACCGGTATCACAATTAAGAGAAATTTGAGTTGTTTTACCACTACTAAAATCGAAAGACTGAGAAGTTGAATTAACGGTATTACACACGGTTCCACCTTTGTTTTTTAACTCTTCTTTGACCTTGTCCATGCTCCAACCACCCTGATCAATAGGAGATAAGTTGCCGTTAACAGAGCTGTCTTTTTGAGATAAAAGAATAGCGTTAACGATATCGGCGACTTCGGCAGGTTTTAACCAAGCAGATTTGTTATATTCTTTGCGGTAACCTTGAGCGGAATAAAAACAAGGCGAGTCTTTGTCATAGGCTTTAGCCTTTAAATCATCAAGAGAATTAACATCACCGCTGGTATCACGAACTCTTTTGGTCCAACTGCGATCATTTCCCCAAATATCGCCAGAGGTAAAAGTATAGCCCCCAGCGGTAGAGGCAAACCAAGCGGTAATTGGTTGACCGCCAACAACCATAACTTTGCCGGAGGTATCATTAACTGCCTGTTCCCATTGACCACCTTTGGGGTCAGTTTTAAAAACCTGACAATATTGATTATTACAAATAGAGTCTTGTCCGTTATTAGTTACAGCCAAAGCATAAGACCTGGCGGCAATGGCCTGGGCTTTGAGTGATTCAATCGGCCAACTGGCAGGAACCTCATAAATTCGTTTGACATAATCTTCTAAGCTGCCGGTCCAAATCACACTGCCTTGGTTAATTCCGTTACCGTTATTAACTTTGATAGTGATACTTCCCTTATCTTGATACTCATCAAAATTATAATAAGCACGTAGAATTTGATCATAGCTTTGGCCGGCGTTGGCCCGACCATAGGCACCATATTGATTAAGACCGACGTGGTGAGGGATACCAAAAGTAAAAAAGGCAAAACCAGTGCCAAAACCCGGGTCGATGTTTCTGTCGTCAACACAAGAAATACCAGAACCGGTAGTGGTTGGAAGACCGAGAGAAGCAAGCCTTTTGGCTTCTAGTTGTTTTAAATTTTCGGTTAATTCAGATTTGTAAGTTTCGGCTTTGGTAATCTCTTGGCTTAAAAAACTAAAACGGTCTTCAAGAGTTTTTTTAATTGAGGCGAGCTTGGCGGTTTCAGTTTCCAATTCGGTTTTGTTGTTATTTAAGGTATTAATGTCGCTGGTATATTGGGTAATCATAAGTTTATCTTGGCTGATGACTGATTGATAAAGAGCATATTGTTGTAAAAGTGAAGTTCCCTCGGTATTAGACAAGAAAATCATTAGAGGGGAAAATTTTTTGCTGCTTTTGTAGTAACGCTTGACTCTTTGCTCTAAAAGTTTTTGCTGATTATCGAGCTCGGCTTCTTTTTCGGAAAGATGGGTATTTAGGTTTTTGATTTGAGAACTAATTTGGGTAATTTGACTTCTGGCTGAACTAATTTTTTTGGAAAGATCAGTAGATTCAGTTTTGAGCGGATCGATGGCGGCTTGTAAGCCATTGATTCTCTCTTTGATTAATTTGATACACGCTTCACTACTGTCACCATTGTTAATACAGTCATCGATAGGGTCGGCCAAGACAAAACCCCCTTTTGAAGACGGGAGGGCTAAAAATAAGAAAATAAAGACAAAGATTGTAAAGATTTTTTTGAAATTAAATTGCACTAATTTAGTGTAGCATTTGATAGAATTGAAATATGAAAAGAAGGATGTTGTTGGTTTTGGCGATGGTGATGGTGTTGTCGTTTTTTTTGAACGGAAAGGTTTTTGCTGAAGAAGTTTGTGAAAGGCTTGTTAGGGATCAAACTACTGGGGAGTATTCAATCGCTAAGTATAAAATAGGTGAATCTTATTGTGGTGTGCTAACATTACCTGACAATCCATCTGTTTACCAAATTCTTCAGGCGACAAATAATAGGGCTGTTAAAAGGTGTACAAAAGATACTGAAACTGGAAAATTGTTTTTTGAGGATGCATATACGTGTAATAATGAAAATAATCCTTGCAATGAGACAGGGATGACTGCTGATTGTCTTTCTGAGACTTATTGTGAAAATATAAATTATTCATTACAAGATATTGAAAATCAAAAAGCCGCTAATAAAAGTTATGTTTGTATAGATAAGGAGACGCGAGGACAGTGTATTAATGGGAAAGTAGAAGAAGTGGAAAAATGTACCGGGGATCAAGTGTGTAATATGTTAAATTTTGATACTGGCGTGGCAAATTTTTTTGGGGTGTATGATAATTTTATGAGCTGGAGAGCTCAATGTAAAACTCTTCCTTGTAAGGTATTTAACACTAATTATGGTTTTGAAGCGATACACTGTGTTGATGGAGATGTAAAAAAATGTGGTTTTAATGGTTGGGAAATGGTGACTGAGTGTGGAAATAACCAAAACTGTAATGATGATGTTAATACATCTTTTTGTCAAAACAAGGATGAAATTGGTTGTATTAATCAAAGCGGTAGAAGGGATGTAATTGGAGGGTCTATATGTATTGGTGATGATATTTATAACTGTATCCGAGCTCCTGATTTTAACTTTTCTAAGACTTGTGAAGGAGATGATGAGTGTAGAGAATATAAAATGGAGAATAATAGTGGAATTGAGGCTAAATGTGTTAATAAGAGCACCCCTACTGGTGATAATGAAATTACAGGTGGAACTAGCGTCAATACTTCAGCTAATGTTTATAACCCCCAAGGTAGTTGTAAAAGTAATGAGATTGCAGTAGCAAATTGGTGTTTTCCTTATGATGCCGGAGGAATAGCATCTAAACTTTTACAAATTATTTTTGGAATTGCCGGAGGAATTGCATTCTTGTTGATGGTTTATGGATTTATTATGGTGGCAACATCAAGTGGTGATGAAAAGAAACTTCAGGCGGCCAAGGAAACTATAACTTCGGCACTTATTGGTTTACTAATCTCCCTGTTTGCATTATTCTTGTTTAGATTGATTGCGGTTAATATTTTACAAATACCTGGGATAGATTACACTAAAGGCTAAATTATGATTCAGAAAATACACGCTGCTCCAGATGTGGTACTTCCAGATTATGAAGGGACTGGGTTTAAGTTTGCAAATTCCAATCTAGGAGATATTTTTAGTGCGTTGTTGAAATATATTTTACCGTTAGCGGGGATAGTTTTACTATTTATGCTGATTATGGGAGGAATTGGTTTAATGACGGCAGCAGGTGATCCAAAAAAAATGGAGGCGAGTCAAGGGAGAATTACTATGGCTTTGGTAGGGTTTTTGATAATTTTTATAGCTTATTTTATTGTCCAACTCGTGGAAGTAATGTTAGGAGTTGATTTGTTAGGAAACGGTTGATTTTATTTTCCCATTCGGCGGTGACGTTGTTGATACCAAATTATGGCTTTGTCTAATTGTTTTGGTCCAAAATCCGGCCACAAAATGTCAGTAAAATAAAGTTCAGCGTAAGAAGTTTGCCAAAGTAAGAAATTAGAAAGACGATATTCCCCACCGGGACGAATAAGTAGATCAGGGTCTGGTTGGCCGGTAGTATATAAATATTTGGAAACTAATTTTTCATTAACTTTTGAAGGTTTAATGCCGTCTTTGATAATATTTTTGATAGCAGTAACTATTTCATCCCTACCACCGTAGTTTAGAGCGACATTAAATTTAAGTTGTTCCTGATCTAAAACCATATCAACAATTTTTTTGACAGCGTGACGAACTTTAAGAGGAAAGGCTTGAAAATTTCCCAAAACAAAAAATTTAATGCCGGATTTTTTGTACTCTTCCCGTTTTTCTTTGACAATTTTTAGTAATAAATTAAAAATTCCTTTGACTTCTTTGGCTGATCTTTTTTTCCAGTTTTCGGTGGATAAGGCATAAACAGTGAGGTATTTAATTCCAATTTCTTTGCAGTGGTCAACAATTTTTTCTAGATTTTGAGCACCTGCCGTATGACCATCACTTGGTGAAAGATTTCTGGCTGCAGCCCAACGACGATTTCCGTCCATAATAATGGCGATGTGTTTTGGGAGATTTTGGTAATCAATTTTTGAAGTCATAAAGTCTTAGTTGTATGATATCAAAAAATCCCCCATTATGGAGGATTTTTAATTTCATTACATTCATTTAGAGCCAAACTGTTAGTACCAGAAAGTATTGAAGTGGTACTGACCTTTCGATCAAGTACAAAACCTCAAAGGAGGTGATCCATCCGCACCTTCCAGTACGGATACCTTGTTACGACTTAACCCTCATCGCTGAATTTACCTTGGTCCCTGGCGAACCAGAGCCTTTGGGTACCCTCAACTTTGCTGATTTGACGGGCAGTGTGTGCAAGAGGCGAGAACGTATTCACCGCAATCTGCTGATTTGCGATTACTACCAATTCCGGGTTCATGCAGGCGAATTTCAGCCTGCAATCCCAACTGAGGGATGGTTTAGGGATTAGCTCCACCTTGCGGTCTTGCAACCCTCTGTCCAACCCATTGTAGGATGTGTGTAGCCCTGGATATAAGCATCATGATGACTTGACGTCGTCCCCTCCTTCCTCCCAACAAAATAATGCTGGGCAGTCTCGTATGACACGATAACATACGATAGGGGTTGCGCTCGTTACCTCACTTAAGAGAACAACTCACGTCACGAGCTGACGACAGCCATGCAACAGCTGTGTATCACCCTCGAAGGCGGCTCTACTTTCATAAAGCTTGCAGATACATTTCAAACCCAGGTAAGGTTCATCGCTTCGTATCGAATTGAACCACATGCTCCACTGGTTGTGCGCCTCCCCGCCAATTCGTTTGAGTTTCGGCCTTGCGGCTATACTCCCCAGGCGGTCTGTTTAACGCGTTAGCTAGCATCTCCCGGAAAAAATCCGGAAAATTAACAGACAATGTTTACGGCTAGGACTACTCAGGTCTCTAATCTGATTGGCTACCCTAGCTTTCGTCTCTGAGTGTCAGTATATACCTGGTTACCCGCCTTCGCGCTTGGTGTTCTTTGTGGTATCCACGGATTTTACCCCTACACCACAAATTCCAGTAACCCCGATATAACTCTAGTCTTCCAGTATCCTGCCCCTGCCCCTGATTAAGTCAGGGTCTTTGAAACAAGACTTAAAAAACCACCTACAGACGCTTTACGCCCAATAAAACCGGGCAACGCTTGGAACCTACGTATTACCGCGACTGCTGGCACGTAGTTAGTAGTTCCTTATTCTGGGCGCCTTCATGGCTCCCAAAAAGTAGTTTACGACCCGAGGGCCTTCATCCTACACGCGATGTCGCTGCGTCAGACTTTCGTCCATTGCGCAAAATTCCTAACTGCTGCCTTCCGTAGAAGTATGGGCCGTGTCTCAGTCCCATTGTGCCGGACTCTCCGCTAAGAGCCGGTAGCCGTCATAGCCTTGGTAAGCCATTACCTTACCAACAAGCTGGTAGCGAGCACACCACTCCCTTTGCGACTTGCGTCTTTAATCCGAAGATACTATAGGAAATTACCCCACCTTTCGGTGGACTATGTCCTACAAAGGGGCATGTTTGTACTTATTACTCACCCGTTCGCCGCTAAACTTATTCTTTACACTCAAAAGCCAAAAAGCTTTTAGGTGTAAAAAACAAGTCCCGCTCGACTTGCATGTCTTAGGCACATCGCCAGCGTTCACCCTGAGCCACGATCAAACTCTTAGTACTAACAATCTCGACAAATTCGAGATCAAAATTTTTTTTGAAAATCTTTCTGGTACTAGCAGTTTAAGGCTCTAAATGAATGCATTGAAATTTTAAAGAACAAAATCTGCCTGAATTTAGGCAGTGAGGTTATTATATTACATGAAATTTGATTTTGCACTAGGCAAGTTGAATCAAAGTTGGATGATTTGTGAATTTGGTAAAAGATGACTACTTTCCGGTTCAGAAGAGGTAAAAATAGTTTGATAATGACGGCAAACTTTAGTAACTAATTCTTGGTGTTCAGGATCAAGCTCGGAGAAAATATCATCTAGTAATAGTATAGGTTTATCTTGATAATTTTTTTCTAAAAAGTTTATTTGCCCTAATCTAAGGGATAAAACAGCTAATCTTTGTTGTCCCCTGCTACCCCAAAAAGCTAAATTTTTATCTTCTGAGGGAAAAGTGGAGTTGTCAAAAGAAAAATCATCACGGTGAATACCGGCTTGGGTGTAACCACGGCGAAGATCGTATTGGTAATTTTTTTTAAGTTTGTCGGCAGTAACAATAGACGGATGATAATTAATATTAATAGTATTAATCTGGGAATCAGGGTGAGCGGCAAAAAAATCATTAACAGACTGGACAAATTTATTACGAAAATCGTGAACTATTTGAGAATTTTTGATTAAAACTTGATCCCAATAAAAAAGTTCGTTTTGGGAAGCCTGGCCATCTCGGATTTGGTCAAGTAGCTCATTTCGATGTTTTAAGGCCCGGTTGTATTGAGATAAGGCTGAGGTATAGCGCCATTCAATTTGAGAAAAAATTTCGTCTAAAAAATCACGGCGGCGGCTGGGCGAACCGGTCACTAATCGAATATCTTCGGGATGAAAAACGACATTTTTAACAATGCCTAGATATTTTTTTCTAGGCTTTTCGACTTTATCAATAAAAAATTTACGAGAAACAGTCGAACTTTGACCAGAAGGGTCTTTACTGATTCTGATTTCGACTTCGGTTTCCTCTTCTGCTTCGTTGACGACTTTGGCCCGAACCGAGGCAAAATAGGTGTTCCAATTAATTAGTTTGCTTTGGGAACTGGCTCGAAAACTTTTGCCAGAAGACAGAAAAAAGATTGACTCTAAAATATTGGTTTTGCCTGAACCGTTGGGACCGACGATTAGATTAAATTTGGGACCGAATTCGCATAATTTATTCTCGTGGGAACGAAAATTCTGAAGAAGAAGTTTTTTTAGGTACACAATGGTAGTTTATCAGGAAAGAAATTAAAAAGAAGCCGGCTCGAAATGGTGAGACAAATAAATTTGTCTATAAGGTGAGTTTGTTGATCCATAATTAACAAGCTGGTGGTCTAATAAAAATTGAGTCAAAATTTGTCTATCTTTATCTGAAATTTTTGGAGAGGTTAAAATTTTGGATAATAATTTATTTTCAGTTTCAATAGAAGAAGATACTAATTGAAATGGAGATGGAGAAAACTCATTTTGACTAGATAAAATGGTAGGAGAGTATATGTGTGATATGCCAAAATTATTTCCCTGTATAGCGTCAATAACTTTAACTAAATGAGATTCTGCGTCGCAAGAGTTTTGATCTCTATTTTCATAAGTCAAGTAAGATTCTTTAATGGATTGATAAATATTCGGTTGAGTTTTTTTGATTTGATTTAAAACTAAACGAATAAAACAATGTGGTTCTACTTGTTTAGCTTCTTTAATAATGGTATCTAGAGTAGAAGTATGAATGACAGACATATCATCTGTGATAATTTTTCCACTGTCGTGGAAGATCATTTTCATTTCAATGTCATCAAAATTAAAACTAGATAAACCAGAATCCTTTAATTGATGACTGATTTCTATCATGCCAATAACATGTTCATAATCGGTGTCACCGACACTACCAAGTTGTGAGGCGTATGGGTGAGATTGCCATCGATGGACTTGGTCTAGACAAGCATTGTGAAGACGAAATTCCTGACGGACAGGAGATAAAAATTGTTGATTTCTAGCAGAAAGACTATCCCAAAGCTGGCTGTCATCAAAATTGGTAGCTTCTGGTTTGGTTACAAATTCACTAAATGTACGAATTCTTTGGGATAAATGTTGAGAAATCTCTGGAGACATAAATTATATCTGGGGCAGAAATAATTTATAGTGTCCAGCGGGTTGGAGTTGAACCAACTTACGACAGTTTTACAGACTGTTGCCTAACCGTCCGGCTCCCGCTGGTTTTGGTGTGGAATGATTATAGCAAAATTAATCACTTTTTGGATTTTTGGTATGATGTAAGCATGAAATTGTGCAGCGCATGTTTACTTGGGATTAATTGCCGATATGATGGAGAAAGTAAGCCAAATGAAAAAGTAATTGAATTATCTAAAAAAGAAACTTTAATTCCGGTTTGTCCTGAGCAATTGGGAGGTTTGAGAACCCCTCGTGAAGCCAGTGAACAAAAAGACGGTAAAGTTTTTACTAAAACAGGAGTGGAAGTAACGACACAATTTAAAAAAGGGGCGGAGGAAGTTTTGAAAACGGCAAAAAGATTGGGAATTAAAGAAGCGATTTTGAAACAGAGAAGTCCGTCTTGTGGTTGCGGACAAATTTATAACGGGAATTTTGATGGAACTATAATAGAAGGAGACGGAGTTACTACAAAATTATTAAAAGAAAATGGTATTAAAGTAATTTCAGAGGAAGAATTATGAAAATAAAATTAATTTCTTGGAATGTGGCGGGGATAAGGGCTGGAATTAGAAAAGGACTATGGCAAAAGATGAAAGAAATGAACGCTGATATTTATTGTTTCCAGGAAGCTAAGGCTAGGCCCGACCAAGTAGAAATTGGATTGGATTATCCAAGTGAATATAAAAGTTATTGGAATCCGGCCGAAAAAGCGGGCTATAGTGGGGTGGTAACTTTTAGCAAACTTGAGCCAAAGTCAGTAATTGTGGGCGACAGAGATAATGACTGGGATGATGAAGGTCGAGTGATTATTACTAAATTTGATGAATTTACTTTATTAAATGTCTACTTCCCTAACGGTAAGAGAGACAAAGGAAGACTTAAATATAAAATGGATTTTTATGAATATTTTTTGAGATACATTAATAATTTGCGGGATAAGGGCGAGAAAGTAATTTTTTGCGGCGATGTAAATACAGCTCATACAGAAATTGATTTGGCTCGACCAAAAGAAAACTCTAAAACTTCGGGATTTTTGGAAATTGAAAGAGCGTGGATTGATAAATTAATTAAAAATGGATGGGTAGATACATTTAGAATGTTTAATAAAAATGGCGGAAATTATAGTTGGTGGGATCAATTTACCCGGGCGAAAGAAAGAAATGTGGGTTGGAGAATTGATTACTTTTTTGTAGATAAAGGTTTAAAAAATCAAGTGAAATCGGCTTTTATAATGCCGGAGGTTGAAGGTTCTGACCATTGTCCTGTAGGAATTGAGTTAGAAATGAGGTAAGATAAGACTGTGGAGATTGATTATAATGAAAAGTTAAAATTACACGAGAAATGCGGCATTTTTGCTATATGGGTAGATAAGCCACGAACACTTTTTTCCGAACTACTTTACGGAGGAATTGGGATACAAAACAGAGGTCAAAACGGAGCCGGAATGGTAGTTGGGGGAATGGGTTGTAAATATGTAGAACATAAAAATCAAGGCTTGATAAAAGATATTTTTGTCGGATCAGTAACTAAAAAATTTCAAACTGAAAATAAATGGGGAATGGTTCAATGTCGATATGGGACTAATGGAAATTACTGTGCTGAAAATAATCAACCATGCACTGTTATTGCCAAAGACAAATCTAAAATTACACTGGCTCATAACGGAGAGTTTGTAGGAGTGGAAGAATATAAGGACAACCCAGACGTGTCGGATACTAGAGTTTTTGTTAAATTTTTAGCTGAAGCTGACGGTAAAGATTGGGATGAAAAAATAAAAAATACGGTAGAAAAAGTCCAAGGAGCTTTTAGTTTAGTAATTGGAGTTAATGATTCTTTGTATTTAATTCGAGACATTAATGGAATAAGACCATTAATAATAGGTAAAACAAATGATGGGTGGGCAGTAGCTTCGGAAACAACTGGATTTGTAAATATAGGGGTGGACTTAAAAAATATCCGCGAAATTAAACCGGGAGAGATAACTAAAATAAGCGATAACGGGGTGGAAGTAATAAAAACGGGAAACTACCAAAGAAAGGCTGAATGTATTTTTGAATTTCCATATACAAGGTCCCCTTATTCTTTGTATTACGACAAAGATGGTGGCTGGAATTCGATTTATCAATTTAGGCAAAGATCGGGAATGTATTTGGCCCAGCAATTTAAAAAGAGACACTTAAAAATAGATTTTGTCGTAGGAATTCCAGAATCGGGCATACCAATTGCTGAGGGATTTCATAATGAAATGAAAGTACCAATGAGTAACGTGATTATGAAAAAGCCGAGTCAATATTATCTTAATTTGCCGACCAGAACTTTTATGAACGATAAGGATATGGCCGGAATTCCAAAAACAGTTTTGCAAAAATTATCCTTTGTGCCGGACAGAAATATTTACAAAGGAAAGCGAATTGCCTGTGTAGATGATTCAGTGGTTAGGTCATCTACTTCGAAAGTAATTGTAGAAACTTTGATGGAACTTGGGGCAAAATCGGTTGACTGGATTTCGGGTTTACCAATGGTGGTCAATAGTTGTCATTTGGGAATAAGTATTAGAACTAAAGAAGAATTGATTGCCTTTCAAAAAGGAAGAGACCCATCAGAAATTGCCAAAGCGATTGGGGTGAGAAGTATCACTTTTATTACACCGGAAAATATTTTAAGAGCGGCCAACGGAGGAAGATTTATTAAACCAAAAAAAGGTGAGGATGTGTTTATGATTAATGGATTTTGCGGTGGATGTTTGGGTGGAGATTACCCGATAAGTAAAGACGGGGTTCCTTATTTAAAAAAGAAATAGTTTAGTCCCCTCTTTTTTGAGCCAAAGATTATTTTTTTTACAATTCGGGTCGTAAATAGTTAGTTGATCCCAGAATTTTTTGGAATGGTTTTTTATTTTTAAGTGAGTTAGCTCGTGTAAAAGAATATGACGAAACTGTTCTGATGGGAAAAAGATAATTTGCCAATTAAAATTTAAATTCCCCCGAGAGGAACAAGAACCAAAACGGGATGATTGATTTCTGACGGTAACATTGTTGTAGTTAAATTTAAATTCTTTTTTTAAAAGAGTTAGTTCTTTTTTGATTAAAGAGAGAGCGAAGGGTCGAAGTTTTTTTTCTAAAACTTGGTTAATATGAGAGGCGGTATTTTTGGAAATATTGGCATAAATTTGCATTTTCTCCGGATAAATAACGACAGAATCGTGCAGAGTATTGATAAAAGTTAGTTGATAAGTTTGACCTAAAATAGAGAGAGCTTTTAGATTTTTAACTGGTTTTTTGGGAATGATTTTTTGGGAATTAGAGACAATCCAATTGGCATTTTTTTTGATAAATTGAGTGATAACAAAGTTTGGAGTCAGACGGGGGCAAGAAATAATAAAAGAATTAGATGATTTAAGTCTGAGTCTGAGGGAAGAAATAGTTTTTTTGACAACAGTGTAAGAAAATTTTTTATTATTTAAGACAATAAAGCTCATCTTTATGTATTTTAAAGCAAAAATGATATATTTATATTATGAGAAGTGTTTATGTCGGAGCAGATCATGGTGGTTTTGAGTTGAAGGATGTTATTGTGGAAGAATTAAGAAAAAAAGGAGTATCGGTAATTGATTTGGATGGTGAATATGATCCAGAGGATGATTATCCTGATATTGGATTTAAGGTTGCAGAAAGAGTGGCAAAAGAAAATGCTTTTGGAGTCTTAATATGTAGATCAAGTGCAGGGATTTGTATGGTAGCAAATAAAGTAAAAGGAATAAGGGCAGCTTCATGTTTGACTGAAGAACAAGCGAAATTAACCAGAGAACATAATGACGCTAATATTGTCTGTTTGTCTGGTGACCTAGTGAATATAGAGCTTAATTTAAAAATAGTAGATGTCTTTCTAAAGACACCTTTTTCGAATGAGGAAAGACATATGAGGAGGGTTCAAAAAATTATTAAATATGAGAGTGCTTAGGTCAATAGAGGAAATAAAGGACGGTATAAATGTAGTTTTAAGGATGGATACTGATTTACCGTTTGACGGAGAAAAAGTTTTAGACAATAGTCGGTTAAGAAAATCTGTTCCGACTATTAGGTATTTGCTGGATAAAAATTGCAAAATTGTAATACTGGGACATAGGGGCAGGCCAACCGGTCAAGACCCTTCCCTATCACTGAGACCAGTGTATGTAGAATTAATGGCTTTGCTTGAAAGTGATGGCCAAAATACGATTGAAAGTGTTTTTGTGGATGATATTAAAGATGAACAAAAAATTGGTTTAGCTTTGTTAAATAATCAAATAATTTTTGTTGAAAACCTAAGGTTTTGGAATGAAGAAGATGTTGGAGACACTAGTTTATTTGAAGTTATTAAAAAACATGTTTTTGTTTTGGTTAATGATGCTTTTGCGGTGGCCCACAGAAAAAACGCTTCAATAATACTACACAGAGAAATGGAGACGTATTATGGTTTTGATTTTGTGGAAGAAACAGAAAAAATAGGTAGAATTTTAGAAAACGAACAAAGGCCGATGACAGTAATTTTGGGTGGAGCTAAAGAAGATAAAATGAAATATTTAACTGAATTAAGTCAAAAAGCTGATTATGTTTTGATTGGAGGAAAATTACCCCGACTTCGCCCTACGGGCTACGACGGGCAAAGCAAAATTATATGGGCGGGATTAAGAAGTGATGGGTTGGACCTAAGTGATGAAGATATAAGTAAATTTAATGAAATAATTAGTAGTTCAAATACTGTTATTTGGGCCGGTGCTATGGGATTATATGAGGAAGAAAATTCCCGCAATGGGACCCAAAAAATAGCTATGGCGGTGGCTAACTCCCCTGGTTATAAAGTGGTTGCCGGCGGGGATACCAGCGCTTCGATAAAAGACTTAGGGTTAAAAGATAAAATTGATTTTATTTGCAGTGGCGGCGGGGTAATGTTGGAAATGTTGGTTAAAGGTGATTTACCGGCTTGGACCTAGATACTGGATTTTAGATGGTCTATGATTAATATATGAAGAAAAACAAAAAAATTGTAATCGGGATTAATGGTTTTGGGAGAATTGGAAGTGTAGTGTTAAGGGCGATATTGATGGAAAAATATGATGTAGAGGTGGGGGCGATTAATACTACCGGTGAGTTTGAGATTGAAAATCTGGCCTTACAGTTTAAATATGATTCAGTTTATGGAAGGTATCCGGCAAAAATTGGTTTTTCTGAAGCTAAAAAAGGCGGTGAAATAGGTAGATTGATAATCGGAAATAAAGAAATTCCTTTTTTGGGGGAAATGGATCCGACAAAAATCAAATGGAGAAATTATGGGGTTGATGTAGTTTTGGAATGTACTGGGGTATTTGCTAGCCTAAAGGCAGCAGGACATATGAAGGGTGGGGCTAAAAAAGTAATTATTTCAGCTCCTTCAAAAGACAAACAGGTGCCTATTTATATTTTAGGGGTAAATGATGAAAGGTATAAAGGAGAAAATTTGATTTCCAATGGTTCTTGCACTACTAATTGTGTAGCCCCGATTGTTAAATTAATTGATCAAAAGATTGGTTTTCAAGAAGGAACATTGACTACAATTCATGCCTATACTACCAATCAAAATATCGTTGATGGAAACGGGAAGGACCCGCGTAGAGCCAGAGCGGCGGCAATTAATATAGTACCAACTACAACCGGTGCGGCTGAAGCAGTGGTAGCAGCTTATCCAGAGGCTGAAGGAAGATTTGGAGGAGTAGCAATCAGAGTTCCGGTTATATGTGGTAGTTATTCTGATTTAACTTTTAAATTGGTTAGAAAAACGACAGTTGAGGAAATTAATTCTATTTTTGAAGAAGCCAGTGTCAGCCCTGAATTGGTGGGTAAATTAAAAATTTCTTACGAACCATTGGTATCATCTGATATTTTGGGGAATAATGCTTCATGTGTGATTGATTCACAAATGACTAAGGTTATTTCCGATGATATGGTCAGTATTGGGGCTTGGTACGACAATGAATATGGTTATAGCTGCCGATTAATAGAAAATGCCATTGCCATATGCAAATAGCTCCAACTATTTTAGAAAAGGATTTTAACGTTGGTAAAGAAAAAATTCTAAAGGTTAATGGATTAGTAAATTGGGTGCAATTAGATGTAATTGACGGTCAATTTACTGATGGTAAAACTTTTGAGTTGGAATTGGTTAATGCAATTGAAGACGTAGAGAATATTTTGTGGGAAACGCATTTGATGGTTAAGGATCCAATTAAGTGGGTAGAAAAATCAATTTTTGTGAATGCCTCTCGGATAATAGGCCATGTAGAAATGATGCCGGACAGAGAGAGTTTTATTAAAAGAGTAAAAGATGAAGGAGTAGAGGCTGGTTTAGCGTTTGATGTGGACACAGAGATTGAGAATATCCCCCAAGAGACTGACTTAGTCTTGTTAATGAGCAGAAAAGTAGGTTTTGGTAATTTTCCTTTTGATGAAAGAATTTATGAAAGAATTAAAAAAGCCGTAGAAATAAGAGAAAGAATTGGGTCTAATTTTGTAATAGGAATAGACGGGGGGGTGAATGAAACAAACATTGAAAAATTAGAAAGAGCCGGAGCATCAATTGGTTATTGCGGAAGTGCGGTTTTTAATGGTAATGTAAAAGATAATTTGGAGAGACTGAATAATGTTGGCAAAAACTAATAAAATAATAAAAAAGGTAGCAATTTTTGGGGATGCTGAGGCTAAAAAAACAGATCAACATTTTATCGATGCTTATAATACGGCGAAATTATTGGCAGAAAATGGCTATACCATAGTCAATGGAGGGGGTCCAGGA
Source organism: Candidatus Parcubacteria bacterium (assembly GCA_023396915.1). Taxonomy (GTDB): domain Bacteria; phylum Patescibacteriota; class Microgenomatia; order UBA12405; family UBA12405; genus WARW01. Next base: position 216,664 of record JAEWUV010000002.1, read on the forward strand.
GTGATGTTAGCAGCGACTTTGGGAGCAAAGGCAGGTGGTGGAAAAGTTGAAGTGGTGATAATGAAACACAAAAAGGTAGAAAATTTTGAAGGTGAAAATAAAGAGAATATATCTTTGGCTAACAAGGTTGTTCGAACTAAAAATTATCCCGAGAGGTTAAATAAGTTAGTAGAGATTGGCGAGGCTTTTGTAATTTTTAATGGGGGCGTGGGGACATTATCAGAAATAGGTTTGACTTGGATAATGGCGAAATTTGAATACGGAGAGCATGAACCATTGATATTTTTTGGTGAAAATATGGCAGAAATGATGAAAAGCTTTGAAACTAGCTTGGATTTAAGTAAATTAGAAGAAAAACTTTATCAAGTGGTTTATACACCAGAAGAAGTACTGGAAACAGTTAAAAAGCGCCGAGGGAAACCAGAAGATAAAAGTATTGGATTTGTAGGCAAGTTAATGAAGTGGTTTAATTAACAACTTCAGGTCGAGAATTATATTTAATTTTTAGAGGAATTATTTGTTGGTCGATAATTTCGTTTTTGGTTAGCTTAAGATTAATTATCTGAGAGGTTGATGTTTCAGTAGACCAATTTTGATCAAATATAAAATTTCCCAAGGAATAAAAAATTAGTTTACCTTGATAGATTTCTGATGGTTGAAGAACATGTGGGTGATGTCCATGAACTATATCAGCACCAGCATCAATCATTTTGTGAGCTAAATTAATTCGCCAAGATTCAGCCTGAGGTAGATATTCATTCCCCCAATGAATGGAAATAATTAGCCAATCAACCTGAGAGTCATATTTTAAAATAAGATCGATAATTTTTTGTTGGGGGTATTGAGGGTTAGAGATTAAATCAAAACCTAAAATACCGAATTTAATACCATCAATTTGGGTTTGGTAAAATTCTGATTTGTTTGTATGGGAATAAACATAACCGATATTTTCAGTATCAAGAAATTTTTCGGTTTGATCAAAACCGTTTTGACCGTAATTAAAGATATGATTATTGGCTAAATTAAAGATGAATTTATTTTGTTTAAGCTGGGGAAGAAATTGGCTATCGCCACAAAAAGTAAAGGTACCCGTTTTACCTTCGGGACAGTCGTTAGTGATTGGGCTTTCTAAGTTAGCTAAATTAAAATTATTTTGTTGGAGAATTGAAGAAACTCCGGAAAAACTCCAAGAAAAATCATTTTTTTGACGGGCAGTAGCCGTAATAAAACGACCTAGACCTAAATCACCGACCAAGCCAATAGTTGCTATTGGTGGAGTGGTGGGAGCGGGCTGAGGGATAAACCCAGAAATAATTTTAGGTAAGGAAATTTTTGATGACGGCGATATAATTTGAGCTGTTTTTGGACGAAAGAAATAGAAAGAAATAGAAAGAACAATAATAATAATTAAAACTAAAAATTTTTTCATTGAAGTTAATTAATTATAGACTGATAAGTTTTTGGTAAACTAGAGACACATGAAAAAAATTGGGTTATTTTTTTTGATAATAATTTCTTCAGTTTTAATTGGGGGTTGTTCCCTATCGTCCAAGAGGTCGGCAATAGAAATTGATAGCTATCCAGTAGCAAAAGTATTTATTGATGGAAAAGAAATGGGTTTGACTCCATACAGGAATAAAAATCTGGTTCCAGGTGAAATAGAGATAAAACTAGAATCTAACGGGAAAAGTTGGATGAGAAAAATTAAACTTCAAAATAATATCAGCACAGTAATAGATTGGGAATTTGGTAATAACGAGGATAGTAATGGTGGTTATATTTTATACTTAGAAAAAACCGGAGATAAGAATAAAGCAGGACTGTTGACAAATACCACTCCGAATAAGTCGACAATAATGATTGATAATGAAATTAAAGGGATGTCTCCATTAAAAATAAATGATATTGGACAAGGGGATAAACACATAACCCTAAATTATCCAGGGCATAAAACAATTGATATTTTTGCCAAATCACTAAAAGGCTATCAGGTAGTGATAGAGGCTGTTTTAGCTGAAGAAACGGTAAATACAACTGAAATTGAAAATGAAAAAGTAGAAAATCCGGATTTGATTTCAACTATAACTCAAAAATTGGTAGAAATAAAAGAGACTGAAACAGGTTGGTTAAGAGTACGAGAGAAAGACTCGTCAGTATCAAAAGAAGTGGCAAGAGTTAATCCGGGAGAAACATATCCAATAATTGAGGAAACAACTGACTGGTATCAAATTGATTTAGGAAATAATAAAAATGGCTGGATTTCTTCTAGCTACGGCGAGAAAGTTGAATAAGAAAGGTAAAAAACAAAAGAGCAAAGCCAATAAAAACATAAACTTTTTGACTGCTGTTAAGGAATAAAGAAATAATACCTAAAATTAGACTAAAACCCCAATAAAGAAGGGCAATGTTTTGACGGCTCCAACCGTTTTTTAAAAGTTGGTGGTGAAAGTGTTGGTTGTCACCGAGATAAATAGGTTTTTTTTGGATTAGACGACGGATAATGGTGTAAGCGGCATCAACCATAGGAATACTTAAAAGAAAAATTAAAGTGGCTAATTTAGCCCCAGAAAGAATTGAAAGAACAGCCAAAAAGAAACCAGCCAGACTTTTACCACTATAACCGGGCATAATACTTTGAGGGAAAAAATTAAAAGGTAAAAAGCCAAGGTAACTACCACAAACTGTCCCGGCAAGAATAATTACCGGCCATTGGGTGATATCAGCAGAATAACGAAAACCTAGAATTCCAATAAAAAAAGCTGAAATGGTGACAAAGCCTGGAAGCTGACCATCGACACCAGTGGCCCAACCAACAATGTTACTACACCAAACAATCCAAACGACAGCAATTAAATCTGAAAGAATCCAGATACTATGTGGGCCAAGAAAATCAAAATTAATTTTGAAAACCGACAAATCAATAACTCCCCCGCTAAATGGATTAGAAAGGTAAGCAATGCCAATCCCTGAAGCAACTACAATAAGAGCAACAAAAATATTGCTTAAAAAACGAATCTTCGGGCTAATATCTTTGATATCGTCCCAAACGCCAATTATTAAAGTGACAAAGGCGGCTAATAATATCCCCATTAGGTGTTTGTCTAAAGGTAGTAAAAATAAAGAGGTTATTAAGATACTTAAAAAAATAGGGATACCACCACCGCGTGGGACCGAAGTGATAGCCGTAGCATTGTGAGTTTTTTGGTTTTTTTTGATGGGATCTTCAATCCAACCCTTTTTTATAAAAAAATTCCTGATTAACGGGGTTAATATAAAAGAAATTAAAAAAGAAAGACTAATAGCAATAAAAAATCTGGCCATAAATTAAGTAATTAGATAAACAATGTGAAGGAGAGCGATGAGAGAAAGAAAAGAAAAAATTAAAGAAATTATTAATAGAAGTTTAGAAAGTAGAAGACTAGTCTTAACAAGACCAATAGCAAAAAGATGATTAATAAGAAGTAAAATCAATGAAATTACCGGAAGAATAAAAAGCAATGAAGCTTGAGTTAATTGTGACTCGCCCCAAGGAAGAGAGTAATAAAGAGGAACTTGAGGAGGAAGAGAACTAAATTTCCAAAATAAAAAAACGATTTGACTAATTATAAAAATTAAATTCCAACGAAAAATTTTACTATTGCCTTTTTGCTGCCAGAAACTACCCAGAGCAGCTAATGGTTGAAAAATATTATTAACAAAGTTCATATTATCGCTTTTGAAAAATAAGAACTGATTGAATTTTTTGATCTAAAAAGTAATAGCGGTTGAGTATATCATCAAGTTTAGAAAAAGGTCGATTATTCATTGGAAAGTAAACAATAAATTTGGGGGTATTGGATTTTATACTTTCGATAGTCTCGTCATAGCCATTAAAATCAACAATATGGTAAGCAACTGTATACCTACCAGGGGGGAGCCTATTGGTCATAGCATAGATATAAGGTTCGTCTCCCCAAACAAAAATGTAATCATTTGGATTTGTATTTTTGTTTATATAATCAGAAATATTTTTGTAAAGAAGAGTGTTTGGACTAAAATAGGTATAATACGAGGCTTGTGGTAGAAAAGAATAAAAATTTTTATAATATTTAAAGGTGGAATAATAGTAGAATTTGTAATTTAAAATGATGGCTAAAACTAATAATAAACTAATGATGTTTACGAGATTGTGAAAAATAGTTTTTTTCTGGAAATAAAAAAATGCTATGCAAAGGGGTGGAAGTAATTGAATTAAATAGTGTGGATAAGGACGAGTGGATAAAAGAGCCCCAAAAATAGTAGCCGCCAACCAACATAAAAGGAATGTATGGAGACTGGATAACTTTTTTTTGAGAAGAAGGAAATAAAAAATTACCCAAGAAATGATTAAAATAATTAATCTGGTTATCAAGCCACCACTACTGGCTGAAGCAGTATGGGTGCCGGTTGCCCAAGAAGAAAGATAAGAAAAATTTTGGAGAAGAGCGGAATTTAAAAATTGGGGAAAAGTGTTGTCTAAAGCGAAATAAAGGCCCCAAAGAATAATTGGGAGTAAAAAACCTATTCCAAAAATAAAAAGCTTGGCGAAAATTTTGAAAAAATTCTTTTTTAAATTTTTTAAGTTATCTAGAAAAAGCCAGACGAATAAAAAGCCAAATTCAATAAAAACTGGAATCTTAATAGTAAAAGCGAGTCCTAAAAGAAACCCAGAAAGGAAAAGTTTTAATTTGTTTTTTTTGAATTTTAAAAAGATTAAAAAAGCGGCAATAGTAGGAAGAAGCATGAAGTTTTCAGCATTAGAAATATTACCTTCAAAAAGCGGAATAGAAGTCAGAATAACAAAGATGAAGGTAGAAAATTTAGCAAATTTTTCTTTTACAAAAAGTAAAGATAATTTGTAAAAAAGAATAATGCTGGGAATCATAGTAAGAAAGAGCAAAAATCTAAAACCAAACATAGTTGGATAAATGGAAGCTAAATAATATAAAGTCGGAGGTTTATTGTCGTGAATCTGGGAATATAGAGTTAATCCCCTCCTAATAGCTTGCCCAAGGGTTAAATAAATGCCTTCATCACCATACCAATAAGGTTCAAAAAGCGAAGGTAAACGTAAGACTAAAAAAAGAAGACATATAAATACCCAATATTTATGTTTAGATAAAAACCGAATCATTAATTAATGATAACCTAGTTACTGGCTTTTTTGTTAGTGGTTTTATATTCCAATCTCTTACCAAAGAGAAGACGAGTGTGTGATTGGAGTCCGGGAAGAACAGACATAGTTAAAGTAGCAATAGGCATGAAGGGCCATTGAAGAATGTTTTTAAGAATATTCCAAAAACCTTTTTTTTGACGATCAGGTCGAAGTTTCCAATCAAGAACTATTAGAACAGTTAATGGGATAAGGCAAATCGTTAAAATAATATTGGAAACTCGAGGAAGATTAAAGCCAAAGGTGGTTTGAAAAAATTTAGGGTTAAGAAGAACTGGCAATGAAGTACCAAGAGTTAAAATAAACCAATTACTAGACCAAATAAAGTGAGTTTGGAAAAGTTTAAAGATACGTAAAGCACGGGTAAAAAATGGAATTTCTGGGTGAAGACGAGCTTGTTCAATAGCATAAGGGATATCAATGGCCCCCCAAGCGTGTCGAATACATTGGGAATAACGATTTTTAAGGGCAGAAAAATAGTTTTTGCCATCCGGGGCATCAACTATAGTGGGTAAAAAAATAGGTTCGACGGCGGCTTTGCCATTGCTAGCAAAAAAGGCTTGAAGAAAGATATGCCAATCTTCCGGAATCATATCTGGATCCCAATAACCACTTTGATCAATCAGTTGGTATGAAGATGAATAACAGGAATAATTAAAAAATATTCCATCAGGTTCTTGAATGTTGGCAATATGAATGACATTACCTAAAACACCGGTAATACGAATAAGAGAAGGTACTTGATTAATATTGTTATGCCAAAATATGGGTGATTGCCAAAAACGTTGATAACGAGCAGGGTTACTAGCAAAATTATAGGTAAGAGCAGCGAAATATTTAGAATTAAATAAGGTATCAACATCACAAGAAGTTAATGTACAATTTTCAATTTTCAAATTACAATTTTTGTTATCGAGGTAGTGTTTTTTAAAATATTGAGCGGCAAAACGTTCATTACTGTGCTTACCGGCGGTTTCTCCGGGGATATCAGATGGATGTTCAGTAAAAATAAGGTTACCAAAAATCCCTTTATATTTTTTTGAAAAATAATCAATAGTTTTTTGGTTGTTTTCTTGACCGGCGCGAGATTCTTGACCCAAAACGATATGAATTTTTTTGAGGCTAATTTCCTGTTGAGCAGCTAAACTGCCTATAGCCATTTCAATTACTTCGATGGGTTCTTTATATGAAGATATGACCACAACATGGTGAATTTGGTTATATTTTAGCCAGTTAGCACGAAAATTTTGTTGGAATAAATCTTGCCAATTAATTTTGTTATCTCTTTTAATTTTAAAATAACCGATAATGGCTAAAATAGCTGACTTGAACGATTGATAAAGCCAATAAATTAAAAAAGCAATAACGAAGTAAGCAACAGCTTTGGGAATTAAAAGAGCTCCCCAAACGGGAAATAAAATAGTCATCCAGGCGAAAAATCCCGGAATCATTTCCCAAAGACGATATCTTTTGGTATGTTTGTTAACCATATTCAAATGCTCTAATTATATCAAGATAAGGGCTTTATAAGCTAAAATAGAATTTAATGGGGGCAGGTTTAGCAGTTAAAAGAACAATTGAGTATGCTTGGAGTTTTGGCAGTTATTTAAATGGGGAAGAAATTAATCAGCGATTATTATCAAAAAAAGTATTTCCGAAGGAAGCGATAAATAAGTTAACTAGAAATATAGAAAATAAGATTGATAAAAATTATACAGAGAAATTTGATAAGGCAAAAAAAATAGCAAAAAGAATTGAGGGGAAGTTTGAAGATATTTTATTTTTGGGGATAAGCGGATCGGTAGCATCGGGACATCCAAAAAACAACGACGATATAGATTTTTTAGTTATAACTAAAAATAATAAATTGTGGAAGACAAGATTAATTTTGAGATGCTGGACTAAACTGAACCACGTTCCCCATCGGAAATATGGTGAAAATGAAAGAAAAGATGAATTTTGTTTTAATTTATGGTTGGATGAAACTAATCTTTTGTTGCCAAAAAGTAAACGTAATTTAAAAAATGCGGTTGATTTAGTTTTGCTTAAACCTTTGATAAATAAAAAAAAGACTTATGAAAAATTCATATTAATTAATAGTTGGGCAAAAAAATGGGTAGCAACACCATATGAGAACAAAATTTCCAATTTTCAATTTTCAATTTTCAAAAAAAATAAAAAAAATAAAAAATTAGATGAGATTATGAATCAGATTTATTTTTGGCCGCAGTATTGGTATATGAAAAGGAAAATTCAAGGAGAGAAAATTGGTTTACACAAGGCTTTTTTTCATAAGTGGATGGTAAAATGAGACAATGAAATGGTGGTTTAAAACAATAATGTTGTTGTTGGCGGCAGGGATACTTTATATTTCCTTTGTGATGGCCGGTTTGAATAGAGTAATCGATGATGAAAAGTTTGATAGATTAAGAAAAATACAAATTACTTATATAAGTCCTAGAGGTGAAGAGAACTGTTATAAATTGCCAGAAAGTAGACTTTTACCAAGTAATGTTTTTTATTTTGCAAAGGAACTAAGGGATAATTTATGGATTTATTTCAGCCGTGACAGAATTGATAAATCAAGAATATTATTATTGGTCAGAGACAAAAAAATTGAAGAAGTTTTATTACTAAAAGAAAATGGAGCAAATGAAAAATTAATTGAAAAACAGATAAATAAAGTTAAAGAGATATCTGAACAGCTAGACAATCACATGATAGCGATGGGTAATATGCCGGAAAAAAAAGAAATTCAACAACGGATAGAAATAGCTGATGAATTTTATCGATTTATTTCTGAAAAATTTTACAATAGAGAGAAGGTAGATAAGTGTTATGAATAAGAAAAAAAAGAAAAATTTAAAGAGGTTTTGGGTAGTGTTTGGGGTTTTGGCTGTAGCTATAGTTTCCGCTTTGATTTTTTTAGTGGTAATACTATTTCAAGTACCCAGTCCAAAAAAATTATCTAGTGGTGATTATGCCCAATCTTCGCAGATATTTGATCGAAATGGAAAATTACTTTATGAAATTTATGCTGATAAACGGCGAGTACCAGTGACTTTGGCTGAAGTTCCTGATTCTTTGAAAAAGGCAACGTTGGCAATTGAGGATGCGAATTTCTACAAACATGGTGGTTTTGACGTTAAGGGATTAGTGCGAGGTTTATATAGAACTATAGTAGAAAAAAGGCTTCAAGGAGGTTCAACTTTAACCCAACAATTGGTTAAAAATGGTTTATTAACTCCAGAAAGAACTATTACACGAAAAATAAAAGAGGCAATATTAACCGTAATAACAGAAATTATGTATTCAAAGGATGAAATTTTTGAAATGTATTTTAACCAGACTCCGTATGGAGGAACTTTGTGGGGGGTTCAGGCGGCGGCAAAAGGTATTTTTAATAAAAATGCCAAGGATTTGGATTTGGCAGAGTCGGCTTTAATTGCCGGTTTGCCGGCATCGCCAACTAAATATTCTCCTTTTTCCTATCCGGAAGCAGCCAAAAACAGACAGGTTATGGTATTAAACAGAATGTTGGAATTAGAAATGATTAGCCAAGAAGAATATGATCAGGCCAAAAATGAAGAATTGAAATACTACATAAATAAAACTGGAATTGAGGCACCACATTTTGTGTTTTATGTTAAAGAACTATTGACAGAAAAATATGGAATTGAAAAAGTAACAGAGGGAGGATTGAAAATAACTACAACCTTGGATTTGGATACTCAAAAAATGGTGGAGGCAACGGTTTCGGCTGAAGTAGAGAAGATAAAAAATTATAAAGTAAGTAACGGGGCTGCTTTGGTGACTGAACCAAAGAGTGGTCAAATTTTAGCAATGGTTGGATCTGTTGATTATTTTTCAAATAATATTGATGGTAAATATAATGTAACAACAGCTTTACGACAACCAGGGTCATCAATAAAACCAATTAATTATGCGGTGGGGATAGAAACAGGGAAAATAACGGCAGCATCAGTGGTAGACGACAGTCCAACCTGTTTTGCTCAGGAAAATCAAAAAAATTATTGTCCAACAAATTATGGTAATGAATATCACGGACTTCAAACAATAAGAACATCATTGGCAAATTCGTTAAATATAGCAGCAGTCAAAGTACTTTATTTAAATGGGTTAGAAAATTTTGTGGCCTCAGCTTCGGCTATGGGACTAAAAACATTTAAAAATGCGTCTGATTATGGATTGTCTTTGACTCTTGGTGGTGGTGAAGTAACTATGACCGATATGGCGACGGCTTATGGGGTATTGGCAAATATGGGAATTAGACAGGACCTAAATCCAATTTTAAAAGTTGAAGATAGAAATGGAAAGGTGCTGGAAGAATATACGTCTAGCCCTGGACCGAGAGTTTTATCCCGAGAAACGGGTTTTATTATTCAACAAATTTTGTCTGACGACGGGGCGAGATCTATGGTTTTTGGACGTGGTTCAATGCTAAATATTAAAAATCATCCTGAAGTAGCAGTAAAAACCGGAACTACTAATGATATGAGAGACAACTGGACTATTGGTTATACTCCAGATTATATAGTGGCAACCTGGGTTGGGAATAATGATAATTCTAGAATGGGGGGCTTGGTCTCTGGAACGACAGGAGCGGCGCCAATCTGGAATAAAATTATGACACAATTGTTACAAGGTAAGGAGATTAAGCAACCAACCAGACCGGCTGGAATTGTAGGAATGCATGTTTGTAATTTAACTGGAGGAGCGGTTCCTACCGAAGGCTGTGAATCTCATTATGAATATTTTAAGAAGGAATATCTACCAGTGACACAGTCATTATTAAGAGAAAATGTATTAATAAACAAAGATACCGGGAGAATAGTGGTAGAGGGTGAAGAAGCTTCAAATGCTGAATGGCAAGAGCACATGGTATTGACTGATGTTGCAGGGGCAAAAGTTTGTCTGGATTGCCCTGCTCCGGAAAAGCAAGATGAAAATATAAAAAATCTGCCAACATTAATTAGATGATGGTGATATTAGAAATAATAATAAAAGTTTTAAAAAGTCTTGGGTTCCCTATTGTTTGGTTGATAAAGCATTTTTTTATTTCTCTAAAAAAAATTTCTAGCTTTATTTTTAATCTAAAGAAAAAAAATAAAAAATATAAGATTAGTTTTCCAAAAATTAAATGGCCAAAAGTTAAATTTTCTAAAATAACTTTTAAAGTAAAAATAAAAAAGTGGCGGATTTGGTTAGTTTTGATTTTACTGTTTTTTGTAGGTGGGTCGGTTTGGTTTTATGAAAAAATAATTAAAGATTTGCCAGATATTAACCTGATCTACAATCCGCCAAAAATGTCGACAGTAATTACTGACAGGAATGGAGTTGTCTTATATAAATTTTATGAAGATGAAAACAGAACCTGGGTTCCACTTGAGGATATTCCTCGTGACCTAATTGAAGCAACTATTGCCATTGAAGACAAAAATTTTTACCACCATCATGGAATATCTTTTAAGGGGATAGTTAATGCTATTCGCTATAATTTTGTGAAAGATGGAGAAGATACAGTTCGAGGAGGCTCGACAATTACCCAACAATTGGTAAAAAATGTGTTTTTAAGTAATGAGAAAACCTTTATAAGAAAAGTGAGAGAAGCAATTTTGACTTTGATGTTGGAACAAAAATTAAGTAAAGATGAAATTCTGGAAAGATATTTAAACCAAGTGTCTTATGGTGGAGAGGCTTATGGGGCCGAGCAAGCGGCTTCTAAATACTTTGGAAAAAGATTAAATGAAATAACAACCTTAGAGGCGGCTTATTTGGCTGGTTTGCCAGCGGCGCCAAGTTCTTATTCCCCTTATGGAAATAACCCCGAGCTGGGAATGCTAAGAGCTAAACATGTGGTGGAAGAAATGGTGTCGACAAAATATCTAAATTCGGTTCAGGCAGAAAAAATTTTAGGAGAAAATATTCAAATTAAAACCGATAGTAAAGAAATAAAAGCGGCCCATTTTGTTTTTTATATTAAAAATATATTGGAAGAAAAATACGGCTATAAAAATTTGGAAAAACAAGGTTTAATGATTAAAACAAGTTTGGATATAAATATCCAGACTGAGGCTCAAAAAGTGGTAGCAGAAGAAATAGAAAAGGTGAAAAGATTGAATATAACTAATGGGGCGGCATTGGTATTAGATGTAAAAACAGGTGATATTTTGGCGATGGTTGGGTCAAAAAATTATTGGGCAACGGATATTGATGGTAAATATAACGTAACAACAGCTTTAAGACAGCCAGGGTCGTCAATAAAACCAATTAATTATTTATTGGCATTAGAAAATGGTTGGAGTATGGCTTCGACTATTGATGATTCACCAATAACCTACCCTTCAACTGGCCCGGGGCAGAAACCATATGGCCCCCAAAATTATAATGGTAAATATATGGGAAGAGTAACTTTAAGAACGGCTTTGGCATCTTCATTAAATATTCCTTCGGTAAAACTTTTAAACAGTAATGGAGTAAATAATATGATTGATTTGGCACAAAATTTAGGAATAACAACTTGGGAAGATAGAAATAGATTTGGGTTATCTTTAGCTTTAGGTGGTGGTGAGGTAAAGATGACAGAAATTTCTCAGGCTTATAGTACTTTGGCAAATTTAGGTGAAGAGATAAAAATAAACCCAATTTTGGAAATTTATAATTATTTGGGAGAAAAAATATATACCAAAGAAGTGGAGAAAAATAAAAAAGTTGAGCCGGAATATACTTATATTCTTAATGATGTTTTAACCGATAATCAGGCTAGAAGCCCGATATTTGGGAGTAATTCAAAATTGGTAATAAAGAATAAAACAGTAGCAGTAAAAACCGGAACGACTAATAATTTAAAAGACAATTGGTGTCTTGGTTGGACACCGACATATTTAACGGCAGTTTGGGTAGGAAATAATGATAGTCAGCCAATGAGTTGGGTGGCATCAGGAGTTAGCGGGGCAACCCCAATATGGAACAGGATTATGACTGATTTATTGAAAGATAAAGAAGATGAAAAATGGGAAATACCGAATAATTTAGTGAAAAAAAATATTTGTGGTAAAGATGAATGGGCAGTAGAGGGGAGCCAAATAAAAGTTGCCTGTATCACTCCCCAACCAACTGAAACACCTTAATTTTGAGAAACGGAATACCAATAAGCCTGATTAATAAATTCTGAAATATTTTGAGAAAAGTTTTCTGATTTTTGGTTATCTTTAATAATAAACATAAGCTGACTGTTAGGAAGGTTAATAATCAAACTGTAAGTAAAGTCATTTAGCTTTTCTTGAAATGAAAGTCCCTCGGGCAAACCGGAAATGAAATTACTGGTTTCGATAGGTTTAATTTTATTTAAATCAGAAATTAGGTTACTAGTATCAGAGTCGGAATAATTAAACTGGTAAAAAGAGGAAGACAATTCATTATTTTTTAAGATAACAGCTGACCAATTGTGGTTGGATAAAAATTTATCTAAGTCAGTGCTGGAAATATCGGTTGAAGATTTTGGTTCTGATTTAAAGTTGAATTGGGGAAATTTAAAATTAAAATTGAGGTGAAAATTTAAAGGATGAGGAGAAGAAGTAAAGGATTGGATACTTTTAATTGCCCAAAAAATAAGGCTCATTCCAACGGTACAAATTAGAGAAATTAAGATAAGACGACGTTTGGTTTTGACTTTTTTGGCATTAACAACCTCTTCTGATTCTTTGGTAATTTCAGAATCTGACAAGAAATTATTATTTAATTTTTTATTTTTACCTTTTTCGGGTTTCGGAAGCATAGATAAATTATGACACAATTCCAATAAGAATGATTTTATTTATAATTTATCAGGGAAAGAATTGTTTAAAATACCGATCACATCTTTTTTGCTAAAAATACCCTCTTTTTTATATTTATCAAAAAGTTCGTATGCTTGTTTTAAAAAATCTTTATTGTCATAAACTTCATGATAAGGACATTCTTTCTTTAAGACTAATTTCTTTATTCCCCTTATTTCAAAAGGGTAAAGCTTACACTCTAAAAACCTATTTTTGCCTAGCGTACATCCTTTTTTATTTAAAAAAATACATTCCTTATTTAAGATCGTTCGAAACCCAAAAAGATGTTTTTCAAGCCCCTTTTTTGAATCTTTATCTATCTTTTCATATTCTTTTTGTGTAATATACACCCCTCCTGGTTTACAACATTTTCCTTCACAGGATTTACAACAATTTAAAAAGAATTTGTCTGGTTTCATAAAAGTATTTTGTTTAAAACATTAAATTATCTTTTAATTTGCTTGAGGGTGAGGAGGCCGGGGTGGGAACCGAGCTGAGAAACGACAGAGGCGGAGTTTTTGACAGCCCAAAAAAGAGCATCTTGGGGAGATTTATTGTGAATTAAGCCCGCCACAAAAGTAGATCCAAAAGCATCGCCTGCTCCGGTTTCGTCAACTGGTTTTTTATTGGCGGCGGGAGAGAAAAATTGGCGGTTGTCAGAAAAAATATAGGCACCTTCGGCTCCGGCAGTAACGGCAACAATAGGAAGATTAAGTTTATGAATTAGATTCTCTGTAATTATATCGTCAAAAGATTGATTAAAAAGAATTTCAGATTCTTCACGGTTTAAAAGTAAAAAATCAACCATTTTAATCAAACTAGTTAATCGGCGACGGTTTTTAAGCTCGCGTTTGCCCGGATTAAGGGCAATTTTTATATTATTTTCTTTGGCAAAGCCAATAATTTTTTCAAGTAAATCCAAATTTCCCTCTAAAGAGGTTATATAAAACCATTTGGTTTTTTTGATTTTATTCCAGGGAATATGTTTTGATAAAAGGCGGCCTTTCCCGCGGTTAGTCAGAATGGAACGACGGCCACCTTCAGGAACAATAATAATGGAAAAATCTGTATTATCATTTTTATCCGTATAAATAAATTTCTCATAAACTTTGGCTTTTTTTAGGTCATCAAAAATATATTGATTTAAGTAACTATTGCCAATCAAAGAAACAGGAGTAGATTTTAAATTTAGGCGACTAAAGGATACACTTGAATTTATGGCTCCCCCACCACTACAAATAAGACTTTGACTGATTTCATTTTTTGATGATGGTTTTAGACCAATAACTTCTGGGGTAATTATAAAATCTAGGGATTTGATAAAAATATCGATAGTGGCTGATCCAATAGAGACGACATCAAATTGATTTTCCATAGAGTTTTTTGGCGGCAGCGACCAAGTCTTTGACTCCGATACCATAATGGTCATAAAGTTTTTTGTAGTCCCTACCCGATTGGCCGAATTGATTATCAACAGCCAAATGAATAAACTCGGTTTTAACTTTCGATTCTAAAATGAAGGCAGAAATCATTTGGCCTAAGCCTCCATTTTTTTGATGGTCTTCGATACAAATTAGGCGTTTAGTTTTTTTAACACTTTTCAAAATTAAATCTGAATCGAATGGTTTAACTGACGAGCAGTTAATAATTTCGAGAGAAATATTTTTGAGTTTTTCTTGGGCTTCAAAAGCTTGAATTAAAATCGGACTGTAACCAATTACAGTAACGTCTTTACCCGCTTTTAAGATTTTCGATTTGCCGATTTTAAAATCACTTTTAGTATCAAAAATGACCGGAGTATCGGGGCGAACTAAACGAAGGTATGCCGGACCATGATTGTTGGTCATAACGGTGGTAATTTTTTCGGTTTCAATGGCATCTATAGGAGCAAAAACTTTCATGTTGGGGAGGGTTGACATTAAGGCGACATCTTCAAGCATTTGATGAGTGGCACCTAAATCCTCACTCATTAAACCGGTATGAGAACCGACAATTTTAACGTCTAAATTGGTATAACAAATTGATTGGCGGATAACGGCCCAATTTATAGCCGGAGAAAAGCAAGCAAAAGAACATAAAAAAACTGTTTTGCCAGATTTGGCTAAACCAGCGGCGACACCAGCGGCATTAGACTCGGCAATACCACATTCGATAAAACGATCAGGATAAGTTTTTACAAACTCTTGGAGTTTAATAGAAGACATTAAATCCATACTAACCACAAAAATGTTTTTGTTAGTTTTTGCCAGCTCAACTAACGTTTTAGCAAAAGCTTTTCTAACGGATTGATTAGAGGAGATAATTTTTGAGCTCATTTTTGGCTAACAAATAATTTTCTTGGCTTAAATCTTTGACATCATGATAATCAATATTGCATTCCATAAAAGGAACCCCTTTTCCCAAGATAGTCTGGGCAATAATACAGACAGGTTTTTTGGATTTTTTAGCTTGTTTTAAGGTTTGAATTAATTTAGAAATATTGTGTCCGTCTACAGAAATAACATCCCAACCAAATTGGAGATATTTATCAGCTAAATTATCAAGTGGCATAATTTCGTCGGTAGAGCCGTCAATTTGAAAACCGTTTTGGTTAACAATATTAATTAAATTACCTATTTTGTATTTGTTGGCGAACATGATGGCTTCCCAAATTTGACCCTCTTGCTGTTCCCCGTCGCTGGTTAAACAAACGACAGTATTTTTGGGATCCCCAATAGCCAAACCAGCGGCAAAAGATAATCCCTGACCCAAAGATCCAGATGAATATTCAACTCCGGGAACGTCGGCAGAGATATGACCTTGAAGAATGGAACCAAGATTGCCATAAGTAGGAAGTTTGCTTTTGGGAAAATAATTTTTACTGGCTAAAACAGTATAAAGGGCAGTGGCTAAGTGGCCGGCGGATAAAATAAAATGGTCTTTTTTAAAATTAAAAACATCGGAATGATAAAGAGAAATTAAAATATCAAGAGAGGCAAGAGATCCACCAATGTGACCGCTTCCTGATTTATAAGTTAAGTCTAATAAATCCAACCTTAAGTCACGACTTAATTTATTAAAGGAGGTGTTTTTACTCATCAGCTTAGTATAACCTAATTGATATAATATGGGGGATGGAAAATTGTTATAAACAATATAGTTTTGGCTTAAGAAAATATATCAGTCAAAAAATTGACGACGAGGGTGTGGTGGAAGAATTAGTAAACGACGTGATGTTGGCGGCGATAAATTCTGGACAAAGATTTGAAGGTAGATGTAGCCAATTTAGCTGGCTTTGTAGTATCGCTAATCATAAAGTTATTGATTATTACCGAAAGAAAAAAATTAAAACAGTTTTATTTTCAGTTAGTCCATTGTTTGAAGAAATTGCTGATAAGGCGTTAACTCCGGAAAGAGACGTTCTGAAAAATGAGCTTAAAGAAGAGATTAAAAAAACTTTTGGAGATATGCAAAATGGTTATCAAAAGATATTACGACTAAAGTATATAGACGGCTGGAAAGTAAAAGAAATTGCTAAAAAAATGAATATTACAATAAAGGCAGTCGAATCGAGGCTAATTAGGGCTAAAAAGGAATTTAAAGAAAATTGGGCTTATGATAAAAAAAAGGATTAAAAAAATATTTAAATTAACGATATTAATCGGGGCTCGGCAGATATGGAAGTTGTTGTGTAATTTATATCATTTGATAACTGAACCGATACTGACAATTAGATTACTAATTAGACAAAGAGACAAATCACAAATTTTTTTGATTTTTTTAGTTTTTTTAATTCCGATAATTTCTTATTTTTTAGTCAGAATTATTTGGGATTACTATTTCTACGGATCAATAGTACCAGGGGTGGGAGGATTTTTTGTAGCGGCAATCACGATTCAAATTTTATTGTTTTGGTATTTGGGATATTGGGTGTTAAAGGTTTTGGCTGGAAAACACGACTAAGTGTTTATGAAAAAGAGAAAAATTTTAGTTTTAGGATCAACCGGATCAATAGGAACTCAGACCTTAGATGTGGTATCAAAGAATTCTAACTTGTTTGAAATTGAAGGAATTGCTTGTAATGGGAATACTGAATTAGCGGAAAAACAGGCAAAAGAATTTAGAGTAAAAATGGTGGCAATAGCTGATAAAGAAAAATATGATAAGCAAAAAAATAGTTGGTATTGGGGAGATGAAGGAATTTTAGAGATGATAGAAAAATCGAATGCTGATTTGGTAGTAATGGCTATAAGCGGAGCCAAAAGTTTATTACCGACATTAAAAGCAATTGAAAAAGGAAAAGACATTGCCTTGGCTAGTAAAGAAGTAATGGTTTTGGCCGGAGAAATGGTGAATAAAAAAGTGGCTGAAAATAAAGTCAGATTAATGCCGGTTGATAGTGAACACAGTGCTATTTGGCAAAGTTTGCGATCTGGTAAAAATGAAGAGGTTGAAAAAATAATATTAACTTGTAGCGGTGGACCATTTAGAACTTTGCCAAAGGAAGATTTGGCAAAAGTGACAGTAGAGCAAGCGTTAAATCACCCTAATTGGAATATGGGGCCACGAATAACTATTGATTCGGCCACTTATTTGAATAAGGGATTAGAGTTTATAGAGGCTAAGTGGTTATTTGGCTTAAAAGATGAGCAAATTCAGGTGGTAGTCCACCCACAAAGTTTAATTCACTCAGCAGTGCAATTTAGGGATGGCTCGGTAATTGCTCAAATTGGAGATAAAGATATGAGGGTGGCGATACAATACGCGCTTACCTACCCGGACAGAATTAAAAACGATTTAAAAAGAGTTGATTGGTGGAGTGGATTAAAAATGGATTTTGAAAAACCGGACTTA
The DNA here is from genome assembly GCA_023396915.1 of Candidatus Parcubacteria bacterium. Lineage (GTDB taxonomy): Bacteria > Patescibacteriota > Microgenomatia > UBA12405 > UBA12405 > WARW01. Next base: position 234,526 of record JAEWUV010000002.1, read on the forward strand.
GATAAATTTCCGTGTCTAGCTTATGCAATGGAAGCTTCAAAAATTGGAGGGACTATGCCGGTTGTTTTGAATGCGGCTGATGAAGTAGCGGTTGATCTATTTTTGAATAAAAAAATTAAATTTTTGGATATTCCAAGGATTATTGAAAAAACCATGAAAAAACATAAAGTAATAAATAAACCAAATTTGAAACAAATATTGGAAATAGATACTTGGGCCAGACTTGAGGCAAAAAATTAGATGGTGTGAGTCAAAAATATTTTTTGATAGTCTTTTTTTAGTTTTTTAAAGGCAATTTTGGCAGAAATTTCGTGTTTAAAAAACCCAATAACACCCAAGCCTGATCCTGAAAGTAAGGTTTTGTCAGCGTCACAAAGAATTAAATTCTTGGATATTATTTCAGTTTCGTGAAAATATTTAAAAGCTGTAGGTTCAAAATCGTTGTGAAGATTGGCTAAAATTTCTTCTTTGTTTTTTGATTTTATGGTTGAAATTAACTGTTTTGATTTATCTATATTTTTACCAGTAATAGAAAAATCTAGGTGTTGAAACATCCAACCAGTAGATGGTTTTTGGCTATTATTCGGATAGATAATTACTAGAAAAAACTTTGGTAATTTGGATTTAATAGAATGAGGAATATCTCCAAAGCCGGTTAAATAACAAGGATTGGTGGAAAGAAAAAACGGGACATCTTTGCCCAAATCCGAAGCAATTTTAAGTAATTTTTGATGACTAATTTTTATTTTCCAAAGTTTAACTAAGCTTTTTAAAGTAGTGGCGGCATTACTACTACCACCGGCCATACCAGCAGTGATAGGAATATTTTTAAAAAGATTTATTTTGACTCCAAGTTTTGGGTTTTTGGAAAATTCTTTTAATTTACTAGCGGCTTGAAAAACTAAATTATTTTCATCTTGTGGCAGAATATTTTTTGGGTAACATATTAGTTCTATTTTTTGTTTTTGATTGGTAAATTCCAATTTATCAAAGATATTGATTTGATTATTAATAAGGGTTAATGGGGTAAAACTATCCCCTTCTTTTTTGGAATGAATGTGAAGATTGAGATTAATTTTGGCAAAAGATTTTGCTTTCATTTTTCTTGCAAAAGAACTGTGGAAAAAACTTGAACCCCTTCATTGTTACCAAAAGCGGTTAAATCTTCACCAGAGGTATAAGTAATACCAATTTGATTGACATTTATTTTAAAAATCTCAGCCAAACTTTTTTTGACGTCTTCCTTTTCTTTTGAAGTAAGACGAGGGGTTTGGGCTTCAACAGCAATAGAAATATTACTAATAGTAAAGTTTTGAGTAACGATATTAAAAATATGTTTGAGGTATTCTCGGCTATCAGTGATTCCTTGTTTATGGCACATGTCATCTGACCAAGATCCAAGAGATTCACCACCAATGGCAGAACTTAAAGCATTACAAAGGGAGTGAATTAAAACATCACCGTCAGAATTGGCTTTAAACCCGAAATAATTTTCAAAAGTTACTCCACCAAAAACAAATTTTTTATTTTTATCGAAGCGATGACTGTCTTGGCCGATGCCGATTCTCATAATTGTTTTGATTTTAACAAATATTTAGCCAAAACAAGATCCTGGGGGTAAGTGATTTTAAAATTATTAGGGGAACAAGGAATTATTTTTGGTTTAAAACCATTAAATTCTAAGACTTGAGCATCGTCGGTAGTAATTAATTTTTGTTTGAAAATTTTTTGGTAGGAAGAATAAAGAATGTCGAAACGGGCTACTTGAGGAGTTTGGGCATAAAAACATAATTCCCGTTTTGGGCTTTGGCTGACAAAATTATTCTGGTCGGCAATTTTTATGGTACTGGAGGCTGGCTGGGCTAAAAGGGCTGATTTATATTTTTTGGCGGCTAAAAAAACTGATTTAATTTCATCAGCAGAAACAAAAGGATTAGCCGCGTTGTGAACACCGACAATATCGTTTTTAGAAACTTTGTCTTTAATAAAATTTAGGGCATTATAAACCGTATCTTGGCGTAACTCCCCTCCTTGGCTGAAACCGACGAATTTATTGAAATGGTATTTTTTGATTATTTTTTTGATTTGAGAAAAATCAGACTCTTTGGCCGAGATGACAATCTTATCGATAGTTGGACTATTTTGAAAAGCAGAAAGAGTCCAATAAAGTATAGGTTTGCCGTTAATTTTTAAAAAAATTTTATTAAGGCTAGAACCCATACGACTGCCCGAGCCGCCAGCAACAATAATAAGCCAATTCATAGGAATTTAGTCGTAAAAATAAAAGAAAACATTTAAAAACGAAGGATTTAATAAAAAGCAACGACGAATTTATTACTATGGTAAAACAGAAAATTTTTGAATATAAAAGTGGAAAAGATCTAGAGTTTAAAGATTTGACGGATGATGTGGCAGAGTTTGTAAAGACAAGCGGTATAAAAGAGGGAATGGTTTTGGTTTACTCAACTCATACGACAGTGGCTATTTGCGTGAATGAGAAAGAAACAGGGATTACAAAAGATTTTAGAGATGTATTAAAAAGAATCGTACCGAAAGAAAATTATTATCGACACAATGACCTGAGTATAAGAACGGAAAATTTGGTTTGCCAATCAGGGGCCTCAGATTGCTTAAACGGCCATTCGCATTGTACCCAATTGTTAATGAGGAATTCAGAAGCAATACCAATAATGGATGGAAAAATGGAATTGGGAACATGGCAAAGAATTTTTGCCATTGAATTAGATTGTTGCCGACCAAGAAAAATAATCTTTCAGGTTATTGGCGAGTAAAATCTTTGATTTTATCTATCACTTGATTCAATACATCTTCGGGGGTGCTGGCACCAGAACTAACGACAATATTTTTTTGACCAGAAAACCATTCTGGTTTAATTTGAGACTCATTATCGACAATATAGCTAGTGGCTCCAACTGATTCAGCTACCGTTTTAAGACTGTTAGAATTGGCACTGTTAGGAGAACCAACAATAATTACAAATTTATATTTTTTGGCTAGTTTAATAATTGATTGTTGTCTCTCGGTGGTAGCTTGGCAAATGTGAGGCAAAACAGTAAGTGTGGGATATTTGTTTTTTAAAAAATCAAGGGCTTTTTGAGTTTCCAAAGTTGATAAGGTGGTCTGGGTCATAACAATAGTATTTTTGGGGTTTTTGATTTCATAATCATAAATATTTTCTAAAGTAACTGGGGTAATAAATTTTGGGGCTTCACCGACGACACCGATAGTTTCTTCATGGTCGGTTTTGTTACACAAAAAAATTACTTGGTTATTTTCCACTACTAAGTTTTTGACTGTTTGGTGGGATTTTAAAACTAGTGGGCAAATGGCATCAACTATTTCAAGCTGCCTTTGCTTTGCTTGATTATAAATTTCTGGGGCAACTCCATGGGACTGAAAAATAACAACTGAAGATTTGGGGATTTGATCAATAGAAGAGACGGTTTTTATATTTAACTGCTCTTCTAACCAATCAATGACATGTTGGTTATGAACTAATTGACCAAGAAAATAAATATTTTTATTGGGATATTTTTTAGCGGTATCTTGAGCTATTTTTATAGCCCGATTAATACCAAAACAAAAACCATGAGGTTGAGCCAAAATAATATTAGCCATGATGTCTTTTAAATCTTTTTTTGTATTTAGTGTCGGGAACTCCGGGGCAAAACCAATGATCAGCACAACGAGCTTCGTAAGTAATTTTTGAATCGTTGAAATTTTGGATTACCACAGTAGGGCTGTCATAATGAGCTGGTTTACCATCGATTAAACGTTGGGTCATAGTAGCTGGAGCACCACAAGTTTTGCCGTGGCCATCTTTGTAAGTACATCGGGCAGTCAAAGTTTCGACAGTAGTAGCTAGTCCAAGTAATGATTCGATAGAGGCAAATGGTTCACCCCTAAAACTTCGATTTAATCCGGCAACAACAACTTCAATATTGTCGTAAAGTAAGGTTTTAATTACTTCTTTAATATTTTTGTCAAAGAATTGGATTTCATCGATAGCAACTAAATTTGGGCGCTTATTTTTAGTTAATTTATAAATATCTTTTAGGATAAAAACAGAATCTACCTGGTCTTTTTTGGCGGTGGGAACAGGAATAGCAGTCCAACAGCCACCATTACGGCACCTGACTTCGTTAAGATCAAAACGATCGTCTAAAGCCGGTTTATAAACTCGAATATTGTAATCTAAGGCGTCACGACATTCAGAAAGATGATCTAATAATCTTCTGGTTTTACTGGAATTCATCGGGCCGACAAAACAGGTTAAGGGTGCTCTTTGACGAGTCATAAGCTCATTGTAGCGTGAAAAGACTAGCTTTAAAAGATATCAATGGAGTTATTCCGGTTGATAATTTAATAATTTTTCTGCTTTAGAAATATCAACACCGTCTACTTTATCGGTAATAGTAAAAGTTTCATACCAAAGATCTTCCTTATTATTGATTGCTTTTTCGATAGCCTGAACTGCATTTTCAACTTTCAAAGTGACTCCGTCAAGATTCCATTTAGCGCCGGTTTTATCCCCCATTGGACCAAATCTTAGGATAATTACCTGAAATTTTTTCCTTAGACCATAGTTAGCCAAAATTTGTTCGGCAATTACTTTGCTGGTGGAATAGGATACATCACAATCACGACATTTCATGTCATCAGTTTTTAAGTGCTGAGTGATAATTAAATTGTTTTCTTTGATTGGTTTTTGATAAGGAATACCAATCTCGACACCATAATATCCAGTAGAACTGGCATAGATTAATTTTTTGACTCCAGTTTCTAAACAGGCTTTGGCAACATTTAAAGTGCCGACATTATTTAATTCAAAGTAATCTTCAAACTTTTTACTTTCGTCTGGACCTTTGATTGCCGCCAAATGGACCACTGCATCGCATCCAACCATTGAATCTTTTAATTGTTCAAAATCCATAATACTTTTTCCATTTTCTAAATCAAAACTTACTATTTCATTTTCTTGAGAAAGTTTTTCAACTAATTTACTACCAACAAAACCACTGGATCCGGTTATTAATATTTTCATAATGAAAGTATATCATCGGCGATAAACACGTTATAATTGCTGTAATTATGAAAATTTGTTTTGTGACCGGAAATAAAAATAAATTAAAAGAAGCGCAGGCGATAATGCCAGAAATTAAAGGATTAGATTTGGATTTGATAGAAATTCAGGAATTAGAACCAAAAAAAATTTTAGAGGCAAAATTGGAAGAGGCAAAAAAATATAAGCCAAATTGCAATTTAATGGTAGAAGATTTGTCATTAGAAATTGAGGGGATGAATGGACTCCCAGGACCATTAATAAAATGGTTTTTGAAATCAGTAGGACGGGAAGGGGTGGTAAAAATGGCAAAAAGTTTTGGTAACCAAAAAGCAATCGCCCGGGTTACTTTGGGGTTTGTAAATGAATTTGGTGAAAATAAATTTTTTGAAGGAATAGTGGAAGGTAAAATTGTGGAACCCAGAGGTGATTCTGATTTTGGCTGGGATCCGATTTTTGTACCAGACGGTTTTGACAAAACTTTTGCTGAAATGGGAATGGAAGAGAAAAATAAAATATCTCACCGCAAAATCGCTTTGGAAAAGTTGAGAGAATATTTGAAAAAATAATTTTTATGGCAAAAAATGTATTTTATATAATGACGGGGCTACCCTACTCGGGAAAGACAACATTAGTTAATAAACTGATAAAAAAAATTGATTGTAGAATAATTTCGGCGGATGAGATTTTAAAAGAAAAAGGATTTTGGAAAGAAAAAGAACCAAGGCAAAAAGATTGGGAAATTGCTTATGTCGAGGCTGGTGAAGAAGTTAAAAAATATTTGATTAATGGAGAAAATGTAATTTTTGATGAATCGAATTTATTGTATGGTCAAAGAGAAAATTTAAGAAAAATTGCCCAAGATTTAGGAATAAAATCTAAGCTTATTTATGTAAAAATTGACAAAAAAGAAGCGCTAAAAAGATGGGAAGAAAATTCAAAAACAAAACAAAAACATCAGTTGAGTAAAGAGATAATCGAAAGGACTTGTGATATTTTTGAAGAACCAAAGAAACCTGAAGAAGCGATTATCTATAATCAAAATACAGATTTTGAGGAGTGGATGAAAAGAAATTTTTGAGACGCGGATGGGAGTTGAACCCATCTGAACGGTTTTGCAGACCGCTGTCTAACCGCTTGACTACCGCGTCGGATTAGAAGTAAGCCTATTTTACCAAAAACCCCTCCGATTAAGGAGGGGTTTATTGAATTTTAGGGAATAATTTTACATCATTCCGCCCATACCACCCATACCTGGAGCAGCGGGAGCTGGATTTTTTTCTGGAAGATCAGTGATTAAAACATCAGTAGTTAAAATCATTTGGCCAACAGAAACAGCATTGGTAAGAGCTGATTTGGTAACTTTGGCTGGATCAAGAATCCCAGATTCAATCATGGAACCCATTTTACCAGTAGCGGCATTGTAACCGTAATCAGACTTAGCGTCTTTGCTGACTTTATCTTTGATTAAATTAAAGATATAACCAGCATCTTCACCAGAGTTTTGAGCTAGTCTTCTGATTGGTTGTTCGAGAGCATATTTTAAAATATCAATTCCAACTTGTTCTTCGGCAGAATCAGTTTTGACTGAGTTAAGTTTAAGAGAGGCTTTGAGTAAAGCAACTCCACCACCAGGAAGAATTCCTTCCTCAACAGCGGCCTTGGTAGCTTCAATAGCGTCTTTGACTCTTTCAAGTCTTTCTTTCATTTCAACTTCAGTGGCTCCGCCAACTTGGATGACGATAGCCCCACCAACTAATTTAGCAATTCTTTCCTGGAATTTTTCTTGGTCGTAATCAGAATCGCTTTTGGAAAGTTGAGCACGGAGTTGAGAAACCCGAGCTTTGACGTCAGCCTCGGCGCCACTACCACCAAGAATTCTGGTTTTATCTTTGTCAGAGGTAATAGAATCGGCATGACCACAATATTCTTGTGGGTCGATGGTATCAAATTTAATACCTAAGTCTTCAGAAATTACTTGACCACCAGTGAGAACAGCAATGTCTTCGAGCATAGCTTTGCGGCGATCACCAAAACCAGGAGCTTTGACAGCCAAAACATTAAAGACACCTTTGATTTTGTTAACGACTAAAGTAGCCAGAGCCTCACCATCGACATCATCAGCAATAATGACAAAGTTTTTGGTAAGTTTTACGAGTTTTTCGAGGAAAGGTAAAATTTCTTGAAGGGAGCTAATTTTTTTGTCAGTAATAATAATGTAGGGATTTTCGATAACGGACTCCATAGTTTCGGTGTCGGTAGCAAAGTAAGGAGACAAGAAACCCTGGTCAAATTCCATACCAGAAGTTTCTTTGGTTTCTAAAAATAATCCTTTGCCTTCTTCGGCAGTAATTAAACCATCACGACCAATTTTTACCATACTTTCGGCAATAACTTTTCCAATTTGCTCATCGCCAGCCGAAATAGTAGCTACTTGTTCAATAGATTCTTGATCATCAGATTTAATTTCTTTTTTCATTTTATCTAATTCATCAACGACAACTTTTAGACCTTTTTCAAGTCCGCGACGAATAACCATAGGATTGGCACCAGCAGCAACATTTTGAAGACCTTTGTTGACAATGGCTTGAGCCAAAACTGTTGCTGTAGTAGTACCATCACCAGCAGCATCATTGGTTTTTGAAGCCGCTTCTTTGATTAATTGGGCGCCCATATTTTCATATGGATCTTCGAGTTCGATTTCCTTGGCGACAGAGACACCATCATGAATAACGGTGGGACCACCCCATTTTTTGTCGATAGCTACATTTCTACCTTTTGGACCAAGGGTAGTAATAACAGCGTCTGCAAGTGTATTAATACCAGTGAGCAGTGATTGTTGGGCATCTGAGCCGAATTTTAGTTGTTTTGCCATAGTTATATTTAATTAAAAATTAATAATTATTTAATAGTTGCCATAATGTCTTCGAATTTGAGAAGGAGTAAGTCAGTATTCCCCTCTTTGTACTCTTTACCACCCCATTCGCGGTAGACAACAACATCGTCAACCTTGCATGGAGCTAAAATTTCTCGGCCATCATCATAAATAGGAGCACCGACAGCGATAACCTTTCCTTCTTGAGGCTTTTCGTTATGATTGTCAGGTAATAAAATTCCAGAGGCAGTGGTTTGTTCTTGTTTTTGGGGTTGGACTAGCAGATAGCCAGCAACCGGATGTATTTTTGTCATAGTTAATTTCTAGTGAATAAATAATGAAATTATAATTATCAGTCTATTTACTAGACTGCTAATATTATAGCTGGGTAAAAGAAAATCGCAAGACCTAAAACCTCTTTGTCGATAAATCGACATCTCCCCTTAAAAAAGGGAGAAATCTTAATTTCCTGATAAAATAGATTTATGAAATTAATAAATAATTGGTTAAATCCAAAAATAGAACCAAAAAGATCTGAAAAAGAAGGTAGTGGTGAATTTGCAGTCGAAGATATTCAAAAGGATGAAATATTGGCAATATTTGGTGGTCATATTATGACAAGAGAGGAAAGAAATAATTTACCTGAAAATTTTAGATACCTTTCGGTAGGGATAGATAATGAAATGTTTATTGGTCCAAAAAGTATTGAAGAATCGGACGATGCAGATTTTTTTAACCATTCTTGTGAACCGAATGCTGGATTAAAAGGACAAATATTTTTAGTAGCCATGAGAAATATTAAGAAAGGTGAAGAGATTACTTTTGATTATGTAATGTCTTGTGCTCAGGATGGAGAAAGACGAGTTTTGTTTGAATGTAATTGCGGAGCACCGAATTGTAGAAAAGAAATTACTAATCATGATTGGAAAATTCCAGAATTACAAGAAAAATATAAAGGATATTTTTCGTTTTATATTCAAAGGGATATTGATAAATTGAATGGTAAAAAATCTTAAAAAAGTAAAAATTTTTGGGAAATATAAATTCTTTTATTTGGAAAATGACAGATATATTGGGCAACGTATAGCTTTGGAAAAATATGAGCCGTATGAAACAAAATTGATTTTAAGACAAGTAAAAAAGGGTAGCGTGGTAGTAGATGTGGGAGCAAATATTGGCTATTACACTATAATATTAGCTGACAAAGTTGGAAAAACAGGGAAGGTTTATGCCTTTGAACCGGATAAAACTAGTTTTGAAATTTTAAAGAAAAATATAGCGATAAATAATTTAAAAAATGTAGTGGTGGTAAATGCGGCAGTAGGGAGTAAAAATGGATATTTAAATTTATATAAATCAAAAGGTAATTTAGGAGATCATAAAGTTTATGGAAAAGGAAAAGCAGAAAGAATAAAAGTATTTAAATTAGATGATTTTATAAAAGAAAAAGTAGATTTAATAAAAATTGATACTCAAGGTTGGGAGCCGGAAGTGGTAAAAGGGGCACAAAATTTAATTTTTAAAAATAAGCCGATTATTTTTATGGAATATTCCCCTGCTAGTTACAAAGCGGCAAAATTAAATGGGAAAGAAATGATGAAAAACTTGCGCAAAATTTATAAAAAAATATGGTGGATAGATGAATGGCTTTATATTTACAGAAACTTAAGTCAAAAAAGAATTGATAAAATTTGTGCTACTAATAAAACCGGTTATGCGGATTTGTGGATGAAAAAAGCAATCAGTTTATTTGATTTTTGGTATCAATACAAAGACATAAAAATTAAGCAGTTTGTAAAGAAATATTTTTTGGTATAATTTTTAGCAGTGAACGTCATATCGGTAAACCAATTTGATAAAAAGTCCCTGAATGATTTGTTTGTCAAAACCTCGGAAATTAAGAAAAAATACCAGACAAAAGAAGGAAGAGAAGAGTTGTTGAAGTTACAATCTGGAAAGCAGATGTGTTCGTTTTTCTTTGAAGCATCAACCAGAACCAGGGTTAGTTTTGAATTGGCGGCCCAAAGAATCGGCATGGGAGTGGTGAGTACAGCAGATGCCAGTATTTCATCGGTTAAAAAAGGTGAAACTTTGGAAGATACAATAACGCTTTTAAGTAATTATGGTTTTGATGTAATTGTGATGAGACATAATGAAACCGGAGCGGCAGAAAGAGCGGCAAAAGTATCAAAAGTACCACTGATTAACGGTGGCGATGGAAAAGGCGAACACCCAACTCAGGCATTGTTGGATATGTACACAATTTGGGAAAAATTTGGCAGACTGGATAATCTAACTATTTCTATCGGTGGGGATTTGGCTAACGGCAGAACGGGTAGGTCACTGGCAAAAATTTTGAGTATTTATGAAGGAAATAAAATATATTTTGTGTCGTCAAAAGAATTGCGAATGGGTGATGATATAAAAGAGGCTTTGAAGCAAAGTGGAACTGAATTTGAAGAAACAGAAAATATGAACGAGGCTTTGAGTAAATCAGATGTAATTTATTGGACTCGGATTCAAAAAGAAAGAATGGAAGACCCAAATGCTGTTGGTGAGAGATATATTATTAATGAAGAGACATTAAAAATAATACCTAAAGATGCCATAATTATGCATCCGTTACCAAGGGTGGATGAAATTACGGTGGGAGTAGACAGTGACCCACGAGCCTACTATTTTATACAAGCGGCTAATGGTTTGTATTTACGAATGGCATTGATAGATATGGTGTTGAATAGTAGTGTGTAGCTAAAAAAGTTTGAGTTATAATTGATTTGCAATTAAAAATTAGAATTTAATTTTATATGTCAAAAATACAGAACATCTTTGCCCGAGAAATATTAGCTAGTGGTGGAGCTCCAAGTTTGGAAGTAACCGTAACTTTGGAAAGTGGGGCTACAGGAGAGGCTTCGGTTAGTTATGGTGCTAGTGCCGGTTCTAAAGAGGCAACAGTTTTGTTGGATGGAGATAAAACTCGTTATAACGGAAAAGGAATGTTGAATGCAATTGCCAATATTAACGGAAAGATAAAAGAAATTTTAGTGGGGATGGAAGCAAGTGATCAAAGAGCTGTTGATAATAAAATGATCGAAACTGACGGTACTATTAATAAAGCAGTATTGGGTGGAAATGCTATGTTGGGTGTAAGTTTGGCGGTTTGCCGGGCTGAAGCTGAAGAAGAAAAAATGCCTCTTTATAAATATTTGAGAAAAACTTATGGAATTGGCGATATTGGCTGGAAATTACCAAAACCAATGATTGTGATGATTGAAGGTGGTAAACATGCTGATGAAACAACTGATTTACAGGAATTTATGGTGGGTGCTATGGGAGATAAAACGGCTGCTGAAAACGTAAGAATGGAAATGGAAATTTATAATGCTTTGAAAAATATTTTGAAAGCAGAAAAATTATCAACTAATGTAGGTAATGAAGGTGCTTTTGCTCCAAACGGGATTTCTAGCAACGAAAAACCAATGGAATATTTAACCCAAGCAATAATTAATGCTGGTTACACCCCAGGTGTTGATGCAGGAGTAGGTATTGATGCGGCAGCAAGTGAATTTTATTCTGAAGAAACCGGTAAATATACCTTAAAACTGGAAGGAAAAGAATTAACTTCCGAAGAGTTAATTGCCTATTACAAACCATGGATTGAGAAATATAAGATTGCCACCATGGAAGATATGTTGTCTGAATTTGATTGGGACAATTGGCCAAAAATGGTAGAGGCCATCGGGGGAAAATTCCCATTGATTGCCGATGATTTAACGGTAACTAATACAAAATTATGGCAAAAAGCCATTGATATGAAAGCGGCTACAGCGATTTTGATTAAACTTAATCAAGCTGGAACTTTGACGGAAACAGTTGATTGTTGTTTATTGGCTAACGAACATGGATTAATGACAATGCCTTCGCACCGCGGTGGCGGAGAAACCAATGACACTTTTTTGGTTGATTTGGCAGTAGCTGTTGGCTCAGCTTATATAAAAGTAGGGCCAACCCGAGGTGAAAGAGTCTGCAAATATAATCGATTAATGAGAATAGAAGAAGAATTAAATGAAAAATAAAAAAGTATTGCTGATTATTCGTGATGGCTGGGGCTATTCGGAAAATCCTTATGGCAATATTTTGATGGAGGCAAACACTCCCAACGCTGACAGATATTTAAAGGAATACCCAAGTGCGGTGCTTAAATGTACCGGTCGGGATGTGGGAAACCCAGAGTCAGCTCAGGGCGGAAGTGAAGTAGGACATTTAACTTTGGGAGCCGGGCGAATTGTATGGCAACCACAAGAGTTAATAAACATTTCGATTGAAGACGGGAGTTTTTTTGAAAATAAGGCTTTGTTGAGTGCGATTGAAAATTGCCAAAAAAATAATTCAGCACTTCATTTGGCAGGTCTTTTTTCTGATGCCGGAATTCATTCTGACGTGAAGCAACTATATGCATTGATGGAATTGGCAAAAAGAAATGGATTGAATAAAGTTTTTATTCATTTAGTTTTGGATGGTAGAGACGTACCTGAAAGGTCGGCAGTTAAATATGTTGAAAAACTAAACGAAAAGATAAAAGAAATTGGGGTCGGTAAAATTGCCTCAATAAACGGTCGTTATTACGCTATGGACAGAGACACAAATTGGGATAGAACCAAAGAGGCTTACGATTTGTGGACTACAGGTAAGGGCTTTGAATCAGATGATCCGATTAAAGCAATTAATGAAGCCTATGAACGGGGTGATGAAACTGATTATTATGTAAAACCGATTGTGATTAAAGAAAATGGACAGCCAGTGGGTTTGGTAAAAAATGAAGATTCTTTTGTTTGGTTTAATTTTAGAACTGACAGATCACGACAAATTACAGCTATGTTTACCGGTCAAAGTATGTGCCCAACTGAATTTGTGGGAACAATTAGACCATTTTGGGTTTGTATGTCCCGATATGACGATAATTGGGATTTACCGGTGGCTTATCCACCACAATTAGTGAATAATAATTTAACCCAAGTATTGGCTAAAAATAACAAAAAACAATTGAGAGTGGCCGAAACTGAAAAATATGCTCATGTAACTTTTTTCTTTAACTCACAAGTGGAAGAGCCGGTGAGTGGTGAAGAAAGGATTATGGTGCCAAGCCCAAAAGTCCCCTCTTATGATTTGCAACCAGAAATGTCAGCTCCAGAGGTGGCGGAAAAAGTAATAGAAAATTTAGGAAAATATGATTTTATTTTGGTAAATTTTGCTAACCCGGATTTGGTGGGTCATAGCGGAAAATTTCCGGCAATTAAAAAAGCCTGTGAAGTAGTAGATGAGTTAGTGGGTAAAATTACCGATAAAGCCATAGAAAATGATTACTATGTAATAGTAGGAGCTGATCATGGCAATGCCGAACATAAACTTTATGAGAACGGCGAGGTTGATGTATCGCATGGATTTAACCCGGTGAAGTATTCTTTGGTAGCAAAAAAAGAAGACTTAGAAGGAATTAAATTGCATGACGGTGGATTAAAAGATGTAGCCCCAACAATTTTAGAATTAATGGGAATTGAAAAGCCGGCAGAAATGACTGGGGAAAGTTTGATAGAAAAATAATAAAAGTTTTGTGCTAGTATTAGCTACTAAAATTATTTTTTATAAAAAATATATGAGTGAAAAAGGTAGTGTGGGAGTTTCAGAAAAAATGGCGACTATTGATGAAACAGTTAGAATTGGTCAAAGATTTGCGGACAAAGTTGTTGATTTTTTTGGTATAAGAGAGGTAACAGGAGGCCACCCGATTGAAGTTGGTAAAAAAGGAGTTGAAAGTTATTTGCTTCGTCGTATAAAAGATCCAAGTAGAATAAATCCATATAGCTATGATATAGAGTCTGATATTAAAGGTCTTAGGAGCGCTGTAGAGCTAGTTAATTCTGGAAATGGAGAGGTGGAAGTTCATGCCCCTCATTTACTTGGAGAGATAAGGACTGTTATGTCTGATATGAGTGTAAACGGGCAAAGACTACTTGGGTGGGAATCTACCGGTAAAGGCGAAGGTCATTTTGTTAGCTCAACAACCGGAAGCAAAATTGCTCAAAAAATTGAAACCAATCCTAACTTAAGAGTGAATAAAGAGAACCAAAAGGGAATTTCTGATTTATTAGATAGTTGCCAGGAGTTCACGGTATCTATAAATAAACTAAGAGAAGTTGATAATCAAACTGGGAACACAATACAAAAAGAAAACCCAACCTGGGAAGGTATTTATGGTCCTGTTAATTCTAAATAGATTATTTGTCTCGTAAATAAATTTGTGTGAGGGCTTTGATGGTGGTAGCGCCAAACAAAATGCCAACCAAAATTGGATCAAAATTTTGTTTATAAAAAGCCCAAGCGATAAAACCGAACAAAAGAAACCACAAGGCATTTCTATCAGCAATGGCTTCGTGAAGACGTTCACGTTCGTCTTTTTGGATCTTGGTCATAGTATGGAGAACGTCGATTAATAAAATACCGGTAATTATAAAATTAAGGATATTTTTTAGACTTTGGTCAATATTTAAACCAGAAATAACGGCAATGGGAATGATAAAGGCGATAACATAGGCCCAGCCCTGCCAACAATTTGGAGTTAATCCCCAACCACTATATTTTCTTAAGTTGAACCATTTTGGATTTGCAATCATATTTTTTTAAAAAATAAATAATTTATCAATTGATGTTTTTAGGGTTTTGGCGACATCATGAGCTAGTTTTAAACTAGGGTTATATTTGCCCTGTTCCAGAAAGACAATAGTTTCACGGCGAACACCAACAAGATTAGCTAGCTGATCCTGAGTTAGATTAAGTTTGGCCCGATATTCTTTGATTTTAGTTTGCATATTATTTGCAAGGAACGGATGGGGCGGAAAACTCCGGATGGCCATGCTCTATCCACTGACCGTTTTGACAAACCCAACTATCTTCTCCAGAAAATAAACGAAGAGTAAAAATACTGGCAAAGATGGCTAAAATTATAATAAAAATAATAAAAGTTCTTTTGTTTTGAGAAAATTTTACTTTGTTTTGAAATTTAAAAATTAAACTGTAAGTAAACATCAAAAGACAAGTAGAAAAAGCCAAAGTCATAGCGACCGGCTCGTAAGCAGGATTTAAGTCTCTGAGTGAATATAAAACAAACATAGCCACAACAGCAATCCATGAATAAATTTGAATGGCTAGGCTAGCTGATTTACCAGCATTTAAATAATCCCGCTCGTCGGCAACGACACCTTTAACTTGGCGTCGAAGTAAAATTAGACCCAAAGAAGCAATAATTAAAGTTGCTAATGGGATTAAATAATTTTTATAGATAATTGCTTGGCTGAAAATAATGGCAATTATTACCGTTATGCTAAGTTTAATTTGTTGATATTTTTTGAGAGTCATAGATTAAATGTTAAATATTTCTAACTGTATGTTAGAACTAGTTAACATTTTTGTCAAGACTTTGATGATATTTCATCAAACAAATACCGCTGGAAGCTTCCAAACCATGAGATTTAGCTAAATTAACGGCATCTGGGTTGTTAATCCCCTCTTGTAACCAGATAATAGATTTTCGACCAGAGTCAATAATTTCTTGAACAATACTTGGAGTATCTTCAGATTTTCTAAAAACATCAATAATGTCGATTTTTATCTCTGAAGGAATAGAGGCAATATCCGGATAAGATTTTTGTCCAAAAACTTCATTTATATTAGGATTTACTGGAATAATTTTGTAACCTTGATTAAGTAAATATTGAGCTACTTGGTAACTGGGACGATTAGGTTTGTCGGAAAGACCAATAATGGCAATGGTTTTAATTTTTTCTAAATTCATATAGTTTATCTTAACTCTGAAATTAAAATTGATAAAATATTGTTGTGGAGATGATAAAAAGATGGGGGAAAAGATTGTCAGGGTTAGTGATGGGAACTCTAATAGTTTTGTTAATCGTTTTACCAATATTTGACCGACTTGACCAAGGTTTACCTTTGTTTTTTGCTTTATTACTTACCTATTATTTGTCTGCTTATATAATTTTGCCCAGATTTTTTAGAATTATTTTTTTGATAACCAGAAAAGGAAGAATCCCCCGTTTCACAACAGCAATTGATGGTCTTTATGTAGACCCAGTAAATATAATTCTGATGGGAACAAAAGAACAATTAGAAAAATCTTTTGAAAAAATTGGTTGGCAAAAAGCGGATAAATTAAATTTAAGAACTGCTCAAAAAATGATAAGAAGGTTTATAACTAATAGGTCATACCCCAAAGCTCCATTTAGTCATTTATATTTATTTGGGAGAAAACAAGATATTGGATTTCAACAGGAAATAAATAATAGTCCCAGGAAAAGACATCATGTTCGTTTTTGGGCGATAAATACTGATAAAGTAATAGATCCGTTTAATGTAAGGTTTTGGACCAAAAGACAAAAAGTTAAAAAGGATAAAATTTTTACGTGGGTGGGAGCAGCCAGTGAGGATATTGGTTTTGCTTTTTCTAGGCTAACATACCAATTGTCACATAAAGTTGACCCAGAGATAGATAAAGAGAGAAAATATATTTTCGATTTATTAAAAAGTTTAAAATTGATAGAGAAAACTACTTACTATAAACCGGGGAAATTTAAAATTGGGAAATATGTATCGGACGGAAGAATTGCGGTGGCAAAATTGAAATAATTTTAGATTTTTTTGATTGAAAATTCGGTTCCACCACAAGGATGATTAAAGATGGAGGCGGCACTTTGTTCATTTATGTTGTGAACCCGCAGGAAGAATTCGATATAAGGGTCGTCATAGCCAGAAGATCCAATGTTAATAGCTAAAACACCACAATCAACAGTAAACCCACCAATGGAAATGAAACCAGACATATTGACTCCATTTAATCTGACGTTAATTTTATCCCCGCTTTTTAAGCCCATTTTGGTTAAATCTGATTGACGCATGGTAGTTTTGATGTTGCCAAATCCATCAGTCCAAGCGACTAAATTATTTGGAATATTCGGAATACTATTGATATCTAATTTTTCACCTAAAACAGAATAATCACCGTTTATAATTTTGGCAACTCTTTCAGGGAAAAAATCACGCGATCTGAATTGAGATCCAGAATTTGGACAATTAACTTCTCGAAATTCGACGATTTCATTTTTAACAAAACCAAAAGCAAACTCAGAGTCAACATTAATAATTTCGGCTCCGTTTTTTAATTTGGCATATTTAATCCCATGATCGGCATTATTTTTTTGAGCTTTATGAGATCTTCTTCGGGGAGCGGCGTTGCCATAGATTACAACTCTTTTGTTTTGAGATGATAAAGCATATTGCCCGGTAACAAAACCAATAGCAAGAGTGTCGAGAGATGGGACTGAAGTTTCTTGAATATGTACGTTTTGAGGATTTTTTAGAGAAGAAATTAATTTAGAGTTAATTTCTCCAAATTCCATACCTGACGGGGCATAATCAACAACAACATGAAGGAGGGTATATTTACTGTTTCTCATATATGAAATTATACATCGGAACTAGGTTGTTTCTTTTTTAACTTTGTAGAATTACAAATTAATCTTTTATTGATTAAAATTCTACCTGAACAAGTTTTTAGATATTTTTCAAAATTAAAAGCTAAATATTTATTTTCAAAATACCCATACCAGACTAATTTGATTGGTCTTAGTTCTTTTGTAGCTGGAACATAACCATTTTTATGTCTTTCTATTCTTTCTTTTAAAGAGTTAGTGCATCCAATATAAGGATGATTATTTTTACATTGAAGAATGTAAACAAATTGCATAAGTAATATTACATTAAAGCGGACATTGTCCGCCGAAGCAGGTGTTGGTAAAAATTACGAAAAGTGTTAAGAGTTTGAATATAGCCCGCCTACGTTAACACTTCGTCGGGCGAAGGCGGAAGGGATGGGAGTCGAACCCACATGCCATTTTATTGACGCAGGTTTAGCAAACCTGTGGCTTACCATTCGCCGCACCCTTCCTTGATTTAAAATCAGGAATACAATCGTGTTAGAGTATACCAAATTTTTGCAAAATGCTTTATCATTAGAATAGAATGGAAGAGAATATTCAAGATAATAGAGTAAAGGTGGAGTTGCCTGATACTGACTGGAATGATGAAAAAGTTAGATTTGAATGGGAAGCGGCAGAAAGATCATATAAAAAAAGAAATAAAGATTTTTGGATAACAGTAATTGCGATTTTGGTACTGGTTTCAGTGGTTTTGTTTTTTGTAAAAGAATTCTTTTTGATAATAGCTTTGATGTCAGCTTTGTTTTTGTATTATGTTTTATCGACAATTCCCCCGGAAAAATTAAAATATAAAATCACTAATAGAGGGGTTTATTTCGGTGAAACTCGGTATGAATGGGAGCTATTGTCTAGATTTTGGATGGGTAAAACTCTGGATAGCGAAATGATTCATTTTGAAACGGTGTTACGATTTCCAGCTCAAATCTCTTTAGTGATTAATCCCGAAGATAAGGAAAAAATAAAAGAAATCGTAGTTAAAAAATTGCCATTAGTTGAAGAGTCGCCAAAGTTTGTAGATAAACTAGCTAAAAGGATGGTTTCAATAATTCCGTTGGAAAAAAGAAAAAAGGATGACAACTTAGAGAAAAAAGGGTAGGTTTTGATATAATTCACTGACTTTGCGCCTATAGTTTAATGGATAGAATAGCGGTTTGCGGAACCGTTGATCCGGGTTCGATTCCCAGTGGGCGCACTTCTATTGGTGGGATGCGCCGAACCTGCCTGCCGGCAGGCTGGTTGGTAAAGCACAATTACTGGAGGGTTGGCCGAGTGGTTTATGGCGCACGCCTCGAAAGCGTGTGGGCGAAAGTCCGCAGAGGTTCAAATCCTCTACCCTCCGCATTATCCCTAAGGTTCCATGCTATCTTAACACTATAGCTATAAACCCCTACACTTCCCCTGTATTTTTTTGAGATTAGTTATTTTCCACTTTTACGTCCTGTAATGAGTGATTTTGCGGCTAATACTATACGAATGATTGCTATAATTAATGTAGAAAAATTACAAAATTATCATGAAATTCGGCATAAGAACACCATCATTAAAGAGAAGATTTGCGGCAAGAACATCAGTTAAGAGATATGTGAGGCATTCTCTTGGAATTAAAATGCCTAGAGGCTATGGTTTTATAACAAATCCAAAACGAGCCCTTTACAATAAAATTTATAATAAAACTTCCTTTAGTTTCGATAAATTACTTAAAACACCAAAGTCTCGAGTTAGCAATCAGAATTTAGATATAAAACCTTCAACTGTGTGGAAGTGGGTTAAATATATTTTTATTGGTATTTTTATCTTCACTCCTCTATGGCCATTTGTTTTGGGTTACTTTATTTACAAAATCTACAAAAACTCCAAAAATAAAGAGAAAATAGTTGATACTGATTCGTCGATCACAAAATCAACAGTGGCAATAGTTGGAAAAAATAATGAAATAATTCAGGATTTTCAGATTCCAGAACCAACAAAATCGTTAGTGTGGGTAACCAATGAATCCCTCTCAAAAATAGCTTCACCGATGGAAATTAGAGTTAGTTTTAAAATTGAAAATGGAGAAATTAAAGGGGAATTTAATAACCAACCAAATTTTTTCGCAGAACCAAGTTTACTTTGGACTCAACTTCCAGTTGAAGTTAATGATGAATTGGAGACTAGCCCAATGTACTATCCTGCTTATTCTCAACTATCTCAAAAACAAAGATACCAATATATTAACTGGTTAAGAAATATTGAACAAAAAACTAATTTAAGCTATGTATTTTTGTATTTTTATGGATTGGAAAGACATTTAGTAATTGGAAATTTTGACTTAGCACTGGAAGAAACGATAAGACTAGAAAAAACACAGGATTTAAAATTTAGAGCATATATCGTGAACTCACTAGTCGGAGCAATTGCTTTAAGAAAAAGATTTGATGTAATTGACAAAATTTCTTTTATTTTTGATGAGGCATCAAACACAACTTTGGGGCTTAGATTATTAACTAGAAAATCGTTAACAGCAAAAGAAATGATGAAATTAGCTTATAGAGTTGAATTTAATAATAGAAAATATATTAAAGAACAGCCTGAAATATTTGAAAAAGAATTAGAAAAATTAATAAGAGAATTTGAGGGAGCACGAGGTTTAATTTGGGACCTTATTGATCCTAATCTAACTCCAAAAAGAGACCAACAGTTCTTTTTAAATTTATCTATCCCTGGTGAAATAAGAAGTATGGTTTGGCCTCAAATTATTGATAATGTTGAATTTAAAAACATTGTCCATAAACTCCTTTCAGATGCTCATCAAAATGTTAAAGAATTATTAAAAAAACATTAAATAATAATTAAATAGATATGAATAAATCAATATCAAAACAACAAATACTTGATTTAGTAAAAGACAAAAGTTTTAAATCAGAGGATGAATTTAGGGATTATTTAGCACCTCAACTAGCCAAATTGTTCAGAGTCAAGGATAGCCAAATCGAGGTAGAATCTATAACCACTAGCTTTGATAACACTCTTTCTAATCGAGCTGATATCATTATTAGGACTGACGGAGACAATTTCAAAAAGGCCTTTATTGTTTTTGAATTGAAATTATCAAAAAGTATAGATAAATTTAATGACGGAGATTACACAGAAGCTGATAAACAACTAAAGAAATATTGCCAAGATGTTAGAGCCCCATATGGAGTCTTACTGACCGAAAATTTTTGTGCCATCTATCGAAATAAATATTTTTCTTATGATCAAGAACCAAAAAGATCCGAAAAAGAAGAAATACCTAAAATTAGTCAGATTGAAGATTTAATGGCAAAAGAGGCAATTTTAGATGCTTGGTTACATAACAAATCAATAAAATATATTTTATCAGCAATCTTTTCTGTTTTTATCCTGCAAATAATAATTGAATCTGTAAAGATAATTTTTAAATTAAGTTTGATGTCCACTTATATTTTTTCTTTTTTAAGCGGATTAATAATTGCCTTAATTTTGGTTATTATCTTTTTAGTTCGTAAAACTTTTGATTAATTTTTGATTGTTATTTCTTTGTTGTGCAGTATAAATTTTGTTTTAATTGCCGATAATACTTGTTTTCTTTCTTCTGCAGTTCCGACTTTTAAAGTATGAACTAAATATTCTTTAACCATATTTTTGTCTATATGATTAAAAGCGTCGTAATCAAGTTCTCTTAAATTACCGCTTATATATTCCTCATTTAATACTTCCGTTCTTAATTTATGAAACCTATCAATATCTTGTTTAAGTTGGTGAGCTAACTCAATTTCATTTAATTTTAATTCATCAATATGAGCCATAAGTTGTTTAATTAAATCTTCTTCAGTGATATAGGGTTCATTACATTCATAATCTACCGACCTCGAACAATGATAATAAGTATGTTTTCTAGAACCTCCATATTTAAGTTTTCGATATCTTTCCTCTCCCACTACTGATGCTCCGCAAGAACCGCACTTACATAAATATTTAAATGGAAAGACTTGTTTATTCCATTCTCTTTCTGGAGATATTAATTGACGCTGAACTTTATCAAATAATTCTTTAGTAATTAAAGGTTCATGATTTCCTTTATATTTTTTACCATCAAATTCAAATTCTCCATAGTAAAAAGGACTTTTTAAGAGTTTATAAATTTTACTTAAGGCAATTGGTTTATTAGTTCTAGTAGTAAAACCAATTTGATCTAACCATCTTTTTAAGACTCTACCGCTGTGACCTTTTTCAGCAACCCTATTAAAAATTTGTTTAACAACAGGAGCTCGATCGGGGTCTACTTTAACATAACTAATTCGATTATTGTTCATGACGTTTAAATAACCAAGTGGTGCCATATTAGGTCTCCACCCTGCCTCACATTTGGCTCTAAGTCCTCTTTTAACATTAATACCTCGATTATCGTTTTCTAACTTGGCTTGTGAACATAAAATCATTAATAGAAATTTTTCATTTGGATTATTGGAAAAGCTTTGAGAAAAAGTTCTAATAGTTTTTAACTTTCCTTGATCCATTAAATCCACCAGTGTTCCAAGGTCTCCTGCATTTCTACTCAATCGGTCAGGTGCCCAAGTTAGAATGGCATCAAATTTTTCTTCTCTAATATCAATCAATAACTGATTAAAGACAGGTCTTAGCCCTGAAGATTTTGCAGAATGGCTTTCTTGTCGAACTTCTTTAATAAATAAACTTTCTCTTTCAGCCAATATTGTCATTTCTTTAATTTGAGAATCAATTGACATGGCTTGACGTTCATCCGATTCAGTTGATTTACGAGCATAAAGGCAAAATTTAACTTGTTCATTTTCTTGGATCTTTCCATTTATATTTTCCATATTAAATGGACGATACCGCAGTAAAAACACAAATCAACTAGATGAATTATAATGAAAGTATGAAATCTAATAAAAAGCTTTCTAAAGTGTTTATCGGTGGTTTTGTTTTGTTAACTGTTTTAGTAATAAGTGTTTTTGTATACAAGGAAAGCACTAAAATTCCTGAACAAGATTTTGCTGCTCCGACTAAAAGTTGGCAATCAACTAAAAAAGTTGATGACTATTTCACAGAAAAACTGCATTTTACTCAAAGTGATTTTGAAAGACAAAAACAAAGTGAAACGGTAGATTTTAGACCAGGCAAAGGATCAACCTTGGAAGCTATTGTCAGTAATCTTAAATATTACGGATTTATAAGAAGCGAAAAAGCTTTAATGTATGCTTTGGAAAATACTAAGGACACTACTCAAGGGAATTTAGGAGCGTTATCAGTTGGTAAAAATGGATCTATTGATATTGTGGCTAGTTATCGAATTTCAGAAAACATGACTGCTTGGGAAATGGCAGATACTCTACTTAATAAATCACACTATTTTGGTCCGAATGATGAATATCAGTATATGTTTATGCCTTAAAACAAAAACCCTCCGATTTCTCAGAGGGTTTTTTAATTTAATATATATTTAAAGTTCAACCATATATACTTTTCCGCTAACGGTGAATTTTAATTTCCATCCGCTTTTTGCATAAGATTCTTTACTGACTTCAAAAACCTTTGCATCGTTTACTGTGATGCCAGGGTTGAGATCACTTACTACTTTGCTGTCTATTTTTTGTTCGACAGCATAGGTACTGGATTTACCAAGATCCCAATTGTATTCAGTTCCGTTAGAATCAACTAATTTAACACTTGGTTCGTTGCTAACTGGTTTATCGCTAACATTTTTATATTTCCAATTAACGGCGATAAGAGTAGCCCCCTCACTTGCTTTTTCATTTACATATTGTCCACCAACCACTGTTTTTTGATCGGCACTAATAGTAGTTATTTCAAAAGTACCAGTGTTTATTACTTCTCCAATTTTATAAGTTTTTTGTTCTTGCTTTGAATTAGATGTAGTAGATGAAGTCGAATTGTTTGTAGTAGTATTTTTGTTACCACCCATACCGGAAATAATTCCTATCAATATTATTACTAATATTCCAGTTAATATTTTATGTTTTACAAACCAATTCCTTTGGTCGGCTTGACACTTTGGACACTTTTTTGCTTTGTCATCAATTTCTGATTGGCAACTTTTACATTTTTTCATTTGTTTTTCATTTAACTATTAATTGACACAATGCTAACTGAAACTTAGCAGGAAGTCAA
>JAEWUV010000004.1 GCA_023396915.1 Candidatus Parcubacteria bacterium
TAATGTGGCAGTTTTTAAGAAAAAGTAAATATAAATTTATTAGACAAAAACCCATATTCAGATTTATTTTAGATTTTTATTGTCGAGAACTATTGTTATGTATTGAAATTGATGGTGGTTCTCATAATAAAAAGAAAAATTATGATTTATTAAGAGATCAATATTTAAAAACAATAAATATTAAAACCATCAGATTTACCAACGAAGAAGTATTAAATAATTTCGGCAAAGTATTAGAAAGACTTCTCCCTTTTTTAAGGGGAGATGTCCCGACAAAGTCGGGACAGAGAGGTTTAAAAAAGCTATAATTCCCTTATGATTACTCTCGACTCGCCTGAACTGAAAAATATTTCTCCCGAAAAGCTTGGTGAGCTACTAATCGAAGCTAAAAAGGCCTACTACACCGGCGGTAAACCAATCATGGACGACCACACTTACGACACTCTCGAAGATATTTTGCGCAAAAAATTACCTTATCATCGGATATTTACCAAAATTGGCACCGAATTTTTTAATACCGGTTTTGACAAAGAAAAACACGCTATTCCTATGGGTTCCCAAAATAAAGTCAATATCATTGATGACTTAATTCACTATTTTGAACTAAAAAAAATTCCCAAAGATACCGAATTTGTTGTCCAGCCAAAATGTGACGGTATATCTCTGGAAATTGTTTATAAAAACGGTAAGCTGGAAAAAGCCATTACCCGAGGCGACGGTGAAATAGGGGATATTATCACTCAAAATGTCGTCAAAATGAAAAATGTAGTATTGGAGTTGCCAAAAGGATTCTCTGGCTCTGTTCGCTGTGAAATCGTCATGTTAGACCAAGATTTTAAAAAACTCAACCAACTGGTTAAAAAAGATACCCCTGCCCTGTCAAGGGAAGGGGATGGGGAAGGGTTTTACAGCAACTCTCGTAACGCCGCCTCCGGTATTTCTCAACGCCTTGATGGCCAATATTCTGAATACTGTAGTTTATATGCCGTTGATATTCGCGAAAACAAAGTAGAGACGCATCATGATGCGTCTCTACAAAATAAAAAAAATGGTTTTTCCACCGAAACTGAAAAAATTAATCTCCTTAAATCTCTCGGCTTCACCACTGTTGACAATTTTTTATGCCAAAATTTTGATCAAGTCGAAAAAATTTATCAACAATTTTTAACTAAAAATAGGGGAGAGTACCCATTTGAAATTGATGGCCTGGTTGTCAAAATTAACGACTTAAATCTTCAACACCAATTAGGTGCAAAAAATAACCGCCCCAAAGGCCAGGTCGCCTACAAATTTCCCTCCCGTTCTACTCAAACTAAAATAGTTAATATCGACTGGCAAGTCGGTCCCATGGGAACTATTACACCCGTTGCCCAAGTCGAACCAGTGGAAATTTCCGGCGCTGTTATAACTTTTGCCTCATTGGCCAACTACGACCTAATCAAAGAAAAAAATATTAATATTAACGACATCGTCGAAATCCAAAGGCGCGGTGATGTCATTCCTCATGTTGAAAAAGTCATTACCAAAGTTAATCAAGGCCATATCCTTGCCCCAACCCACTGCCCTTTGTGTCACACCAAACTAATCACTGAAAATAAATTTATCAAATGTCCCAATATAATCAAATGTCCTGGTCAAATCTTAGGTTCTCTTCGACTTTTTTGCGACACCTTAGAAATCAAAGGTATTTCTGATAAAACCATCGAAAAACTTTACCAACTTAATCTAATAAAACTCCCTGGTGATTTTTACAACCTCAAAGTTTCCGACTTTGAAA
The DNA here is from genome assembly GCA_023396915.1 of Candidatus Parcubacteria bacterium. Classification (GTDB taxonomy): domain Bacteria; phylum Patescibacteriota; class Microgenomatia; order UBA12405; family UBA12405; genus WARW01. Next base: position 1,778 of record JAEWUV010000004.1, read on the forward strand.
ACATTCCCGGCCTTGGCACTAAATCAGGAACCAACATTATAAATGAAATTCAAGCCAAAAAATCTTTGACTCTTCGCCAAATCTTGGATGCCGCCATCATCCCCAATTTTTCATCCAAAAGAATTATTCAAATCATCAATGCTGGTTTCGATACACCCGAAAAAATTTTAAATATTACTGTCCCTCAGCTAGAAAGCTTGCCTGGCATTCAAATCACTCTGGCTGAAAAAATTTATCAAGGTATTCAATCCCGCAAAAACTTTATTGAATCTATTTTAAATAATGTAGAGACGCATCATGATGCGTCTCTACTAAAAATTAAACAAACGCTTTTAAATAAATCTTTCGCCATTACCGGAACTCTCAGTCAACCCCGAAAAGACATCGAAGAAAAAATTATTTCTCTTGGTGGCAATATCTCTTCATCTATCACTTCCAACACCGATTATTTAATTACAAATGAGACAAACTCCAGTTCTAGTAAATTTAAAAACGCCCAAAAACTCGGCACCAAAATTATTACAGAGGCTGAATTTAATAAGTTAGCAGACTAACAATTTGACTGCTAATAATACTATCCAAATTAATCTTTCCTATCCTTACACCATATTTATATATCAAAATACTATTATATATATCAAATGATAAAATAAACCTACTATGAAATTAATTTTCGGCCTGGGTAATCCAGAAAAACAATATCAAAATAATCGTCATAATCTCGGTCAAAAAATTATCAAAGAATTTATTGATAAAAATTATTCTCAAAACTTATCTCTCAAAAAAAATCTCAATGCTGAAATTTTTGAAATAGGGGAGAGTGATAATAAAATAATTTTTGCCATTTCTACCGGCTATATGAACAACTCCGGTATTCCTGTTCAAAAAATTTCCCAATTTTACAAAATCAGCCCATCAGACATCTATATCATTCATGACGATCTTGATTTAAAAGTAGGGGATTACAAAATCCAATTTAACCGGGGAAGCGCCGGCCATAACGGGATCAAATCAATTATCGAAATGCTTGGTACTCAACAATTTCATCGAATCAGAATTGGTATTGGCAACCCCCAAAACAATATTCCGGTCGAAGATTATGTTTTACAACCTTTTTCCAAAGACGAATCAGATATAATAACCCTCACTACTCCAAAAATTTTTGATGAAATATCAAAAATCACGGGCTGTTAGCTCAGTTGGTAGAGCGCTGCATTCGCATTGCAGAGATCAGGAGTTCGACTCTCCTACAGTCCACAAATTATTATGGTTAAACTAATCAAATCTATCACTAAGTCCATTGGCCACGGTGTCAAAAACGACCCTGAGGTTCAACGTCTCAAAAATAAACACCCAAAATTATTTCGGTTTATCAAAAAAAGGTTTACTGCCAACGAAAAATATGGCCTCTATATGACAGCCGGTATTATTATCACTCTGATTTTCATTTACACCTTCTTTGGTATTACCCGTGATTTTTTAGGTCAGGAAAATATTATTCAATTTGATCTTCGAGTCATTAATCTCTTCTCTCTAATCCGACATCCTCAACTTACCCATCAAATGCTCTTTGTTACTTATCTGGCCAAAGGCGAAATTATTATTCTTGGACTAGTAATTTTCTTACTAATTTTTTATATCTACAAAAAATGGCGTTTTATGTCTACTATGTTAATTTCGGTCGTCGGAGCTGAAATTTTTGTCTGGATTATTAAAAATATTATTGAACGCCCCAGACCACCACTAATTAATGCTTTAGTTTCTGAATCAACTTACAGTTTCCCTAGTGGACACACTTTTGTGGCTATTTCTTTTTATGGTCTATTAGCCTATTTCATTATTCAATCTGAAAGGAAAAAGTTTATAAAAATCATCAGTTTTATCCTAGCATTTCTCTTAATTGCTCTAGTCGGACTATCCAGAACCTACCTTGGGGCTCATTGGCCATCCGATGTCTTCGCCAGTTTTGCTGCTGGTTTGGCTTGGCTAAGTATTTTAATCACCTCGTTAAAAATCAAAAAAAAATTCAATCCACCCCAAAAATTTCAACCACATTTAACCAAAACTAAGGCTAAAATATTTTCTGTTTCTTTAATATTAGTCTGGCTAATATTTATTGGCTTTTTTTATACAACTCATCCAATTCAAACTCCAAAAGCTATTAACCCAACCAAAACCGTTATCAAAACCGAAGAAATTGCCAATAAACTTTTTGAAAACCTCCCAAAAGTCAGTGAATCAATTAGTGGCTTACCGGCCGAACCAATAAATATAATTTTTGTTGGACAAAAAACAGATTTAGATAATGCCTTTTCTAAATCAAATTGGTATCTTTTGGATGGACCAAGCCTCAAATCATATACCAGAATTATTACCTCCATCCTTTTTAAAAAACCTTATCCTCAAACACCCGGATTACCGGTTTTTTGGGACACTCAACCAAATGAATTTGGTTACGGTAAACCTAGTTCTTCAATCTCCATTACCTCTAGGGAACATATTCACCTTTGGGATACCAACTTTATTACTACAAATAATCAATCGATTTGGATAGGAACCGCTCATTTTGACGAAGAAATTCAAAAAAAATTTGGCATCATTATGCCTTATCATTCCACTAATCTCAAAGTCGATGATGAACGCGAAAGTATTAAAAACGAATTAGAAAAAAATGGGTTTATAAAATCTACAGAAAAAGTCGATTTAACCGGACTTATGTACGGAGTCAAAAAAGGCAGTGGTAACGGCTTTTTAACCGACGGCCAAGCCTATATTCTTTACCTTAAAAATTCAAATGAGAAAAAATAAACCCACCTTAATTGCCCAACAACTCGAAGTTTTTAAAGAAACTATTAAAAAACGGCAAAAATACGTCAAAAATGAATTCCAAGCTTATGGACTAGAATTAGCCAAAGAGTTAAGAGATTGGAAGAATCGCTCCCTTTATATCAGACTTGCCAAAAATACTGACCGAAAAATTTTGGAACAAGCCCGATATTTTGTTAAAGACCAAAATGTTGGCACTATCAAGACACCTTACAAACTTTTCATGTGGAAGCTTCGTCAACTTAAAATTGACTTGAACAATAAGGTATAATAGAAAATATGTCTTTTTTCAAAAAACACATCAAAGCCGTTATTATTATCGGGGTTATTGTTTTGGTCTCCGTTATTTTTGCTACCAAAGCCAAATCCGCTCCCAAAACCGAAACTTTTGACGTTAAAAAAGAAATTATTGTTTCTCCAACACGAGAAACAATAAAAGACGAAATTACTCTTACTGGTTCTATCGACGCTTCTATCAAAGCCACTCTTCAATTCCAAACCAGTGGTCAGCTTGCTTGGATTGGTGTCAAAACAGGGGATAGTGTAAAAAAATATCAGGCTATTGCTAGTCTCAATAAAGAAGCTTTAAAAAAGCAACTCCAAGCCGACTTTAATACTTACCGTTCCGCTTTGGCCACTTTTGATGATACTCAAGATGAATATAAAACTGAAAAAGAAAACAATAATTTAACCGATGATATGAAACGAATTTTAGTCCGCTCTCAAAATACTCTAGACAATTCGGTTATAAACTATGAACTCCAAGATCTAACCCTTAAATACGCCACCTTAACTAGTCCCATTGCTGGAATTGTCACTGATATTGAGCAACCAAATACCGGAGTCAATATTACGCCAGCTACCGCCAATTTTTATATTGTTGACCCTAACAGTATTTATTTTGAAGCCCAAATTGATCAAGAAGATGTAACTAAAGTCAAAATCGGTGACAAAACAACTATAAAACTTGATAGTTTCCCTGACCAAGAATTCGAATCTAAAATAACCTATATAGCTTTTACTCCAGTTTCAGGCCAGTCTTCAACTGTTTATGAAATTCATTTCAATCTTCCAATCAAAGACAATCAAGCGCTTCTGTATCGAATTGGAATGGATGGAGATGCCATCATTTCCCTAAACGAAGTAAATAATGCCTTGGTTATACCCCTTGATGCTGTCCATCAAGAAGATGATAAAACTTATGTTTTAGTCAAAGAGGGGGATAATAAAAATCTAACCAAAAAATATATTAAACTCGGAATTGAAAATGATGATTACATTGAAGTTTTAGAAGGACTTTCCGAAAATGACCAAATCGTCACCAGTAAATAACTCTAAAACTATTTTAGAGTTAAAAAATGTATCCAAAACTTATTGTTCCAACAATAATCTTTTCTATGCCCTTAATAATGTTTCTCTAAAGATTAATCAAGGCGAATTTATTTCCATAACCGGACCATCGGGGTCAGGTAAATCAACTTTAATGCACATGATTGGTTTATTAGATAATCCTAGCGACGGCCAAATAATTTTTGATAAAAAGGATATTTCAAAATTAAAAGAACACCAATTGGCTCAAATCAGAAATATTGCCCTTGGTTTTGTTTTTCAACAATTTAATTTACTTGCCAAGACCTCTGCTTTAGAAAATGTGGCTCTTCCTTTACTTTATTCAGACGTCCCCAAAAAAGAACATAACAAATTAGCCCAAAAAATGCTCGAAAAAGTTAATCTCGGTGACAAAATTAAGAATACCCCGGCTCAACTTTCCGGTGGACAGCAACAACGAGTTGCTATCGCCAGAGCCCTAATCAACAATCCCCAAATAATTTTAGCTGATGAACCAACAGGAAACCTCGACAGTAAATCCGGCAAGGAAATTATGAACCTTTTTCATCAACTTAATAAAGAAGGTAAAACCATAGTTTTTGTTACCCATGACATGGACTTAGCCAAAGAGGCTAAAAAGTTAATTGTTATCAAAGACGGTCAAATCCAAAAATAATTATGTTTGTTAAACCAAACCCTAGCGAATTACTCAAATCCAGCGTCCGCTCCATCCTTAAAAACAAAAGCAGAACCATTTTAACCTCTTTAGGAATCATTATCGGCGTCACATCAGTAATTCTACTAACTTCAATTGGCACTGGACTTAAAAGTTATGTCAGTGATCAATTTGAAAGTCTTGGAGCTAATTCCGTTTATGTTATGCCTGGCCAGGTTTTTAGTGATTCTGGTAGTTTTAGTCAAGGAGGAGGGGGTATGTTATCCAATAAATTTACTCTCAAAGACGTAGAAGCCGTCGAAAAACAATTCAAAAATATGGACGTTATGCCATTTAATACTACCTATGCTAACGTAAAATCGAATAAAAAAACTAGAAAATCCATCGAAATTAACGGAACCACTTACGAGTATGGCCCTAACAATAACCTAATTCCATCAGAGGGGAACGGTCGCTGGTTTACCAAAGAAGAGGTCGATAAAAAAACTCCAGTCATCGTTCTTGGCCATAAAATTGCCAATGATTTATATCCTAACGGTAACGCTTTAGGCAAAAATGTTTATATTAAAGGAAAAACACTAAAAGTTATCGGGGTTTTAGATGCCAAGGGAGGTATGGCTGGAATGGACGATTTAGCCCTCATTCCCATCACTGTTGCTTACAACGTTTCCGGCAATCAAGACATCAGTACCATTATTGTTCAAGCCCCTGACAAAGATTCTGTCGCTAAATTAAAAAAAGATCTTAATAATTTTATGAAAGAAAGATATGATGAGGATGCTTTTTCGGTTTTTGATAATTCCCAGTTACTAAGTTCTATCAACTCTATTATTAGCGTTTTAACCATTGCCTTAAGTGGTATCGCTGCTATCTCACTAGTTGTTGGCGGTATTGGAATTATGAATATTATGTTAGTTTCAGTTACTGAAAGAACCCGTGAAATTGGCTTAAGAAAAGCCATTGGAGCCTATCCTAGGGCCATTCTTCTTCAGTTTATTATCGAAGCTATAATTTTATCTTGTTTAGGTGGTGGAATTGGTATTCTTTTGGGATATCTGGGCTCTCTGGCTATTAATTCTTTTTTTCCAGCCAAAGTAACCCTGTCATCAGTTATATTGGCCTTTGGAGTCTCTTCTTTGGTAGGTATTATTTTTGGTGTCGCTCCAGCCCGCAAGGCTTCAAAACTTTCACCTATCGAAGCCCTTCGTTACGAATAATCTGTTATCATTTTAATAGTGAAACATCAATTTCGTTATCATCTACTGGCATCTATCGTCCTTTTTACTATAATTGCTGCCATCTTAATTATATTTGGTGTCGAAAATATAAAACTACTTTGGCTTTTTCTGGGAATAGGTTTAGGAACCATAATTCTTGATACTGACCATTTGTTGTTTTGGTTTTTTCTTAAACCAAATTTAGAAGAAAGCCGATTAGTTAAATTAGCTTTTAAGAAAAAAGATTTTTTACCTATAATCAGGCTGATTAATGCCGGCCGCCAACAACACCACAATCTCATTTTTCACCACTATTTTTTTCAAAGTATACTAACTCTTTTCTCTCTTTTTGTTTTTACTTCCACTGATAATATTTTTACTTCAGGATTGGTTTTATCTATAAATCTCCATCTCATTATTGATGAATTAATTGACTACTTCCATGATCCAAAAATCCTCCAAAAATGGCTTTTTGCCAGAGAAGACAATCAACTTCCAATTAAATTTCTTGGGCGTTACCTAACTGTTTTTATTATCATTTTTTTCTTTTTTACATTCCTATTTATTAAAATGAATTTATGATGGTCTCCAGTCCTCAACTTTTTCTAGAAGCTAAAAAATATCTAACTGATCATCAGTCAGAGCTGGTTAACGACGTCGAAATTATTCTAAAAAGACTCCAAATTCAAGACCCTGTTAGTGACTTCTCCTTTTTAGTTGCCCCTATTGCCAAAGCCTACGAAGGTTTTCTTAAAAGTTTCTTTTTAAAATTAGACATTATCAGCCAACACGACTATGAAAGCGACCGATTTAGGGTAGGGAAGACCCTAAATCCATCACTTCGATACAAACGTTTTTCTGTTTATCAAAAATTAGCCGAATATCACGAAAAAGGAGAAGAGTTAGCCGAAAAACTTTGGGACGCTTGGAAATTTGGCCGCAATCAAATTTTTCACTATTTTCCTGGAAGTTACCAAAATCTTTCTAAAAATGAAGCCGAAGACAGAATCAATTTGCTCCTTCGTGCCATTATCCAAGCCGGCCAATTTATCGAAAATAATTCCTAAAAAAATCTCTTTTTACCTATCTTGGAATCAACTACAAAAATTGGATTAGCCAAACCAGAAACTTGTTTATTTAACTTTCTTATCAATTTTAATTCTTTCCAAAACGGAATTTTAAATTTCCGCCAATCTTCAATTTTGTCGCATTGATAAAGATAATAAGGTCTAACCCCCAATTCCAACAAAGCTTCAAACAAATCTTTTAAATCTTGCACTGAATCATTGTAATTTTTTAAAAACACAGACTGAGAATACAATATCGCTCCGGTTTGTCGTATTTTTCTAATACATTCAACAGCTTTTTCTGTTAATTCACTTTTGTGATCACAATGAATTGATACATAAAAAATTCTATTTACTGATTCCTTTTTAAAAAAATCCAAAAAACCATTCGATACTAATTCTGGTGCCGTAATTGGAACCCTGGTGTGAATCCTTACTATCTTAACCTGTTTAATTTTCTTAAGTCTTATTAAAAAATCAATTAATAGTTTCTGGTCTACCAACGGATCTCCACCGGAAAAAATCACTTCCCTAATTCCCGGGTTTTCTAAAATATATTTTTCTATTTTCACCCACCCATCCATATCTAATTTAAAATCATTTTTATTAATACCCTTTCTTTTTCTCGTACAAAATTCACATACCACTGGACAACAAAAATTCATCTCCACCAAAACCCTATCCCAATGTTTATGCACTAATCCGGGCAAAACTGTATATTTTTCTTCCTGCAGTGGGTCTGATTTAAAACTGAACATGGAAATTATTATACAGTGTGTAATATAATGTTAAACATATGACTAAAATAATCCTAGACCAGAACAAATGTATTGGTTGTAACACTTGTCCACTAATTGATCCAGACACATTTGAAATGGATACTAATATTTATAAAGCCAAAGTAAAAAAACAACCAGAAGAAATCACTGATGCTATCCAAAATGCTGTTAGTTCGTGCCCTGTTGGAGCCATTTCTATTCAAGAGGAATAAAATTTGTTATAAATATAAATATGAAAAAAATAAATCAAAAAACCGCCAAGCTTAAGAAAGTACTACAATTGACTACTACTAAATCTGTTCAAATTCCTCTGGCTGGAGTTATTATTTTCTGTTTTCTACTAGCTGCCTCTTCGTTTTTTGCTGGAATTGCTTGGCTAAAAGTTAAAGGAACCGATACTGCCACCACCAAAACAGCCAATGTTACCTTTGAACCAACAAAAAGTAATAATCCCGAATTTGACTTCTACGTTATGAGTTTTTGCCCATATGGAAATCAAATGGAAGACCTACTTAAACCAGTGGCCGAACTTCTAAAAGGTTCTATCAACTTACAACCCCGATATATCTTTGAAAAAATTACTGATCTCAAAACTCAATGCCAACAATATGATTCCAGTAACTGCACTGCCTATGTTAGTGCCGGTTATTTTACTAGTGAATCCGAATGTAAAACCCAATTATCCAGCTACTACAAAGATTGCACCGATGAAAAACAATACCTAAAGATAGGCAACGTTTATTATGGTTCACTCCACGGTAGACAAGAAGCCACTCAAAACGTCCGAGAAATTTGTGCCTACAATATGTTAGGAGAGGATAAAACCTCTTGGTGGAGTTTTATAGATAATGTCAACCAAAACTGTACCAATACCAACGCTGATGCTTGTTGGACAGATCAAGCTAAAAAAGCCGGTTTAGATACCGACAAAATTACCGAATGTTTCAACACTCAGGCAAGTGAATTAATTGAAAAAGAAGTTGCCTTGACTACTCAAAACAAAGTTCAAGGTTCACCGACATTAATGGTTAACGGCGCTACTTTCCCTCCAGAATCCGCCTACACTTCTGATAATAAGGGGAGTTTAAAAATCGGTAAAAAAGTCGTTACCCAAGACCAATACCGAACCTCAGATACCATCAAAGAGGCCATCTGCACTTCCTTTAAAAAATCTCCTAAAGCCTGTAAAACAGTGTTAAAAGTCGCCGAAGCTAATTCTAATACTGCCGCCGCCGCCAGTGGTGGTAGCTGTAACTAAAAATATTTAAATTTTAATAAAAATCCCCTTAATCAGGGGATTTTTTGATGTTATAATTTCTTATGAAGCTAAACTCGCATCAGATTAGACAGAGTAGGGAAGCAGAAGCTAAAAAAATGCAATCCCAAATCAAACGAAACCCGTTAGTTTTAGTTTTAGATAATGTCTTAGATACCTACAATATTGGCTCATTCTTTAGATTGGCCGATGCTCTAGGAGCTGAAAAAATTTACCTCTGCGGACCTGTGGTCACCCCTCCAAACATAAAAATCCATCGAGCTTCTATTGGCACTTGGAAATGGGTCCCCTGGCAACAATTTGAATCAACTATTGACTGTATTAAGCAACTTAAAAAAGATGGTTATCAAATAGTTGCCTGTGAACAGGATAAAACTAGTGTTAATTACTTAAAAGCTAAATACAAAAAACCAGTAGCTCTAATTGCCGGCAGCGAGGTGTATGGTGTCTCCAAAGATGTTTTAAAATTAGTTGATCAAATTGTCGAAATTCCTATGTATGGGATAAATATCTCTCTAAATGTTTTGGTCGCTACATCGATAATTTCCTTTGATATTTTGTCAAAAATTTTACCCCAAAAATAGGCAATTTTTGTACACAAATTTAACCTATCTTTCCAATATATTTGCTTATTGTAAAGCTATTTTAGCTCTGTTAGAATGAACTTGTTCCTAAAATAAGTTTATTTTTAGAAATTTTATTTAAATGGCATCATCTTCACAAGAATATACCGGTAAACAAATAGTCGTTTTAGAGGGTCTTGAACCAGTCAGAAAACGTCCTGCTATGTATATTGGCTCAACTGATATTAGGGGTCTTCATCATTGTCTAACTGAAATTATTGATAACGCTATTGACGAAGCCCTGGCTGGATTTGCTAAAAACGTTTGGGTTGTTATTCATCCTGACAATTCAGCTACTGTTGCCGATGATGGTCGTGGTATTCCCACCGACATCATGCCTAAATACAAAAAACCAGCGGTTGAAGTTATTATGACAACTCTTCATTCAGGTGGTAAATTTGAAGGGTCTGCCTATAAAGTTTCCGGTGGTTTACATGGAGTTGGAGCCGCTTGTGTTAACGCCCTATCTTCTGACTACCAACTTGAAGTTAGACGTGACAATAAAATCCAATTTATCGAATTCTCTCGAGGGGCTGTAAAAACTAAACTTACTGAAATTTCTGAAAGTAAAATCGATAAAATCAAAAAACTCGTCCCAAAAAGTATTAGTGGTACTACTGTTACTTTTTATCCAGACCCTGAAATTTTCAAGGAAACCATTGAATTTGACGATAAAACTATCATCAAATCTCTCAAAGACAGAGCTTATCTTACCAGTAAAATCTACTTTCATTTTTATGATGAACGCACTAATACCCAGCACCACTATTACTTTGAAGGGGGTATTCTTTCACTCTTACGGGAATTAAATAAAAACAAAACTGTTCTCCATGAGCCAATTTTAATTAAAAAGGATGAAGATGGAATTGGAGTTGAGATAGCTATTCAATATAACGATACTTTTCAAGAAAACACCCCGTCATTTGTTAATATTATCAACACCCATGAAGGCGGTACCCATCTTACCGGTTTTAAAATTGGTTTGACCAAAGTTATCAAAGATTATGCTGTCAAAAAAGAAATGTTTAAGTCCAAAGACGATAACATTACCGGAGATGATGTTCGTGAAGGTCTAACCGCCGTAATTTCCATTAAAATGGGATCAAAAAATCTTCAATTTGAAGGACAAACCAAGGGAAAGTTAGGTAATAGCGAAGTTCAACCTATCGTCAATAAAATCGTCAGAGAAGAATTAGAAATGTATTTTGAAGAACACCCTGATGTTGCCAAAACCATCATTAGTAAATCCCTTTTAGCTATTCAAATCCGTAAAGCCGCCCGTGCCGCCAAAGATGCAATTATGCGTAAGGGCATCTTTGAGTCATTAGGGCTTCCTGGTAAACTAGCTGATTGCCAATCAAAAGATCCCAGTGAAAGTGAGATTTACATTGTCGAGGGAGATTCTGCCGGAGGATCAGCCAAACAAGGCCGCGACCGTCGTTTTCAAGCCATTTTGCCTCTTTGGGGTAAAGCTCTTAACACTGAAGGTATGAGATTAGACAAAATAGTTAGTTCCGACAAACTTAAAGACTTAATTATTGCCCTAGGTATGGGGATAGGCGAGACTATGAATCTCGAAAAACTTCGTTACCATCGAATTATTATTATGTCCGATGCTGACGTCGACGGAGCCCACATCGCCACTCTTTTACTTACTTTTATCTTCCGACATCTGCCTAATTTAATCGAGAATGGTTATGTCTATATCGCCATGCCCCCTTTATTTAAAATAAAACAAAACAAGCAAGTTAAATATGTCTATACCGAAGAAGAAAAAGAGGAATATTTAAAAACAATTGACACCTCAAAAAGTTTCGATGTTCAACGTTATAAAGGTTTAGGTGAAATGAATCCACAACAACTTTGGGAAACCACTATGAACCCAGAAACTAGAATCCTAAAACAAATTACCATTGCCGATGCCGTCAAAGCTGACGAAACCTTCCGTATTCTTATGAGTGAAGAAGTTCCTCCTCGAAAAAAATTTATTCAAACCCACGCTCATTTAGCCAATTTAGATATATAAACGAACTATGCCAGACCAAACTAACAACATTATTCACATTAAAGAAAAAAACATCGGGCGTATTTTACCGGTCGACATTGTCCCGGAAATGGAAAAATCATATCTCGACTACGCCATGTCTGTTATAGTCCAAAGGGCTTTACCAGATGTCCGAGATGGTCTTAAACCTGTTCATCGCCGTATTATTTACGCCATGGACCAGATGGGCCTTGGCGGTAATAAAAACACCAAATCGGCCAAAGTTGTCGGAGAAGTCTTAGGTAAATACCATCCTCACGGTGATATGTCTGTTTATATGGCTTTAGTCCGCATGGCCCAAGAATTTTCTCTTCGCTATCCACTTATAAAAGGGCAGGGGAACTTCGGTTCTATTGATGGCGACCCACCAGCCGCTATGCGTTACACCGAAGTCAAAATGGACAAAATTAGCCAAGAGATGATTCTAGATATCAACAAAGAAACTGTTGATATGATGGATAATTTTGATGCCACTATCCAAGAACCAACTGTTCTTCCCTCACGAATTCCTAGTCTCTTATTAAACGGTGCTGATGGTATTGCTGTTGGTATGGCCACCCGCATTCCACCTCATAACCTAAAAGAAATTTGTAGCGCTATCGATATTATTTTGGACAAAAGTCATCTAGAAAAAGCCGAAGCAGAGATAGAACTTAATAACATTCTTTCTCCTCCAAAAGATACTCAAGAATTAGTTTTACGCCCAGCTTACGAGCTTGAAAAACAAAAATTTAATTTCGAAACCAGTGCTACTGTCGAAGATCTAATTAAAGTAGTCCAAGGCCCTGATTTCCCAACATCAGGTGAAATTTATGGAAAAACCGGAATAATCGAAATGTATAATACCGGCCGGGGTAAATTTGCCGTCCGGGGAAAAACCAACATCGAAGAAACTAAGTCTGGCAAAATTAGAATCGTCATAACTGAACTTCCTTACCAAGTCAACAAAGCCGAATTTGTTAAAAAAATTGCTGATCTAGTCCGCGATAAAAAAATTATTGGCATTTCCGATCTTCGGGATGAATCAGATCGTCATGGTATCCGCGTTGTTGCTGAGGTCAAAAAGAGTGGCCGACCAAAATCTATTCTCAATAAACTTTTCAAGTTCACTCCTCTTCAATCTTCTTACTCTGCTAATATGCTCGCTTTGGTTGACGGAGTTCCTCAAACCCTTAATTTACGTCAAATGTTACTCCTTTTCCTCCGTCACCGAGAAACTATCATTCGCCGTCGAACTATTTTTGATTTAAAAGGTGCTATGATGAGAGCTCACATTCTTGAAGGCCTTAAAAAAGCTTTGGATATTATTGATGAAGTCATCAACACTATTCGTTCTACTAAACCGGACCAAGACGCCAAAACCCGACTTATAGAAAAATTTGATTTCACTGATCTTCAAGCTCAAGCTATTCTCGACATGCAACTTAAAAAACTTTCGGGCCTTGAACGTCAAAAGCTAGACGAAGAATATGACCAAATTAAACAGACTATTTCTAAATTAACAGATATTCTCACTAAACCAGAAAAAATGATTTCTGTACTTAAACAAGAAAACAAAGAAATTATTGAAAAATACGGCGATACTAGAAAAACCAAAATTTATGTCAAAGGTCTAGATGATTTTACCGAAGAAGATCTTATTCCTAATGAATCGGTTTTAGTTGCCCTCACCAAAACTGGCTATATTAAACGAGTTCCCAAAGAAACCTATCATAGCCAAAAAAGAGGTGGAATTGGGGTTGTTGGTATGACCACTAAACAAGAAGATGAAATTGAATGTATGCTTTCGGTCGATACTCACGATGAAATTCTTTTCTTTACCAACAAAGGTCGAGTTTTTAAAACCAAAGTTTGGGAAATTCAAGAAGGCAACCGTCAAGCCAAAGGACAAGCTGTAGTTAATCTAATTAATCTCTTGCAAGGAGAATCAGTTCATACTGTCCTTCCTGTAGATAAAAATAATAAATCAAAATATATTCTTTTGGCCACCAAAAAAGGTGTTGTCAAAAAAACTTCTATAGATAAATTTAAAAACATCCGACAAAGTGGTTTGGCCGCTATTAAACTAGACGAAACTGATCAACTTGCTTGGGCCAAATTAACTGATGGTAGTAGCCAAGTCTTCTTGGTTACCCACAACGGCAAATGTATTCGTTTTAGCGAAGCTGATACCAGACCTATGGGCCGACACACCAGAGGTGTCAGAGGAATATTTTTGAAAGAAAATGACTATCTGGTAAGTATGGACATTGTTCCCCAGTCAATTGAAAATAATACTAACGAATCTAAAAATAAACCGTTCCGTCACTTATTTGTAGTTACTGAAAATGGAGTCGGCAAACGAACCGATGTTTACCTTTATCCTATCCAAAAACGTGGCGGTATCGGCGTTAAAGTATCTAATTTAACCTCTAAAACTGGCAACATCGCCGCCGCTCAAGTAGTTACTGAACAAGATGACCAAGTTATTTTAGTTTCTAAAAAAGCCGTTACCATCAAACTTCCTCTTAAAAACATCCCTAAGCTAAACCGAAATACTAAGGGAGTTATTCTAATGAGATTCAAAACCACTGAAGATAAATTAACTGCTATGACAATCATGCAAAAAGCCGAAGAAATTACTCCCGAAGAACAAAACCAGCCGAAAAAATAGGATATTATAGGAAATACATCAAAGATAAGTATACATTAGCAGAGCAGGGGATAGACTGATAATTAACTATATATTTCTAGTTTCATCCTATTTTAGGGTAAAATTTACTTATCAAGTCAAAAAAAAATCCTTCCTCTTATTTTTCACGCAATATACAATAAAAAGCCGCTACTATAGGCCCATTTAATTCAAAAATATAATAGGGGAGACTTTATTAAAATTTTATTCATTTCCTACATGAAATTTTTCGTGGACTTCTCTCAACCTGGCATCAGTTATATGAGTGTAAATTTGGGTTGTAGCAATATTTTTATGACCCAATAATTCCTGAACCGATCTAAGATCAGCTCCTCTCTGTAACAAGTCAGTTGCCATAGAATGTCTTAATGTGTGCGGAGTCGCCGCCACTGGCAAGTTAGCCTGCCTCACATATTTTTTAACTATATTTTGTACCGACCTGGCTGTCAATCTTACTTTCTCATCAACCAAACCAATTTCTTCTTGTGGACGTAAACTTCTTATAAATAATGGTTTGTAATGATCCGTCCTAGACTTTAAATATTTATCAACCCAGACAGCTGCTTGCTTCGTAATAAAAACTACCCTGGATCGACCTCCTTTACCTATTACTCCAAATTCACGGGTCTTTAAATTTATCTGTTCCCTATTCAAAGAAACTAATTCCGACACCCGCAAGCCGGTAGAGAATAATAATTCCAAAATAACCCTATCCCTTAAACCGGTTTTTGCTGAATTTAACGGCTGGTTTAATAATCTCTTCATTTGATCTTCAGTTAAAAACTTCAAAGAGTGATCTTTAAATTTAGGTACATCTAATTTTTCCGGTTGTAATACTTTCATATCATTTTTAATCAGCCACTTTAAAAAGGATCTCAAAGCAATCACATAATAACCCTGGGTAACTAATTTCATTTCTCCCCTTGTTCCTTTTTGTCTTGACAGAAACAATCTAAACTCTCTGACGTTATCAGCAGTTAAATGGTCAACTAACGGTTCTTGAATTTTTTTTATATCAATTAAAAACTCAATCAATATATTTAAGTAATGCTCATAATTTCTAACCGTTAATCTTGAACAGTTTCTCTCAATCTCTAAATGTTCCAAAAACTGTCTTACCAAAGTTTGCAAATCTTTTACCATATTCTCATGGTACCACGTCCAAAACAACAATTCAGACACCCAAACCAATGATAATTTAATCACAAAATTTTAAAACGTTAATTCTAAGGCCTCTGGTGACGTCTTAGGTTCATTTTGCCTATCTTTAGGCACAATCTAAAAATACTCTCCAAAAAACTAGACTAGGGGAGTCAAGACCAAATTTTCCAACCCAAAATTATAAAAAATAACCAATCCAACATGGCGGAGAAGAAAGTTAATTTTTTGGGTCCAAATTAAACTTAAAAATTCACTTATTAGGTAAATAAAAACAAAAATATAAAAGATATAGAAAATCTGCAAAAACCCTCTCCCCCTACCTAAAAAATAACACAACTTCGTAAAAGATACATTGTGCGAAGTAGTGTTTTAAGCCCACCCCGCCACTAGGAGACAAGTATTATTCTTTTATCATCAATCTAATAATTATGATTGAAAATTGTAAGTGATAATTAAAAAATTACTTACTAAAGCCCTTCTATTCCCTCCCATAGCCCTCTGCTATGTGTTCAGTTTGATATAGTTATTTAAGCTAGACTTTTCCACAGAGACTATATCATACTATATCAATTCTCTACCCGTGAAAATTATAGGATATATTGTGAAAACTATTATAGGTTGTATATTATAGGCCACTTCCCTACCTCACCCATCCCCGTCAAAAAATTTTTAATAATTTAGCTTCATTTAAACCTAAACTATTCTTTTCCCAACCCAAAATCTTACATTTATATCTGATAATCTGACAGACTGACTAAGCTGATTAGCTTTAAAATCCCCTTGTCTCCCCTCTTTTAAACATAAAACAATCAATTTATACCTAATTTACCAATAAAAATTAATAATAAGCTCTTTATTCCTGTATAAAACCGCCCACCTGAATATCCCAAAGTTGTTTATAAATACCCCTTTCTTTTTTAATTAACTCACTATGAGTGCCATCCTCCACAACTTTACCATTTTCCAGCACCACAATTCGATCAACCTTTTTGATTGTTGATAATCTGTGAGCAATAACTATTACCGTTTTATCTTTGGTCAGGTTACTCAAAGCTTCCTGAATATATTTCTCCGACTCTGAATCCAAACTAGAAGTAGCTTCATCTAAAATTAGAATCGGCGCATTTTTTAAAATCGCTCTGGCAATAGCCACGCGTTGTCTCTCTCCACCGGACAATTTTATTCCTCGTTCACCAACAAATGTCCCGTATCTATGAGGTAATTTACTTATAAATTTATCACAATAAGCTAATCGCGAAGCCCTAATAACCTCATCATCACTGGCATCAAAACAACCATACCTCATGTTTTCCATTAAACTTCTATGAAACAGAACCGGATCTTGAGGGACTAAACTAATTTGTCTCCTTAAGCTCTCTTGAGTTACTTTTGAAATATCTTGACCATCAATTAATATCTCCCCTTTTTGGATATCATGAAACCGCAGTAAAAGTTTTACCAAAGTAGATTTGCCTGAACCAGATAACCCCACCAAAGCTACTGTTTGTCCCGGTTTTATTTCCAGGTTAAAATTTTTCAGCACACTCTCCCCTTTCTCATAATCAAAAAATACCTTATTAAATTCTATTTTCCCTTCTGTTATCTTTAAATTTGAAGCAAGATTGGCATCTTGCACTCCATATGGTGTATTTAAAATAATCGTCATCTCTTCAGCCTCAGCTAAATTTTCATATATCCGAGTCACTACCCGACCAAAATTCCAAACCATCATCATCACCTCAAATATATAAGTTTGGATTAATACAAAATCTCCTACAGTTAAGAATCCTTTTACCCATAATTTAATGGCAAAAAAGTATATCGCCATTTCCAAAACCAACAACAAAAACGATTGTAAGGCATAAAATTTAGTCGTCAAATTCCAACTAAATAGCCGGATTTTATGCAATTTCATTAACAAAGTTTCATAACCCTTCGACTCCTTTCTATAACCATTAAACAACTTAATATTGGTGTTGTTAGTTACCGTATCAGCCAAAAAACTACTCGTAGCCGTCTCCGCCGCGCTTCTTTTAATATCATACTTAATCTTATATTTAGTAAAGGCCCAATTTATTACCATAAAAATTATCGTCCACAATAGCATTCCTAAACCTAAAAAGATATTAACTCTAACTAAAACAACCGTAATTACCGTAATTTTTACTATTACCGGCAAAATTTCATAAGTAAATAAATCAGATAAAACTTCAAAAGAACTTACAAAACTTTTAACCCGCTTTACCAAAGAACCGGTAAAATTATTAGAAAAATAAGCATAAGAATGTCTTTGTAAATAATCAAAACACTTGTTCCCCAAACCACTCATACTGATAGACTGCATAAAATTACTAGCAAAGCTTGCTATTCGCCAAAAAACCCATCGAGCCAAACTCAAAATTACAATTATTATTAATACAGTAAAAAGTCCTTTAACCAAAACATCATCTTTCTGATTAGACGATAATTCATTAAAAAATTGTTTAAAATAAATTGGTACTATCGAATCTACTACATTGGCAGCCACCATGGCAAAAACCGCCAGCCACAATGATATTTTATGGTTGACTACTTCTTGCCAATAGAACTTTAATGTTTTTCTGGTATTATCCTTCATTTTTGCAAGTTTCATTATAACCTATTTTAAAAATATTTTTTGCTATATAATGGGTCCATGACTCCAACTATTGAAAAAATCTACAATTTAGCCAAAAAAAATCTCAAAAAAATTGTTTTACCGGAAACTCAAGACCCTCGAATTCAAACAGCCGCTAAAATAGCCAAGGAACAACAAATTGCTCAAATTATTTTAGTCAGTCCTGAATATATTTCTCAAAATCCGCAGTTATACCAACAATTCGTCAAAGAATACTTCACCTTACGCCAGTCAAAAGGAATTACTGAAAAAGAAGCCAAAAAAACTATGCTTAATCCAGTGTATTTTGGCACCATGATGGTCAAACTTGGCCTAGCTGATGGTATGGTCGCCGGTGCTACCACTACCACCCAAGAAACCTTCCGCCCGGCTCTTCAAATAGTCAAAGCCAAAGAAGGACAAAGCATTGTTTCCAGTTTTTTTATTATGGAATCTCCTAATAAAAACTACGGTGATAATGAAGTTTTTATCTTTGCCGACTGTGGCCTAAATATTAACCCAGATGCCCAACAACTGGCCCAAATCGCTATCCAGTCAAGTGAATCATTTACACAACTTATTGGAAACAGCCCTAAAATAGCCATGCTCTCCTACTCCACCGCTGGCAGTGGTGCTGGCGAATCAGTTGACAAAGTCCGACAAGCTACCCAAATTGTTAAACAATTAAACCCAAACTTAATTATTGAAGGCGAAACTCAAGTTGACGCCGCTCTAGTCCCAGAGGTATCTCTAAAAAAGAATCCTGAGAGTCTTATCAAAGGCCAATCAAACGTTTTAATTTTCCCCAATCTTGATGCCGGAAATATTGGCTATAAACTTGTAGAACGACTAGGGTTAGCCCATGCTTTCGGTCCATTAACCCAAGGTTTAGCCAAACCAATTAACGATCTCTCCCGCGGCTGCAATGTTGAAGATATAGTTACTACTATTGCTATTACCTCTGTTCAGTCAGAATTTTAACGCCAATTTGTCGTTAAAATTATCCCCAAAACCACCGCCACTGAAATCCAACTAAAGACCACTGAACTCTTTTTAAATAAACGATCTCGTAAATCTAATTGTATTAATCCTGACAACACATAAACAGCTGCCACTAAATAAATTGATCCTTTAAATATTCCTACCGGCCAAAACGACAAAATCAAACCTAATTGAGACATAAAAAATGCCGGGACAAAAATATAAGCCCAAAAATTTTTCTCCTTTCCGTCATCAGACAACTCAATCGTCACACTATAAAAAACATACATAAACAAAACAACTGAAATCAAAAAAACCAAAATAGTATTCAACCAATAAATCAATTTAAAAGAAAATAAACTATCAAACAGGAAAAAAGACGCCAATAACAATAATACTAACCCGACAGTGTAAGCCGCCCGATATAATGGCGGAGTTCTATAACCAATCGAGACTAAAAACACATTTTCTACTAAAAACATCATATAACACATGCCACCAAAAAATATGCTTGTTAAAAATATAGTCAAAAATGTTTGTGGTAATAAGGCAGCAAACAAACCAAACCCTACAAAAAACCCTACCGGTAAAATTATTGACATTAACCTTATATAAAGACTTTGATTAAAAATTATTCCTAAACCAAACCAAAAACAAAAAGCCACTAAAACCAACCCTACTAATAAACCATAATAATGAGAAGAATAAGGCAATCCAATAAAAAAATAAAAACCCAATGTCGCCACTACCGAAGAAATCAAATACTTTAATCTTTTCGACATAAATTAATTATAATCAAAACCAGCATAAACCCCAAGCACATCATCGTTGTTTTCCAATTCATCTATAAAATCCATTATTTTGTTTAGTTCATCCTCACTAGGTAAATTAATTGGAGTTTTCACTCTATATACCAATTCTGCCCTCACAAACCCCATCCCTCTGTTTTTAACCTGATCAACGAAATTGTTTAAATTACTAGCTTCAACAACCACCGTATTTTCATCAAAGTCCGTTGCACCTAAATCAATCAAATTTAACTGATCATCCTCATTAATATTAGTAAACTCAACCTCCCCCACTCTATCAAATTGATACATTACCGAATTAGTTTCACCCAAACTACCATCATAATTTTTAAAAATAAGCTTCACCTCAGACAAAATTCTGTTCTTATTATCAGTCTCCACCTCAACTATCACCGGCACTCCAAAAGGACCATATCCTTCTAAAATTACATTCACCAAATTAGCTTTTCTTTCTTCAAACCTTTCCAAAAGTCTGGTAATATTTTCCTTAGGCATATTCACTTCTCTTGCCTTTTCAATCGCCACTTTTAATTCACTATTAACCTCTGGATCAACACTCCCACCACCGAGTCGAATGGCAGTTAAAATATTTTTAGAAATTTTAGTGAAAGTTTCACTTCTTTTTTTATCCTGAGCCCCTTTGCGATTTTTTATATTGGCCCATTTAGAATGTCCCGACATAGAGTATTATTTTTTATAACTAGAGTATTTTATCACCGATGCAAATTTATCATCAAAATAAATCTCAACTTCTCCATTATTTAATGAATTATCATTAATATAATCACAATCAGAAAAAAGTTTTTTTAACAATCTAAATGAATAACTTTGTTCTACTTCTCCCCCATACAAAATTCTATAACCAATATCTTCATCCTCTCTACCGGTTGATACAGAAACTACAGAAAAACCTAATCGTTCCAAATTATTTGTAACAAATCCACCTAACCCATTTTCCTGACTCGTATTGATTACCGACACCTTTAAATCTTCATTAAAAACCTTACTTTCAGAAAAATCTCTTAACATTATTTCATTTAACCAATCAGACTCAACATCACTGTCCTCCGTCAATTCTTCACTCTTATTAATCAACCCTCCCATTTTAATTCTCCACCAAAATTTACTTCTCCAATTATCAATTTTTTTTAAAGTTACAACTTTATCGACTACAAAACCAAAATTATAAAACAAAACATCATCATATAAATCTTTTTTATTTTCCTGATCTAAAAATTTTTTAACCACTTCACTTCGATACCAACCCATTCCCTGAGGAATCCACACTTTTGATTCCGGATTTATTTTTAAAAAATTTATCATTCCCCTCGGTTTAGAAATCGACACCATAGCTATACCATCATCAGCAAAAATTCCAACACGATAATCATCCCCTTTATTTTTAGTTTTTTTTACTCCGAATAATACCGCCAATACTAATAAACACAATACTAATAACCCTAAAAATAATTTATATCTCTTCATAAAACTTTAAATGGTTTTTTAAATCCACCGGTAAATCAGATTTAAACACCAATCTTTCTCCTGATTTTGGATCATTTATCTCCAAATATGCAGCATGTAAAAACGGCCTTTCTAATCCATTACCCTCCCCACCATACAAAACATCTCCCACTAAGGACCACTTCAAATGACTTAAGTGAACCCGAATTTGATGTGTCCTCCCTGTTTTCAGATTTACTTCCAACAAGCTATATTTTTTACTATTTCTGATATATTTTTTAACCAATTTAAATTCCGTTAGTGCTCTTTTACCATCCACTGAAACTCCAAATCTTGCAAAACCATACTTTGATCTTCCTATAGGCAAATCAATGCTCCCCTCACCCACCGCTTCCCCGCAAACTAAACAATAATATTTCTTTTTTACTGTTCTGTTTTTAAACTGATCCTTTAAATTTACAAAAGCTTTTTCATTTTTAGCTACCAAAAGTAAACCAGAGGTTCCTTTATCTAATCGATGAACAATCCCGTTTCGAGGTAAACCATTTGGAAAAACTAATCTCAAATAATCCTCCACTGTATTACTATCTCTTCCTTCCTTAGTCGTCACAATTCCCGCCGCTTTTTCTAAAACCAAAAAATCATCATTCTCAAAAAAAATTTTTACTTTTTCTTCCATAAAGTAGCCATTGAACATAAAACTCCAAAAACTATAATCCAATCAGCTAAATTATTATAGAAAAACCCAAAATTCCAATAATCACGGACATAACCAAAAATTATTCTATCAATAAAATTGATTAAACCACCAGCAATTATAACCATTAGCCCAAAATTCTCTCTTTTCCAAAAAAGTATCATCATTACTAGCAACGCTAAAAAAGCCACACAAACCAAAAAACTACAAGACAAACCAAAACTTATCCCCGCATTTGGAAAAACTTCCAAAACCTCCGCTAAATAACTATGAATTACAAAACCAACAATCATCAAAATCAACCCCAAAATTACCAAATTAAGCTTCTTTTTCCTTTTCACATTTAACACAAGTTGTTGCCTCCGGTTTAATTGATAATCTTTCTGTATCTATCATTTTCCCACACACCTCACACATTCCATACTTACCCAACTTCATCCTTGTCAAAGCTTTCCTAAATTGAATAATTCTCTTAGCCAAAAACTTCACCTTCACTTCACTATCAAAATGATCTATTTGTTCATCCAAATCTTCCTCAAAAGAATTTTCATTGACCCGTGTTTCATTAGAAAAAGGATCAGTTTTTTCCATTTCTTTTTTAGTTCTCTTTAACCTCAATAATTCTAATTCCAAAAAACGCCTTATAGGAGCTAACAATCCAAATGGCAATTTCTCTAATCCTTTATTTTCTTTCATTATTTACTCTCCCTAGGATAAATAATCCTATTAAAGATATTAAACTAATAAACGAAGCCAAAATAATATTAACCAAACTTTCTTTAAACAAAATTAAAACCGGAGTTACTGTTAAGAAAAATAAAAAATTAGAAAACAATAAAACAAACCCCTTTTTTCCACTCTTATACCAAACAAAAGAGCGATATCTACCAGAAATCCATTTGGTTAATAACAAAGCTAATATTATTAAAATAAGATAAAGTACCGGTTCCCAGGTAAATTTTGTCCGAAATATCTCGTCCACCATAAAAACAGCCACCATTGTCAAAAAAGGTCTGATTAAATCTTCCATAAAACTCAAAAATTTCCATTGTTCTTTTTTAGTAAACAACCAAACAGAAAACATTAAACCCAGATATCCACCAATATAACTCATCCCCGGCTTATTCCCTATTGAAATCCAATCAGCCAAATCATTATTCCACACTCCCCAATTAATTAATCCATAAAATAATCTTCCGAATACAAAAAACCCCAACAATCCAAACCAAGAAAAAGAAATTATTTTTTGATCATCATAACTCTCCCGCAAATTCCGCCACAAAAGATATACAAACAAAATTATTCCCAAAATTCTGATAATCGCTAAACTCATATATTCATTTTAACATCTACTCGCCAACAAAAAACTACATTTAAGTTATAATAAGGCTACCTAAAAGCCGAAGTGGTCCCGCAGCTGCGGGATAAACTCCATTGGCAGATTTACCTCGCCAAAGCGTCAGCGAAGGCGGGCGCGCACGACTCAAAATCGTACATTAAATTAAAACTCAAGCCGAAGTGGCGGAACTGGCAGACGCGCACGACTCAAAATCGTGTGGTAGCAATATCATGGGGGTTCGATTCCCTCCTTCGGCACAACACTTCTTCACCTCTTATATCTAATACCCAATAATTTTTTTTGTAATGAAGACAAATCCATTTTGGTCAAATTATTTAAGCCAACAAATTTTAACGAATATACTAACCACCCAATTAAAACTATTACCCCTCCAATCAACAATGTAAATTGTGGACCAATTTTAGTATATAGAACCCCGGCAATCATTGGCCCTATTGCCCAACCTAAATCCTGAAACATACTAATAGTCCCAGAAACCATCCCATCCTCAGTATTATCTCTATCCAAAAAATTTAACCACGCCCATAAAGATAATCTAGACAATTCATCCCCCACTGTTGCTAAAAATCCTATTAAAATAAACCAAACACCAAAACTAAAACCCAACATCAATCCCATTATCGAAAAAACCAACAATCCCCAAAAAACTAAAACTCTCTTATTAAATTTATCCACTACTTTACCTATCCACATTCCCGTTAAAAAAACAGCTAAATCAAAAGTTCCCAAAGACATACCCATAATTAAACCATCATTAGCATTTGCAACTGCTAACGGAATTACAAACCAAATAATACCGTAAAAAATAGAAGAGCTTAAACCAGTAATTATTAAAATAACACTAGCTGGATTTAATCTTAAAATTGCCCGAATAACTGTTTTAAAAGACGCTTGCCTAATATCTTGTCCCCGAGTCTTAGTTTTTTTTCTTTGATTATCAAACTCAACAGCGTCTTTCGGAGATCTATATAAAAAAAATAATGCCAACATTAAAAGAGAGATTATTATTATCGCTACCCAACGCACCGGTAGTAGTAAAGTCACAATTAACACAGCTCCACTTAAAACCACTCCCATTGACTCCGACATATCTCGAAAAGATAAAAATTTACCAGTATCTTCATCAGCAGCATGAGACCAAATATAAGCATCTACCCCTGGACCAAAAAATAACCATCCAAAACTACCCAAAAATAAAGTGGCTAAGTAACTATATTTATTTAAACCAAAAAACAAAGACGATGCCGACACCATAAACAAGACACAAGTAACCATTAAAAACTTCTTATAACCAAATCTATCTAAAATAAAACCAGCTGGTATGTCTAAGGTTAATTGTAATAAAGAAGCTGAACCAATCATCAAACCAGCAAACCACAAAGGAAAAACACTTCCTCCATAAGTAGACATCAAATCAAAATGAATACAAGCCCCAAACCTAAATAAAACTAAAAAAATCCAAAATGGTAAAAATTTTTTAAAAATCTTAGGCATTATTACTTATAATAACATTTCATAGCACGACTCAAAATCACATTCCCTCCTTCGGCACAAAAAATTATTCTCTACTTACAGGTACATCTACTATATCTTTATCACTTTCTCCATCAAAATGTGGAGCCTCAGGCAAGATTATCCTGAAACTTTCATTATCGATATATCTATCACCTTCAGGTATCTTGTCAGCACCAGAAAACGTAGTATCTTCTATTCTTTGATAACCCATATAGCTGAATTATACCTCAACCCTACCCTTTTTTCTCCAAATCTTTTTCTAATACAAAAACTCTTTCGCTATCACCGTCACAAAAGAAAATCTCTTTTTCTAGTTTTTTTCTACAACCATTTTTTAAATAAAATTTCCAATTACTTGCGTTGTCTGTATAAATTTTCATCTTTTTATACCCATTTTCACTGGCCATTTTACATATTTTAAAAAACATTATCTTACCTAATCCTTTTCCCCGATAAACATCATCTAATATCAACATACTTAATTCACTATCAAAATAGTTCTTCAAATTAATCGGTAGATAGTCATAAGACCAGTAATAAAGTTTATTAGATACCTTATTTTTTAAAAAAGGTATCATCCAAAATAATTTTTCTAAAAATGTAGCCAATAACTTCAATGGGGCATTTTTTAAACTAAAACTAGTACTTCCATAACCAACAAATCCAATTGGAGAACCATTAACCGTATAACTTAGTAAAACATTACTTCCTTTTAAAACTTCCATAGCATAAATCAAAGAATAAACTTTTCTTCCAAAGCTACTTTCTCTATCACCTAACTCCCATTCTTTATCCAATAAGGAAACTAAACGACATAAATCACACAATTTAAATTTCCTAAATTTTACATCCATAAATTTGAACTATTGTTTTTTCTCTATGTCAAAGAAACTGATTTGTTTACCGTTAAAATACAAATTAAAACTGGCGGTTGGACCGTTTCGATGTTTTTCTACACTACATGTCACCAATTCCCTATTATCTTCATCTTCTCTAAAAACAAACATGACTACGTCTGCATCCTGTTCGATACTTCCCGACTCCCGCAAATCCGACAATCTTGGTCGACCACCCCGTGCTTCCATCGCCCGAGACAACTGAGCCAATGCCAAAATCGGTACTTTTAATTCACGAGCTAAATTTTTTAACCCCTGAGAAATTTCTGAAACTTCCTGAACCCGATTATCCCGAGTACTTCCATGCATTAACTGCAAATAATCCACCACAATAAATTTTATATCTTTGTCTACCTGCAAACGTCTTGCTTTAGTTCTGAGCTCAGTTACCGTCAAACCCGGGGTATCATCAATATAAAGCGGTGCTTCAGCCAAAATTCCCATAGCTTCGGACAAAGAATCAAAGTCACCCGAAGATAACTGTCCGGTTTTTAATTTCCAAGCGTCAATCATCCCCTGTCTCACCAATAACCGATCAACTAATTCCTCTTTACTCATTTCCAAAGAAAAAACACAAACCGGAATTTTTTTCTCTACTGCAACTGACCTAGCAATATTTAATGCCAAAGCCGTTTTCCCTACCCCAGGTCGCGCTGCCAAAATAATTAAATTACTATTTTGCATTCCCGCCAACACATTATCCATTCCCTTAAAACCGGTCGGTACACCTCTTAACCCCGTTCCCATTTTTTGCAATTCATCAAGTCTATCAAAACTTGCCGTTAACACTTCTTTCAAAGAAGATGGTACCGATTTTAAATGTTTTTGTGACAAAGAAAAAATCTCTTGCTCTGCCAAATCCAATAATTGATCAGCCGGCAAAGTTGAATCAAAGGCTTTTTCCGAAATTCTGCCGGCCGCCGAAATTAATTCCCTTTTAGCCGATAATGCCTTAATAATTCTTCCGTAACTTTCCACATTAGCCGCTGTTGGTACTTCACCGGCTAATTTAGTTAAAAAAGCCTTCCCTCCGATTTTTTTTAACAGTTTACTTTCTTTTAATTTCTCCGACACTGTCACAATATCTATAGGCATCCTATCCTCATACAAATCCATCATAGACTGATAAATTTTGCCATAATTCGAATTATAAAAATGCTCAGACCGTAAAAACTCCGACACATTCAAAACCGCATCGTTATCAATTAAAATCGATCCCAAAACACACAACTCAGCTTCCTCTGAACTTGGCGGAAGTCTGACTTTGTCATCCATATTACTTAACAACTTTTAACAATTTTATTTCTAAACCGTCTGGTAAATCATCCACTTTTTCCATTTTTAAATTATCAACAGCTTCCAATCCTTCATTATCAGCATCATCTAAAAATTTATTTAACAGTTCAGAATTAATCGAAACTGGAATCAAGTAATTAGCTCCCCATTTCTTTGCCAATTCCCTAGACATTTTATAGCCAACCAAACTATCAGTTTCTAAACCAACAACCAAAACGTCAGCCTCTTCAACCTTCTCAATCCTTTTCTCACTCAATTCCTCTTTTAAACCACCAATAACCACTATCTTAAAACCATCAATTGTTAATCTATAAACAGCTTCTCCTTCCCCTCCGTTTATTCCCAATATCTCCATTCCCCCAACTTCATACTCTCCTGCACCATTTATAAAAACTTTATCCCCATTTAAATCAGCTCTGCCATCATTTTCATTAGTATACAAAACTATTCTGGATCCATCCCTGCTATCAAGTCCACTTTCCGGATTAACCAACGCCGACTCTTTCTTACCCTTTAAAAAAACAGTTTTTCCCCCTAAATATTTTATTTCCATAATAAACTCATTCTAACATTTAACCCCGCCTGACACCAGATTCTAAAATTGTATGTATCTGTTCTATCACAAAAGCACCATTTTTATGTTATTATCTACTTAATTCCATGCTCAAAGAATTTATATTAGCAATAGTTATTGGCGGCATTTTAGGTTTGGGTGTAACTGGTGCTTACTTAAGTATGCAACACAAAAATGAAAACCTTAAAAATAATGAAGCCGTTATCGTCGAACCAACATTAATTCCCACCTCAACAAATCAAAATATATCAGCTGAAGAAGAAAAAAAAGAATCAATAACTATCACTTCACCGGAAAATAATTCCCTTCTATCTACCAGTAAAACCACTATTACCGGAACCACTACCCCAAAAAGCAACATCATTATCGCCACTACTACAAACACTTTTACTGGTAAAAGCGATGAATCAGGTAATTTTAAAATTAATATCGATCTCGAGGCTGGCTTAAATATAATTAAAATCAGTTCCATTGACCCGGATAATAACCAAAAGGACACTTCTATAAATATTACCTACTCTACAGCTAAAATATAATGAAAATCTTAATCCTCATTATCCTTAATCTAACTCTTTTAATAACTCCCATTCAAGCCGCAAACCCGACTTCAGACGATACTGTTGATGCTAACAAAGTCGAAAATATCACTGACAAACTTAAAGAAATTGTTAAAAACACATCACCAGAGCCAGAAATCATCAGCAATCAACCAAAGTCCTTCTTTGGCAACATTACCCAAATTACCGATGATTCAATGGTTATTAATTTCAATAATCAAAACCAAACCCTCAAAATTAGCAACGAAACCGCTTTTATCAATTCTAAACGTCAAAAAAGTAAAATCACTGACTTTAAAGTCGGTGAAACCATCTTGTCTATGGGCTATCTAAATTCAGACAAATCACTTGATTGCCGCCGAATAGTTGCTACTGAAACCAAATCAATCGAAAATAATAACCAAATAATTACTGGCCAAATAGTTGACGTCTCTCAATCACAAGATTCCATCTTTGCTTTTACCCCGTTTCAAAATAAAGATATCCAATATCAAATAAAAATAGATTCAAAAACAGAAATTAATGATACTAATCAAAAAAAATTAAAGAGTTCTGACGCTATTGTTAAAGGTAAAAAAATAATCATAGTTATGCATCCCGACTCCGAAAACAGTCAAACTTTTTATGCTACCTCTATTATCAGTCTTGAAACCAGTTCTCCTTCCCCCACCCTTGGTTCGCCATAATTTCAATGCCGGCGACCCAACAAAATAAATAAAAACCACGATGTTAAACTAACATATGTCCATTGTTAGTAAAGTAAAAAATATCAGAACTCCCAAAACCAAATTAGCTGTTCTTAATGTCTTTAAAAATCGCTTTAGCCCTAGAATTTTTTCCAAAAAACCCGTATCAAATAAAGACTTAAAAATAATTTTTGAAGCTGCCAGGTTAACTCCATCAGCCAAAAACAATCAACCCTGGTTTTTCTATGTTTCATCATCTAAAAATAAAAATCATCAACACATAATAAATTGTTTACCCGAAAGAAACATTATCTGGGCCAAAACAGCTCCAATCATTATTATTGCTTGTTATGACCCTTTAGAACCAACTGGTGATAAAAATAAATGGGCCATTTACGATCTCGGCGCCGCAGTTGCCTCACTAATTTATCAAGCTCACCAATTAGGTTATTATTGCCGAGAAATCGGACTTTTCGACTCAAAAAAAATTACCCAAAAAATACCTATTGATAAGCCATTCATTCCTTTTACTTTAATTGCTCTAGGAAAAATCGGCAATGAAACCGACTATCAACAAGCCAATCCCGAAATTGTAGAAAAAGAACTTGCCAAAAATCCCAAAAAAACCAAAATTATTAAAATACTTTCCTAACTATTTGACATATCTACTTTTTTAGTTAAAATAAACACAATGTTGAAAGTAATTTGTAACTCAAATCATCATCACGCTAACCTCTAAGTTGGCGGTTTTCAACATGTTTTGACCCCGCCAACGGCGGGTTTTTCGTTTTTTAAGGACTAAATTTCAAGTCAAAGACGCAGAAATTTTGCCTTAAAACACAATCCCGCAACTGCGGGATTTGTACCTTAATTACATGGTGGTATTAGCTCAATTGGTTAGAGCGCAGCTCTGTGAAAGCTGAGGTTGTCGGTTCAAGTCCGATATACCACCCCAAGATTATGAAAAATAAAATTAATCTAATAAATAAAAACCATCGCCATACCGTGGGCTCCAACACCGCGGGGTTTTTGGCCGCCTAAAATTCTTTATTATTACTAATCAAATCCCCGCTCCCCGCGGGGATTTTTAGTTTTTAAAACAAACAAAATTATGAAAGAAACAAATATTAAACCAGAAATCAAAATTATCAATCCAATTGAAGTAAATCTATCTGATGGACAAATCTCTCAGATTGCTCAACTCTATGCCGATGTCTTTCGTGGACCACCTTGGAACGAAGCAGTCAAATGTAACATTGACGGCCAATTCCGTGACGAATCTACCCCTATCGGTTCCCCTTGTGAATGTGGCGGCACATTTATCGAAGCTTACCCACTTATTGAAACCATCAGTTACATAAAAGGAGAAAGTCGAAAACCAGGTTTTCTTTGCTCCACTATAACTGAAAATGTTACTCAAGAAATCGTTGGTTTCGCTTGGAGCTACACTACTACCGCCGAAAGGCTAATTGAAGATAAATGGTCCAACCCACTTAACAAGCAAGAAATTATGGAACTTTTAATTAATAACGGATTATCACCTAATCAACCATTCCAATATCTCTCTGAGGCAGGAATCAAAACAAATTATCGTGGATTTGGTTTCTCTAATACACTAATCGCACCAATTTGCGGACCAGAAATTAACTTAGCTCGAACTAATATCTCTACTGCCATCATGACTGTAGCTTCAAATCTTGGATTCCAACAAATCATGGGGCCCGAAGTCATTTTAGACCGCAGTAATAAAATAGCCATTCCCACAGGCAGAATCATTAATCGTCTCGATACTGAGCGCGACGACCGAGTTTTACTAATTAAAAAACCATTATGGACAACCAAATAATCAGTCTTACATCAAAACTCATCTCTATCCCCTCTTGGGTAGACAATAAAACTAACGAATCACAAATTGGAGAATTTATTTATGATTTTTTAATCAAAAATACATCTCTAAAAGTCAAGAAAGAGTTTGTTAGTAAAACTCGTTTTAATATCATTGCCCAAAACAGCAATCAAATAAATAACTTAGTAATTGGTCACATCGATACAGTCCAGCCTTCAAAAAGCTGGACTAAAAATCCAATTAAACCAGAAATTATTGGTGATAAATTATACGGTCTTGGATCTTGCGACATGAAATCAGGCGTTGCCATCATGCTTTCTACTGCTACCAATAAAAATCTGAAACCAAACACCATGTTTCTCTTCTATATAGATGAAGAATATGATTTTGTTGGTACCAAAAAATTTATCCAAGATTATCAAAATAAAATCAAACCAAAACAGATAATCTCATTAGATGGGCTTAATTCATCCATTAGTAATGGTTGTCGCGGATTAATTGAAATTAGTTGTACTATCAAAGGAAAGTCTGGTCATGCTTCTAATCCTAAATGTGGAATTAACGCCATTACTAACAGTTTTATTATTTTCAATAAACTAAGTAATTGGCTAGATAAAATATCTAACCCACAACTAGGTTCTACCAGTATTAACCTTGCTTTTATCAACGGTGGACAATACCAAGGAGAAAATTCTCAAGGATTAATTTTAGGCAAACAAGGCAATATCATTGCTGACATCTGCCGATTTACTCTTGATATTAGACCTAACAGTTCAAAAATCACCGCTTTAAAAATAATCAAATTTATTGCTAAAGCAGCCAAAAAACAAAAAGTTAAATTATCTAATTACTCAATTAGATATGATCTTGGTAGTTGGTTAACCGATAAAAACCAAATTCCACCAATAACCAAAAAATTTAATTCAATAGATAAAACTGGTTATATCGATATTCAATTACTTTGGAAAACTTTTAAAAAAGTACCCTGTTTTACTATTGGTGCTGGTTGTATTACTGAAGCACACAAGCCAGATGAGTTTATTAGTATTAAAAAATTACAAAAACTTCAAAAAATTATTAACCAACTATTAAATGTTAAAATTCAACTATGAATCAACAAAAAAGTCAGACACTTAAAGGTTTTAGAGATTTTTTACCTTCTGATATGTATATCAGAAACTATGTCAAAAATACTCTAATCCAAATTTTTGAAACTTGCGGTTTTGAGCCCCTCGAAACCCCGGCCCTTGAATATGCCTCTGTTTTAAAAGGTAAATATGGTGCCGAAACCGATACTAAACTCGGTTATTTTTTCAAAGACAATGGCGAACGCGAAATCGGCCTGCGCTATGATTTAACCGTTCCAGTTTCTAAGGTTTTAGCTATTTATAGTAATCAAATTCCTTTACCTTTCCGTCGTTATCAAATTCAACCTGTTTGGCGGGCTGAAAATACCCAAAAAGGTCGTTATCGGGAATTTATCCAATGTGATGTAGATACTTTTGGTACTACCTCCCCCATTGCTGATGCTGAAATAATTTCTATCATCTATCAAGGTACTCAGAAATTAGGTTTCAAAAATGCCATAATCAAAATTAATAGCCGTCAAGTTTTGTCAGCTATTTTAGACCAAAGCGGTGTCAAAAATGACCAAAATTTAGTACTACAATCTCTTGATAAAATAGACAAAATAGATAAGTTTGGAGTAAAAGAAGAACTCAAATCAAAAGGGCTTACTGACACCCAAATTGACCAAATCTTTGAATATATCAAACAGGCTCAACCAGACGAAAATTTAAAACAAGTTTTAGGTGCCTTAAAAGATTTTGACATCCCTGCATCAGCTTATGTTTTCGACCCAACCCTTGTCCGTGGTTGCGATTATTACACCAGTACTATTTTTGAAGTCCAAGTGCCAGAAGCCAACGGTTCTATTGGTGGCGGTGGTCGTTATGACAATCTGGTTGCCACATTAGGCGGACCCCAGATTCCTGCTGTCGGTTTCTCTTTTGGTTTTGAAAGAATTGTTGATGTTATCAAAGACCTTAAGTTAATTTCGCAAACACAAACCAATAAAACCAAGGTTTTAATTGCCAATTTAGGCTCAGAAACCCAATCAAATATCTTAAAACTTACTTCAAGCCTAAGAGATAATAATATTTCCTCTGTCATTTATCCGGACAGTGAAAAACTTGGCAAACAAATTAAATACGCCTTAAACCTAAACATCCCCTATTTGGCTATTATCGGCACCAACGAAGCTAAAGAAAACAAAATTACTCTTAAAAACCTAGTTACTGCCGAACAAAAGCTAGTTTCAGAAACAGACTTAATTGAAATCTTAAAATAATGATAAAAACTATTATCTTTGATGTTGGTGGCGTTTATATGAAAGGTAGTTTTGTCGACTTTGTTAACAAATCTCGAAAAATATTAGGCATAAACGAAAATTTCCATACCGACAAACAAGTAACTTTTGATAAAAAGTTTAATGAAGGTAAAGTTTCAGCCGAAACTTGTTTCAAAAAATACTTCGGCGTTCCTATTTCTGATGCCCAAATGAAAAAGATTATAAAAATTTGGACTACTACCTGGAAACCAACCCAGCAAATGAAAAATTTAGTAGTTAAGTTAAAAAAGAACTATCAACTAGCGATTTTATCCAATTCCGACCTATTAAATTCACCAAATTATTATCAAAAAGGCTGGTATCAATACTTTGACCCAGTAATCCTATCCCACGAGTTAGGAGTTTTAAAACCAAACCCAAAAATCTATAAAACACTTTTAGGAAAAATAACCAGTAAAGCTTCGGAATGTCTTTTTATCGACGACCAAATTGACTGCCTTAAGTCAGCTCAAAAATTAGGTATAAATACCATTTTATTTAAATCTCTCTCCCAACTAAAGTCTGATTTAAAAAAGTTCAATATTCTGCTATAATAAGCCCTATGAAACAAGGAATCCATCCAAAATATTTTGACGAATGTCAAGTTACTTGTGCCTGTGGCAACAAATTTACCACTGGTTCAACTGTCGAAAAAATTGACGTCGATGTTTGTTCTAAATGTCATCCTTTCTTTACCGGTCAACAAAAATTCGTTGACATCAAAGGAAGAATTGATAAATTCAAAGAAAAACAAGCTAAGGGTGTCGCTTATGCTGCTCAAAAAACAGCCAAAGCCAAAGATGCTAAAAAATCTAAAAAATCCAATTAGCCACTTTTAAAAACCGCTTTAATTTATACAAATTTGGCGGTTTTTATTTTTGCTAAAAGCTAAATGCTAAAATACTAATTGACTAAACAATGCCAAACATTAACCAAAACATTGCCATTATGGAGTTCTACCCCGGTCCGGGCGGTCAAGAAGCTACTATCTGGGCTAACGATCTTATGAATATGTATGTTCGCTACGCCAACAAAGTCGGTTGGAAAGTTTCCCAAATTGACGATCATGTCATCCAAATATCCGGTTTTGACGCCTATAACCAACTTAAACACGAAGCTGGCACTCATCGAGTTCAACGAATTCCAGTTACCGAAAAACGTGGTCGAATTCAAACCTCGACCGCTTCTATTGCTATCATGCCTCAAATCGAGTCAAAAGAAATTAATTTTAGTATGGATGATGTGGTTATCACTGCTTCCCGCGCCGGTGGTAACGGTGGCCAAAACGTCAACAAAGTTTCTACTGCTGTCCATTTAGTTCACAAACCTACTGGGTTAATGTTTGATGTCCGTACTGAACGTTATCAACAACAAAATCGTGAAATTGCCCTAAAACTTTTACAAAATAAACTTTGGCAAATAGAGGAAGAAAAAAAAGCCGCCCAAGTTGCTGGTGGCCGAGCCAATATCAGTCAATCAACTCGTGCCGACAAAATCCGCACCTACAATTATCCCCGTAACCAAGTCAAAGACCACCGTATCAATAAATCCTTTAACAATCTTGATGAAATCATGGCCGGCTATCTCGACGACTTATTATTGGAGCTCACCGCCCTCGACGAAGAAAAAGAAAACTAGGCAAACTATTTAACGATTTCGATTTACCTTAAACGTAAAAACTTGAGAACCACCAGATAAACTTTTTTGAGAAACTAAAATAAAATTCTTCTTATCTACCAAACCTTCATAAAGTTTCGTTCCTCCGCCTAAAACAATCGGATGTATAGTTAATATAATCTCATCAACCATATCTGCATTTAGAAAAGCAGCATTTAAACTTCCTCCACCCATAAGAAACACTTTTTTAAATCCCTTATTTTTTATAATATTTACCACGTCCTCAGGAGATCCGTCACTAAAAATAATATTTTCTTTTCCCATTTTCAATTGTTGAATATCATGAGTCATAATCAAATTAAGATCACAATTATAAGGAAAAACATTTTCAGCCACGGCAAATTCATAAGACCTACGACCCATCAAAATAACTTCATTCTCTGAAACTATTTTGTGAAATTGTTCTCCACCACAATCAGGTATCCAACTAGTATCATCACCTACTCCAGCAATATAGCCATCTAAAGAAATATCATTATATTGTGTTATTTTAATTCCATCCATAAAAATTTAAACCCTACCTATTATATCAATTATTTTTTTAAACCATTATTTAATAATAAATAGGCTCCTTTAATATCCAAAGAAATTATTTTTTTTGAAACAATCCAAAAATTTTAGAATTCGAATACTCACCAGGTTTTCCATCATTTACAACCATAAGTTTAACTTTTTTCATTCCAACACTTTCCAATCTTTCATTCAGCTCATTACTTTGAAAATTATTCATATACGCTTCTAAACGCTCAGTTACATCAAGTCGAGAATCTTTGTCTTCCTGATAAGGCTCTGGAACCATACCTTTATCCATCCCTTCGTACACTGAAAAGAAAAATAAACCACCTGGTTTCAAAGTTCTAGTTATATCCGTAAATAAGGGATCAATTTTCTCTTTAGGTATATGTATTATTGAAAAACCTGCTGTATAAGCCGCAACAGAATTATCAGACTGTTTGGCTATAAACTCAACAAAATTATCATTAACAACCCTTACATTAGAGCTAGGTTTATATTTTTCAGATAAATTCTGACAAAAACCCTCCACAAAATCAACTGCAATAATATCACTAGAAACTTTCTTCTTCAAAAGATAATCAACCACATTACCAGGACCAGACCCTAAATCAATAAAAGGGCCATCCAAATTTATACCAGCTATGATAGACAACATAGGGTCAATAAAATCCTCCAAATGTCGATGGTCATCCCCAAAATCCTCCGTATATGGTCTAACTATTGCCGCATAATTCCTTTGTGTGCTTAACATCCGATCGTCAACTATCAAAGCTAAACTTTCAGAAGCTCCGTTTCCAAAACTAGACGATGTTTTCTCCGCCATATATTAAAGAATTCTAACACAAATAAAATTTCCCCTTTCTATCTACTTATTAATAAGTGCTTGCCATAACAACTCAAACCTCATCCTTTCAAAACTAGCAATTTCTTGATCCTCTATAACAATTCCAGTATATTTCCCTCCTCTGAAAGAAATAATAGCCACTTTATTATTCCAAAGTGTATAGTCAGTATCTGTCTGATTTTTTTTAGGAATAGTAATAATTGTATTTAATTTTGTTGAATATTTTTTTCTATACTCCGCATCCCATTCACCATCAGTAACAATTTCCTTAGTTCTAATTCCCTTTTTAATCAATTTCCTCTCATAACTATTGATAAAGTTCTCGAAATCAATACTTGGTATTTCAGTCAAACAAAAACTGTAAATTTCTTCCGCTTCTAACGACTCATTGTAAATTTGTTTTATTGACTCTAATCCCTCATAAAATCTAACCTTAGTGTTAGTATCTACTGAAGAATATAATTTTACTTCTGGCAATATAGTTTTAGCCAATTCAAAGGCTAAATCAGAATCAGTTTTCCTTTTCTCTAAAAGACTAATTATTTTTTCTGGTGATTCTGCGACTAAGCTTCTTTTCTTTCCAAAAGGTGTTTCCAGTATTAGCCCTAAAGCTTTTAGTCTTTCCAAAATCAAATAACAAGTACTTCTGGCCACTCCAATAGTTTTAGATATCTGATTAATAGTAGTCTTGCCATTAACTAAACAATTTAAATAAAATTCCGCTGCTTTTTCATCCAAATCTAAACTTTGGAATATAACTTGTAAATTGGTTTTAAGCTTATCTTTTTCTATCATAACCCAATTATAACATAAATGTCGACATATATGACGACTTTTGCATTAAAAAATAAACCTTGTATTATCTAATTAATAATTCATTTAATTAAAATAATGCCAGCAATAATCAACTTTAAAATTTGTGACAATGCCCCAGAATGTGGTGGGATAGAAGTTTGTCCTACCAAAGCTATAACTTACAATAAAAAGAAAAAAACCTTAGAAATTGACGAATCTAAATGTATTACTTGTGGTAAATGTGTTTTGGAATGTCCTGTTGGGGCTATCAAAGCCGCAACCGGAAAAGATTTTGAGAAAATTAAACAGGATTATGAAAAAGATTCCAGAAAAACATCTGACTTATTTATAGAAAGATATGGAGCTGAACCAATAGACCAAACTGCAACAGCGACCAAAGAATACCTTCAAAAACAAATAGAAAAAGGTTTGGACTTAGTTGTTGAACTTTATAATGAAGAAGAGTTAATGTGTCTAGTCAAGTCCATCCCCATCAAAGAACTATTTCCAAAAATTTTATACTATAAAGTAGACAGGGAAACAGTTCCAAATCTAATTAAAGATTATAAAGTAAAAATCTTCCCTTCCCTTTTATTTTTTAGGGGTGGAAAATTTGTAGGTAAAATTGAAGGTTATTATGAATACGATCAAAAAAATAAATTAGTTTCTCAAATTAAAAAAATAATTAAATGAAAAGGATTTATCTAGATAACGCCGCTACTACACCCATAAGCCCTACAGTTCTAAAAGCCATGATGCCCTATTTAACCACTAATTTTGGTAACGCCTCCTCTATTTATCAAGAAGGTCAAATAGCCTCTGCCGCCATAAATAATTCTAAAAAAATAGTGGCTCAATTTTTGAATTGTCAACCAAATGAAACAACCTTTACTGGTTCAGCTAGTGAATCAAACAATATCGTTCTATTTGGTATTGTCAAAGCTTTTATTCAAAACAATCCTAAAATTAAACCACACATCATTACCTCGGTTATTGAACACCCGGCTATTTTAAATACTTGCAAAGAATTAGAAAAACAAGGAGTTGAAGTTACCTATATTCCCGTAAATCAAAAAGGTATCGTTGATATAAAAATATTGGAAAAATCCATTAAACAAAACACCGTTTTAGTTTCTATTATGTACGCCAACAATGAAATCGGCACTATTCAACCTATTGAACAAATTTCTCAAATCATAAAAAAACATAAAAAAGATATCTACCCCCTTTTTCATACAGATGCTGTTCAAGCTACCAATTATCTTAATTGTGATGTAACCAAATTAAAAGTTGACCTATTAACTTTAAGTGGACATAAAATCTATGGGCCAAAAGGAATTGGGGCTTTATACGTAAGAACTAATACCCCTATAGAAACTTTTATTTTTGGTGGAGGACAAGAAAAATTACGATCTGGCACTGAAAATGTTGCTGGGATTGTTGGATTAGGAAAAGCTGTTGAGGAAATATCCAAAAACCGAAAACAGGTTAAAAAAATCTCTAATCTAAGAAATCAACTTTTAACCGAAATTTTAAAAAATATTCCTAATTCAAGACTTAATGGATCAAAAGACCAAAGGCTTCCACATAATATTAACTTTAGCTATCCAGGTTCAATTAATGGTAAACAATTAGTTTTAATGTTAGATCAAAAAGGTATTTCTGTGTCTACCGGTTCAGCTTGTCATACCAAGTCCCCAAATCCATCACACGTGCTTAAATCTATTGGTTTAACAGATGAATTAGCCCTTAATTCACTCCGAATCACTCTTAGCCATAACACCACCCTAAAAGAAATAAAATACGTTTCAAAAACTATTCTTGCTTCTCTAATATAGCCTCAACTTCTCTTGTTTCTTTATTCCGATAATATTTTATCTTTACACTATCCCCTATTTTCTTTTTATTAATCACACTTATTATGGAGACATCGCTATCTTCTGATATTTTTTCTCCATCAATTTCAGTAATAATATCGCCAACCTTTAATCCGGCTTTTTCTGCTGGGCTATCTTTGGCAACCGTCTGTACATAAGCCCCTTCTGGAACTGAGTTTAACAAGGCAGCCTGTTGCGAAATTACCTGATATCCAACCCCTAGATAAGGTCTATCAAACTCCCCGGTTTCCCTAAAATTAGCCACACTGGCTTTGACTAAATTTATCGGCAAAGCAAACCCAATACTTTGACCATTTTGCGACATCGCCACATTTACCCCAATTACCTTGCCACTGGAATCAAACAATGGACCCCCGGAATTACCCGAATTTATGGCCGCATCAGTCTGAATTACGTCCTTAAGTTCTTCACTTCCAAATCCAACTCCACCAGCAGTAATTCCGCGACCTAGCCCTGAAATCACCCCTTTTGTAACCGTTGATCTAAACTCTCCCAAAGCTGTTCCAATCGCAATTACTGTTTGTCCCACTTTTAATTGATCTGAATCCCCCATGTCTACCGGAGTTAAACCACTTTTATCTATTTTTAAAATCGCCAAATCATTTAACGGATCTCTGTAAATATTTACCACTTCAAATGTTTCTTCTCCTACTACCACCTTATAACCAGCCTCAGTATCCGACACCACATGCTTATTAGTTACCACTAATCCATCACTACTAATAATAAAACCAGTTCCAACATCTTGTTCAATATTTTTTTTATCAAAACTAAAAATATCCAAAACATCTTTGTTTATCGACACCGTTACCACACTTTTAGCCGCTTTTTCCACCACTTTAGTCGTTACTGATTCTTCATCGGTCACTTCAGTTTTGTTCTGCACTAACACATCACTTTTTATATATTTTTTAGTCACCAAAAACCCACCCCAAAACCCACCAACCAACAATAACAAAGCCAATAAAAAAATCAAAATCAATCTAAACTTCTTATCTGTCATAAATAAATTAAATCACTATTTTAGTAATTCTTCCATTGCTTTATCCAGCTGTAAATCTGTTCCCGATTCATCATTTTTCACTTCCACATCTGGCTCAATCCCTTCACCATGAATATTTTTTCCAGAAGGCAATAACCATTTAGCAATAGTTACATGCAAACCACTGCCGTCTCTAAAATCTTCAGTTTCTTGAACAGTTCCTTTTCCAAAAGACTTTGTCCCTACTAATTTAGTTCTATTATGATCTTTTAAAGCCCCGGCCAAAATCTCTGAGGCCGAAGCGCTACCACCATTAATCAAAACTACCAATTTATCATTAAGTAATTTACCTCTACTTTTATCAACCGTATAGGTTTCGATTATTCCGTTTGTTGATTCTTGTTTTACTACTACCCCATCACTCAAAAAATCCGATGCCACCACCACACTGGCTTGCAAATAACCCCCTGGGTTGTTTCTTAAATCCAGTACTATTCCGCCATAGTTGTCCTGACTTTTTGCCTTAATTTCACTAACAACCTTATCCCATTCATCAAACACTTGTTCACTAAATTTATAAAACTTCACCCAAGCTACATTTTTACCTTGATATTCTTTCCACTCCAACTCTACCCCTGGAATCTCTATCACAGCTCTTTTCAAAGTCACCTCAAATGTATCAGTTTTACCTTCACGATACATCTTTAATGTTACTTCAGTCCCTACATCGCCTCTGATTAAATCAACTGCCTCATCCAGGCTAATCCCAGTAGTATCCTTATCCAGATTTTTCGCTTTATCAATAATTTTCAAAATCAAATCTCCAGCCTGAACTCCAGCTGCCGCCGCCGGTGATTTAGCTATCGGCGACATCACCGCCAATGTTTTATTTTTATAACCCAAAGAAATTCCCACTGCCCCATTAAGTTCTCCTTGCAAATCTTCATTAGCACTTTTATTCTCTTCCGGCGGTAAGTAAATAGTATATGGATCATCCAAAGCCGCTACCATACCTTCAATTGCCCCATATTTCAAAGCCTTGTCATCATCAACTTTATCTTTTTCTAAAAATTTTTGAGACAAAACATTTCTTACCTGCCACATCAAAGACATATCCCACTGATTTCCTTCAACTAAAGGTACTTGTTTCTCCCCTATTTTATAACTCACCAACGACACTACCGACAACAAAGCCAAAGCTAAAGCTAAATTCCTTAAATTTCTTAAACGCATTATCTATTCTAACACCATTAATAATCTCCCAACCCGCGAATTTACCAAAAAATTTTTTACTTCACCTTCACTTCTAAATAAATCATTCCATTCCGCTTCATCTAAAAATAGCACCGGTAATTCAGTTAAAACCTCATCTTGTTTTATTTTAGTAACAATTCCCGTAACCCCAACTACTTCCGCTTTAAGTAAAAAAGTCTTAGACAAATTATCAGTAAACAATAAACTATTTTTTAATCTAGAATCCAAATCTTTAACATCATTAATAACTTTTACTTCTCCCTTGGCCCAAACTTTACCCCCAACCAAACCCTCTCCTTTAAACTCATAAACCTCAAATTCCAATGATATTTTATCTTTCTCTACCTTTAACACTTTACCTTTTACCGGAGAAATTATTTCTTTCTCTGTCTCGGCCTTTTCCTCAATTTTCAAAACTCCAAATTCATCTAACCCTAAAAAAGTTCCACTCATTGGAAAACAAATTTTACTAGGAAAGATTCCCCCAGTCATACAAATCATTTCACCTGTATTAACCCAACTATTAACAAACTTTTCATTTAACTCCTCTATTTTAGAACCATTCATCTTACCAAAAAATCCCGAAAAATCAAAAGATTTTATATCTTCTTTCTTAATCCTTGCCAAAACCTGACCCGCTAAAACCACATCCCCAGTTTTTACCAAAAAATCACCCTTACCCGATATATTAATCCCCCATTTTGCTTTTACTTTCTTCTTCATTAATCAATTATATATTGATTACCTAACCTCAGCCATAAGCTGATCGACCTATGGCCGAAAAAACCCCGCCACTGCGGGGTTTAAATTTCATTATCCCTCCCTGCCCTGTCAAGGGAAGGGCTGGGAAAGGGTTTTACTTTACTGAGTTACAAAAGGCATTAAAGCCAAGTGACGGGCTTGTTTAATAGCTTTAACCAATTTTCTTTGATGTTTAGCACAAACACCGGTATATTGAGAAGCTATAATTCTACCTCTTGGGGACAAAAATTCACCATAAGACTCATAATTTTCCCACTTAGGATCAGTTTTTGATTTACAAAAAGTACAACCACGTTCTTTACCTTTTCTTTTTGCAATCAACAAACTATTTTTTTTATTCTTTCTC
Organism: Candidatus Parcubacteria bacterium; assembly: GCA_023396915.1. Taxonomy (GTDB): domain Bacteria; phylum Patescibacteriota; class Microgenomatia; order UBA12405; family UBA12405; genus WARW01. The sequence continues at coordinate 44,226 of JAEWUV010000004.1, forward strand.
ATCATAATTTTTTGACCTTAAAAAGGCATTTCATCAGCTTTTTTATCATCTTGAACAACTTCCTCTGTTTTAGTAGATTCATCAACCTTACCAATATCATCAGGGATAACTATATCTTCCATAGTATCACTTGGACCAGCAGTAGCAGTTTCCTCAGCTTCCGGCTCCATTGGAGCAGTACCCATATCATCCCCACCGGATAAATCCATAGAAGCAGCGTGATCTCCAGCGGCACCTTTATTATCCAAAATTATCATATCATCGATGATAATCTCTGAAATTTGTTTTTTATTATTCTCGGCATCAGTGTATTCTCTGTACTGGATTCTTCCTTCGACATAAACTCTTCGACCTTTTGATAAAAGTTGAGAACAAAGTTCGGCTAATTTATTCCAAGCTACAATTCGATGAAACTGAGCGTCTTCTTTTCGCTCCCCTTGTTTGGTCACCCAAACTCTATTAGTGGCAATTCCAAAAGACACCACCGCCATTCCACCTGGGGTGTATCTTAACTCTGGGTCACGAGTTAAATTACCAATTAAAGTTACCCTGTTCAGACATCTGCTAGGCATATTCTTTTACTCCTTTTTCAATATTAAATATCTAATAATATTAGATTCACGATTTAGCATTAAGTTAAATTCTTTTAACTTAATTGGTGATTCACCAGTCAACTCATAAGTCCAAAAATCACCCTTAGAATTCTTGTTAATTTCATAAACCAACTCTTTTAAACCCATATGGTTTTCAAGTTGTTCTATTTTGTTTTTCTTCAACCAATCAGTAATTTTAGCCAAAACTTTCTCTTTATTTTCAGTTTTTGGAGCTAAAACCACCACTAGCTGATAATGATATTTGCTTTCTTTCATTAGTTTTTAAAAATTTCTTATCCTGTGTATTTTACAAGAATTTTGGGAATCTTCAACCAGATAACCAGCCTCCTTAATAACTTCTCTTAGTCTATCACTTTCTGCCCAATTTTTCTCCCCCCTAGCCTTATTTCTCTCCTCTACTAATCTCAAAACTTCCTCAGGAACCTCTTCTTTATCCACTTTTTTATCTAAACCCAACCCTAAAACGGTATCCATCTTATGTAGAGTATTCAATTTTATTGACTTCTTCAATTTCTCATCTTTTACCAACTCCCAAACTACAGCTAAAGCCTCCGGCATAGCCAAATCATCAGATATCTTTTCTTCAAATCTGTCTAAATAACTAACATTAACCTCTCCTTTATCGTCAACATTTTTAAACAAACGATCCATCAAAATTTTAGTTTTTAATTTTCTTAAAGCATTTTCCGCCGCTTTTAAATTTTCCATAGAAAATTCAATTCCTTTTCGATAATGCGATCCTAAAACCATATATCTAAACGCCATCGGGTCAAAACCTTCATCTATCAAATCTTTAACCGTATATAAACCTCCGCCACTCTTACTAATTTTATTTCCCTTAAAAGTAATAAAAGCATTATGCATCCAATAATTAACAGTGTTTTCACCAAAAGCCCCAAAAGCTTGCGCAATTTCATTGGTATGATGAACCGGAATATGATCCTCTCCCCCAGTATGAATATCAAACTTTTCTCCCAAAAATTTAGTCGACATGGCTGTACATTCTATGTGCCAACCTGGGAAACCCACCCCCCAAGGACTATCCCATTCCATTTGTCTTTTTTCATCTTTAGGACTGAATTTCCACAAAGCAAAATCTGTTGGGTTTCTCTTCTCCTCATTAACTTCAATTCTGGCCCCTTCTTTAATTTTTTCCAAATTTAAATTAGCAAATTTCCCATAATCTTTAAATTTAGATGTATCAAAATAAACCCCGTCATTTATTTTATAAGTAAAACCATTATTCTCAATTTTTTTAATCAAATTTATTTGATCCTCGATACATTCCGTCGCCCGAGGCATCTTGTCCGGATTATTTATATTCAAAAGTTTTAAATTTTCCAAAAATTCTAATTCATATTTCTTAGCAATTTCTATTGCACTCAAACCTTCTCTTTTTGAACCTTTTTCCATTTTATCTTCGCCATTATCAGCATCATCAGTTAAATGGCCTACGTCAGTAATATTCATCACCCAATTAACTTTATATCCTAAATATTTCAATGTCCTTACCAACACATCCCAACAAATATAGGCATACATATTACCTATATGTGGACTGGAATAAACTGTTGGACCACAACTATAAATCCCCACTTCTCCTTCTCTAATCGGTTTAAAATCCTCTTTTTTTCTTGTGGCTGTATTATAAATTTTCATTTGTACCATACTAGTCTATTTTACCCTTAAATTCCTGGGTTTGCGACATTTGCGATTGAGTCGGTTGCGATTTTCTTTTCTTGGTAATAAAGGCACTCCCCCGAGACTTTTTCTGCTTAGCCGGGTTAGTCGATTCCATATTCAAACTATTATTATATTCTTCTTCCTGCTGTTGTCTTTCCATCTCTTTCTTCCTTTTTTGTTCTTGGAAATATTTCTCCTTCTCTTCTTCCTCTTTTTTCTTTTGATCTATCAATTCTCTAATTTCACCTTCAACATCTCTTCTTTTTTCTTTTTGATCTTCCTCTTGTCCACCACTTTTTTGCCCCATTTCTCCTTTTAATTTTCTAATTTCCTCTGCACTCTTTTGTTTATCCTCATGTTTTTGAAACTCTAATTCACTTCCACTCATCGTATTATCCAAACCTAGCAATTGTTTGCCAGTAATAATACTTTCAGCAACTTTACCACCCTCTTCTTTTAATTTCTCAACTGTCTCCACCCCAAGCTGTCCCAACCCTTTTCCAATACCTTTTAAAATTTTATGTTTATCATCACTCATAGCTCCATTCTATCAAAAACCAAATAACACTATATATCTCTTCTTCCATCCAACGCTCGACACAAAGTTGCCTGATCGGCATATTCCAAATCCGCCCCAATCGGCAATCCGCTTCCAATTCGCGTAATTTTAATTCCTTCCACCTTTAGGTCTTCTATTCTCTTTTTAATATGCAAAGCCGTTGCCTCTCCCTCCATTGTTGGATTCGTCGCTAAAATTATTTCTAAACAAACACCATTACCATTTAACTCTCCCCTAATTCTATTAATTAACTCATCTATTTTTAAATCATCCGGGCCCACATGTTCTAACGGATTTATTACTCCACCTAAAACATGATAGACCCCTTTAAAACCACCCATATTTTCAATTGCCATCACATCTATGGCTCTTTCTACTACACAAATTTGTTTGGAATTACGGGTAGTATCACTACAAATAGAACAAATCTCTTTTTCACTAACCGAAAAACACTTTTGGCAAATTTTTATTTCCTTTTTTATCTTCAATAAATCATCAGCCAAATCTTTTACATAAGCCTCTGGAGTATTAAGTAAATAAAAAACCAGTCTGGTTGCCCCTTTTGGACCAATCCCCGGCAATCTTTCAAAGCCACTTATCAAGTCCTTAATTGCCTTTGGAAAATTAGCCACAATTTTTAATTAATTACTAATCCTTATTAAAATAAACCCTCAAGACCACCCATGTCTTTCATTCTTTTGGCTGCCTGTTCTTGAGACTTTTTCATCGCTTTGTTAATAGTATCTACCAATACCTTATTTTCCATCCCATTTATCGACAAAAACTTAACTTTTTGATCCCCACTGACTATGATTTTAATTCCATTCTCTTCAACTTCTACCGTCTCAGCCTCTACTGCCTTTTTTAATTTATAAGCCTGGGCTAACATTTTTGCTTTATCAAACATAAATTTATTTAATTTTTAATTATTAATTTTATCACTTATCCAAATATATCCTTCGCTACATCGTACAAATCTTTTTTATCATCTTTTTCTACCAAACTTTCACTGACACTCTCTACTGGTGTATCATTTCCAATGACTAATGGTTTCTTTTTACTTTTAGCCAAAACACAATTAAAGACCAACTCCACACCTAATACCTTTAGTATTCCCTCTTCTACTATTTGTCTATTTTTTACCTCTTCTAATCTGTCTTTGTGAAACGGGTAAAAAACTTCCAATGTTAAATTTCTTCCTTCAAGTTTAATTGGTCTAGCTGCTCTTAAAAAAGCCTCCACTGAATGATTAAATGGTTTTACTGCCACCAATATATTTCCCCAAGATTCAACGACTTTATCCAACGACATACCAAGCACATCTATCGTTACCACCTCATCGCTCTTTTCTTCTTTTACCTCAATAACTGTCTCTACATCTTGAACAGGTTTCATTTCTTCTTTTTCCTTTATTTTAGGTGAGTCGGTTTTAGTATCACCCAAAAAGTCAATTACTGCCAACTCTAGTGGTAACTGATCAATTTCTGTCTCTTTTTCCTGTTTGGAAGCCCTAATTAATAGGTTTATCCAACTTTCCACTTTCTCCAAACTCATTTCCGACTTTTCTTTGACCACACCAAAATGAGCCAATAAGCTTTTTTGAAAATAATCCAAAAGACTAACCCTAAAAGAGACAAAATCAATTCCATCCGCCGCCATTTTTTCCATTTTTTCCAAAATTGTCTTTACCTCACCAGAAACCAAATCTTTTTCAAAATCAACCGCAGTATAATCCCCACTTTTACTTATATAAAACTTTTCTACTACATCAAACGATAAATTATTTCCTAAAGTTAGAACTAATTCATTAAAATCCTTTTGTAAATTTCTAAAACTTCCATCACTTTTTTCCAAGATAAAATCAACCGTTTTTTCATCAATTTTTACCTTCTCCCCTTTTATAATTTTATCCAAAGACCTTTTTAAATCAGTCTTTTCGCCCTTTCTAAAATCAACCCTTATCAACCTTGATAAAACTGTTTCCGGAATCTTATCCGGATTAGTTGTACACAAAATAAAAATCGTATGTTTCGGTGGCTCTTCAATTAACTTTAATAAAGCATTAAAAGCTTCCTTGGTCAGCATGTGGACTTCATCAATTATGAAAACCTTATACTTTAATTTATTAGGTGATAAATATGCCTTTTCTTTTAAAGACCTTACATCTTCTATGCCTCTATTTGAAGCTGCGTCCATTTCCATAATATCAATTGCCCTATTTTCTTCTATTTCTTTACAACTATCACATTCACCACAAGCCTCACCATTCTTTTTGTCAGAACAATTAATCGTCTTGGCCAAAATCCGCGCCGCTGAAGTCTTTCCCGCTCCTTTTGGACCGGAAAACAAAAAAGACTGAGGCATCTCTTTGGCCTCAATAAAACTCTTTAATTTTTCGGCAACATCGACCAAATCAATCTCTGACAACTTTTTAGGACGATATTCCAAGTAAAAAACCGACATTGACTCATTAAACCAAAGCCAAGGCTACTTTACAATAATCTTTTCTATATCAACAAATATATCATTAATAAAACAAAAATTTTAAAATTTAAATCCGAAGTTACAATTTTAGAACGTGTTTCAACGTGGGTAACCACATTGATTTTCCAGTGAAAAAATTCGTAACGAGAATTTAAATAAAATTTTTAATAAATTATTTTAATAAATTCTCCACTCCGTGAATCAACCATTCATACAACACTTTTTCCAAACTCGATTTTTGAAATTTAACTTCATATTTTAACTTTTGAGTACAAATTACAATGTCCCCCAATCTAATTTTTCCATCAATATCTTTCTCTTTTGACATGGGAAAGCCCAAAACCTGTGGATAATAATCCTTATTTCTATATTTCATATTTAAATCTCTCGCTTTCTTTCTCCCCACAAAATAAACACTTAACTCAACATTATTATCAAAACCTTTTTCAGCCAAAGCTTTTTTGGCTAGTTCTTCAACTAATTCCTCGCTTAAACCCCAATTTTTATTGTGACTTACTAAAACTAAATTATCCATTAATTTTCTCTTTAACTATTCCTGCGATGACTCCACCATCAACCGACCCACCTAATTTAACCATTACTTCCTTCATTACTAACCCAAAATTATTTCCTTTTTCGACAATTACTTCATCTACCACTTTTCTTATCTGATCTTCGGTTATTTCCGCCGGCAAATAACCCTTAACTATTTCTATTTCATAATCTAACTGTTCTACCAAATCCATCCTTCCAGCTTTTAAAAACATCTCTCGAGACTCTTCTTTATTCTTTAACTCTTTCCTTAACACACCAAACTCATCACTCTCTGTCATTTTGCCCACCGGAAGCTGTAATTCTTTTTTATCAATCAAAGAGACCAGAAACCTTAAAACATCCACCAATCTCTGATTGTGGCTTTTTAAGGCTTCTATGCTTTCTTTTTTAAGTCTATCTTTTAACATCGTGTCTCCTTGAATTTTTAGCACGGCGTCGACATTTATCTCTCCAGACAATTATTTTTTTCTTAGCATACCTTTCCTCTGAAGGTTTAACATAAGCAGTCCTTCGTCTAACTTCCTCAGTAATATCTTCCTCTAAACACAAACGTCTAAATTTACCTATAATATCGTCCTTTGATTCGCCTTTCTTTTTAGAAACTATTATTGGCATTAAAAAGTAACACCTCCTTGAATTTTAACAATTGCCTATTGTACCTTCTTAATTATGGCTTTGCAAACAGTTAATTCTATCCAAACTGTTTACTATTCCATCACTATTATAATCAGTTATTGTTCCAGTACAAGAATTCGCCGCTGTCGTGGTCGATCCTGTCGGAGTTGTTCCGCTGTTAGAAGAACTAACTGATCCCCCGCTACTCTTACACGAACCTAAATCCATCGAGTTAACTATCCCGTCATTATTATAATCAACCTTTGGATCGCAAACGACTCCACTACTCACAACCGAAGGAGTCGCCACTGCAACTGTCGGTGTCACTGTCACTAATGTAGTATCAGCCTTTGTCTTAAAAGTATATGGAATACCCCCATTATCAAAAACATCCTCTCCCACTTTTATCCTAAAATAATAAGTCGTAGCCGGACGCAACGAAGTCAAACTAACACTATGATTTGTCACTGCCGAACTCTCTGCCGACATCAACACTAAACTAGCCGCTGTTGTCCCATACTCAACCTTAGAAATAGACTCTTTATCAGAAATCCAACTAATCACCGCAGACTTTCCATCATCACCAGACACTGTTGTTACCGACTGAGGCTCAACCCCACTGGTCGCCCCACTCATAAATGTTCTAACCTGACTTACCGCCAAAACCACTAAAACCATCACTACTCCCAAAACTCCAAATATAACCAAACTCTTTATATTAACCTTTTTTTTCATAGAAACTTCAAAAATACCGCTGAAACCAAACTAACCAAACCAAAAAGCACTAATCCCACTGTCACACCTACACTTCCTGTCTGTGGTAACTCAGTCGAAGATGAAGTAGTTGTTGGAGTTGGAGTATTAGTAGCTGAAGAACTAGACCCTTGACCGATAACATAAGAACCCGACCCATTGCTAGTACAAGAAATTACATCCGCCGAAGTTGAAGTCTTAACTATATTTGAGTCAACTGTCGATCCATCAGTACAAGTGTAATTCACTGTCGCTGTTCCTGTTGCCTTTGCTTTAAAAGTAAACACCACTAAACTTCCACTAACTGCCGTATTATCCACTGCAACGTTTGCATAACAAGTAAAACTAAATTTTCCTCCACTGGAAGTTCCTATTTGACAACTTCCACCACTATCAAGATTACCAAAAACCATATCCGAAGCTTTAGTAATCGAAACCAATTCCAAACGAGAAGAATCATAAGTACCAATACCATCAACCCCACCAACCACTTCCCCCGCCGAATCAACTTTAGCTGTCACTGTAAACGTATCGTTCAAGTTTTTATTGGCGCTGGACGGATCAAAATACAACTTAGCCGCCGCTTCAACCGCATTTACCCCCCCTTCCAACAGAAAGAATAAAACAAAAAGTAAAAGTATTTGGACAGACTTTCTCATATTATTTAACTGCACTAATTTCTAATTTATTACTTAAAAATAATAACTTATTACTAGTAACACTTTCAACTAACAAAGTTGAAGATGTATCAGTGCCATCAGCTTCAACCAAAGAAATACTGGTTTCACCAGCAACTTTCGGAGTTACTGTAAATGACAGAACTTGAATTACTTGATCTGGCACAATCGAATAGATTTCACCTACATCCCACAAAAATATAGCGCTTATCAAACCAGTATTAGTATCAACTTTAGGAGCTTTAAGTGTTTGAGGTAAGTCTTTACTGGCAGTTAATTTAGAAATAGTTACTTTGTCCGAATCATACTTAACATAAGTCTCTATAGCATCAAGATTAACTTCTTTAG
>JAEWUV010000005.1 GCA_023396915.1 Candidatus Parcubacteria bacterium
TAATGTGGCAGTTTTTAAGAAAAAGTAAATATAAATTTATTAGACAAAAACCCATATTCAGATTTATTTTAGATTTTTATTGTCGAGAACTATTGTTATGTATTGAAATTGATGGTGGTTCTCATAACAAAAAGAGAAATTATGATCAAGCACGAGACAAATATTTAGAAAGTGTCAATATTAGAACTTTAAGATTTACTAATGATGAAGTATTAAACAATTTTAATTCTGTCTTAGAAAGACTTCTCCCTTTTTTAAGGGGAGATGTCCCGACAAAGTCGGGACAGAGAGGTTTAAAAACTGAGATCTAAAGTCACTCCTACGGAGTGACTTGCGGTTCCAACTGGCTAGCCGGTACATTCACCTGTTCCTCTGCTCCCATTGTTGGCAACGGTTCTGGAGTTGTTAACGGTTCATTATTATTAGGCTCCTGCTCTGTGTCACTAGTTTGCTGCTGTTCTTGTTGTTGTTTAACTTGTTCGTTATATTTGGCCACTGCCTCGTTATACTCTTTTTCCCATTTATCAAACTCCTCTTTAGCTTTTGTATAATCTTCAGAATCACTTGGGACCAAAGCCAAAGCCTGTTCCATTCTGTTTACCGCCAATTGTAATTTATTTTGTTGTTTGGCCGCATAAGCCCAGTTATACCAGGCATTAGCATAATCCTGTTTATTAGTCACCGCTTCCTCAAAATATCTTTCAGCTGTTGCATAATCCTCAGCTCCATAATACATTGACCCCAATTCCATATAAACACTCGGATTCACCGGATCGACTACCGCCGCTTGTTGATACGACTGCACTGACCAATCTAAAGTCCCGTCAACTACCCCCACTAACGACCGATAAATCGAAGCCAAATTAACCCAATAAGCCGAAATTTTTTGATCCAAACTAACTGCCGCCTGAGCCTCTCTTACTGCCTGTTGCACCAAAGTTGATGCCTTTTCCTTATTTTCTGTACTCACTTCCTGACCTTCCTCTGTAGTCAAAAAATTCTGAGCCAAAGCCAAATTAGTTTGAGCATAAATTGCCCTATAATCGGCCAAATTAGGATTAATAGCAATCGCTTTAATCTGATTATTATACGCTCCACTACCGTCATTTTTACTAGTTGCCACCAAAGATTGTCTCCAAAAATAATCAGCCACCACTGCTCTTCCTACTTTATAACCACTAAATCCAAAAACCCCCAGCAACAATAATGACACTAAATACGGCATTAAATTAAATCCTTTCTCTCCCACTGGTAGTATTAATTTCACCTGTTTAATTTCCCCAAAACTGTTTGACATTACCCAAAACAACAATACAAAAACCATAAATGTCGGCGGCAACACTAAGGCCAACAAACCCAAAACCAACAACAATCCAAAACCTTTACTGCTTCGTTTCTTCCATATCCCCATTGTCATTATTCCCACAATTACCAAACCTACTGTTCCTAATTCAGTCCACATATTTAAAATTCCCACTGATGAAACCCCAAAAGTACTTGACCACAAAGATGTTGCATTAAAACTCACCGGTCTAAATCGTGAGAATGCTTCTACAAAATTACCTATCCCCACCCCAAAAATCGGGTTATTTTTCAAAGTCTCCACCGCAATTACCCAAGCCGAATTTAAATCCAAATAAACCCATCCTGTTTTAATCAAACGATAAATATCCAAAAGTAACATCAACCCAAAAAAAGCACTTGCCAAAATTTCTTTAAAATAATCTCCAAACTCTACCTTCTCTTTTAATTTCAATACCAATCTTTTTAACCAGTTTAAAAATAAAACTAAAAACAACACTACCTCACCCAAAAGCGACCCCACCATTGTCCAATTAGCACTAATTGATATTAATGGGTTATTTTTTGGTATAGACAATGGTAATTTAGCCGCCGGAATCATAAAAACTATCAAAGAAACCAAACCTACCACCAACCCGGAAATTGATAAAAACACCATTTGTTTTTTTGACTCTTCTTCACTTCTTACTTGTAGCCACAAAAAAGACCACAAAACCAAACCGGTCAAAGTCCCGATTCCCAAACCGGAAGCCATCGACCTCGCCTGGCCGCCACTACTCATTTTCCAAAAAGACACCAATGACCAAATAAACAAAACCACTATCCAAACCAACCATTTTGAATATTTCATCTCTACTCTCTTCTCAACCAACATCGAAATTACCCACAAAACCAACCCCACCACACCACTTACTAGTAAAAAACTACTCTTTCCTAAACCAAAACCATCATAAATAAACGGCAAAAAGACAAAAGGTATTACCATTAACACAATCCGACTATATATTCTTAAAACTTTATTCATACCATCAGACTACCAAAAATCAGTATTACAGACAACTTATCAAATCTCTTTTTCCCCGCATTATTATTTCACAATTAAACCTTCCTGTCACGATAAATCGTGACATCCTCCCTTAAGAAAGGAGGAAATCTTAAAACAAAAAAAGACTGCTCCCTTTTTTAAGGGGAGCTGTCCGTAGGACTGAGAGGTTTTGTCTTATTTCAACACTGTCAACGGATTCAATTTCCCACTCGGACCAATTACTTCAAAATGCAAATGGGTTCCGGTTGAACGACCCGTAGAACCCATAGATCCAAGCTTTTGACCCTGAGTCACCACTTGACCCGGTTTTACAGCAATCGAACCATTTACCATATGAGCATACAAAGTACTATAGCCATTACCATGATTAATCACCACATAATTTCCATAACCTCCGGCATTCCATCCGGCAGTTACTACTGTTCCACCTTGTGAAGCCAAGATATCCGGGTGAGAAGCATTGGCAATATCCACTGCTTGATGGTACCAAGAATATCTCTGAGAAATATAGCCACCTGTCGGCCACATAAAATTCCCCTCTCCCACTACTCCCGGAATCGGGGCCACTGTCCTAGTAACCAAAGTCGCTTTGTCCACCACCACTTCCTTTGGTTTAATACCATCAGGTATTATCAACTCCTGACCAGCCGACAAAGCAAAAGTTTCATCATTGGCAAAAGTATTAAACGGATAATCGATAATGTTTTGAGCATCAACCTGATAACTTTTAGCAATACTATAAATAGTCTCCCCTCTCTTAACTGTATGTCTTACCCCGGTTACCGGTAAAATTTTTAAAATCTGCCCTATTTTAATTGAATCAACTGTTTTTAAATTATTTTCCCAAATAATCGTATCCATCGTCACTCCGAATTTCTGAGCAATACTTGAAACAGTGTCCCCTTGAACCACCCGATATTCGGTTGTTTCCCCTTTTGGTAAATTAGAAATTAAAGTATTAGCCGCCGACTTATTAGCCGCCGCCAACAAATAATTACTTCCGCTGTTTTCACTCCCCTCACTGTTAACCACCAAATTTTCCAAAGTTCCCGAAAAAACAATTACCAAAAAAAACAAAAACGCCATACTCACATTCACAAATGTCTGAGAAAATCTACCTCTCTGCCGATACATCAATTTAGACAATTGGTCTTTCAACCAACTTGCCCAACCCAAAAAACTCTTAAAAAAATTAGCTATAAAAATCCCCTCCTGTTTCAGGAATTCCTTTATCAGCTCCAACTCTGCCTGAGACTTTTCTCTAAAATCAAACATGCCCCTATATTATACTAAATCTCAATTTAATCCCCAAACTAATTCGTATGCCTATTTAAAAAATCAGAGACAAACCCCTCTCTGCGCAAAGATGCTATTACTCCTCTCAACAGATAATTATTTACAAAATTTATAGTGTAAATTCTCCCGTTTTTCTTAAGCGGCTTTACAATATCTTTATTTCTCAACCTGGCCATGATCCTTGATTTTTGAAAAGAATTAGATATCCCAATCTCGGCCAGCTCTTCTGATTTTATCTGCATATTATCTTTACAAATCAACAAATTTAATACATCAAATTCTCTCTTTGTTATTTGCTCTCTCTCCCTAGCAAAGGCAATTGCCGGAAGTAAAATTCTTTCTTGAACATATCTCTTAGTCAAGAGACTATCGATTTTTTCAATTTCATTCTTCAAACCTGTCAAAAAATATTCAGACCAATTCAAAACATCACTATCCTCTAAAGAATCAGCCACAGATAACTCACGATAATACCTATCTCTATCAATATAAAAAATAGACGACGGATTAATTATCCTTCCAGCTTTAACCTTAAAACCAAGTTTAATTAGTAATGCATAATTTAAAAGTCGACCCATTCTGCCATTACCGTTATCAAATGGATGTATATAAGCAAACCTATGATGAGCTACTGCCACCATTAGCAACTGATATTGTTTTAATAAATCCCGATTGATTAAATCAATCAAACCATCAAAATAATCCGACAACACAGCATAAGTTGGGGGCTTGTGTTTTGAAAACTTAATAGCCACTTCACATTTTCTTAAACCACCAGGAGTTCTAGATCCTTCCCCAAATGGAGGCAAAGTCAAACCATCTGTCACAATTTTATGTAACTCTGAAATATAAGCCCTATCAATCACAGTTTTCTCATTCGTATTTTTCTCAATAAAACTTATCGCCTTATCTAAATTTTCTATTTCTTTTTGACTTTCATCTTTCTTTACTTTTTTATCAAGAATTTTTTCAACATACTCAGAAAGAGTTGTATTATTACCTTCTATCCTAGCTGAACCCAATGTCTCCAACATTTGAAAAATATCTTTTAATTGGAAAAAAATATGTGGAGGCACTTCACCATAAAGTTCCTTTGACCTCAATTTCTCTAAATCCAAAATCACTCCTGTTAAATTACTCCCCCATACCGGTTCTGGTATCTTTATCTTCCGACGAGTCTGCATAACCTTATTTTATTACTTTCAATCAAAAAAACAATTACTTGACATAAATCAATAAAATTAAAGCTAAATTGTAAATTCTAAAAAATAATTACTTGACATAAATCAAAATAACTACTTATACTTCGGTAGTTATTTCTTCCCTATCTTCCCCAAAAATTCTTCATTACTTTTACTTTTTGTCATTTGTCCAATAATCATTTCGGTAGCATTATCATTTTCCCCCACTGCATCAAACATTCGTCTAATTGCAATTATTTTTTGTAAAGTGGCTGAATCCAAAATTAGTTCTTCTTTTCTAGTTCCCGATTTTAAAATATCAAAAGCCGGATAAATCCGTCTTTCCGCCAAATTTCTATCTAGTCTTAATTCCATATTTCCGGTTCCTTTAAATTCTTCAAAAATCAATTCATCCATTTTTGAACCGGTTTCTACCAAAGCTGTACCAATAATTGTTAGCGATCCACCATTTTCAATATTTCTAGCTGCTCCAAAAAATTTCTTGCTTGGATACAAAGCCGCCGGATCAAAACCACCCGACAAAGTTCTTCCACTGGTTGGAATCGCCAAGTTATAAGCCCGAGCCAATCTGGTAATAGAATCAAACACTACTACTACATCTTTTCCTAACTCAACTAATCTTTTAGCTCTTTCCATTCCGATTTCTGCCGCTCTGGTTTGTTCTTCTGGTTTTTGATCAAAGCTAGAGGCAATCACTTCACCTTTAATAAACCTTTGCATATCAGTTACTTCCTCTGGTCTTTCCCCCACCAAAATCGCCATCAAATGAACATTAGGGTAATTCACCGCCACTCCAGCCGCAATCTCTTTTAATAAAGTAGTTTTACCTGCTTTTGGTGGTGATACCACCATTCCTCTTTGACCAAACCCTACTGGGCAAAATAAATCTAAAATACGAGTTGATAAAATCTCAGCATCTGTTTCCAACTTCATCTGTTTTTCCGGATAAATCGGCACTAAATCTTTAAACTCAGGTCGTCTAAGCGCACTGGCTAAATCCCCATCATTAACTTTATCAATTCTTGTCATCGCCCAATATTTTTCATTCTCTTTCGGTTTTTTAGCCACTCCTACAATCAAATCTCCCGCCCTTAATCCATATCGACGAATTTGCATCGAGGCGATATAAGCATCTTTTCCATTAGGATTAAAATTGGGTCTAACAAAACCACTATTATCAGACATAATCTCTAAAATTCCCGAAATCGGCTCAGTTATCACTGGTTGACTATAACTTTGAGTCACCGGCTGTTTATTAACTTGTGGTTGAACTTGAACCTGGGGCTTAACAGAAATCTGAGGTTTAACAAAACTTACTGCATTTTTATCAGAAACTACTGCTTGGACCGGTTTGTTATCAACCACCTTCTCAATTTTTAACTCTTCTTTTTGAACCACTACCGGTTCAGCTTTCTTTCTTGGCATTTTTATTTTTAGAAAAAATATTAATCAAATGAATATTAAATTTATGTAAAACACTTGGAAAACAACATAAAATCGGCAAACGTTTTGGAAATTCAAAGTAATTTTAATAGATATCTGTCCCTTTGTCAAATAAAAATAGGGTTGAAAGTAGCAGACCTGCCCCCTCTGCTACTCTCAACCCTACCTTCAAAGCTAAATTTCAAAAAAAATCCCTATAAATCGGCTTTCGCCAATTTGACTTTTTTTTAAATTAGCCTTATCTTGGATATTGAAGAAACAACACTATTCGTGTTCCACCTGCTTTGAGAATATCGGTAATGTTGTTTCTTTTTTTGTGCTGTTTCTCCAACACCCAAGTTTTAAAGTACCAACTTCCCCCCTAACTTTGCCATCTCCCTAATCTGTCTCTCTGCCCAAAGTGCATTTTTTCTCTCTTTCCCTTTTAAATTCTTCTTTCCCAATGAGGAAATTTTTTTAATTATCTGAAGCATTAAAAACAGTATAACCTCTTTTTCACTCATGTCTATATCCTATAAAAATTTGCCCTCCAAAAACACCATACCCTATAAAATTTTATTTATAAAAACCAAACCTATTTTTATTAAATTTAAACAAATTTGAGTCATTGTGGATAACTTGTTAACAACCACCTTCTTCCATTTATCAAAACCCACCACCCTTTCGGGCACCTCCTCGCCTCGATTCAGAGTCGAAGCGGGCCTTAAAAAGGGAGGCTTAGTTAGTAAGTTAAAGCTCCCCTTCTTTAAGGGGAGGTATCCCAATTTATTGGGACAGAAGGGTTTAAATCATTAAAATCTGCAGCTATAATTTTCAGTGAATTTCCCTGCTCGCCGAAGCGGCGGGAATGAGACAGCATTGGCTGAACAGAAAAATTGATAGAAAAGATTTTCGTAACTAGGATTTAAATTAAAATTTGCAGTCATAATTTTTTAACGAATTTCAACACGCCAGTATTGACTGAGGTAAAAAATTTGTGACAAAAATTTTAATAAAAAATTAATGATCAAAATCAAACCTCCAAATCTCATGTATCTAAATATATCTAAACAACCTCAAAGACCATCAATTATCATGTCCACCACATTTTCTAATACTATCTTTTTCATTTCCTTTCTCCCCTCAATTTTATCTTCATCCCCATTTTCTATTTTTATTTTTCTTCCAAAAATCTTTTCCTGTACTTTTACAGCTATATAGACTTGTCCCGGTAAATTACCGGTAACCCCAACTCCAACTTCACCTTCAATTTTTCTCGCCATTTCCTCAGCCACATTCATTGAATAAACCCCATTTTTTTTAATAATTTCTTCCTCCACCCCTGCCTTAATCTTTGCCTCATCCGAATAAGTTACCAAACCCCTCTTAAAAACATCCGAAGCACCCGGTATATTTGTCAACGCATTGCTTATCGCCCCTCCGGTGCACGATTCCATAATTCCTATACTCCAACCCCTTTTTCTTAGTATTTCTAAGATCATCTTTATCTTTGCATCAAGTCCTGCCCTGTCAAGGGAAGGATTTAGGAAGGGTTTTTTCATTTTTTTAACTCCCTAATATTTTTAATCTCTACTAATTTTCTTCCCAAAGCTTCTGCTTCTTTCTTTCTCTTTTCCCAAAATTTTACCTTTCTCATCTCCCCCAACAAACTCACTTCTCCAACAAAAACTGACTTGTCTAACATTGGCTTTTCTTTATAGCTACTCCACATCGTTGCCAACACTGCCAAATCCGCCCCTGTATCATCAACTTTTATTCCCCCGCTTACCGATACAAATACATCATATTTATAAAGTGGCATCCCTAAACTTTTTTGTGCTACCGCTGTTAACAATTGTCCCCGATTATAATCTATCCCGGCAAAAACCCGTTTTGGCACTGGTGCAAAACTTTCTACTACCAAAGCCTGAATTTCCACCATCACTGGCCGACTTCCTTCCATCACCACTGTCACGGCACTTCCAATTTTATTTTTATCATCACTAATTAAATTTAAATCCTCAGATCTAACGTCTAACAAACCAACGTCTGACATTTTAAATATTCCCACTTCATCTGTCGGACCAAATCTATTTTTATTGGCTCGCAAAATTCTTAACTCTCCATTCTTCTCTCCTTCAAAATACAAAACCGTATCAACCATATGTTCCAAAAGTTTCGGCCCGGCAATATCCCCCTCTTTAGTTACATGTCCCACAATAAACATTGCCACTTTCAATCTCTTGGCTAATTGCACTAATCTAAATGTCGATTCCTTAATTTGACCCACCGACCCCACCGCTCCGGTCGCATTATCACATCCAATCACTTGGATACTGTCCACCACCACTATTTTGTATAAATTATTTACTCGATTTAAATAATCCTCAATTTCTTCAACGGAATTACTTTCAAAAATATCGAATCCTTCCGCCTTTATTCCCAATCTTTTAACTCTTAAGGCAATTTGTTCTGCTGACTCTTCACCTGCTATATATAAACCTCCAATTTTACCCACAAGTTGAGTCAAAAGCGTACTTTTACCAATCCCCGGTTCTCCTGCAAAAAGAGTCACTGATCCTTGAACAATTCCTTTACCCAATACTCTATCAAACTCCTTAATATCCGTAGAAATTATATTAGTAAGACCTTCATTTTTTGTCTCAATTTCCGACACTTTTCTAACCTCTTTTCTCTCTCCACTAGCAAAATTACTTTTTGTTTTTGATTTTATATTTTTTACTTCTTTTAACGTGTTCCATTCTCCACAGGCGCTACATTGCCCTTGCCATTTAGCAAATTCATTTCCACAATTACTACAAACAAAAATCGTTTCTTTTTTAGCCATGACCTATTTTACACTGTTTTGCTCCCAACCCTCTGCCACTTCAATTACATGCCTAACTCTGTCCTCACGCCACCGACCAAAAGGTCCTTTTGCCCAAGACTCCAACCTAATCCTTAAACCAATAATAGTAAAAGCTGAATCAAGTCCGTCAGATTTATCCATTCCAGTTTCATATTTTTGTCGTAAACCTGTACACGCTCTAGCTACCAATTCTTTTTCTATCTTTCTAGTTACATTCCTTTCTATATATTCAACACTAGTAATCCTCTTAAATTGTTTCAAAATTCTATCTTCTTTTCTATCTTCTAGTACATTAGCTTTATTAAGTTTTTCCCAAACTTTTCTTTTTCTTCTACCTTCTAACAAAGACAAATTAAATCTCTTCACCCCACCATAAATATTTACCCCTTCATTATCCATCCCATACTTACTATATAATGCCTTTCTCAAATCACGCACCTTATCATCATCCATACCAATAAAATCAACTACTCGACTAAAAATCTCCCTTTGTCGTCCTTCCTCTAAAGAATTTATTTTCTCTTCGCTTTTAATACCAAAAATCTTTTCCTCCTCTTCATGCAACCTAAATCCAGTTATTTCAATATTTTTAGATCTTAAATTTTTCAAAGCATCTAAGAAACAACTCCGTTTAGCAGCTCTACAAAATTTAACTGCACCGTACAAAGCTTTTAGCTTAAATTCTTCACTACCTTCACGAGTAATTCCTAAAGAGATAATAAAATCCCTTGAATTTAAAGCTCCATTTTCTAATACACCTTGTCGTCTCTCCATTTTTATCAAATTTTCTAAATTGCTCGATTATAACACTACCTTATACTCAAACGTCATTTTTAGAGCCTCTCATAAAGCCACCACCAAAAATCCCCCAAAATATGGGGGATTTTACTTTATACTTTATACTTTTAACTTTTTACTTATATATAATATTTTTCTTGTCGGTTTCCACTATCCCCAAAGAAATTTTTCTTTTCTTTACATCAATACTCTCAATGTAAACTTGAACCTTGTCCCCTTCTTTAAAAGTAGCTCCACCACCAAGTTTGGAAATATGAATTAATCCTTCAACTCCGGTTTCTAATTTTACCAAAGCTCCGAAATTAGCAATTCTAACCACCTCACCTTCAGTTTCTTTATCCTTAGGATATTTATCTTCAATTTTCTCCCATGGGTCATCGCTTAATCTCTTGATAGAAAATTGCAATCTCCCATCATCCTTACTGATTAATTTGATTTTTATACTATCTTTAGGTTTAAACATAGAAGATAATTCTGATACTTTTTCCCAAGAAATCTCAGAAATATGGACTAAACCTTCCAAATTTAAGGCGGTTCCGTCATTATCACAAACCACTTTAACAAAAATTCCAAAAGGTTCTACTCGAACTACTTCAGCTTCAAACACGTCGTCTAATTTCAAATTTTCAATTGCTCCAACTTCTTCGCCCACCTTATCTGGTTCAGAAACTAATCTCTCAGAAAAAACTAAACGGTTTTTGGCTTGATCAACTTCCAAAACTTTGGCCTTTACCTTCTTGCCAATCATTTTTTCCGGATCGCCATCATATTTAGAGCCAATTTGACTTCCTGGAATAAACCCAAAGAAACCAAACGGTGCAATAACGACTGCTCCGCCTCTATTTAATTCTTTAGCAAACACTGTTACTTCGCCGCCTGATTTTTCTTTTTCACTAAAATAATTCCAACCATAACCACTGGCCGCTCCTCGAATAGAGGCTAAAATCTGCCCCTTATCATTTTCCGGAGATTTAATTTGAACTTCAATTTCATTTCCTATTTTTAAGTCATTAATATAATCTTTAACAAACTCAAATTCTTTTCCCAAAACTACCGCATCAGTCTTACCCCCAACATCGATATAAATCGCTTTATTCTTAATAGTAGTAATCTTTCCTTTTACTTCTTGTCCTTTTTTAAAACCCAACTTCTCAACACCTTCAGATTTTAACAAATCTTCCATGGTCAAAATCTGACCAGTCTTTTTTTCTTTTTTAATTTTCTTAGCCATTTTTATAATAAAAAATCCCCTAATTTATGGGGATAAAACGGGATTGTTTACCCTAAATAAATTAATAATTTTAATCCGCCGATGAGGCGGAAATATTCATTTATCGAATCAAAAAAAATAATTTCAAATAAATTTTGAAGTTACTATTTTTTCGTGATTTCAACACGCTAGTGCTGACTCTAAGAAAAAATACGTAACGAAAAATTTATAAAATTAATACATCTTTGGTTTCTGAATTCTGGCCATGACCTATTTTCAAGACCACTTGCGTGGAGACTATTGTCAGCGCTAAGGCGTTTCACTTCTCTGTTCGAAATGGGAAAAGGTGGTTCCACCTCGCTCCAATGACCAGAATTCAAAAACCAAAGTCATTTAAAGTAATTTATATTTATCAATTTTTATAGATCTTGTTTTTTCGTTTTTCTACGATCTAACATCTATAATCTATCATCTAATTTCTTGGCCTCTAAATTGAATCGCCCTTTGTCCGCCGTAGCTTTAGCGTAGGCGGATTACTCCGTCATACACCAAAACTACGTCAGCCAAATATATATTGAAAAATTTCTTCAATCATCTCTTTACTTAGCTTAAATCCTCACAGATCTTCCACTTGTAAAGTATTAACCGGTAGTCTCCCGGCGATTTTTCGTCCACCTTGCGGCGAACAACGATTCCTTATCTTAGGGTCAGTTTCCTGTTTGAGATGCTTTCAACAGTTATCTTATAAGAACGTAGCTACCCAGCATTGCACTTGACAGCACAACTGGCACACCAGCGGTTCCCTCATCCAGGTCCTCTCGTACTGTGGATGAATCCCTTCAAGAATCGAACGATTACTACGGATAGAGACCGAGCTGTCTCGCGACGCTCTGAACCCAACTAACGCAGCGCTTTAATGGGCGAACAGACCAACCCTTGGCCCCTTCTTCAGGGCCAGGATGCGCCAAGTCGACATCGAGGTGCCGAACCAC
>JAEWUV010000007.1 GCA_023396915.1 Candidatus Parcubacteria bacterium
CTAAAGAAGTTAATCTTGATGCTATAGAGACTTATGTTAAGTATGATTCGGACAAAGTAACTATTTCTAAATTAACTGCCAGTAAAGACTTACCTCAAACACTTAAAGCTCCTAAAGTTGATACTAAGACTGGATTAATCAGTGCTGTCTTTATATGGGAAAATGAAGGTGAATATTATTCGGTAAAAACAAATGAAGTCACTCCGGTTTTATCTTTTACAGTAACTCCGAAAGTTGCTGGTGAAACCAGTATTTCTTTGGTTGAAGCTGATGGCACTGATACATCTTCAACTTTGTTAGTTGAAAGTGTTACCAGTAATAAGTTATTATTTTTAAGTAACAAATTAGAAATTAGTGCGGTTAAATAGAAAAAATATTTGGTTTTCAAACTCCCCTGATAAAGGGGAGTTTTTTGTTATCATTAGTGAGTGAATATTATTAGAAAATCCGGTTTTGTAAATTTATTAGTTCTCGGTGGGATGTTACTAGTGGCAATTTCTTTACCAATTGCCACTAAACTAGTTCAACAGAAGCAGGAGAATAGGAGTAGTGCCATTACTTGGGGATGTTCTGTTAACAACTGCAGTGCTTGTAGCTCTGCTGGCGCTTGTGGTTCAAACGGTTGTTATTGGGAAGCAAAATTGAAAGTTTGTACTAAACAAGCCTCTGTTACTAAACAGTGTTCCGGAGGTAACGGTAGACAAATGTGCTCAAATGGTTATCTTTATACTTGTGCTAATGGTGCCTGGTCTAGCCCTAGTGGGTGTGGAGCTGGCGTTCCATGTGCCTCCGATGGGATTGTCTGTGGCACTAAACCCAAAGAAACTCCTACAGAGTCTAGCGGTATCTGTGGAAATGTAACCTATTCTTGTTTGATAGGGAATTCATCAAAAGAATCAGAAACTGAAGAATATAATGTTTGGGAATGCGTCAATAAAGGTGGTTTTACTGGCTATTGTGAACAATTTAAAACAGTTATTACTGATGGTTTTGGGCCTGTAGATACCAGTTGTGGAACCAGAAAATATAACTGTAATGATAATGGTTTTGCCGCTGAAACTTCTGAAACAGAAGAATTTTATATCTGGAAATGTGTCGAGGAAGAAACCATGAGACGTATAGAATGTAAACTACCCAAACAGCATATTTTAGTGACTCCAACTAGTCCTTCATCTCCGACTCCAACTTTGGCTCCTGACGGTGCCTGTGGTGTTTCTGCTGGTACCTGTGCTCCTGGAAATGTTTTCTGGATAGAAAAAAATGATATATATCTTTTTTATAAGTGGGAATTTCGCGGTTCTAAAAGCAAAACCTTATGTGTTTATGCAAAAAATCCAACCCCTACTTTTGGTTTAACAGTTGAAGACGATATTACTCCAACTCCTACTCCTAAATTTACAGTTGAAGAAGATGTCGATATGGATCGTAATGGGGCAATTAATGTTATTGATTTCTCACAATGGAAAGGCTTCTTTCTCAATAATGATCCAAGAGCCGATTTAGATCGTAATGGTTCAATTAATTCAATAGATGGCAATAAGATAAAAATAAGAATGAATATGTAGTTTATAATTAGCTTAATGAAAGAAAGACTGGCTATTTTAATTTCCGGTACCGGTACTACTATGGCAGAGATTATCAAGTCACAACAGTCGGGTATTCTAAATTTAGAAATTGCTTGTATTATTTCCAACACCCCAGACGCTCCAGGTTTAAACCTCGCCCAACAATTAGGTATATCTAAAAACAATATTCTTGTTATTCCTCAAAAACCAAAAGAAAATTTTGGTCAAAGACTATTAAAAGAACTCCAAAATCACCAAACTACTTTAGTTGGACAACACGGTTGGTTACCTTTAACCCCAAAAGAAGTCATTAACGCCTTCCCTAACCGAATTTTTAATCAACATCCTGGCAATCCCCATCTTTTTGGTGGCAAAGGCATGTGGGGGGCTACAGTTCATCAGGCAGCTTTAGATTTTTATTTAAAAACCGGCAAAGAAGAAAATACCTGGATGATTATTCAACGCGTTGCCCCGATTTTTGACGAAGGTGAAATTCTTTCAGTTTTACCGGTTCAAATAGAAAAAACTGATTCTTATTTAAGCCTAAAAGAGCGGTCGTTACCCATCGAACACCAAAACACGATTGAGTTTTACCAAAAATTTCTTAACCATACCCTTCAGACTGTTAAAATAACTAATACAACCGATTTAAATCAAAATGATTTAGATACTCTTTTTTCTTGCAAAGAAAATGCTGTTAGTTTAAATTTAAACGCAAAATAATATGAACAAAAAAATGACAATTGTAGTTATTGATGGTGGTGGTCGGGGTGCTGCTCTAGTTGATAAATATTCTCAAAGTCCCCAAGTAGAAAAAATTATTGCCATCCCCGGTAATGACCTGATGACTTTAAACAAATCAAAATCAGTCAAAATTTTTCCAGAATTAAAAACTACCGATGTGGATAAAATAATTGATATTTGTAAACAACAAAAAGTTAATTTAGTTGATGTTGCTCAGGATAATGCAGTTGCTGTTGCCTTAGTTGATAAACTTTTAGAAAACAAAATTACTGTCTTTGGTCCAACTCAAAAAGCTGGGCAATTGGAATGGGATAAATCTTGGTCTCGTAATTTTATGAAAAAATACGAGCTTCCTATTCCTGAATTTTATGTATTTAATAACCGGGAAGAAGGTTTAAATTTTTTAGATAATCATCCTGACAAAGCTTGGGTTGTCAAAGCTTCTGGCCTAGCCGAAGGTAAGGGAGTTATTATTACCCAAAATAATTCAGAGGCCAAAACCGCCATTGATGAAATGTCTCGTTTCGGGCAAAGCGGTCAAACCTATCTTTTAGAAGAATGTTTAGTCGGGGAAGAATTTTCTGCCTTCGCTGTTGTTGATGGGCTAGACTTTCAAATGGTTGGTTTCGCCCAAGATCACAAGCGGGTTAACGATCACGATCATGGTCCAAACACTGGGGGAATGGGTTGTGTCAGTAATCCCCTAATTGTTGACGAAAATATCAAATCTCAAATTAAGGATATTTTTCAAAAAACTGTTTCCGGAATGATTGCTGAAAATCGACCCTATCAAGGAATTCTTTATCTAGGTGGTATGGTCGTTGATAAAAAAGTTTTTATAATTGAATTTAACTGTCGTTGGGGTGACCCTGAAGCTCAAGTAATAATTCCTTCTATTAAAAATGATTTAGTTGACGTGTCTTTTTCAGTCATTAATCATCAATTAAACAGAAATCTTATAAAAACCGATTCTCAAACCAGAATTGTAGTTACTGGTGCCTCCAAAGGTTATCCAGTTGATTATAATGTTGTCAAAGGCAAACAAATTTTTGGTCTTGAAAAAATTTTTAATTCCAAAACAATCAAACTTTTTGGTGCTGGCACACAATATCAAAATAATAAATTTTTCGCCCATGGTGGCCGTTTGTTTTATTTAGTTGCTTTAGGCGAAAATATTATTATCGCCAGAAAAAATGTTTATGATGCGTTATCAACTATTAGCATTAAAGGGGACAATCTTCATTATCGTACTGACATTGGCTGGCGTGATGTTGCCAGATTAAGCAAATGAATACTAACAAAAAATATGGCTTAATTATCGGCCGTTTTCAACCACCATGTCTTCATCATTTAGAATTTATCAAAGAGGTGATTAAGTCTGGCATAAAAGAATTATTAATCGGGATAGGTGATTCAGGCACTATTGATGACAATAATTTTTTAACTGCCGCCCAAATCAAAGATTTGTTAGTTCCCAATTTAGCCCAACTAGACTTCCCCTATCAAATTCAAATTATTCCCGACATTCATAATCCACCCGAATACGCTGATCATGTCAAAACTTTTTTTCCACAAATTAATGAATCCAACACTTGCCTATTCACTGACAATACTTATACCTCCGACTGTTTTACCAATTATGGTCATAACTTTGAACATATTACTCAAACTATTCTTCCTGTCCGCGCCACTGATATTCGCCAAATGATAATCAATAATGATTCAACCTGGTCCTCCCTCGTCCCCAAAAATGTCTCTGAATTCATATCTAAAATTACGCCTAATCTATAGTAAAATACACTCATGAAACTTTCCATCGGAATTGTTGGTTTACCAAATGTTGGTAAGTCTACCCTATTCAATGCTCTACTTGGCAAACAAGTGGCCGACGCCAGTAATTACCCTTTTTGTACCATTGATCCCAACGTTGGTGTTGTCGAAGTCCCCGACGAAAAACTTCCGGTTTTAGCTGAAATTGTTAAAACCGACAAAATTGTTCCGGCTATCGTCGAATTTGTCGATATTGCTGGTCTTGTCAAAGGTGCTTCAACCGGTGAAGGTCTAGGAAATAAATTTTTAACCAACATTCGTGAGTGTGACGCCATTTGTCATGTGGTCCGAAATTTTTCTGACGAAAATATTTTAAAAGAAGGTTCTGTTGATCCACAGGGAGATTTTGAAGTTATCTGTGCCGAACTTATTATCAAAGATTTAGAAACTATTGATAAATATATAGATACCAACAAAAATAATGCCAAAGAAAAAATTACCAAAAAATTTATTTTAGCCCAGAAATTAAAATCAGAGTTAGAACAAGGTAAATTAGCTGTCAACCTTGATTTAGATGACGACGAAAAAAACTTAGTCAAAGAATTCTTTTTACTAACTGCCAAACCATATTTCATTGTTGCCAATGTTGATGAAAACACTTATCAAAATATTGAAAATTTTAACCTTAAGATAGAGAACTACGATTCTGTCGTTCCGGTTTGTGCCAAAATTGAATTTGATCTTTCTGAATTAAATCCAGAAGACAAAAAGTCCTATTTAAAAGAATTAGGGGTTAACCAATCTGGTTTAGAAAGAGTTATTCAAAAAGCCTATGACACTTTAGGTCTTCAATCTTTTTACACCGCCGGAGTCAAAGAAGCCAGGGCTTGGACTATCAAAAAAGGGGATACAGCGCCACTTGCTGCCGCCGCTATTCACACTGATTTCGAAAAAGCTTTTATTATGGCCGAAGTCGTTTCTTATCAAGATTTTGTCGCTTACAATGGTGCTAATGGTGCCAAAGAAGCCGGTAAACTTCGCCACGAAGGCCGTGATTACATTATGCGCCCCGACGATGTCGTCGAATTCAAAGTCAATGTTTAATAAACTTTTAGTTATTTCTGGTCCGACAGCTACTGGTAAAACAGATTTAGCGGTAAAGATTGCTCAAAAATATAATGGGGAACTGGTTTCCGGTGATTCCTGTCAGATTTATAAAGGCATGGACATTGGCACCGGTAAAGACCATCCCAAAGATACTCCCATTCACCTAATCGACATTATTACTCCCGACCAAAAATTTTCTGTAGCTGATTTCCAAAAAATTGGTTTAAAAACTATCAAAGAAATTCAGTCCTGTAACAAACTTCCTATTTTAGTTGGTTGTAGTGGTTTTTATATCGACGCTTTAATTAATCCTAACTACGACACTTTCTCAGTTAAGCCGAATAAGCTTTGGAGACTTTTTTCTAAATTATTATCGGTTAAAACTTTACAAACAATTTATAAATTTTTAGATAAAGATAATTTTTCCAAATTAAATAATTCTGACATTAATAACCATTATCGTTTAACCCGCAAGATCGAAATTAAAATAGCAAATTTAAGTAAGAAAAAAAAGTTCCCCGCCCTGTCAAGGGAGGGGTTAGGGGAGGGTTTTGACCTTCTTCACATTTCCCTTACCGCTCCTATGGATTATCTCTATAAAAGAATTGATAAACGTGTCCAAAAAAGAATAGATATAGGTTTTTTAAATGAAATAAAAAAATTATTAAAAAAATATAAATGGTCCAATCCTGGCATGCAGATTGCCGCCTACCAATGTCTTCACCCATATTTTGAAAACAAAAAAAGTTTAAAAGATTGTCTTCAAAAATGGTCCTATGCCGAACACTCTGACGCTAGGCGTCAAAGCTGTTGGTTTAAGGGTCGAAAAAACGTCAATATTTTTGATATCACTCAAAAAAACTTTGAGTCAAAAATTTTTAAATTAGTTGCTAAATGGTATACTTAAAATATGAAAAATAAGAAAATTGAAATTTCCTATAAGACTGTTATATTTACCATTGCCTTTATACTGGGTCTGCTTTTATTATGGCAAATCAGAGCTTTAGTGGTATTACTTTTTGTTAGCTTTGTTTTTATGGAGGCTTTAAATCCGGCAGTTGTTCGTTTGGAAAAATTTAAAATTCCCCGTCCTTTAGCCATTCTAATTCTTTACATAATTATTTTAGCAGTCGTTTCCTTTGCTATCGCCGGAATCGTCCCTATTCTAGTTGAGCAAACCGCTGGTTTGGTTCAAACATTACCGGATACTTTAAGTAATATAAAAATTTTTGGTGCTAACGCTATTGATCTTTCTTCTCAATTTAAAATTTTAGAGAACCTCCCCGGAGGCATCGCTAAAACTGCTATTTCTTTTGTTTCCAATATTATTTCGGGATTTGTCGTTTTATTTTTAACTTTCTATCTTCTATTGGAAAAGAAAAATTTCCCTAAATATGGCCAAAATATTTTTGGTAAAAAAGGTGAAGAAAAAATGATTGCTATCATTGAAAAATTAGAGGCTCGTTTAGGTAGTTGGGTTAATGCTGAATTTTTCTTAATGACCATAATTGGTCTTATGTCTTATGTTGGTTATCTTATCCTTGGATTAAAATACGCCGTACCTTTAGCTATTTTTGCCGGACTTCTCGAAGCGGTTCCTTCAATTGGTCCTACTGTTGCTACTGTTTTAGCCGCTTTGGTTGGATTCACCGTATCCCCATTAACTGGAATGTTGGCGATAGTTGTCGGAATTATTATTCAGCAGTTAGAAAATAATATTATCGTTCCTCGTATCATGAAGCAAAGCGTTGGATTTAATCCATTAGTTACTATCTTACTTATTGCTGCTGGTGCCAAACTTGGTGGTGTTATCGGAGCTATCTTAGCTCTTCCGTTATTTCTCACCATCCAAACCATCGTCAAAGTCCTAATCGAAAAGAAGTAAATTTTTCCAAACAAAAGCCTCCAAAGAAATTGTTAAGCTGGATTCTGTTTATGTGTCATCTATCTATTCTCTCTACCTGAGGCTCTCAAAAACCAGATATTAACGCCCCATCTTGAGATTTCCACCAGAAGGATGCTCGTTTCATCTCATCCCGCAGCTGCGGGACTACTCGTCTCTGTAGCATTGCCGTTCAATCACTTGAACTCCTATGTATTTAGATTCTGTGTTTTTTGTGGTCCAGACTTTCCTCCCCACGGTTGCAGGGTAGACACTTCAATTTCTTTGAAGGCTAGTATATTTTACTAGTTTATTACTATTTAAGTAAAGCTGCGTCTGCGGCTGACAAGATTTTGAACATCTTGGTACCGGTTTCAGAATCAACGGTTTCAGCTGCTGGTCGACCGTTCTTAAGCATGACTTTCTTGACCTTGCTTACATCAACCTCCACTGATTTTCGTGATTTAACATTATAAAATTTAATGGTTGGCATCTAAGTCACCCCCTTAAATTAAATTAATAAATAGATAACCACTATCACCATAATCGAAACCAAGCTTAAAATCAAGCTCTTGAGTAAATCCCTCTTAATATTCATACCTAAGGCCAGTATAGCACAATCTTTTTTGCTACAATGAAATTATGTTGATTTTATCCATTTTGCTTATCTTAAATTTACTTTGGCTAGCTTTTATCACCGCTTCTCTTTATCGCAACAAAAATAAACAAAATATACCGTTGAATGAGGAAGGTATCAACAATATTAAAATCAATATTATGCGTTTTAATCCTTTTGAAAATATTGGCGGGGATCAAAGTTTTATTCTAACCATACTCAACCACAATAATGACGGAGCCCTGGTTACATCGCTTCACAATCGTGATTTAACTCGTATCTATGCTAAACCCATTAAAAATGGACAAGGTGATAATATCACTTTGTCAAAAGAAGAAAAATTAGCTATAGTTAAAACTATTAAAGGTTAATTTTATATGAACCAAAAAACCACTAAAATTTTAAGTCTATCGGGTATTTTTCTTTTATTTACCGGAATTTCATACTTTTTATTTGATTCGTTTTTACCAGTTAAAGGTTCAGGTTTGTTAAACTCCATTATTAGAAATAACGATCAAACAAATATTTCTGAAGAAAACCAAGACCAGAATAATACTGTTGCCGAACTTTATCCGGGTCCTAAAACTGAAGCCTGTCCTATTAATGGAAAACTCTATACCAAAGAAGAAGCCGCCATTTGGTCTACCCGTCGTCCTTTGATGGTTATGATTGAAAACCATGAGGATGCCCGTCCTCAGTCAGGTTTACAAACAGCTGATATAGTTTATGAGGCTGTAGCCGAAGGTGGAATTACCCGATTTATGGGTGTTTTTTATTGTGGACAAGTAGCCGGGTCAGAAAATCAGAAATATGATGTTGGTCCGGTTCGTTCTGCCAGGACTTATTTTCTTGATTTAGCTTCTGAATATTCTGATTATCCACTTTATAATCATGTCGGTGGAGCCAATTGTAGTGCCGCCACCGATGGTGGTCCTTGTACCACTGCCACCAAAGCTCAGGCAATTGAGCAAATTGCTTCATATGGCTGGAACAATAAAGGTACTTGGGGTGATTTAAGTCAGTTTTCTTTGTCTTACAAAGCCTGTCGTCGTGAACCAGATAGAACCGGTGATGAAAGAGCCACTGAACATACCATGTACTGTTCCACCAAAGAACTTTGGAATGTAGCTGAAAGTCGGGGTTTAACCAACATGACTGAATCCAAAAAAGTTTCATGGAATAAAAATTACAGATCTTGGCTATTTAAACAAACTGACCAAGCCAGTTCTTCGCCAGATGCTTCGGATTTATCTTTTAGCTTCTGGTCTGGCTATCCAGCTTACGCAGTTGAATGGAAATATAACACCGAAAATAACAACTATGTTCGTTACAACGGCGGAGAAGAACACGTGGATTTTAATACGGGTAAACCTATTACTACCAAAAATATTGTTATTCAATTTGTCAAAGAAACCAGATCTGTAGATGAACATTTACATAATCTTTATGCTGTTATTGGTAGTGGTAATGGAGTTTTAGTTCAAAACGGACAAAAAACCGAAATAACCTGGTCAAAAGCTAATCGTCTTTCCAGGACCATCTACAAAGACGAAAAAGGTAAAGAAATAAATTTTGTTGCTGGTAATATTTGGGTAGAAATTTTACCCATAGGTACCGATGTTACATATAATTAATCCATGAAAATTCAAAATAGTCTACAACGATTATTCATTTCTCAAACCAGAACCAAACTTATCAATGTTTTGTTCTATAATCCAAAAGAAATTTTTTATGTTCGCCAACTGGTTCGCCTGATAGATGAAGAAATAAACTCAGTTAGACGTGAGTTGGATAATCTCAAAAAAAGTGGTCTTATTTCTTCTGAACAGCGTGGTAATCGCCTTTATTATTGTGCTGACAAAAGTTCACCTCTTTTTTTTGATTTACTTTTAATTGCTAATCAGAGTTTTGGTCTAGGTCTTAAACTACGTAATAAAAATGAAACATTAGGGACCATTAAACTCGTTTTTTATAGTTTTAAATTTATGGTTGGCGAAAGACGAAATCCTGATGATGTTGACTTAATTATTGTTGGTGACGTTTCTTTGCGGGAAATTGAAAATTATATTAAACAAGAAGAATCTAGCCGTGGTTATGAGATTAACTATATGGTTATGGGTAAAGGTGAATTTAATCTTCGCCGGCAAAAGCGTGACCAGTTCATTGTCGATTTCTTCTTGAGTAATCCTGTTGCTATAATAGGGGGCTATAACGAAATTTCTAATCTTTAATAAATGAGTAAAATCAGAAAAGTTATTAAAACCGGCAACAGCCTAGCAATCACCATTCCTTCACGTTCAATCAAAGATTTCAATATTCGTGAAGGAGACCCTGTTTCAATTAAAATTAATCGGACAAAAGTTAGTATTACTTACCTTTTTTCCGGACACCCTCGCCAATTATCACTTATTAGTAAGCCTAATTAAACCATTATGTCTCAAAAAAGGGCTACACGAATGTTTTGGTTTATTATTGGACTTATTTTAGTTTGTCTTTTAATTAATTTTCCTCAAAAGCTATCCATTAAAAATCACACTTTTTATCGTCCTGAGTTTAAAATCGGCAATTTTACCTTTTTAAAATATAAAGAACTCAAATACGGCCTCGATTTAGCCGGTGGCTCTTCCCTTTTATTTAATGTCGACACCTCCTCTACTTCTTCAGATAATTTAGATAGTGGATTAGAATCTCTTAAAAGTAACATTGAAAGAAGAATTAATTTATTTGGTGTCAGCGAAACCAGTGTTCAAATCAATAAACAGCAAGACGATTATCGCTTACAAGTAGATTTGCCGGGAGTAGAAGATGTTAATGATGCCGTAAGTTTAATTGGCACTACGGCTCAACTATCTTTTAAAGGTGAAGTTGATATTGCACCAGAAGCCACCGAATCTGCCACAATTTATGACTTATTTTCCAAAGATACCGGGATAAATGGATCTCATCTCAAACAAGCTTATGTCCAAATTAATTCTAATAATTCTCAGCCTGAAGTTTCTTTAGAGTTTAACCAAGAAGGTTCTGAATTATTTGCCAAAGCCACCAAAGAATTAGTTGGCAAAAGAATTGCTATTTTTATTGATGATTATCCGGTTACCGCCCCTACGGTCAAAGAAGAAATTACCGAAGGTAAAGCTTCCATTAGTGGTAGTTTTGATACCAAGTCAGCCAAAGAACTTGCTGTTCAATTAAATGCCGGAGCTCTTCCTTTACCGATTTCTTTAATTCAACAATCTCAGGTTGGGGCCACCCTAGGTCAAAACTCTCTTAACAAAGGAATTTTTGCCGGTTTAATCGGTCTGATTTTAGTTGCCTTATTTATGATAGGGAACTACGGTAAAGTCGGAATTATTGCCGATATTGGACTTCTTATCTATGCCTTAATTACCCTAACTCTTTATCGTCTTATTCCGATTACTTTAACTTTCCCTGGAATTGTCGGTTTTATTTTATCTATTGGTATGGCTGTCGACAGTAATATTTTAATCTTTGAAAGATTAAAAGAAGAAACACGTGCCGGAAAAGACTGGAATGTAGCCTTAGAAACCGCTTTTGGTCGGGCTTGGGATTCAATCAAAGATGCTAATACTTGTACTGTTATCACTGGTTTCATTTTATTTAATCCTTTTAATTGGTCATTTTTAAGCACCTCAGGTATGATTCGTGGTTTTGCTGTTACTCTGATTTTAGGAATTTTTGTCGGTATATTTACTGGTGTTTTTGTTACTCGAAATCTTTTACGTGTTTTTGCTAAACAAAAATTACCCATTAAGTCGAAATCATAATAATGAATGTAATGAAATTTAGACCACTATTTTTGGTCATATCATCACTTTTACTCGGACTTTCCCTTTTTTCAATTTTAAGATGGAAATTCAAATTATCAATTGATTTTACTGGTGGTACCCTTTGGGAATTAAATATTCCTGACTACTCTCAGGACAAGTTAAATCAAGCCTTCTCAAAAAATAATCTTGAATTAAAATCAATTAATTCTACTGGCGCCAATCAATATCTTCTTAAGTTTCCCAATATTAATCCCGATAAAAAAACCGAATTAGTCAATTCAATCAAAGAATCTTTCCCAAACTATAGTGAACTTAAATTTGAAACCCTAGGTCCAACATTAGGTCAAGAACTTTTTAAAAAAACTATCGCCGCCGTTATCCTTTCCTCAATCTTTTTGTTTTTATTTATCGGCCGTCGTTTTCGTGATTTGTCTTTTGGTGGAGCCGCAATTTTAGCCATGTTTCACGACACCTTCATCTTAATTGGTAGTTTTTCGCTTTTTGGTCATTTTTTTGGAGCCGAATTAGACGCTCTTTTTGTTACTGCTTTACTTACCACACTATCCTCATCAGTCCACGATACTGTGGTTACTTTTGATCGTATTCGTGAACTTAAACGTCATAGTTTCCAAAAAGATTGGGTAACATTAGCTAACCAAGCCGTTACCGAAACTTTAGTGCGCTCCATTAATAATTCCATGACTATTATTTTTATGTTAACCGCTCTGGTTTTACTTGGTGGTTCTACTACTCGTTGGTTTGCCACTGCCCTATTAGTCGGTGTCATTTGCGGCACTTACTCTTCTACCGGTGTCGCCATCCCTCTAGTCCTTCTCTTCAAAAAACATTCGAAAAAGAAATAAGAATTATTTTTCAATTACAGTTCTAATTTCCATTACCTCACCAGACTTAAATGTAAAAACAACCCCCTCTCCTGTCACTAAATCTAAATGAGTTCTCCCAGATTCCATTATTAGGCTTACGTCTTCTCTTGGTTTTCCATCATCATTTAATACGGTTACATTAATAATTGGAGAAAATTTAAGATCTCCACCTTTTTCCCAATAAAGATGTGTTTTTTCTCTAGAAGAATAAGAGACTGTAATATTGTCTGGCATCCTTTTATCTATTGCGGACCTTATTGTTCCAGATCTTATGAAAGGTTTTATTTTTGGTGTTCCATTTTTATAATGCACCGCTGATTCAAATCTTTCTACTTTGCAAGCCATGGGGCGATTATACTACTATTTTTTAAATTTTCCTATTTTTTCAATCAAAACTTCTCGGTCATTTAATTCTGGTTTTTCTTCCACTTCTTTAAAAATTGCATTTAAAACTTCACCCACTTTTCTCCCTGGTTTTATATTCAATATTTTCATTACATCTTCACCATTAACCTTGAGGTCTTTGACCGCAAATGGCTGCTTCTGGACCTCTACAATGCGTTTTTTAAACAACTCCCACCGCCAACTGGTTTCTTTAGCCCCACTGCCTAATCTATCGGCTCTACGAAGGGCAATCATTTCGTCAATATAATCTACAGTTACATTTCTGATAAACCGTCTAATCGCCTTATCAGTTTGAGTTTCTTGAACTGTAAACATATGCCATCTGACCAATCTAAATAACTGATCTAACTCTTTATTTGACAATCTTAATCGTTTCCCGATTTGTACTGCTATTCTTGAGCCATAAACTTCATGATTATGAAAAGTTCTTTTTTCTCCTTCACCGTACATTGATTTCGGTTTTCCTACATCATGAAGTAATGCCGCTAATTTTGTAATCGGATTTTGAGTTTGGCAATTATCCAGAGTTTTTAAATTATGTGTCCAAACATCATCAATATGATGACCCTTTTGAGCCATTCCTAACCCTTCCATTAATTCCGGCATAATCTCTGCCAGCAAACCCGATTCTCTTAATATTTCAATTCCTAACGATGGAGGAGATGACAACAATATTTTAAACAATTCATCTCTGATTCTTTCTCCTGCTACATTATTAATTAATTTAGCATTTTTTTGAATGGATTTTAAAGTTTCCTCTTCAATACTAAATCCTATTTGTCCGGCAATTCTAACTGCTCGCATCATTCTTAATGCATCTTCTTTAAATCTTTCATCCGGATTTCCGACTGTTCTGACAATTTTATTTTCTAAATCTTTTTGTCCATCAAACAAATCAATTATTTTTTCACCATCACTTAAAGCCAAAGCATTTATTGTAAAGTCTCTTCTACTCAAATCTTCTTCCAATGTTTTCCCCCATTTCACCTCATCGGGATGGCGATTATCACTATATCCCTTTTCGGTTCTAAAAGTTGTTACTTCAAAAATTTCTCCATTTTTACCAACAATACTAAAAGTCCCAAATTCGTTATTACAAAAACTATTTTTGGGAAATAATTTTTTCATTTCTTCTGGTGTTAAGTTAGTAGTAAAATCCCAGTCCTTTACTTCTCTACCTAAAAGCAAATCTCTTACTGCTCCGCCGACCACGTAAATCTCCGCTCCATTTTCAAAAAGCGTATCCATTATTTTTCTAACCTTGTCTGGAATAACTATGTCTTTCATCTGTCCTATTTTACCTCACTTTAGACCTTGCCTTGTCAAGGGAAAGGGTAGGGTTAGGGTTTATCCAAAAAACCCGCCTTAGCGGCGGGTTTTAGAATCGTTTTTAATTTAACTTATACACGATCGGGCTTTGGTAAAGCTTCTTTTACAGCGATATTTCTACCCATCTGTTCAGAATTGTCTAAAGCTTGCATAGCTTTAGCAGCGTCTTCGTCACTTTCAAATTCAACAAATCCGAAGCCTTTGCTTCTCTTTGAGAATTTATCAACAACTACGTTAGCTGATGTAACAGTTCCGTAGGCGGAGAAGATTTCTCCTAATTGGGCATCAGTCATCGCAAAAGGAAGATTGCCCACAAATAATTTCTTTGCCATTGTGTTTTTTTTAAAAAACTCCTTAAATACCTAATAAAATATAACAGGTTTTAACCTCGCCCCTGAAAGTTGGCTACTTTCAGAAACTAAATAGTAGTATATAACATTTTTACCTAAAATGTGTAAAATTGACTATCTATGCTTTGTATCGACAAAAATACCTCTGATCAAGAGATTTTAGACTTGCTTTTAAAGAATCGAAAAATTGGTTCTAAAAATATCAAAGAATTTTTAAATCCAACAAATCCCAAAAAACTTCAACCAAAAGATTTTGGTATAAATCAAAAATCTCTTAATCAGGCTGTTAAAATCATTAAACAATATATTGATGAAAAACGAAATATCCTAATTTATGGTGATTACGATGTTGATGGCATTACTGCTACTGCTATTCTTTGGCAGGTTTTATATCAAAAAGGTGCCAAGGTTTTACCTTTCGTCCCTGATCGGGAAATCGATGGTTATGGTATCAAAGCTAAATCATTTTTTAGACTAGAAAAAGAAAAAGATATTCACTTTGACTTATTAATTACTGTTGATAATGGCATTGTTGCCGGCCAGCAATTGAGTCAAATCTTAAAAAACGGAACTGAAATTATTGTCATTGATCACCACACTACCAATAACCCATTGCCAAAAAAAATCACTACTGTTCATTCTGTACTAACTTCTGGATCAGCCCTTTCTTGGTTAGTTGCCGACAAAATTAACTCGTCTGCTGATTTGGGTTTAGCCGCTTTTGGTGCCGTTACTGATTGTCTTCCTTTAAATACATTTAACCGTAATATTGTTTTCCATGGTCTTCAATCTTTACGTCTTCAGCCTAATGTCGGTATCAAAAAATTAATTCAAATTAGCGGGTCCAAACAAGATTCCTTAACTACTTACGATTTGGGTTTTATTCTTGGTCCTCGCATTAATGCTGTTGGTCGATTGTCCAATCCCACCGATGCTTTGCGTTTGTTATGTAGCCAAACATCTCAACAAGCCAGTAAGCTTGTTCAAATTTTAGATAATTACAATCAAGACCGCCAAATCTTACAACAAGAAAGTCTTGATTTAGCCAAAAAAAATATAAATACCAAAGATAAAATTTTGTTTGTTGCCGACAAATCTTTTCATCCAGGGATTATTGGTCTAATTGCCGGTCGTTTAACCGAAAAACATTATTTACCTTCAATTACCATCAGTATTGGTGACGATATTTCCAGGGGTTCTTGTCGTTCTATCAAAGAACTTAATATTATCGAAACTTTACGAGAGTTTGATGACTTATTTGTCGACCTAGGTGGTCATGCTGGGGCGGCTGGTTTTAGCATTGAAACCAAAAATATTAAAAAATTCCAAAAACAAATAACTAATTTTGTCAATAAAAAATTAAGCAATATCAAATTAAAACCAACTAATTTTATTGATGCTGAAATGAAATTAAACGCCGTAACCGTCAAAAATTGTCGACTTGTACAAAAACTGGAACCTTTCGGTCAGGAAAATCCCAATCCTGTTTTTCTTTTTAAGCAAGTTCGAGTGGTAGAAAAACGTTTATTAGGTAAAAGTCAGGATCACCTAAAACTAAAAATAGACGACCCCAATACTTCCAAAAAAGAAAATATAACAGTTGATTCCATTGCTTTCAAAAAAGGGGAGTTAGACTCAAAAATAAAAGTTGGCGACCTGATTAATTTCACCGCCAATTTAAATTTAAATATTTGGAATGGTTATATCTCTCCCCAGCTTGTGGTAAAAGACTTTCTAAAGTAGAATACACTCATGACTAGAAACTTAAATATTCAATGTACTGACAAAATTGGTGAAAAAATCACCATTAAAGGTTGGGTTAATAGTGTTAGAAGTTATGGTAAATTGGCCTTTGCCGATATTCGCGATCGTTCTGGCTTAATTCAAATTGTCGGTGGTCCGGAAGTTGGAGAGTTAAAAGATGAATCTGTTGTTGAAATTAGTGGCACTGTTCGTTCTCGCAGTGAAAAATATTTTAACGAAAAACTGGCAACCGGTAAAATTGAAATTGAAGTTGGAAAAATAAATGTTTTAGCCAAAGCCGCCGAACTTCCTTTTGATGTTCGCCAAGCTGACAATAAAACGACCCTACCAGTTTTATTAGATAATCGTTCACTCTCTTTACGCAATCAAAAGATTCAAGATATTTTTAAACTCCAAGCTACTATTGTTTCTGCTTTTAGAGAATACCTTAATCAAAACGATTTTACCGAAATTTTTACCCCTACCGTTGTCGCTGGCTCTACTGAAGGTGGTTCTGAAGTTTTTCCGATTGATTATTTTGGTTACAGAGCTTATTTAGCTCAAAGTCCCCAATTGTATAAACAAATTTTAACTTCCATTTTCGAACGCGTTTTTACCATTGCTCATGCATATCGGGCTGAACCGTCAGTTACTACTCGTCATTTAACTGAGTATGTTGGCCTTGATGTTGAAATGGGTTTTATTGACAGCTGGATGGATGTATTAAGAGTTGCTGATGGTGTAGTTAAACATATTTTTAAAACGGTTTCAGAAAAACATCAAAATATTTTAGACGAATATGAAATCACTATTCCAAAAACTACCAAAGACACTCCAATCGTCAAACTAAAAGAAGCCTTGGAAATTATTTATCAACGTACTGGTCGAGATGTTAGAAATGAACTTGACATGGATCCAGAAGGGGAGCGAGAAATTTGCAGATGGGCTCGCGAAAAATATGATAGCGACTTAGTTTTTATAACTCATTTTTATACCAAAAAACGTGCCTGGTATTCCTTTGCTGACCCCGAAAATCCAGACGAAACTTTAACCTTTGATTTAATTGGTTGTGGTGTTGAATGGATTAGTGGTGGCCAACGTATCAATGATTATCAGCAACTACAAGACAAAATTACTTCCCGTGGTCAAAATCCAGCTGATTTTGAAAACCCATATGGACAAGCGTTTAAATATGGTATGCCCCCAGAAGGTGGTTTTGCTATTGGTTTAGAACGTATTACTCAAAATATTTTAGGTCTAGAAAATGTTCGTCAGGCCAGTTTATTTCCCCGTGATATGGAAAGAATTGATACCAGACTCTCGGTTTATGGCAAAAAAATTGCTAAGATAAGAAGTGGTGTCAAAAAAAATAAACCTAAAAAATAATTGGCTAGATTTTTCAATCCTTTTTTTAATTGTAATTATTAATCTGTTTTGGTTACCGACATTTTCTTATTGGAAAATTTATCCCAAAAATAGTTTTTTAACCAAAAACAACTATCTTTTGAATTTTAATTCTCCAGACACTCCGGTAATTAAATTAGCCGATAACCCCATATTAAACACAGACACTTATATTTTAATCGACGTTGCTACCAATAAAATTTTAACTTCAAAAAATATTGACCGAAAAATTTATCCTGCTTCCACCACTAAATTAGCTACAGCTATTACCGCTCTTAATTTATATCCGCTTGATGAAATCGTCACTGTTGATCAAACCTACGAAGAGGGTAAGATAATGGAACTACAATTGGGAGAAAAAATAACTATCAAGTCTCTGGTTCAAGCTCTTTTGGTTTATTCAGCTAACGATTCTGCTTTTACTTTAGCCACTCATTATCAAGGTGGCCTTTCGGGTTTTGTCTCTCAAATGAATTCATTAATGTCTAAATATAATCTCAATGATACCCACTTTGTTAACGTAGATGGTATTCATAGTGATGATCACTATTCCACCGTTTATGATTTATCACAATTAGGTCGTTTGGCTATAAAAAACCCCATCGTTCGTGACGTGGTTAAAAATCAAAATCTAACCATTACCGATGTTAGTGGCCAAATAAAACACGAGATAACCTCAACCAATGAATTACTTAGCACTACACCTGAAATTATCGGTCTCAAAACCGGCTGGACGCCGGAAGCAAAAGGTTGTTTTATTGGTTTAATAAGTCTTGGTGGACACGAAGTAATCAGCGTTGTCGCCAATAGTGATGACCGTTTCCAAGACACCGAAACACTTTTAAACTGGCTCAAACAAAACGTTTTTTGGCAATCTAATTAGTAGCAGATGTCGCACTTTCAGTTGCTGTTTTTGGGGTAGGCGTCGCTTCTGGTTTTATATAGCCACTATTTACAGCCGGAATATAAGCCACAAAATTATTATCCCCTTCAGCCACAAAAATTGGTTGTAGATAATTGGTTAAGTTTATAGGTTCAAAATAAGCCAAATAAATATTTCTGATAATTACATCTTTTGTTGTTACGTCTTTAGCTATCCAATAATTTCCAGAATTTAAACTATCTACCACTTCTTGTCCGGTTTTTATTGGATAAGTTGAGTAGGAAGCTTTATTAACTCGCATATCTTTAAAATTAACTCCAATTATTTTTTTCGCCTCCAATGTCGACCCTGAAACCAAAACAGACACTGAGGCCTGACCGAAATTATTAGAAAAGACACTCTTTTCATCTAATTTTTCCCTATAAAAATCCACTCTAGCGGCGTTAGCCTGTGATTGTGCTGATACTGACTTTAATCCGTCCCCTTCAATCTGCCAAAACGTTACCATTTTATCTCCATTTTTTAAGTCATCGGTATATTTCGATCCCTTGGTTAAAAAATTAGTCGCAATTGCTATTGCTTCACTTTTTGAAGGCATAGCATCCGGTTTTAACAACATTTGATCAGAAGTATATGGGTAGGTGATTGTAAAATCACCTGTTGTTACGTTGACCACTAAAGTTTTATTAGTTTTACTGTCGATAAACTTATAAATTCCTGTTTCGGTTTCTACCGGTTCACTGGTAAAACCAAAAGCCGCTGCTGTTTGAATATCTTCCTGCAAAGCTAAAAATGTTGTGTTTGGGTTATATATTATATAGACTTTCGCTTGGTCGCTAAATTCTGGTACGGCGTCATTAGGTAACTCAAAAGTAAAATTTTTATTAGAGGCAATATCTCTTTCTGGAAAAACCAATCTGGGTAGTAACCCATACTTTACTGTTGGTGCTACATAAGGCGGATGAGCTGCCAAATATGCCTTGTAGGCCAACACCGACAAAGACCATAATATCGAAATCGCTATTATTCCAATCCCGCCATATTTTATTAATCGCCGGCTCGTATAAGCAGTTTGTGTTAAAGACATAAATTATTCTACACTAAATGATAAAATAATAACCATGGATCAGACAGAAAAAGTTGTGCGTACTCGTATTGCCCCTAGTCCCACCGGAGAATATCATATCGGCCATTTACGTACTTGTTTATACGATTACGCCTTGGCTAAAAAATATGGTGGCCAATTTATTATTCGCATAGAAGATACCGATCAAAAAAGATTTGTACAAGGAAGTATGGAGCGAACCCTACAAGTTATCAAAGATTATGGTCTGACATGGGATGAAGGTCCAGATATTGGTGGTCCCCACACTCCCTATATCCAAACTCAAAGATTAGATATCTATCAAAAATATACTAGGCAATTAATAGACAAAGGTTTGGCTTACTATTGTTTTTGCACCCAAGAAAGATTGGATAATCTTCGTGCCACCCAAAAATCTGCCGGTCAGGTTCCCAAATACGATCAGCATTGTCTTCATTTATCCAAAGAAGAGATTCAAAAAAACTTAGACAATAAAGTTCCTTATACCATTCGTATGGTTATTCCCAAAAATGAAACCATAATTTTTGAAGATGTTATTAGGGGAAAAATAAAATTTAATACTAACGACGTTGACGATCAGGTTATCATCAAATCAAACGGTATCCCGACTTATCATTTTGCCGCAGTTGTTGACGATCATCTAATGAATATCACTCATGTTTTACGTGGGGAAGAATGGTTAACTTCCACCCCAAAACATCTTTTGCTTTATAAGTATTTCGGCTGGGAACCACCAATTTTTGCCCATTTAACCGTCATTTTAAATCCAGATGGCAAAGGTAAACTCAGCAAACGTCATGGGGCTACTTCTGCCAGATCATTCCTAGACGACGGTTATTTGCCCGAAGCTATGCTTAATTTTCTCATGTTTCTTGGTTGGAATCCGGGTGATAACCGGGAATTTTTTACTCTCGACGAATTCGTCAAAGAATTTAGTCTAGAACACCTTCACAAAAAATCTCCTGTTTTTGACAGAAAAAAATTAGATTACTTAAACGGTTATTATCTTCGCCAAAAAAGTGATGAAGAATTATTTGTTCTATTTAAAAAATTCTTACCCCAAGCCAGTGATGACCAAATCAAAATTTTAATACCGGTATTAAAAGACAGAATTGTTAAATTGTCAGACTTACCGGATCAAACCAAATTTTTATTTGAAGATGTTGGTTACGACAAAGATTTATTACTTAAAAAGGGGACTGATCCTAAACTAGCCATTGAAATGCTTCAAAAAAGCAAAGAATTATTATCTGATTTCTCTGATTTGCAAAACAGAATTATGGATTTAATTCAAAAAAATAATTGGAATATTGGTGAATTTTTTATGGTTTTTCGGGTCGCTATCTGTGGTTCTACTTTCACCCCACCGGTTGTTGACTGTCTCCCAGCTTTAGGTAAAGAGGCGACTTTACGTAAACTTGATAATGCCATCGCCAAATTGTCCTAAAAATTTATTACAATAATCTGTGACTTTTCTAATTTTTCTTTTTCTATGCCTAATTTCCCCCAGCTCCATTTCCGCCGAATCATCTGTTCAAATTACTCAATATTCATCAAAAGGTTCTAATGAATGGATTGAAATTTTTAATAACTCTTCAGACAGTATAAATTTATCAGGATGGTCCTTTAAAGATGCTGACACTAACCCTAAATCGCTTTCCGGTTGTATTTCTCCAAATTCTAATAAGATTTTTGATTACTATCAATTTTTAAACGACAAAGAAGGAGAGACCCTTAGTTTGTACAACCAAAAAGGGGAACTCGTTCAGAATTATGGAAATCTTGAAATAATTCAAAAAGATAAACCTACAGTAACTAGTACTTGTGAACTTTGTTCATATACTTATTCTGATTGGATAGCCTGTTCTTCATCTGGAACACAAACCAGAACTTATACTTCATCTCCTGACAGTTGTTTTGGCACCCCTGAAATTACATCTCAATCATGTACTTACAATCCGCCTATCCCCACACCCTCGAAAGGAACTACCAGTCTAACTGAATTTATGCCTTATACCAGTTATGAATGGGCTGAAGTATATAACAGTGACGATAAAACTGTTGATTTGAGTGGTTGGAGCATCTACGACAATGAAGCAAAAATTATTGATATCGGGGGTACTATCCCAGCAAAAAGTTTTTTGAAAATAAGCTTATCCGGCGCTAGTCGTAAACTTGACGATACCGGCGATTCAATTATTTTAAAAAATAAAACTGGGGACATTATCACTCAATATACCTATCCTTCAGGTAAATATATAAATGCTGAAGTTAGTTGGTCATATATTTTTGGTAGCTGGTGTCAAGCTGATTACACACCCGGCTCTTCTAACGCCCAGAATTGTTATTCTTCTCCAACATCTCCCACCCCTACCCCAACCCCAACAACCACTATCACCCCTACCCCAACTCCTGATTCCACTAAATATATCGCCGACGAAGACGCCACTGCCTCGGCCATTATCGAGCCCAAAACGGAAGAGAGTTTCCTTAGTCCTACTTCTACCGAAGAACCAACTCCAACTACCACCGGCCTGATTTTAGGCGACACCGATTCATCTTCAAGTACTGCTAAAAAAAATTATTTCCCTTTAATCTTAATTGTTAGCGGGGGACTGTTGTTAACATCGCCCGCTCTCATAAATAAATTAAAACCCAAAAAATGAAAAAATATCTTCGATTTATTCCGGCCATAATTTGGATGACAGTTATTTTTTATCTTTCTTCCCGTCAAACTACCGGTATTGGTGGAGATTCTTATTGGCTTAGATTTTTTATCCTAAAATCTTTTCACCTTATTGAATACGCCGTCCTTTTTATCCTAATTAACTTTGCCATTAATTCAAAAATTAAATCAGTAATTATTGCTTATTTTTATGGAATTACTGACGAAACCCATCAATTGTTTACTGCAGGTCGAACAGCCAAATTTACTGATACTCTCATTGATCTTTTGGGTATTTTTATTGGATTATTTTTTTTAAAATTTATTTTTACCCCTATTTTAAAAAAGTTAAAGTTGTCAAAAGGAAGATAATTTGTCTATACTTTATTTGTGAAAAGTAATTTATCTCATCTTTTTGTCCCTCAGGAAAAAAATAACTTTCGTGCCGGCATTCTCAAAAACGGATTTTTATTTATGCTGATGAGCCTTTATCTTCTCAACCATTCTCTTATTAAATCTTTTAGTTTAATTAAACCTGGAGTTTTGGGTTATTCATCTGAAATCACTGCTCAAAAAGTTTTTGACCAAACCAACCAGCAACGTACTAATCTAGGTTTAAGTTCTTTAAAATATAATTCTTTACTT
The DNA here is from genome assembly GCA_023396915.1 of Candidatus Parcubacteria bacterium. Classification (GTDB taxonomy): domain Bacteria; phylum Patescibacteriota; class Microgenomatia; order UBA12405; family UBA12405; genus WARW01. The sequence goes on from JAEWUV010000007.1 coordinate 22,886, forward strand.
TCTGAATCTGCTACCAAAAAAGCCCAAGATATGTTTGCCAATAACTATTGGTCTCATACTTCGCCCAGTGGTACTACTCCCTGGGACTTTTTCAAATCTGTTGGTTATCAATATTCTCTTGCCGGCGAGAATTTAGCCCGTGACTTTTACGACACTGAGTCTCTTATAAAAGCTTGGATGAATTCTCCCACTCACAAAGATAATATTATCAATTCAAAATACCAAGAAATTGGTATCGGAGTAGTTAATGGGACCTTAAATGGTATGAAGACTACCCTTGTAGTCCAACATTTTGGAACACCAAGTACTGTCACCTCTAAAACAGAAACTAGCACAGATGTTGTCACTCCTTCACTTGACCAATCAAACATAGTTGTTGAATCAAATCCTAATATTCTTGCCGAGTCTCAAGTTCAACCAATTAATCCTCTGACTCTAACCAAAATTTTTAGTTTTGTCTTTTTTGGACTTATTATTTCAGTCCTTTTTGTTGACGGTTATTTAACCCTCAAAAAAGGTATTCACCGAATGACAGGTTCTTCTGTTGCCCATATTGGCTTTCTGTTAGTTATCCTATTATTTATTGTTTATCAACAACAAGGAGTGATTTATTAAAATGATTATTCCAAAAGAAGTCCGTCAAAAACCGGCAGAATACATCGTGTTGGGACTTATTTTTCTATTCGCTTTATTACTCTTTTTTGTTCTTCCACAACCGGACTCACGTCGCATTGTTGTTTATTGTACTGCTGGTGGCTATTTTTTATGGAGTTTAATCCATCACTATTTCAGGGGTGACCTGACCCTTTCAATTGTTGTTGAATATTTAGTTATGGCATTGTTTGGGGTAGCTTTACTTACTTTATCGTTTTTTTAATTTGCTCGGTTTGCCAGTCTTTTATTTTTTTTGGATCTCCCGATAATAAAACTTCCGGTACTTTTTTACCCATAAATTCCTGTGGTCTGGTGTACTGTGGATATTCAATCGTTCTTACTATTTCTCCTTCAATCAGCCTCTGGCTGAAACTTTCATTTTTATTAGAATCATCTTTACCCAATACTCCTGGCAACAACCTAGTAACTGAATCAATTAGTACCATTGCCGGTAATTCTCCACCTGTTAATACATAGTCGCCTATCGATATTTCCTCATCTACCAGTAAATCACTAACTCTTTGATCAAAACCTTCATAATGACCGGCCAGTAAAACTAAATGATCTAATTTTGACAATTCCTCTGCTTTTTTTTGATCAAATTTTTTACCTCTAGCCGACATCATAATTATCTTAAGTTTCTCTTTTTTATTCTTTAAAATTTCATCTAATGCCCTTTTAACTACATCAACCCTTATTAACATTCCAACATCTCCTCCATATGGTTTGTCGTCAACCGATCCATAACTATCAATCGCCCAATCCCTTAAATTGTGCGTTTTTAATTCTAATTTTTTATTTTTTATTGCCCTTTTTATAATACTTTCATCAAAAGGGGACTCAAACATTTTTGGAAACAAAGTCACTACATCAATTTTCATGGCAATATTTTAACATTTTATGTATACTCATCCTATGAAAGATAAAACAAACCCTCAAGTTGCTGTTATTGTTATTCCTACTTATAACGAGGCCGATAATATCGGCAAAATGATTGAATACCTTAACACTAAAACTTTCCCCTATATTACGGATAAAAAAGGTGGTCTAAAAGAAAATTGGCAAATGAAAATTTTAGTTGTTGATGGCAATTCTCCAGATGGAACTGGAAAAGTAGTCGAAAAATCCGCCAAAAAATATAGTAATACTTACTTGTATACCGAAACCAGCAAAGACGGCATTGGCGCTGCTTATCTAAAAGGTTTTAAGTATGCCATGGAAAAATTGAAAGCTGATTTTGTTTTTGAATTTGACGGTGATTTTCAACATCCGCCAGAAACTATTCCAGTTATGTTAAAAGCTATGGAAGATGGCTACGACTATGTCATTGGTTCTCGTAAAATCAAAGGTGGTTCTAACCCCAAAGGTTGGGGTTTTAAAAGAGTATTTTTTAGTGAAGTTGGTGGTTTCGTTGCCCGTTTTGTTATGTTTTTCCCTTTTAAAAATTTCTTTAAGGTTACCGACCCAACTACAGGTTTAAAGGTTACTAGAGTCAAAGGTTTTGTTGATAAAATGAGTATGGATTATAGCCGTCTTTTGACTAAAAGTTTTGGCTATAAATTTCAACTCCTTTTTGAAACTCTTAAAATGGGTGCCAAATTCAAAGAAATTCCACTAGAATTTCATGTTCGCGACGCTGGTGAATCAAAAATTGAACCAAGCGCAGCCAAAGAGATGTTTCTAGTTGTTCTAAAACTTCGTTGGTTTGATGAATTTACTCAAAAATTCTTAAAGTTCGGCACTGTCGGCTTTGTCGGTTATTTGGTTAATGCTATCTTTTTAAATATTTTTTCCAAAACCTGGAATATTGAGTGGTTGTCTTGGTTACTATCTACCGAATTAGCTATTATTAGTAATTTTACTTTAAATAATATTTGGACATTTAAAAAAGATAAAATATCTGGGATATCAAAGACTTTATCTAAATTTTTCCAGTTCAATTTTACTTCAGCCGGAGCTTTATTAATTCAAACCATTGCTGGTTCGGTCGGTGTTGCGTTATTAGGTGCGAATTCACGCCAAATATTACTGCCATTTATTATAGTTTTCTTGGTTCTTCCATATAACTGGTTTATGTACAACACCGTTATTTGGAAAAATAAAAAGAAATAATGTGTTACTATTAGCTACTTACTACTTACTAATTAACTAATTAATGAAAGGTATTATTCTCGCTGGCGGCCGGGCCACTCGTCTTCGTCCTCTCACTTCTATTACTTCTAAACAGCTTCTTCCGGTCTATGATAAACCAATGATTTTTTATCCCATCGAAACTTTAATTAAAGCGGGAATAACCGACATTTTAATTATCATTGCTCCGGATTATTCTGGTCATTTTCTAAACCTTTTAGGTGACGGTCACGAATTTGGGGCTCATTTTAGTTATGCTGTCCAAAAAGAACCTCGTGGTTTAGCCGATGCTTTTATAATCGGTGCTGACTTTATTGATGGCGACAGTGTTACCATGATTCTTGGAGACAATATTTTCGATAAAGATTTTTCGCCTGAAATTAAAAACTTTAAAACCGGTGGTATGGTTTTTGCCAAAAAGGTCAACGATCCTCAACGTTTTGGTGTGGTTGAATTTGATCAAAACATGAAAGCCCTTTCTATTGAAGAGAAACCAGCTCATCCCAAAAGTGATTATGCCGTAGTTGGTTTATACACTTACGACAACCAAGTTGTCGATATCGCCAAAAACCTTAAACCATCAGACAGGGGAGAAATAGAAATTACTGACATTAATAGCACTTATCTCAAAAAAGGCCAATTGCAGGTTAACATTTTTGATTCTCTCTGGGAAGATGCCGGTACTTTTGACAGCCTTCTTCATGTTAGCAACATTATGGCCCAGAAAGCTAAACAGTCACAAGGCTAATATCTGTCGTTGCTCCGGTTTCCATCCAATTACCTCCGTGCATAATTAACACATTGTCACCCTTTGAAACAAAGCCTTTCGAAATTAATTTATCAATCAGTGGCATCGGTGTTCTAAAACAGGTTTTTTCAAATTTCTGCAAAAAAGATTTTACTCCATAACTAATCAACAAACCCTTGATTGTATCTTTGCTATCAGTAACAGCTATCACCGGTAGATTTACTCGGTATTTAGAAAATATTCTAGCGGTAGTTCCTGTTTGGGTAAAAATAATTACCGCCCCGATTTTTAAATCTTTGTTTTTTTCAATTATTTTTACTGCCGCATCGACCAACACTTCAGTTGAGGTTTGTGGTTTTATATTCAGCTTACAGTTAGTACCTGACTTTTCACAAAATTCAGCAATTTCCCTCATCTCTTTTATTACTCGAGGTGGATTAATTCCTATTGACGTTTCCTCCGACAACATCAAAGCATCTGTCCCGTCAAATACCGCGTTAGACACATCAGTCACTTCAGCCCTAGTTGGTTTATTATTCTCCACCATCGACAAAAGCATTTGAGTTGCTACTATCACCGGCTTAGATTTTGTTCGGCAAAGATTAATTATTTTTTTTTGCCAAAAAGCTAATTCTTCCAGTGGAATTTCAATTCCCAAATCTCCCCTTGCCACCATGATAACATCAGCCTTTTCTGTTATTTCTTCAATATTTCTAATTGCCCTAGCATTTTCTATTTTGGCTACTACCTTAACTTCAGGATCAATTTTTAATAACAACTTTTTTAATACCTCAATATCCTTTTTACTTCTTACAAAAGACAGGGCAATATAATCCGGGTTTATCTCAGCCAGTCTGGCTAAAGCCTCTTTATCTCTTTCTGCCAACATTGGCAAATCCAAATCATCCGAAATTACATTTAAACTTTTTCTATTTTTAATTACCAAATCGTCATCCGATATTACCTTAATTTTATTTCCCATCCTACCCAAAACCTTCAAATCATAATTTCCATTATCAATAAATATTTTTTCATCCTTTTTAATATATTTCACCACCACTGCCGGGTCAACTTTAATCACTTTAGTATTATCGGTTAACTTATCACTTATCCAAAACACTTCACCATTTTTTATTTCCACTGGCAATCCATTTTTAGTCTCCAGTCTTATTTCCGGTCCTTGAAAATCCACCATTATTCCAATTGGTTTTTTAAGTCTTTTTGCCACCTTTCTTACCCTAAGAACTATTTTTTTATGCCAATCAAAATCATTATGTTTCAGATTAAAACGAAAAATATCCACCCCATTTTCAATCATTTTTTCTATGACTTCAGTCGATTTTGATGCCGGTCCAACAGTGGCAATTATCTTGGTTTTTTTATTCACTACAAAAATAATAACAGAAATTATCATCATCTGTGATATTATCTCTTTTGTAAAACCATGAATCTTTCGCAAAATTTTATCAAATCACCCGAACTTGTCAGAGAATTGCTATCAGTTGGTTCTATTAATCAAAATGACACCGTAATCGAAATTGGTCCGGGCAAGGGGATTATCACCAAAGAATTAATCAATCTTGCTGTACAAGTCATAGCTGTTGAAAAAGATCAAAACTTAATCCCCTTTCTCCAAAATAAATTTCAAAACACCACTAATTTCAAATTAATTAATCAAGATTTTTTATCTTTTATTTTTCCCACCATCCCTTTTAAAATTTTTTCCAATATTCCTTTTTCCATCACTGCTCCCATTTTAAATAAAATCCTCAAAAGTAAAAACAAACCAACTGAAATATATTTTATAATGCAGTCAGAAGCCGCTAAAAAATATTCTCTTTCGGACAATTTTAACAATCAAGACGCCATTCTATTGGCTCCTTTTTACGATATAAAAATTTTAGGTGATATTGATCGTAGTGCCTTCACTCCCAAACCTCAAGTTGATATCGTTTTTGTTAAATTTATTTTAAAAAATAAACCAGAAATTAGCGAATTAAATTATCAACAATTCCGTGATTTTGTTATCTATGGATTTAATCAATGGAAAGCTAATATTTTTGAAATTTACAAAAAAATATTTTCTTATAATCAATTCAAAAAAATTAATCATCAATTAAAAATAAATTCACTCAAACCCACTCAAGTAAACTTTTCTCAATGGCTTTCACTTTTTGATATTTATCAAAAATTCGTCCCTGACACTAAAAAACGCCTAGTTTCTGGATTTGAAAAGACTTATTCAAAAAGACTCCCAACCAAAGATTAATAGTTTATTCGTCTTCTAATTTCTTAAACTCTTCCTGATATTTATATTTCATTTTAAAGGTGTATTCTTCAGCTAAATTTTCTTTAATCATCTCTTCATTTACCATTTTCCCATTTTCCAAAAACACATACCTTAATAGCCTGTCATAAACATCTCTATCATCCTGAGTTTCATCCGCCTCTAATCTAACTTTTTCATTCCCAATTAAATTTATCAAAAATTCTTTTGCCTCAATTGCTTTTAACCCCTTTTGACTACTATCACTTAATTCTGGCGCATCAATTCCAATTAGTCTCACTGACTCTATTTTGTCATTAATTTTAACCTTAATCGTATCTCCGTCTACTACTTTAACTACTTCCATCCAATCAAATTCTATATTAGAAATTTCTGTTTTTGAAAATTTTATCCCCCAAAACAAAAACAACATTAACCCCATCAAAATTCCTAAAATAATTTTATTTTTCATTTAATCTTTTTTATTAACTCTACAATTTCACTAAATTTTTCTTGATTAAAATGCCCTCTGTCTTCAAAAGTTATTACCTCTGCTTTTGGTAAAAGTTTTTTATATTTTCCCATTGCCTCAAACGGTACAACCTGATCGTCCCTACTATGTATTAAATAAATTTTCTCTGATTGATTTAAAAAATTATCCAAAGATTTTGGCAACCTAAAATTAGTCAAAGACTCACCGGTTTCATCAAAAACTGCCGCTACCAATATTGTTGCCCTTATCTTTTTATTTACCTTATTTTCTGACAAATATTTTGCCAAAAATATTCCTCCCAATGAATGTCCGATTAATATTAAATTATTGCCTAATAAATTTAATATTTTTTCAAACCATATTTTCCACTCTATATAATTAGCATTAAATTTATTTGGCATTTGAGGGTATATCACATCAAATTTCCCCCCTAAACGTGTCTGTAAAACATCCTTCCACCCACCTCTCCTAAACTTGTCCAAATCAATTTCAAAACTTTTCAAAAAGTTAATATAATCATTATACTTTTCAAAAGTATCCCCTCCATGAACGACCAACACTTGTTGTTTCATATCTTAATTTTACCTTAAATAAAACCCGTGTTAACATTTACTATATGAAAAAACTTATTACTCTGTTTTTAATTTCGTTATTTTTTGTATCTTGTTCTTTTCCTGTTTCCGCCAAAATTTTAACCAACAAAGATGGTGAAGTTAAATTAGATGAAAAAGAAATCATCAAAGACGATCTTTTTATTGGAGCCAAAGATGCTGCTATTGATGGAACAGTAAACGGAGATGTCTTTGTTGGCGCCGAAACCGTCACTATAACCGGTAAAATCAATGGAAATCTTCATCTTGGATCAGCTTCTGTTACTCTGCAGGGGGCTGAAATTTCTGGCAATGCTTATATCGGTTCAGGCCATGTTACTGTGACTAAAACTACTATTGACGGTTCACTTTTTCTTGGTTCTGGCAATGTTTCTCTTGATAAAGACAGCAACATCAAAGGTTCTCTTTTTATTGGAGCAGGGGATGTTACTATTGACTCAAAAATTGGCAGAAACTTATACCTTGGTGCCGGTCTAGCCAATATTGGTGATAATACCAAAGTCGGTATGAATTTATATTATGCCTATGAAGCTAACAGTAATAACATTAAAATCTCTGATAAAGCGGTGATTTCCGGTGAAACTATAAAAAAAGTTTATGAAAAACAACCTAAAATTGATAATAAAATGGCTGTAGGTGGGTTAAAGGCTTTTAAATCTATAACCTCGATTTATTGGTTTGTTACTACTTTGGTTCTTGGGTTACTCTATCTAAGATTTTTCAAAAAACATTTTACTGAAACCTCAGTCATAGTTTCCAAAAAATTTTGGAAGAATTTTGGCATCGGTCTATTAATTTTTATTACCATTATTCCTGCTTCACTACTACTCTTAATTACTGTGATTGGAATCCCCTTAATCAAAGTAATTTTCTTACTAATGGCATTATTCGTTTTCTTGTCCAGATTTATTGTTAGTTTAGCCTTGGGTCAATGGATGGCAATCAAATTTAATTGGAACAAAAAAATGTCCAATTATTGGTTATTTATAATCGGTCTTGTAGTTATCTCCGTCCTAAAAGCAGTCCCTGTAGTTGGATTCTTTACTACTCTTGTTGTCACTGCTGTCGGTCTTGGCGCCCTCTCCACCCGCCTCATACAACAAAATAGATAAGATTTTGTTACCCCGCATGGATTCGAACCACAATTATTGCGTTCAGAGCGCAACGTCCTACCATTAGACGACGGGGTACTGTTGGCCATTATTATACGGCAAATGGTATAATTTAGCCAAATGCAAACCATAGACGAACTAATCCAACAATTAAATTTAAGTCCTGAACAAGCCGAAGGAGTTAAAGAATATCTTAACGGTATTTTAGTCGAACTTCTTGAAAGTATAAAACAAGATCACATCAACAATTTTGACGAGACCATCAACAACCTTAAAAACAACTAGTTTTTAATATATCTTTCTTGTTCCCGGCCAATACTCGTTGGTTCTCCATGACCTGAATATATATCTGTTTCTTCCGGTAGTTCCATTAATTTTTTCAAACTCCCATATATTTTTTTAGTTGATCCATATTTAAAATCTGTTCTACCTCTTGAATCCTTAAATAAAGTATCACCGGAAAACAATAAATTATCTTTTTTGCTATATAAACAAACTGAACCAGGTGTATGGCCTGGTGTTTTTATTACCTTTAATTCACTTTCCCCAAATTCTATCTCTTTAATTTTATCTAAATCTTTATCTATTTTGATTAAATTAGGGATTTGTAATTCACGTTTCAAAAAATATTTTGCAGTTTCATCTTGTCGGTCCAATATAAATTTGTCTTTTGACGAGACAAAAATTGGGACATTGTAAATTAATTTTAAATCTAAAGCTCCCAAACAATGATCAAAATGTCCATGTGTCATCACAATTCCAATTAATTTAATTCCCTTATTTTCTACTTCTTCGGAAATACCAACTCCGTCGTCGGCCGGATCAATTACCAGGCCTTCTTTTGTCTCTTCATCCCAAACAATGTAGCAATTAGTTTCTAAATTTCCCAAAACTAACGCTTCTTTTTTAATCATAGGTTATAATAACTCATATCTATGAAACAAAACAATCCTGCCAACAAACGCCTTTTTATTGGGAGTCTTCCTTATCGTTTTACTGAAGGTGAACTTTTAAGTCTTTTTATTTCCGAAGGTAAAATAATTTCTTTGCGGATTATGCACAATCAATGGGGTAAAAGTAGGGGGATTGGTTATATTGAATATGAAAATTTAGATGATGCCATTCATGCCAAAGAAAAATATCATAACTACAGAATAGGTGACAGGACTATTATTGTCGATTACGCCCAACCTGATCCTTTTTTAACCCCAGAAGGCAAAGCCCGCCATGAGGAAGCGTTGCAAAAACACCCAAATCGCCGTCAGGCTTTAAATTATCTCCCTCACCCTGATTCGGATACTTCAGAGTACCAACAACGTCGTTCACAGGCCCATCAAAGTAACTTTACCCCCAGAAACGATTATCAACCAAATAGTCAACCACAAAAAGTTAAAAGATTTAAGGGTGGTAAGCCGGTTTTTAATTCATTAGGTAAATCAATTAACCGTGATATTAGCAGTGAATATACTCCAAAGTTTTTCCCTGAATTAAGCAATTCTTCAAAGAAAAAATTTAGACCAAAGCCGGGCCAAAAACCGGAATATAAATCCAGTTCACCCTTGCACGTTCGTAGTAGTGTTTTTAAACAACGTCATTTTGGGTCAAAAGTTGGTGCCAAATTCGCCGCCAAAAGCAAAAGAAAATAATGTCTAACTTCTTAAAAAGTTCTAAACCAATTATCGGTCTTTCTCCTATGGATGGGATTACTGACGAGGCTTTTCGTTTGGTCCAAACTCAAATCGCCAAACCCGATTTAATGTTTACTGAATTTGTCAGTGCCGAAGGTATATCCCGCGGAGGAATTAAATTATATCAAGGACTTTTATTCTCACCCCAGCAGCGCTCTATTATCGGCCAATTATTTGGCAAAGACCCGGAAAGTTTTTATAAATCAGCCATTATTCTTTGTGAACTTGGTTTTGACGGTATTGATATTAATATGGGTTGTCCCGCCAAAACCGTCACTCAACATGGGTCAGGTGCCGCCTTAATTGATAAACCAAAATTAGCGGTTGAAATTATTAAAGCCACCAAACAGGGGATTGATGATTATTGCTCCGGCAAAATTAAAATCACCGACCTTGGTCTTAATCAAAAAACTTTAGATGTTATTAAACAAAATCAAAAATATTCTGGCATTAATGTAGAGACGCATCATGATGCGTCTCTACCACCATCAAAACCTACCTTATCCGTCAAGACTCGTCTCGGAATTGATAAACCAGTTGTTGAACAATGGATCCCAGTTTTATTAAAACAACCTATAGATTTCCTTACTATTCATGGCCGAACCCTCAAACAAGCTTATGCCGGCAAGGCTGATTGGCAAGAAATTAATAAAGTTGTTAATTTATCCAAAAATACCGGTATAAAAATTTTTGGTAACGGTGATGTTCAAAATAAAAATGAAGCTTTGGAATATTGTAAAAAATATGGTGTTGATGGGGTTTTAATTGGCAGAGCTGCCGGTGGTAACCCTTGGGCTTTTAATAATCATATCGCCACACCACAAGAAAAATTTTCTGCCATGTTACTTCACGCTCAAATTTTTGGACAGGTTTTCCCTAAGCGCTGTTTTGATAGTTTGCGCAAACATTTTTTACTTTACACCTCAGATTTTTCTCATGCAAAATCGCTCAGAATGAAACTTGTTAGATTAAACTCAGTCAAAGAACTTTTAAGCCTTGAAGAAGAATTCAAGGCTTGTTAAAGTAGAAGAATGCCAGACGAAAATAAAGTAGCCAATTTGCTAAATATTGAATCATTAATTAATAATGCCAATTCCAAACTTAATGATTTGGCTTATGAAGTCAAAGAGCAGCAATCTATGCTTGATGAGATTTTAGAAAACGATAATGATTTTCAGGAAATTGACAAAGAGGCCAAAAAACAGGCAAAATTAAAAACCACCGCCCGACAAAAAGCTCTTAATACTCCAGGTGCCAAAACTACTATTGATAAACTTAAAGAAACTCGTTCCCAAATCAAAGAACTTAAAGTTGCCCTTTCTGACTATCTATCCCAATATGTCGCTCTTTCTGGCACTCACCAAATTGAAGGGCCTGATGGAGTTGTCAGACAAATTATCTACACTGCCAAATTAGTAAAAAGCAAATAATAGTTTATAATTCAAACATATGGCACAAAATATATCTCAAAATGACTTCCAAAAGGAAGTGTTAGATGTTAAAGGAAAAGTCTTAGTTGATTTCTGGGCTCCTTGGTGTGGTCCATGTCAAATGCTTGGTCCAGTCATCGAAGAAATTAGCCATGAAGTCAAAGATGTAAAAGTTGTTAAAGTTAATGTTGACGAAGCTCAAGAATTATCCGGTAAATATGGTGTTTCCGGTATCCCTACCGTCATTCTTTTCAAAGACGGTCAAATAGTTGAAACGATAGTCGGTTTTCGCCAAAAACAAGACTATCTTACCGCTATCTCCAAAGCCTAATCAATGGATTTAAATCAACTAAAAACTTTTCTCGATTCCCAAAACTTACCTGCTTTTCGTTTCCGGCAAATTGTCAAAAATTATTATTCCGGTCGCTATAATTCTTTCGATCAAATGACTGATTTATCAAAGGATTTACGTGCTCAACTTTCCCAAAATTTCCCTCTTTTATCAGTCTCTGAAGCTAAAACTGTCGGGGACACATCAGTTAAAAAATCCCTTTTAAAATTAAGCGATAATCAACTAATTGAGTCGGTTTTAATGAATTATGATGATTGGATTACTGCCTGTATCTCTAGTCAGGTTGGTTGTGCTTTAAATTGCCAATTTTGTGCTACTGGAAAAATGGGTTTTAAGCGTAATTTAACAGTCACAGAAATTGTTGATCAAATTCTTTTTTGGAATCAAAAAATTTATCCTTCATTTGTCGGTCGAATTGTTTTTATGGGTATGGGCGAGCCATTTTTAAATTGGGATAATCTAATTTCTGCCCTAAAAATAATTAATTCCAAAGATGGCCTAAATATTGGTGCCCGAAAAATTAGTATTTCCACTGCCGGGGTAGCTGACAAAATTATCGAGTTTACCAAACTCGACACTCAAATTAACCTCGCCGTTTCTCTTCATTCTGCTAATCAAAAATATAGGCAGTCTATTATGCCTATTGCTCGGCAATATAATCTCGATGAACTCAAAAAAGCCTGTTTATATTATGTCAATCACACTAATCGCCAATTATTTTTTGAGTATGCTTTAACCGACAAAAACACTTCTCAAACCGATGCCAAATTATTAGCCGATTTCATTCATTCTCACCGATTATTTTTTGTTAATTTAATCCCCCTTAACCCAGTTAATGGTGGTTTAACCCCGGCCAACAAAGATCAACAAAAACTATTTATGAGTTATTTAAATCAATACCAAGTTGAATATTCACTCAGAAGATCTTTTGGACAATCTTATTCTGCCGCCTGCGGTCAATTAGCTACTAATTTATAATACATTTATTATTTTTCCCCTTCATCAAGGGGAAATGTCACGGAGTGACAAAAGGGTTTAGCTGTTATAATACGTTCATGCTTATTGACGAAGTTAATATTACTATCAAAGGTGGCGACGGGGGAAATGGTATCGTCCATTTCTATGCCGATGCCTTTCGACCCAAAGGCGGCCCTGACGGTGGTCGAGGGGGCAGTGGCGGTTCTGTTTACTTTGAGGGAGTTTCTGACATTAGTAAATTAAATCAGTTTCGTCATTCCAAAGTTTATAGTGCCGAAAATGGTGAGAATGGTGGACGTAATAATCGGACTGGTAAGAATGGGGAAGATTTAATTATTCCGGTTCCAGTTGGCACAGTTGCTAATTACGATAATGGTACTTCAATTGAAATCACCGATGTTGGTCAAAAAGTTTTAATGGCCAAGGGCGGCAACGGTGGCAAAGGTAACTTTATGTTTAAATCTGCCACTAATCAAACACCACAGGAACGTGAATTAGGTTTTAAATGTACTCCAAAAAAACTTTTTTTACAGCTTAAACTTATTGCCCAAGTCGGTTTAATAGGGTTACCTAATGCCGGCAAAACCAGTCTTTTAAACGAACTTACTCCGGCCAATGCCAAAGTTGCCAATTATGCTTTTACTACTTTAGAGCCTAATTTAGGTGTTACTAGAGGGGGATTAATTATTGCCGATATCCCAGGGTTAATTGAAGGCGCTGCTAATGGCAAAGGTTTGGGTATTAAATTCTTAAAACACATCGAACGCACCAGATTATTAATTCATTGTATTTCTGCTGAATCAATTGACCCTCTCAAAGATTATCAGACTATTCGAAATGAACTTTCTAATTACAGTTCTGTTTTAGCTAAAAAACCAGAAATAATTGTTTTAACAAAATCTGATGTTCTAGAGCCAAAAGAAATTAAATCAGTCCAACAAAAAATCGGTGCCGACCTGGTTACTTCCATTATCGACACCGACAGTATCAAAAAGTTAAGTGATTTTATTACTAAAAGACTAAACTAAAACCTTTTTAACTTTACCCCAATCTTTCTTTAATTGTCCTACCAACTTTTTAGCCCCATCTTTGGTAGATTTTAAATCATTTTTAAATTCTTCCACCACATCTTCCACAATCATCGCATATTTACTTTGATCAATCTCTTTACCGGCAGTCTTCACTTCCGCCACTTTTTCCATTACTGCAGTTTTAATTTGCTTATATTTAGCCACTGCTTCATCACTGACATCTCCAAAAACTTCCTTAACTTTATCTTTAGTATCTTTTACTCCGCTTTGGACCTCTTTACTAAGTTTATTTAACATCCTTTTAATGTCTTCTCTGGTTTTTTTACCCGACTGAGGCGCTAATAATAATCCACCCACAGCTCCGGCTGCCGCTGCTAATAATCCGGTTAAGAAAAATTTTCCTGTTTTTGCCATAATTTTTATTTAATTAATTAACAATTTAAGTCTAGAGGAATTAAAAACTTCTGTCAATAAAATATACCCCGTTTTGCGATTCGCGCAAATCATATCCAAAAGCCCTACGGCTCACCGCAATAATTGGCGGCGCCTGAATCCTTTTAAAGTAACTTAATTTAAACATTGTCCATTTTTCTTCCAAATCTTTTTTAAACTGATTTCTATTTTTAAAATATTTTTTAATTAAACCCTTTTTCATTTTCATTTCATCCTCAATTATTCCTCTGTCGTACCATTCTAAAATCATTTTTGGATCTTTTCTGAATTCCACAAAAGCCCTGATTAATTTATCATGATAAGGGTAAAGAATTGGATCTCCTTGACCTTTAGCAGTATTTTGCTTATCGCTTAATTCTGCCGATGGTATTACTTCAAAAATTTCTTTTGGGATAATTTCTCTTTTGTTAGTTTTATTGATATATTCAGCCAATTCATAAATTTCCCACTTATACAAATCAGCCAATGGGCAAATTGCCCCATTCATATCACCATAAAGAGTTGTATAACCCAAAGCCATTTCTGTTTTATTAGCGTTATTAATTATCACTCCACCGACCGCCGCTGCCACTCCGGCCAAAATTCTACTTCCTCTGTCTCGGGCTTGAATGTTTTCTAAAACTGTTTCGCTTACTTTAAAGCCATTCTTTTTTAATTGTTTCTTGGTTAAATTTACTCCATCTTGGATTGGAATTATTTTATATTCTATTCCTAAATTTTTTGCCAATTTTTGTGCCGATTTTTTAGTTAAATTAGAATTAAATTTTGACGGCATATTAATCCCCAATACTTTTTCTTTTCCCAAAGCCGCTACCAATAAGCTGGCAGATACTGCCGAATCAATTCCACCGCTAACTCCGATTACTGCCCTATTTAATTTATTTTGTTCAAAAAACTTTTTAATTCCATAAACTAATCCTTCATATAACTCTTCCGTATCTCCTTGTCTCGCCATAGCTTTAAGTGTAGGCGGATTACTCAAATCCATTTCTAAAACACTTTCTTTATAAGCTTCAGCTGCCGCCGTTATTTCTCCTTTTTTACTATAAATAGTCGAACTGCCATCAAATAAAAATATATTTTTCCCGTTGTTTTGTATCCCTACATTATTGCAATAAACAAAATCAACCCCAATTTTAGATAATAATTTTTTAATAATTTGGTGTCTTTTATTATTTTTTTGCCAGGTCCAAGGGGAAGCCGAAATATTAACTATTAAATTTGCTCCGTTTTCAACTAAAATTTCAATTGGTTTTAAAAAATAATTTTCATCCCACATATCTTCACATAAACTCAACCCCAATTTTATTTTTTGATTTTTAACTTTTATTTCAAAAGGTTGCAGCAATTTTTTAATATCAATTTGTTCTTCGTTGGCCAATTTTTGCATTGAATAAAAATGCCTCTCATCATCAAATTCCCTATATTTAGGCATTAAAGTTTTAAAAGTATATCCCTTAAAAATTCCATTGTTTACCCATTTTGTATTAGAGGCAATAAATGCAGTATTGTATTTTCTTATTCTTCCATCTTCACCTAAAGCTTTAAAATCAGCAAAAATATTACCCCAAATCACTGTTATATTTTTACTTTCTTTTCTAATCTCTTCATTAATATCCATCAAATTTTTAATAAAACTTTCATTTTCCCACTCATCACCCAGCAAATAACCACTTACTGACATTTCCGGGAAAATTACTATATCGTCTTTATTTTTTCTCGCTTCTTTAATTTTTGAAATAATTTTTCTACCATTTATATCCGGTCTTCCGGCCACTACTTCCATCTGCACCACCGCAATTCTTATATTCTCCATCACTCTAATTATATCTAATTATTTATTTCTCGCTCCATCCAATGTCTGTCGATTTCTACTATTAGTTCTAAATACACTTTTCTGCCAGTCATTAACTCTATTTCTTTTCTGGCGTTGTAACCAATCTCTTTAATTTTTTTACCACCTCGTCCAATAATCATTTTTTTATATCTTTCAGCAGTAGTCAAAATCACCGCCTTCACCACAATAATATTTTTCTTGTCCACAATTTCATCAACCCTAACATCCACTGAATAGGGAACTTCCTCTCGTAAAAATAAATAAGCCTTTTCCCTGATTAATTCTTGGATATATTCTTTTGAATTCATCCCTATTTTGGGTCCGTTTTTATCTTTAACTAACTCAACATTATATTCAGTCTCTTTGTCAATTTCTTCCGGTAATAACTCAAAAATTAAATTAATTAAACCCTTAATATTTTTATCTTTTATTGCACTTACCCCAATTACCCTGTCAAATTCATCTTCCAAATAGTTGTATTCCGGTAAATGATCTTTGGTATCTTTGGCTATATCAATCTTGTTGTAGACTAATATTTTTTTAGCTTTTGCCTTTCTCACTAATCCAATCACCTTATTTTCTTCCTCATTTTTAGGTCGTGAAATATCCACTAAACACAAAATTACATCAGCCTGATTTAATTCTTTTGGTGCCTCTTGATTAATTCTTTTTCCCATTAGATCATCAATTTTACCCATAATTCCGGGAGTATCAGTAAAAATAATATCTCCCCGTTCATCACTATAAACCACCCGGCTGTTTTTTCGGGTTGTCTGAGGTAGTGGAGAAGTAATCGCTACTTTTTGCGACATAATCGCATTTAGTAAACTTGATTTACCGGTATTAGGCCGACCAATCAATACTACCCGCCCTACTTTTTTATTTTTACTACTTCTATTTTGCACAGGTGTATTTTACACTATAAAACTACTTATTACTTGACACTTAGCAATCACAATGTTAGACTGCTAAATAATATATGGATCAAAAACCAAATCAAGAGACGGCCTTACAACCAATCAGAAAAGTTTTACCTCTTATCCCTTTACGTAATATTATTCTTTTTCCGTCAGTCGAGACTTCGCTTTTCTTTGGTCGAAAAGAATCAATGAATTCTTTACTTCACGCCTATGATCAAACAAATAAATTAGTTATTATCACTACCCAAAAAGATAGTCGGATTGATGACCCTAATTTAAATGATCTTTATAACGTTGGTGTTTTAGCTAAAATCGAACACGTTCTTCAAACCGATGGGAATCTTCATGCCATTGTCAAAGGAATTTCCCGGGTTAATATTATCAATCTTACCAAAACCAAACCTCTGTTTTTAGCCGAATATATCGACCTTCCCATTATCCCCGAACCACTTTCTGAAGTCCAACAATCGGCTGAAGCTTTGTTAAGTCAGCTTAAAAAAGCTTTTGCTATGGGGCGTCAATTAGACCTACCTGCCATGATGCAACTCTCAAGTGGAGTTTCCAGCAGTGACTTAGCTGATCAAGTCGCCTTTACCCTTGATGCTAAAATACCTGAAAAACAAAACCTTTTAGAAACACTTTTAGTCAGCCAACGACTTAAAGCTGTTACTGAACATTTAATTCAGGAAATGAAAGTCGCTGAGCTAGAACGATCCATCGAGGAAAAAACCCAGGAAAAATTTAACACCGGTATCAAACGTAATGTATTGGAAGAAAGAAAACGTCAAATCGAAAAAGAATTAAAACGGCTTGGGCAATCTTCTAGTGGTGGCGAATTTGATGAACTTGAAAAGAAAATTAAAAAACTTAAAGTTTCTCCAGAAATCAGAAAAAAACTAAAAAAGGAACTTGATCGTCTTATGGAAATGGGTTCTATGGCACCGGAGTCCAGTTATATCAAAACATATTTAGAAACAGTAGTCGAAATGCCTTTTGGTAAATACAGTAAATCAGATGTTAGTTTATCCAAGGCCAGTAAGATTCTTGATAACGACCATTATGGTATCAAAGATGTCAAGGAAAGAATCCTAGAATATCTTGCTGTTGTTCAATTGAAGAATAAAATTAACACTAAAAAATTAAATGATGATTCTGCCACTGCCAATATACTTTGTTTTATCGGTCCTCCAGGCGTTGGTAAAACTTCCATTGGTAAATCTATTGCCGCCTCTTTAGGCCGGGAATTTGTCAGGGCTTCTATCGGTGGTATTCGTGACGAAGCTGAAATTCGTGGTCATCGCCGAACTTATGTTGGTGCTATGCCTGGTCGAATTATCAAAGGCCTCAAAGATGCTAAAACTATGAATCCTGTTTTTATGCTCGATGAAGTTGATAAAATTGGCTCAGATTATCGTGGCGATCCATCATCAGCTCTATTGGAAACTCTCGATCCCGAACAAAATCGAGAATTTACCGATCACTATATCGATTTTCCTGTTGACTTATCCAAGGTTTTCTTTATCTTAACCGGTAACGATTTGTCTACCATTCCCGGTCCTCTTCGTGATAGATTAGAAATCATTAATTTTTCTGGTTACACTTTAGACGAAAAATTTAATATCGCCAAGAAATATTTAGTTAAAAAAGAATTAACTGCCAACGGTCTACAACCCAAAGACATCACTGAAATTGACGATGAAACTATAAAATATATCGTTGAAAAATATACTCGGGAAGCCGGTGTTCGTGGGTTAGATCGAGTAATCTCCTCACTTTTCAGAAAGGCCGCTAAAAAAATTATTACCGACAAAAAAACTCCAGTTGATTTAAATAACAAAACAATTCTTAAAAAATTTTTGGGTCCGGAAAAATTTTCTGCTACTCTTAAAGGTAAAAAAGATGAAATAGGTGTAGCCACTGGTTTAGCTTGGACTGCCGTTGGTGGAGACATTCTTTTTATCGAAGTTAATATTATGCCAGGTAAAGGCCAGTTAATTTTAACCGGAAAATTAGGTTCAGTTATGAAAGAGTCTTGTCAGGCGGCCCTTTCCTTTGTTCGCTCTCAGGCCAAAAATTTTGGCATTAAACAAGACTTTCATAAAGTTGATATTCATATTCATGTACCCGAAGGTGCTACTCCAAAAGATGGTCCCAGTGCCGGCGGAGCTATTACTACCGCCCTTATTTCTGCTTTAAAAAATGTAGCCATACCAAAAGATATTGGTATGACCGGCGAGATTACTTTACGTGGAAATATTTTAGAAATTGGCGGGTTAAAAGAAAAATCAATTGCCGCTCACCGAGCCGGCTTAAAAACTATTTTTATTCCCAAAGACAATCAAAAAACTTTAGTTGAAATTCCCAAGGAAGTCAAAAAAGATATTAAGTTTATTCCCGTCTCCCACTACTCCGAAATTTACAAAAAAATCTTTTCCTAAATTTTACAATTATCGTCTTTCTTCCCGATTCTCTTTTTTGATTCTTTCAAATGTCTTAGAAAATATCGTGTCAGCAATACCACCACTACCATCTAAACTAATAGTATCAAGCACTCCCAGCCAAAATCTTTGCTTGTCACTGAGCCCTTTCAAAATAACTGAATCTCTCCCTTCAGAAGCACTTATCACCCTTTCTCTTATATTCATACAAAAGCATTGTAGCACCTAATCATTAACATCCTGAAATCTACATTTTTTTGGCTAAGATCTACGTGGAACCAAATCTTTCCAATTAGCATCTTGATATAGCTCAACTAGCTTCTTAACCTCCCTTCTCGCCCCCCACGGAGACCTAACTTTTACAGTTCTACTTGAAAAATTACTTTCCAAACTATTTGGCTTATCAAGGTTTAAAAAAACACGATGCCCAAAATTTCTACCAGAATCTCCTACAGTACAATCACTAGCCTCTAATATCATAAAATTTCCTTCCTCATTCAATAAAACAGTCCTCGGGAAAATATCACCACCAGCAACATAATCATTTTTACCTTGTTCGCCTCTTTTTCTAAATTCACTTACTACAGCCGCTGCCACCCTTCCAAATTCTTTCCCCGTCCCCTCATATGGTTTAATCTCAATAATATTTGACATCCAGGGAGTCTATCACATCTTTTCTACTGTTTCTATTCCTATAACTTCTGTTTCTTTCCTATTTGAGTCATTTCTCTTATCAATATATCACCAACAGAATATGGGTCATGAACTAAATATTGTCTTTCACCAAAAGAAACTCTTAACTTATCACTATTTTCATCGATCCCTGAAATTGATATTGGGATACCATCACCAATAAAAGTTGAAACATTATTTGGTTGTCGTTGAATTACACAGGGGCCGTTACTATTTGTTAATATATCCGCACTAATTAATCCTTCTAGTATCTTTGGTATGTCTTTCCTGGAAATATTAGGTAATTCTCGTCTTGTTCCTAGACCTATTTCTTCTACTATCCTATGAACCTCTGACTTGACAGGATCATCAGGTACTGAAGTTTCAGCCTGCTTTACTCTTTTACCAATTGATACAAGAACATCCTTTAGATTCATAAGTCAAATGATATCACACTATTACATTTTTTCTACCGTTTCTATTCCAAGAAGATCCAATCCTGTCTCAATAATACTAGCCGTAACTCTGGTCAAAAATATTCTAAAGACCTCTTCTGTCTCTCCTATAATTCTATTTTTCGCATAAAATTCATTATATTTTCTGGCTACACTCAAAATATATTCAGCAACTACAGCAGGGGAAAATCGTGTTGATGCTTCCACAATTTTTTCCTCAAATCGATAAAACTGTCTAATTAAATCCATCTCATCTTCGTTAATATTATCCGGATAATTATCAATATTTTTTTGTTCTTTTATATTACTTTTTTCTAGCACACTTTTACATCGGGCATAAGTGTATTGTAAATATGGTCCGGAATCACCATCCAAACTCATAATTTTATCCCAATCAAAAATCACATCTTTTTTTGGATCAGAAATTAAATCACTAAATTTAACCGCTCCGATAGCCACTGCTTTTATCATTTCTTCTTTCTCTGTGGCACTCATTTCTTTGTTTACACTACTCTTTTGGGCAATTTTTTTTGCCTCAGTCATCGCCTTATCAATTACATCAGACAAATGAATAGTGTCTCCTTTTCTGGTCGAAAATTTTCCTGTTGGCCAACGAATCAATCCATGAGCTACGTGCACCATTCCCTCTTTTGGCCACCAACCCATTAATTTAGCTGTTTCAAATACTTGTCTAAAATGTAACTGTTGATCCACCCCGACTTCATAAATTATTAAATCCGGATTCCAATTTTTCATTCTGTATTTAATGGTGGCCATATCACGAGTAAAGTATGTAGTTGTTTCGTTTGACTTAACCAACATTGCCGGTGGCATTCCCTTTAGTTCTACAATTGTCGCTCCTTCACTTTGCTTTGTAACTCCTTTTTCGGTAACTTCTTTTATAATCCCAGGCAACATATTTTCATAAAAACTTTCCCCATGCACAAAATCAATATGAACTCCCAGTAATTGATAAACCCGGTCAAATTCCATCATTGAAATATCTATGCATTTTTGCCAAATATCCCTAGCCTCTTTATCTCCTTTTTCCAATTTCTCAAACCACTCTCTTCCTTCATCTATCAACTTTTCATCTATCTCCGCTTCTTTGTGAAATCTTACATATAATTTTTCTAAATCATCAATCGTCAACTCATTTAAATTTTTCTCATTCCATTTTTTAATCGCCACAATTAATTTTCCAAACTGCGTTCCCCAATCACCAATATGATTATCACCAATACAATTCCAGCCCAATATTTTGTAAATATTGTAAATCGATTGACCAATATCAGTTGATCTCAAATGCCCAATTCCAAACGGTTTGGCAATATTTGGTGCTGAATAATCAATCACCATCGTTTTATTTTGTCCATAATCACTCATTTTTTTTCTAAACTCCACATCATAATTTATTACTTCTGCCTCTTCAATCATTACTTTCGGTTTTAAATAAAAGTTTATAAAACCGGCCCCAGCAATTTCCTGTTTTTCTACAAATTCGTTGTTATTAATATTTTCAATTATTCTTTCAGCAATTTCGTGAGGATTAGCTTTTAACTCTTTGGCCAAAACCATAGCAATACTAGTTGAGTAATCGCCAAAATCTACATTATCTGGATGCTCTAATTTTATTTCTTTATCCTTTAAATCAAATCCAGCTTTTTTAGTCGCGTCAATAATTATTTTTTTTAAATCATCAACAATTTTCATATTAAAAAACCTTACTACCAACCGGTAATTCTTTGTCTAACAATAACATACTCATATTTTCTTCACCTTCATTTTCCTTGTCCGCCGTAGTTTTAACGAAGGCGGAGGCGCCAAGAATCATCGCCTGTGATTCTTCTCCCATAATTTTTCGTGGGACTATATTAGTCACAAAAACTGTTTTTTTACCAATTAAATCAGCAGGGGAATACCATTTTTTAATTCCAGAAAACACCGTTCTCAAGTTTTCTTCACCAAAATCCACTTGTAATCTTAAAAGTTTTTCCGAACCTTCGACTTCAATAGCCTCTTTTATTTCACCAACCAAAAATTCTACTTTGGCAAAGTCGTCATATTTAATTTGATCCATGCTCAATTCTATCAAAAAACCCAGTCGAATGTGTTATCCTTGTGCTACCTAGTTATCGATTAATAAAATTTATGAATATTGATACTTCAATTTTTAAATCTTACGACATTAGAGCTATTTATCCTACCCAAGCTAACGAAGAATTAGCCCAAAAAATTGGTAGGGGATTTGCCAAATATTTAAATTTTCCTCAAAAAGTTGTTGTTGCCCGTGATGGTCGCATCTCGGGATTATCTATGAAAAATGCCTTAATTTCGGGTCTTGTTAAAGTTGGTGTCGATGTCATTGATATCGACTTAGCCTCTACTGATATGTTTTATTATGCTTGTCAGACATACGACTTACCTGGGATTTCAGTCACTGCCAGCCACAACCCCAAAGAATACACTGGCTTTAAAATGGTTAAAAAAATCCCTGAACTTCTTTCCGGTGACGCTGGTATCAAAGAAATCAAAGAATATATTTTGAACGACGATTTACCCGACAATTCAGATACCCCTGGCCAAGTTGAACGAATTAATATTATGGATGAATTTATTGACTATGGGTTAAGTTTAGTCGATCCCTCAAGATTTAAAAATTTAAGAATTGTTGCCGATCCTGCCAATGGTATGGTTGGTCCAATTTTAGAAAAACTTTCCAAAAAACTTCCAACCATTAATTTTCTTCCTCTTTATTGGGAGGTTGATGGTAATTTCCCTAATCATGGAGGAGACCCTTTACTAGAGGAAAATCGAACTGCCACTCAAAAGTACGTGGTCGATAATAAAGCTGATCTTGGGGTTATGTTTGATCCAGATGGGGACAGGTTTTTTGTTATCGATAGTCGTGGTCGATTTATTTCCGGTGATTTTTTGACAGCCATTCTGTCAACTTATTTTCTTAAAAAATATCCTGGTTGTACTATTATCTATGACATTCGGGCATCAAAAGCTGTTAGAGAAATTGTTGCTGCAAATGGGGGGAAAGCCTTGGCCAATCGAGTTGGCCACACTCACATCAAAGCCAGAATGAAAGCCGAAAATGCCTTCTTTGGTGGTGAGATTTCTGGACATTATTATTTTAAAGAATTTTTTCTTTGTGATACTGGTACTGTCAGCCTCATTTATCTTTTAGAATTTTTATCAACCTCAGAAAAGTCACTTGAATCTATTGTTGACGAACTAATGTCTAAATATTTTATTTCCGGAGAAATTAACAATAAAGTTATTGATGTTGCCAAAGTTATGACTGAGTTAGAAACTACTTATAGTTCTAAAGCCGTTACCCCGGTCGAAAAGATGGATGGATTAACTTTTGAAATGGGGGATTGGCGTTTTAATGTTCGGTCTTCCAATACCGAACCACTTCTTCGTCTAAATCTTGAAGCCGGCAGTCAAGAGCTTATGGAGCAAAAGCGCGACGAAGTTCTTGCTATAATTACCAAATAATAAATTAACCCCTTACCTTAATTGGGAAGTGGGTGGGTATGGATAAATATGTATAAACCATCTCAAAAAATTTTAGATAAATATGCCGATATTTTGGTTAAATTTGCTTTAAACAGCGGCAAAGGTATTAAAAAGGGTGAAGTTGTTTTTCTCCAAGTTCCCGAAAGTGCCAAACCACTTCTAATTTCTCTTCAGCGTTCTGTTTTAAAAAGTGGTGCTCACGCCATTATTCAATATCTTCCTGATGAAATGTCTCGCGAGTTTTATCAATTAGCTTCTCCTGATCAGCTCAAATTTTTTCCTGCCACTTATCTCAAAGGCCGAGTTAAACAAGCCGACCACTTTTTAATGGTTTTAGCCGAGACCAATTATCACGAACTTGAAGGTATTGACCCCAGACTTATCATGAAACGAAACATGATTTTTAAACCTTACAAAGACTGGAGGGACGCCAAAGAAAACAAAGGCAAACTTACTTGGACCATCGGTTTATATCCTACTCCGGCTATGGCCAATGAGGCCAAATTAAGTTTATACCAAGCTTGGCAACAAGTTATTAAGGCCTGTTTTTTAAACTATCGGGATCCGGTTGAAAAATGGCAAAGAGTCCAAAAAAAATCTGATCAAATTCGCCGTAAATTAAATAAACTTGAGATTGTTTCAGTTAATATCAAATCCAAAGAAACTGATTTAAATATTACTATCGGAGAGAATCGCCAGTGGCTTGGTGGTGGTGGTCGCAATATTCCTAGTTTTGAAATTTTCACTTCTCCTGATTGGCGTGGCACGAATGGCTATATTTATTTTGATCAGCCACTTTATCGCCAGGGAAATTTAATTAAAAATATCAAATTAGTTTTTAAAGATGGTTTAGTAGTTGAATCTTCTGCTGGTTATGGAGAAAAATATCTTCGTGAACTTATCAAAACACCAAACAGTAACAAAATAGGGGAATTCTCTCTTACTGACAAACGGTTTTCCAAAATCAACCAATTTATGGCCGAAACTCTTTATGATGAAAATTTTGGTGGTGAATTTGGTAATACTCATATCGCCATCGGTGCCTCTTACAAAGATACTTACAACGGTAAATTAAATAAATTATCAGATAAAGATTGGGAAAATTTAGGTTATAACGATTCTTCCGTTCATACTGATATAATTTCAACCCAAAATCGAATTGTCACTGCTACCCTCAAATCCGGTAAACAAATTGTTTTATACAAAGACGGCCAATTTCAAATATAAAATTAAAATTAAAAAAATGCTCCCCTTTATCAAGGGGAGCTGTCGAACAAAGTGAGACTGAGGGGTTTTATTCTTGAGTTTCTATTGGAGTTTCAACTCTCTTTACTTTTTTGACTTTCTTAACAGATTTTTCAACCACTGGCATTGGTTTTTGAGTAGTTAAAAGGTCAATAATTCTATCAAGTTTTTTATTTAAAGCTTCAATCTCAGCTCGGGTATTATCCTGTCTGTAATCCTTAACATCTCTTTGTTCAAATCTTCGGTTATTGCCACCAAAATCTCTATTCCCGCCGTCACGGCCACTGGTTTTTTCAAAACAATTACTGCAATAAACCGGTTTTTCACCAGTTGGTCTGAAAGGTAATTCACATTCAGCTCCGCATTTATCACAAATAGCCGAAAACATCTGACGATCTTCTCGATTTCTGTCAAAACCACCTCTGCTTCCACCACCAAAGCTTCGACCTCGGTTTCCACCGCCAAAACTTCTGTTGCTAAAATTTTTAAATCCACGATCATTTCCAAAATTTTTCATTATTTTTTATTTAATTTTTTCTAATTTAAAGACTAAGTATTGTATCAGTTTTGTGTTTTTATTGTTGGAGTTGCTGTCGGGGCCAATATTCCGTCATTTTCTATAAATTCTTTTACTTCGCTAAAATCATCTTCTCCTAATCTAGGGCTTAATATAGCCTGTCCGGTAGTGGCTCTAGTACTTTTTAGTACATTATCATCAGTTAAAGCAACAGAAATTATTTTATATTCCGAGATTTCTGGTATTTTTGATACCAATTCGCCCATCTCAGAAAATATTATGTCAGTAGTAATATGTTTGGTTAAAGTTTGAACAGTCGGAATTATTTTTGACACAAAACCAATATTTATTACTTTATCCCTAATTGCAGTTATTACCTGCTTTTGCCTTTCTGATCGATTAAAATCTCCTCCGTTTATTTCCGAATGTCTTGATCTGGCATATTTAAGTGCCGTTGTCCCATCCATATGTTGTATTCCTTTATCAAAGTGTAAATTTTCATAACGGCAAGTAAATTGTTGTTCCAATTTATCCCCCGACATTGTCGCTTCAATAGCGGTAAGTTCTTCTTCACTTTTGCCGCAAGTATCATTCTTAAGTTCTTCGATAGGGTAAAACGGATCATCAAAAGTTTGGCTTATCTTAACATCAATTCCACCCAAACTATCAATAATTTTTACAAAACCATCAAAATCAATAGTGGCAAAATAATTAGGTTTTATCCCTGTTACCTGTTCTACTACATATTTAGCCATTTCTCCGCCGCCGGCACTTCCGGTAAATTCTATTTGTTTGTTAGGATAATCTTTATCATCATAACCAATCGCATAAGCTTCATTAATTTTTCTTTTTATACTTTCTTCTTCAGATATTGGGATTGACACCCATAAATCTCTAGGGATAGAAATTAACTTTACTTTTTCTTCGTGAGGGATAATTTGGGCCAACATTATCGAGTCGGTTAATAATCCTCCGTCATGAGTTCCTCCCCCATAACCCATCAGTAAAATTGAGTATGGAGCCAAAGGGTCGGGAGTTGGTGTTGCCGTTGGGCTTACTTCTAGTGCTGTTTTAGATTCATTTTTCTTCACCACCATCCTGTTATAAGAAAAATAAACCACTCCGATTCCGACTAAAACTAACCACAAAATTATAGCTGCTATCCACCACCAATTTAGTTGTTTCTTTCGCATGGTTTAAAGTATATCAGAAAATTCTACTTTCCCATTTTTAATTTTTACTCCTTCACTAATTAACTTTCTTTCTTTTTCTTTTGATAGATAATCATCAATATGACCAAAATATCCACCAATTTCTCTGTTACTTTTTATAACTCTATGACAGGGAATATGTATTGGATTGGGATTATTTTTCAAAGCATTTCCTACTGGCTCTATAAGCTTTTGAGTGTAATTTCTCCGCCACCTGCTTATAAGTCATTACTTTGCCTTTCGGAATCTGTTTTACCACTTCATAAACTCGCTGACTAAATTTCATAGTCGATTTTATCTTGATACTCTAAGCCGCCTTATACACCACTCTTTCTATAATTTTACCACCCTCTATTGTCTCCCTTGTATGCAACTCAACCGGTATTTTATCAAAATCATTGCGAAACCAAGGATCAGCATCATCCCACTGTTCTTTTTTTGCTATCATATAAAAATTAGTTTTTCCGTGTTCTCCTACATCCAAATGTCTGATTAGTTCCAAATCTTTACCATCCCAAGTAAAGGTTATCTTGTCTTCATCCTTCGTATATTTAAAAGAAACTTTCTTCCTTTTGGCCTTGGTCTGTAAACGTGCCGCCATTTTATCTTCCCAAGGAGTTTCTTTTAAATCCCCATTTTCTCTACCAAAACCAGCAAAAGGCCTCCCGGTTGAACGGGAAATTAACTCACGTATCACACTAATATTAATATTAGAACGTATGGCTTCACTAGTCATTAACCTATATTATACGATATTTTCGTTTTTTTAACTAATATGGAGAGTATAATACTCCATTAACATAAATTAAAATCTTTTTCCCTTCTTCAAAAACGATATCTTCACAAGCCCAATACAATCTCCAAATTTGGTATTCACCCGCTGGTATTGTGACAAAAGAAACCTGATCTCCTGACTGAATCTTTTCCCTAATCTCAATTTTATTTAATTCATTATACTTTTTCTCGTCTACAGTCACCCATATTGCATTCTTATCTACTTTCACTCCTTTAACTGGCTCACAGCCAGCAAAATGAGGAAAATCACGTGACCCCATTTTAACCGCTACCTTTTTAACTTCATCTTTGGTTGCTTTATCAACTACTATCGATTCTTCTTCTGCAATCTGATTGAGGATAAAATTTCGCCAATATGTGATAACTTCAGTATAATTCGTCTGTCTCAACAAATCTGTATTAATGGTAATTTTTAATCTTTGGATTTTTATTTGAAGAGTCTCATCATCCATCCAATTATCTTTAAATCTAAGACTAGAAGTCAGTTTTGTTTGATGTTTAATGGTTCGGTAGTATAGTATCTGGTTAAGAACTTCAGCTTTTAATTCTTGTAGGGCAGTCTCTTTTATTTCTGGACTAGATTCTTGAGCCAATTCATAAAAATGTTCTACATCTTTATTTCCTTCATAAAAAAGACTTTTTTCGTCACCCAAAGCGTAAAGATAAGCCATAAAATATTCCTCGTCTTGAGGAGGGGAAACACGATCAGCTATGTGCATATTATCAGCCGAACGAAGCAATGCCAATAATACCAATAATGGGTTTTCGTCATCTAAACTTACTTTAAAATATTCCAAGCCTAAAGACTGATTTTTTCCTAATTTGCGTCCAGCATATTTTTTGCCTACTAGCTCAATTTTGGGCATTTCCTTATCTATAAAAAGTCCTCTCAACCTATCTATCCACTCTCTTAACTTTTCTCCATTATTATCTTTAGCCTCAGAAAAAATAGAGATACTCCGAATTCCATCTAATCTTTCACAGGCCACAAAAAGATCATTTCCATCAACTAAAAAAGGACCTTGGTCAGTTACGATTTTTACCATGTAACTTTTATCGAACTTATCAGCATTATGCATTAAAACAGCGTCTCTTAAATCATTTGTCGCTTTCTCTCCAAAAATACTCCCTAAAACACCCCTAATTGCTACTTTTTCTCCATTAACTTCTGTTAAACCATAATTAATTTTATCTGCCCCAGTTTGGCTATGTGTTACCTTGGGTAAATGTTTTGATTCAGATTCAGGATAGCCCAAATCATGAAATAAAGCCATGTTAGCCAAAAGAAATCTCACTTTCTCTGTACTAAGGCCATATTCCTTCTTAAATTTTTCGATTACTTTTGGGTGCACTTCAATATTTTCATCGATATTGCCTGCCACCCATAAACTATGATTAAAATTATGTGATACATAATTTTGAGGACTATTTAAATCTTGATCAATTCCTCGCTGTAAAACAAAATTCAAATGTCCCAATAGCAAAGATTGTTCATCGGGGGTTATTTGTTGTCCATTCAGTAATAAGTCTTGGTAAAAAGACATTACTTTTTTTAAACCACCTTTCCTGACAAAAAAATCTTCAACCCGTAATAACCTAATTTCGTCAACAGCTTGTTGTTTCAGTTCAGATAAATAGTTATTAACTATTTCAATCGAAAATGTATTTAGTTCAGCTAAATAAACCTCATTAGTAATAGTTCCTCTGTCTACCAAATCACTTCTTATACTAATATCTCCTGGTCGAGGTACCTTAAAAGAAAAATCTTTTCCAGATTGATCTCTATCTACCATAGACCAGATTGTATCATTTTTATACCTATAATAAAAGAATTATTAGTAAAATCTTCAAAGCTAAAAAGAGTCTCCATTTCTTAAAATTATTTCAGAACATTGTTGGAATTCATATGAATCATATTTTGAAACGGAAGGAATTCTTCTATTTTTATACATTTCTTGAACCTCGTGGTATCTTTGTAAAAACCACAAATAAGCTAACGTTGTATCCTGATTATATTCATCAAAAAAACAAACCCTTTCTGCAGTATTAGTTGGTAATTCCATTGCTTGATTAGTGGACCAGACTCTATCTCTAATCAAGGTTTGGGTTTTTAAGTCTAAGTCACGTTGTAATAATCTAATAAAACCATATTTAAACCCAAAATTCCCAATAAGTTCACTTTCATCATAAAATTGATAACCTTGATTAAAACATACTTTCCCCCGACTTAAACCAGTCTCACAAGTCTTTAAATAATCTTTTATCTGACTTTTTAACGCCTTTCTTATTTTTCCACTAAGACCGGTTGTTAACCCCATCTCTTCAAGCACTTTTTCTCTAGCACTTTTCCACATACCCATTTCACCAAAAACTATTCGCGAATTTAAAATTCTGTCTGGGTAAATTAAACCAGAATCTCTTGAAACATAAGATAAAATATCTTCATTAATGTATAAAACACGTGGGTCTCCATCAGTCTTTAAATCATAATCGAAAACAGAGGAATAAGGTATCCCGTAAATTTCGAAAAATTTTTCATTAATTTGTTTCGGGGTAATCTCATTTCGTTTTTTTTGGTATTGAAGATACACCACCTCAGTTCTTGATTGAGGATGTCTTTCTCTTTTCCCATCACTTCCAACAACAACAGCACAAAAACCATTTTCTAATAAAAAATCTCTCATCAGGGATAAGGTATTTCTAACCTCGGTCAAATAAGCGGAATTAATATCATCCAAATAACCCTTATATTTAGGTAATGGCATTTCATATGGAGATACTTCTTTTGAAACCATCGGGCAATTATATCATTTACTTTCTGTGTGACCCCACGGAGAATCGAACTCCGATTACCAGGATGAGAACCTGATGTCCTAACCGTTAGACGATGGGGCCTAATTTGTTGTAGAATTAAGCAGATGTATTTTACCAAATATAGACCACATTTTAAGCTTATTCTTTTAACTATTCTTTCGTCTCTTCTGTTTTGGTTAATTTTCTATTCCAATCTTCCCAGCAAAATCGGTTTTGGAGATGTTTCTCTTGAAACTATTTTTGCCAACTATGATGGGCCAAATTATATGGTTATTAGTAAGTGTGGTTACAACAAAAATTGTATCGGTCCAAATTTTTCTTTACCCCAAAGTTTAGAATATTATCCAGCTCACTTTCCCGCCTTTCCTTTTTTAATAAAATTTTTCAACAACTTTACCACTGGCCCTAAAGCCATGCTTTTTTCCACTCTTTTGGGATCAATTTTTTTAAGTTTAATTTTTTATGAATTTTTAAAACTTTTTGTAAACGACAAAAAAGCTTATTGGTTAAGTGCTTTACTTTTATTTTTCCCAGCCAGACTTTTTGTTTTACGTTCTGTTGGTGCTCCCGAGACTTGGTTTTTGGCAAGTATTTTGGCATCGATTTATTTCTTCAAAAAAGATAAAATTTGGCTTTCGGCTATTTTTGTCGCCTTAGCCCAAGCTTTTAAAACTCCAGCCATTTTACTTTTAGCTTCTTATTTTATTATTTTCGTACACGATTTAATCCAAAAGAAAAATATTTCTCTTGCTGTCAAAAAATTTTATCCTTATCTTTTAGTTCCAGTTACTGTTTTGGCAATTTTTTATCTGTATTATCTTCAAACCGGCAATTTTTGGGCCTATTTCCAAAGCGGTGATAATTTCCATTTAAACTTTTTACCCTATACTGTTTTTATTAGTACTAAATCTTGGATTAACACTATTTGGTTGGAAGATATTATTTACATCTTTTTTATAGCCGTCTACGGAGTCTATAAATTAATCAAAAAATACAAATTCGATATTATTACTATTTTTCCACTAATTTTTGTCATCGCTACTTTGTTGGTGGCTCATCGTGATATCAGTCGTTATATTTCTCCTGTTTATCCATTTTTATTTTTGGCCTTTAGTCAATTTTTAACCAAAAAATCGGTCAAAATAATTTTACTTCTTTTACTACCAGCCATTGTTTTATACGGAATTAATTTTGCCATCGGCAACGTCGCCCCCATTTCCGACTGGACTAATTATTTGTAAAAATAAATAATTCCCCGCCCTGCCTCGCCATGCCGTAGCTTTCAGCGAAGGCTGGTCAAGAGAGGATGTCCTGAGTTTATCGAAGGATAGGAGGGTTTTAAGAGATATAAAATTTTCCGTCTTCTTCAACCAATAAATCTTTCATTAACATCATTGATAA
The DNA here is from genome assembly GCA_023396915.1 of Candidatus Parcubacteria bacterium. Classification (GTDB taxonomy): domain Bacteria; phylum Patescibacteriota; class Microgenomatia; order UBA12405; family UBA12405; genus WARW01. Next base: position 54,668 of record JAEWUV010000007.1, read on the forward strand.
GGTAGTCGAAATTTCAGTTACATTTCTTTTAGTCATTTGGCAGAGTTCATCACAGGTCATTGGTTCATTTTCAACTAAATCAATAATCACTCGTTCTAGATCAGACAAATCACTATAATCTTTAAATAATTCACCTTGACTCGGCATTTCGATTTTATCTTCAAAAATATCAATCGCCTCAGTTAAAATTTTTGCCCCGCCACTTTTTATCAAAAAATTTGTTCCGGCTGAAGTCTTGGAATTTATCGGGCCCGGTACTGCCAGTAATTTTCTTTTTTGTTCCAAAGCCAATTTAGCTGTAATTAAACTACCAGACTTAATTCCACCCTCGACTACTACTACTCCTATATTTGCCAACCCAGAAACTATTCTGTTACGTTGAGGGAAACTCCAATTAGTCGCTTTAAAATACGGCTCATATTCCGAAATTACCAACCCACCTTTTTGTAAAATTTCTGTATATAACTTGTCGTTATCTGCCGGACACGGAAAATCTAAACCTCCACCTAATACGGCAATTGTTTTTCCACCATATTCCAAACATTTTTGGTGCGATTCGGTGTCTACTCCGTACATAAAACCTGAGATCACTGTTGTTTTTCGGCTTACAATTTCCGGCATAATTTTATCTACCACCTCTCGTCCGTATCTGGTAATTTGTCGGCTACCAACAATCGCCACCACCTTTTCAAATAAACTTTCATTCCATTTACCTCTGTAAAAAAGTTTTTCTGGACATTTATTAATTGTCTTTAAACTCTCTGGAAAATCTTTCTTTTCAATTGTTTGTATTTTCCAATTCTTCCATTCATTCATACAAGTTTTCATAATGTTTAATACTTCTAATCGTTTTATCTTCGTTTAAAACAATGCACACCGCATCTATTCGATATTTAGAAAAACCTTTGGCAATAGGGGATTCTAATACCAAAAAACTTTCTGCCACCTTCCTAATTTTCCACAATTTATTTTTATTAATCATTTCTTCTGGTGTTCCGTATCTGTCTCCAATTTTAAGTTTCACTTCCACAAATACCAACCAGTCATTGTCCGACATTACAATATCAATTTCACCTAATTTATTGGAATAATTAGACTCAATTAATTTAAACCCTTTTTCAATCAAAAATTTTCTGGCAATTTCTTCCCCTTCCTTTCCCTTTTTATAATTCTTGCTTTTATCTTCAAACATATTTACTCCTCATTTTTTACTCTATACTGTAACGCTTCCGCAATATGTTGCTCTTTTATTTCCTGGCTCTTGTCCAAATCGGCAATCGTTCTGGCTACTTTTATTAATCTAAAATAAACCCGAGCCGATAAATTAAATTTATTAACTGCCTGTTTTAACAGCAAATTTGCCTGATCAGTTAACTCGGCAAATTTTTTCAAATGTCTGTTTTTCATGTCAGAATTACTGTGAACATGTTCCAAATCTTTAAATCTTTCACTTTGAATTTTCCGAGCCTCAACCACTCTTTTCTTAATTGTTTCTGACTTTTCATTTCTATTATCTTCGTTTTTATTTACCATCAATTGATTTACATCAACCGCCGGTACTGTTAAATGAATATCAATTCTATCCATTATTGGTCCGGACAATTTTTTCCTGTAATTCAAGATTTGAAATTGACCGCATTTACATTCTTTTTTCGGATCTCCCAAGTAGCCACACGGGCAAGGGTTAGCCGCTGCCACTAACATAAATTGAGCTGGAAAAGTTACCGACCCGGCTGCCCTAGAAATATTTACTAACCCATCTTCCAACGGTTGGCGTAAAGCTTCCAAAGAGCTTCTGCCAAATTCCGGAAACTCATCCAAAAATAAAACTCCCCTGTGAGCCAATGACACTTCGCCGGGTCGGGGATTACTACCTCCACCAATCAAACCAACTTGTGAAGTTGTATGGTGCGGTGATCTAAACGGTCTTTGACGGATTAACGAACCACCAGGTGGAATGTTACCGGTAATGGAATATATTTTAGTTACTTCTAAACTTTCTTTTTCTGTTAAATTTGGCAAAATCCCTGACATCGCCCGAGCCAGCATAGTTTTACCTGATCCCGGTGGCCCCATCATAAATATATTGTGTCCGCCAGCCGCCGCAATTTCCAACGCCCGTTTAGCCTGTTCTTGTCCCAAGATTTCAGCAAAATCAAATTCCGGCCTGATATCGTCTAGTATCTCTTCAGTTTCCACTTTTTTAAGCGGATCGATTAATTTTTCTCCGTTTAAGTGTTTAATTAAATTTTGTAAATTATCTACCGGATAAACACCTACTCCGCTAACTACGCTAGCTTCATTGGCACTCATTCGTGGCACAAAAATCTTTTTTATCCCTTTTTCTTTGGCCAATAATGCCAACAAAAATACCCCTCGCGTATGTCTTAATCCGCCATCCAAAGATAATTCGCCATAAAAATAAGCCTTTTCTTTGGGTAATATTAATTCTCCGATTGATGCCAGAATCCCCACTGAAATTGGTAAATCATAACATGAACCTTCTTTTGGCAAATCTGCCGGTGCCAAATTTATGGTGACTTTTGCATTTGGAAATTCAATATTGGTATTTATAATTGCCGTCTTTACTCTTTCCTTGGCTTCTTCTACAGCCTTACTGGCCAAGCCTACAATTCCAAAACCAGGGAAGCCTTTATCGGCCACATTTACTTCCACCTCAACCTCTATTCCTTGTAATCCGACACTGGCAATAGATAAAACTTTCTGAAGCATTATTAAAATTTACCATAAAAAATCTTTAAACAACTTACCCAAATAAAACCCAAAACATTTTGGTAAAATATAAGTTATGCCTTTTTCTCTTCAATCCGAATATAAACCTAGCGGCGACCAGCCTCAGGCTATCAAAAAACTTTCGGATAATATTATATCTGGTGTTAAACAACAAACTTTACTGGGTGTTACCGGGTCCGGCAAGACTTTTACTGTCGCCAATGTCATTCAAAATACTCAACTGCCAACTTTGGTAATTTCTCACAACAAAACTTTAGCCGGTCAACTTTACCAAGAATTCAAAGAATTATTCCCTCAAAATAAAGTTTCTTATTTCGTCTCTTACTATGATTATTATCAACCTGAGGCTTATATTCCCGCCTCCGACACCTATATTGCCAAAGAAGTCGATATTAACGACCGAATTGATCGCCTTCGTTTGGAAGCCACTTCAAATCTACTCTCTGGCAATGACAACATTATTATTGCCTCAGTCAGTTGTATCTATAACATCGGTGACCCGGTTGAATTTGAAAATATGACTTTTTCTTTGGAAGTTGGCAAAAACTATCCCCGCCGACAACTTTTAGAAAATTTAGTTTCTCTTTTTTACACTAGATCTGAATTGGAATTTAAGCGTTCTACTTTTCGAGTTAGAGGGGAAAATATTGATTTGTGGCCATCATACATCGACTCATATTTAGCCCTGGAATTTCAAAATGAAACTTTAGTAAAAATCACTCAACGCCATCCTCTAACCGGTAAAGAAATTATTTTAGAAAGATGGAAATTATTTCCGGCCAAACAATACGTCAGCGGCCATCGGGATTTGGATGATATTTTTAAACAAATCAGATCGGATTGCGATAAACAGGTCGAACTGTTTAAATCTCAAAATAAAATTCTTGAAGCCCATCGAATCCAACAACGGGTTGAATACGACTTAGAAATGCTTCAGGAAACTGGTTACATTAACGGTATTGAAAATTACTCCATTTATTTCGATCAGAACAGAAAACACGGCGATCCTCCATACACTTTAGTCGATTATTTCCGCCATCTATGGGGTGATAAATTTTTAACTGTTATCGATGAATCCCATGTAACCGTTCCCCAAATTGGCGGTATGTATGCTGGTGATTTAGCTCGTAAAACAAATTTAATTGACTTCGGTTTTCGCTTACCCTCGGCCTTGGATAATCGTCCTCTAAAATTTAATGAATTTGAGCAACGGTTGAGTAATGTAATTTATGTTTCTGCCACTCCGGCTAAATATGAATTTGAAAAATCAGGCAAATATGTAGCCGAACAAATAATTCGTCCTACTGGTTTGGTTGACCCGGAAATTAAAATTAAATCGACTAAAAATCAAATTCCTGATTTAGTTGAAGAAATTAAAATTAGAGTTTCCAAAAAGGAACGAACTCTAGTGGTTACTCTAACCAAACGTATGGCCGAAGATTTGGCTAATTATCTTGCCGACCCCACCAAGGTAGATACTAATTTAAAAGTTGCCTATCTTCATTCAGATATAGACACTCTGGAAAGGTCCAAGATATTAGACGATTTACGTTCCGGTAATTATGATGTCTTAGTCGGTATTAATCTGCTTCGTGAAGGTTTAGATTTACCCGAGGTTAGTTTGGTTGCCATTTTAGATGCTGATCAACAAGGCTTTTTACGTTCCCAGTCATCACTAATTCAAATTATGGGTCGGGCCTCACGCCATATTGAAGGTAAAGTAATTTTGTATGCCGATTCAGTTTCTGATGCTATGGATGGTGCTATTCGTGAGGTTAATCGTCGCCGTAAAATTCAACTTAAATATAATCAGGATAATAACATTACTCCCAAATCAGTGGTAAAATCTATCCGTCCTCAAATAGTAGAAAATCTTCAAAAAGTAGAAAAAACTAACTGGGCAAAAATTGACACTTCATCCTTGACCCCAACACAACGCCAAAAACAAATCAAAGGACTCAAAAAACAAATGCGGAAATATGCTTTTAATTTAGATTTTGAAGAAGCTATTCGCATCCGCGACCAAATTAGAGAAATAGAAAAATATGGTAGATAAAATAATTGTCAAAGGGGCCAAAGAAAACAATCTTAAAAATGTTTCTTTTGACTTCCCTAAAAATAAATTAGTCGTATTTACCGGAGTTTCTGGTTCCGGTAAATCATCTATGGCTTTCGACACTCTTTTTGCCGAAGGTCAACGTCGCTATGTTGAAAGTCTTTCCTCTTATGCCCGTCAATTTTTAGGTAATATGAAACGCCCCGAAGTTGATTTAATCGAAGGTCTTTCTCCGTCGATTGCCATCAACCAAAAAGCTATTTCTCATAACCCCAGATCAACCGTTGGTACAGTCACTGAAATTTATGATTACTTGCGTTTACTTTTTGCCAGAATCGGACACCCGCATTGTCCCGAGTGTGGTCGCGAGGTTTCCCCTCAAACCAGTCGCCAAATTGTTAATCAGATTTTAGATATTGCCCAAATTGAAGTTAAAGGTCTAAATCTTTTTCGATTTTTGGTTTTATCTCCTTTAGTACGTGATAAAAAAGGGGATTTTAAAGGTCTTGCCGAAAACCTTAAAAAACAGGGTTATAAATGGATTCGGGTCGATAACCAAATTATCGATTTATATTCTGATTTCGGTATTGCCAAAACTAACAAACATAATATTGATGTTATCGTTGACAGGGTTTCCCTTAATAAAGAAAATCTAAAAGATACCAAACCAATTTCTGACAGATTAATTGATGGGGTTGAACAAAGTATGAAGTTGGCTAACGGTCTGGTTATTATCGCTCAAGTTTTTGATACTGGTTTTGATTTTCCTGACAGACCTGCAAGTTTAAAAGATACCCTATTTTCTGAAAATTTTGCCTGTCCTCATTGTAATATTTCACTTCCCGAAATCGAACCCAGACTTTTTTCTTTCAATTCACCTCAGGGTGCTTGTCTGGAATGTAAAGGTCTTGGCTCTAAATTTCAAATTGATCGGTCTAAATTTCCCGAATGGCGGGCCAGAATGATGGAAAGCCGTTATGTTAATTCGGGATCAGATGCCATCCGCGATGAATTAGAAAAATTCATGACTAAAACTGAGTGTTTATCTTGTCATGGTTCCCGTCTTAATCCGGAAGCTCTTTCCGTCCATATTTTAGGCAAAAATATTTATGAAGTTACTCAACTTCCCATAGAAAAACTCAACATTTGGTTAAATGAGCTGTCTTCAAAATTAAACAGTGACAAAGAAAAAGAAATTGTCGATCCAATTAAAAAAGAATTGGCCGCCAGAATTGAATTTTTATTGGCTGTCGGTTTAGACTATCTAAGTCTTGATAGGGAAGCAGGGACACTCTCTAGTGGTGAGTCGCAACGAATTAGACTTGCCAGCCAGATTGGCACTGGTCTTACTGGAGTCCTTTATATCCTAGACGAACCAACCATTGGTCTTCATTCCCGTGATAACGACAGGCTTATCGGCACTCTCAAAAAACTTCGTGACCTAGGAAATTCATTAGTAGTTGTTGAGCATGATGAAGATGTTATAAAATCTGCTGATTATATAGTTGATTTTGGCCAATATGCTGGTAAAAACGGCGGTGAAGTCATCTCTCAAGGTTCATTGGAAGATATTAAAAAAAATAATAAATCTTTAACTGGAAAATATTTGTCCGGAAAACTACAAATAAAAAGTAATATTGATTCACATATTAACAATCCTGATTATAAAATTTCTATAAAAGGTTGCCGTCAATGGAACTTAAAAAATATTAATGTCAACTTCCCTCTTAATAAATTAATTTGTGTTACCGGAGTCTCCGGATCAGGTAAATCTACTTTGGTTCACGACACTCTTTATGGCGGTGTTCGCAAAGCCACACTTGGTAATTACTATGGAACCATAGGAGAATATGATGAAATAACTGGCGCCGATAAAGTTTCTGATGTTTTACTGGTTGATCAATCTCCTATTGGTCGCACTCCTCGTAGTAATCCGGCTACATATACTAAAATTTTTGATGATATTCGAAACTTGATGGCCCAAACTGTTGAAGCCCAAATTCGTGGCTACAATTCCAGTCGTTTTTCTTTTAATGTCAAAGACGGTCGCTGTCCAGTTTGTCAGGGCCAAGGCCAAATTAAAATTGAAATGCAATTTCTACCCGATATTTATGTTACTTGTGATGAATGTCATGGAACACGTTTCAAAGAGGAAACTTTGGAAGTTGAATATAAAGGCAAAAATATTGCCCAAATCCTAAACATGACCATTGATGAAGCCGCCGAATTTTTCAAAAATATTCCCCGTCTTCGTCGCAATTTAGAGACAATTCAATCAGTAGGGTTAGGTTATTTGGAATTGGGTCAGGCTTCAAATACCCTTTCCGGAGGGGAGTCTCAACGTTTAAAAATCAGCCGTGAGTTAGTCAAAAAAGAAAACGGTAAAATGCTTTATATCCTAGACGAACCAACCACTGGACTTCACTTTTATGACGTTGATAAATTAATCAAAGTTTTGCGTCAATTAGTCGATAAAGGGAACACTGTTGTTTTAATTGAACATAATTTAGATGTCATCAAAAACGCCGATTGGATTATTGATATGGGCCCGGAAGGTGGCGAAAAGGGTGGAGAAGTTGTTGCCGTTGGCACAGTTCAGGATATTATCAATTGTTCTCGTAGCTACACCGGCCAATACCTCAAAAAAAATCTTTAATTACATTTTTCTCTAATTTCTACCGTCGTTCTCCATCCCGTTTTCCATTTATCTACCGTGCAATAATCATTAAATTGATTTAACCATCCCACATATAAATCTTTAGTTTCATAAATTAGGGCAATTTTGCCATCAGCATCAATCCTCATTTTTTCATAAAACTTATTTTGGGTTCGGATATATTCTGGCACTTCGGTCAAACTATACGACACTTTATTCGGCATATAACCATATTTCTTAATTCCATACCACCAATACAAATATTGATTTGGATAATCATAAATTTCTGGTACATAACTAAATGCCTCAAATCCTTTTCCCTCCATTTCTTCATAAACCCAATCAATACTTTTAATTAAATTAGCCAAATTTTTCGGATCGTCACTTGTCTTTTGTTTAACAAACTGCCATTGATCTGCACTAACTAAGTAGACATTTCTAAGTAACAAAACCCCAACCAATAAAAATACTACCTTTTTAAATTTATTTATATTTACTAATCCAATTCCAACTACAAAACAATACCAAACCCTTAAACTTTCCAAATACCACCCTTTTAATTCGTGATGATATATCGCTGTATAAAATAAGAATGCAAAAACCAAAAATGAAATAAAATAAAGTCCTATTTTTCGATATTTTTTATTGATTAAAATTAGTACAACCGCCGCTATTAAAATTCCTAAACCCCAACCATAATTGGCGATAAATTGACCCTCAAAAAACTTCCTAATAGTCGTTAAGTGTGAAATTACAACTTCACTAAATTTCATTTTGTCTCCAAGAACATTATTTCCTCCAGAAAAAATACCAAGTAGTAATTTTGTCATTTGAAACCTATTCTTTATTTCCAAAAGAATTTGCGGCAAAAACCAGGGGAGGACTCCAATTAAAAAACCTTTCCATGAATTTACTCTTTTGTTTAAAATAATTATCAAAACTGAAAATATCAAACAAACGATTCCAAAAGCCGCTTCAAACTGAGTTAAGACCGCACTGGTTATACCCAGCCATAAAATTGATTTTTTATCCTTTTTTTCAATAAAATTCCATAATGCTACAAAAAAATAAACGCTCAAATAAGCCGCCATATTCGCATTCCAAAAATATCTAGTCCAATTAAATATCTGTGGTGCCATTAAAAACAAAGTTGCTATCAAAAATCCTAAGATCTTATTTCTTTTTCTAAAATACCAATAAATAAATCCTCCGGAAAACAAAAATAGAATTATATTCCAATAAACCAAAGCCTGTGGGTTGCCCATTCCTACCCAAAAAGCGGGTAAATTTATGTAGTAATAAAATGGCCCTAATCTCAATCCGTTAATTGAAGTTGTTGGCCCCAAAACTGCCAAATCCTTAAATGTCCCCAAGGCTCTAATGTCCAACATGTCGCGTGCCTGGTCATAAGTAAAAAAAGTATTGTAATTTTTAACTTGTAAAAATCTGACGATTCCTGAAACCAAAAAAACAATACTAAAAATTATCGTTAAAAATTTTTCCATTCTTTTCATACTTTCATTATATAATACCTGTGTGTTTGATTTAACCCATATTCCAACATCTCCTGGTGTTTATATTTACAAAGACGCTAGTGGCAAAATAATTTATATTGGCAAAGCCGTTAATCTAAAAAAACGGGTTTCTCAATATTTTCAGTCTGATCAAGCTTTGGGTTATAAAACTTCCCGACTAGTTTCTCAAATTGTTGATATTAACTTCCATACTGTTGGTTCTGAAATTGAAGCCCTGATATTAGAATCAAGTCTTATCAAACAATATCGTCCTAAATTTAATTCCCAACTCAAAGACGATAAAAGTTATGTCTATATCACCATTACCAAAGATAAATTCCCCCTAATTAAACCGGCTTTCAAATCAACTCTAAACAAAGATGATTTGTTTTATGGCCCTTTCCCTGACAGCCGTTCGGTCAAAAATCTTTTAAAAACTATCCGCCACATATTCCCTTATTATTCAAAAAAACACGGCGGTAAAAAATGTTTATATTGTCACCTTGGATTATGTCCAGGACCAAATCCAAATCTAAAGGAATATAAGGCCAACATTAAAAATATCAAAAAAATATTTAACGGTCATATCAGGAAGCTTATCTTTCAACTTAAAAAAGAAATGGACGCTTTTTCAAAAGATGAAAACTTTGAAATGGCCAAAGTAAGACGTGATCAAATAAACTCTCTAACTTACATTACCTCTGGTTGGCGAAACTTAAGTAATCTTTACCAAGATATCGAATTTAAAGAAGACAAATTTCAAAAAGCTACAGACGAGTTAATTCTTACTTTATCTTCATATTTTCCAAACATTAAAAAGATTAATCGTATCGAAGTCTATGATATTTCCAATTTAGGATCCAAAGTTTTTGTCGGCGCCATGACTGTTTATCAAAATGGCAAAATTGACAATTCAGCTTATCGTCAATTTAAAATCAACAGTAAAACTATTCCCGATGATCAATTTATGATTAAAGAAGTTATTTATCGTCGTCTTAAACATCCTGAATGGGGGAAACCTGATTTGATTTTAGTCGATGGTGGCAAACCTCAAGTTTCTGCCGCTAATCAAGCAATTGAAATGCAATTACAGTCTCCCCTCCTTTCATCAAAGGAGGGGATTAAGGGGTGGATTTTTGGTATTCCTGTTCTTGGTCTTGCTAAAAAATTCGAAACCCTAGTTATAAAAACAACCGATACTTGGGTTGAAATTAACTTACCCAAAAATTCTCCAGCACTTCAACTTCTTCAACAACTCCGAGACGAAGCCCACCGCTTCTCCAACCGTTACCGAAAAAAACTTTTAAAAATAAATTAAAATCTTAGTTTTATTTTTTACCTCCAAAAAAGAAACCAGTTTCATTCTTTTGAGAGATTCTTACTTTAATAGCATCTTCTGGACGAGCAAAGAAACAATATCCTACCTCAAAAGTTGACGGATGTTTTATATTACCCCTTTTAATTCTTGCATACATACTAACTGCCCTATCACTACCCGGCCTTCCTGTTCCAATAGGTTGTGTAAAAATTCCTAATAATTCATACATTTTATGACCCAAAGGGGTATTGTCTGGATCAGAAGAAAATTCAACCGCTATAATTGAACTTAAAAGTATAGTGGAAGTCTCATCATCCTTTTTAAATTCTATATTTGTTTTTCCTCCACCTTGGAAAGCTAACAAATTTTCAGCTAGTTGATTATCTGAATATTCTTGATATTTACTTTTAATTCTACTTCTAATAATTTTTAAAGTTTCCCCGTTTACGTATGCATAAATTGGTTTCTTTTCAACAACGGGTTCTTTGGTGGGTATAAGTTTTAAATTTTCTAGTTTAGAAGAAACAGATATCATTTTATTTTCAATCGGAACAATACCAAAACCAGTTCTCTTTACTACATTTTGTGTCTTTGGAAGACCAGGTTTCCTTAGGGTTATTACAGAAAAATTACCAGCTAAATCAATCCTAATTTGACCATCCCCTGGTGGGGGTGCTTTTCTTTGTCTCTCTTTTAAAGATGCCATAAAATAAATAACCTATAACGTGTAATTTTATTACTTTTAGCCTATTATTTCAACATTTTTATTATTTTTCTTATATGTTCCCTGGCCGTGTTGGTTATCACATTATCCAACCAATTTTTACTTACATTCAATTTTTTGCCTAGTAGCACCTCTACCAAATCACCGGTCTCTAATTTATCATCTATTCTCCCCATTTTTCCGTTTATTTTTACCCCAACACATCTATCACCAATACCGGTATGGACTTTATAAGCAAAATCCAAAGCTGTTGCCCCTTTGGGTAACTGAATTGTGTCTCCTTTCGGTGTAAATACATAAATATAATTCGTTAATACTTTAATTCTATAATTATTTATATTATTGTCTCCCTTTTGCCAATTAACTAAATCTTTAACCCACTCCATTCCTTTTCCTACTCCACCTTCTTTACCTGTTTTGTAAGCAATATGTGACGCCGGTCCAAATTCATTAAATTCATGCATTTGTTTTGTTTTAATTTGAATTTCCACAGTTAGACCATCTTTCCAGGCAATTGTTGTTTGAATTGATCTGTATCCATTCGGTTTAGGAGTTGATATATAATCCTCAAACTCTTCAGGTAACGATCTGTATTTAGCATGTAGTAGACCCAAAATGGTATAACATTGAACCAGATTGTCAGTTAAAACTCTAATAGCCACTCTATCTTTTACTCGATAACCTTCTCCTTTTTGTTTTATTTTCGAGTAGGTACTATACAAACTTTTTATTCTGCCTTCAACAATTACATTATTAATATTATTAATTTTAAGAATACTTTCAATTTCAGTTTTTACTAAATTTAACGCCTTTATTTCATCTTTTTCTTTTTCGGCAAATATTTTTTTAATTTTTTCTGCCTCTTTAGGATAAAGAGTCTGAAAAGCAATATCCTCCAGACGTTTTTTAAAATAATGTAAACCTACGTATTCAGCCAAAGGTCCATAAATTCTCATAACGTTTTTGGCATATATAATTTGTTTCTTTTTTGGTAAGTATTGGATTGTTAAGCTGTTATGGAATTTATCAACCAATCTGATAATCAACACCCGTACGTCGTTGACGGAAGAAAAAAAGAACTTTCTAAAAGCTTCAATACTGGTTTGATTAATCTTAATTCCAGATGTTTTACTTTTAACTTCTGTTAATCCGGAGACTAACAAAGCCACTTCATCACCAAATTCCTTAGCAATATCATCCAAAGTAATTTTAGTGTCTTCAACGCAGTCGTGTAATAAAGCTGCAATTACAGCTTCTTGTCCAATGTTAAGTTGGGCTACAACTTTGGCAATCCAAGCCGGATGAGAAATATATGGTTGCCCGGAATAGCGTCTTTGTCCTTGATGAGCTTCCGCCATAAAATCATAAGCTTTTTTTATCAAAGCTTTATTAAAGTTAGGCGTTTTATCAACTATTGACTCTAGTTCTTGCCAATAATCATCACTAAAAGACAAATCCAAACTCATGATTAATATTTTAACCTAAATCTTTCTAAATCTTCTGTGCAAAAATCAATAGTCTTTGCCAGTTCGTTCCTATTGGCCAACAGGTCTGCAATATTACAATTTCTTTATCGGCTTCACTGTAACTAAGATAAGCAGTTTCCTTTGCCCCGATTATTTTTTTTGTATATACTTTATATGTAAATATTTTACCCCTATAATTTATTAAAATATCATCATTATTCTCCAAGTTTCCTAACAAATAAAACACTGGATTATCTCGAGCATCAAGTACTCCTTGCTCACTGGAATGAGCAAATAAAAACATTGACGTTCCATTACCACTTCCTGGCAATCCCGTCCCCAAAGCTTGAGCTACCTTATTATTTTTAAGCACCGCCATATATTCTGCTTTTTTACTAGTTGAAACTCCTATTTCTATATTTGCTTCAGCTCCTATTTTAGGTATCAATATATTAAATTCGTTCGATTCAATTATTGGTTCAGGAGTGGGCTCTGGAATCGTCTCGGTCTGAGGTACGATATTCTCACTTTTTATTTCTTCTATTTTAATTGCAATCTTACTTTGGTCTATTAATTTATACTTAATCCAACCCCTAATTATAGGCTCATATATATATAGTATAAAAATCAATGAAAATATTACTAAAACCGACCCAAAATAGAAAAAAAATTTTTTCCACCATCGTGGATTACTATAAACCACCCCTTGTTTGCCCTTTATCTTCACCCGTCTTCTCTCTGGTGTTATTTTAAAAAAATTATTTAAAATCATCTCTTAATTAAATCACTAATTTGCATTTGACAAAAGCTTTTCTTTCCCTTAACATACTCACTAATATCTGCAGCTCCCAAGCAGATTTTAATAAAAATTTGGGAGTTTTTTTATAAAACAAAATGAATTCAAAAAACCTATTAACCAAAGATGGGGCTAAAAGTTTAAAGGATCAGTTAGAAGAACTTAAACGTAAACAGGAACATTTGATTAACCAGATTGAAGAATCCGCTCAACCTGACGAATCAGGAGAGGATGGGTTAGCCGCGCAATTAAAAGAAGAGTTAGAAGTGACTAATAATAAAATTGATGAAATTGAAGAGACCTTGAATTCCAGTGAAATTATCAGTGACAAAAAAATTTTTAAATCTATTCAAGTAGGTTGTAAGGTTAAAGTAAAAATTGCTAATAACACCAGGGAATTTTTTATCGTTAATCAACTTGAATCAGATCCGATGGCTAATAAAATTTCTGATCAATCACCGTTAGGCCAGGCTTTAGTCGGTAAAAAAGTTAATGATCAAATAGAAGTTAACGCTCCTGCCGGTAAAACTATATACAAGATAATTTCAATCAACTAAAACAAATCAGCAAACAGGTATAGTAAAATAGCACATGGCAGCTATAGACGAAATCAGAAATATCCGTCTTGAGAAAATAAAAAATCTCAGAAAGATGGGAATTAATCCTTATCCGGCAGAAAGTACTAAAGACGTTTCCAATGCTGACGTGGTTTCAAATTATGATAATTATGAAAATAAAAAAGTTAACCTTACTGGCCGTATAATTTCGTGGCGTGGTCATGGGGCTTTACTTTTTTGCCATATCCAAGATCAGAGCGGAAAAATTCAAATCTTAGTTAAAAAAGACGAACTTTTGGACACTGATATAAAAAAACAAATTCTTGGATTTAATGATTTAAAACTTATCGATACGGGTGATTTTATCCAAGTTTTAGGTGTCGTCGGAAAGTCGATACGTGGTGAAATTTCGATTTTTGCCAAAGAAATTAAATTACTTTCAAAATCAATCAGAACTTTACCTGAAAAATGGAAAGGGCTTCAAGATCCAGAATTAATTTTCCGCCACCGATATTTGGATTTAGTTATGAATCCGGAAAGAAAAGATTTATTTATTAGAAAGTCAAAATTTTGGGAATTGAACAGAAAGTTTTTACAGGATAATGGTTTTATTGAAGTTGAAACTCCAGTTATGGAATTGGTTACCGGTGGTGCTGATGCCAAACCTTTTATTACTCATCACAATGCTTTAGATCAGGATTTTTATCTCAGAATTAGCACTGAACTTTATCAAAAAAGACTTATTGGTGGTGGTTTTGAAAAAATATTTACCCTCGGGCCTAATTTCAGAAATGAAGGGATAGACGACGAACATCTCCAAGAGTATTACCAGTGCGAATGGTATTGGGCTTATGCCGATTACACCATGAACATGGATTTAGTTGAAAAATTATATAAATATATTGCTAAAAATCTTTATGGTAAAACCAAATTTATCAAAGGTGAATATACTTTTGATCTAAGTGGCAAATGGCCGCGCATTAGTTACGCTGATTTAATTAAAAAACATTTTAATGTTGATATCTTTAATGATTCAGAGGAAACAATTCTAAAAATTTTAAAAGAAAAGAGGATTGATATTGCTGGTTTAACCAATCGTGCTCGTATTGTTGATAATTTATGGAAACTTGTCAGAAAAACCATCAGCGGTCCGATATTCGTTATAGATGAACCTAAATTTACTTCACCTTTGGCAAAATCACGACCTGACAATGAAATGTTAACCGAGCGTTTCCATGTGATTATCGCTGGGTCAGAACTCGGTAATGGCTACTCTGAATTAAATGATCCCGTCGACCAATTTGAGAGATTCAAAGAGCAACAGGCTAACAGAGAAAAAGGTGATGATGAATCCCAGATGATGGATATCGACTTTGTCGAAATGTTGGAATATGGTATGCCACCAACTTCTGGTTGGGGACACAGTGAACGTGTCTTCTGGTTTTTTGAAGATATAACCGCTCGTGAAGGAACTTTATTTCCACAAATGAGGTATGAAATTTCTTCTGAAACCCGCCGCATCTACAATCTGCCAAAGGTAGAACAAAAGAAAAAATAGTATGGATAGACAACTTTATTTTGCTACTGTCAAAAATTCTTTAGAAACTAATATTTTTTATCATTCTCTAGCTTTGGAAGCTTGTATGGGTGGAATTTATGATTATCTTTCTCAAAATGGTTTACTCAAAAGTGATGAATTACCAAAAGATGATTGGATGTTGGCTGGTTTAATTCATGATATTGACTATGTTGGCGAATTTAAGGAATTTCACCCTAATAAAACCAAAGAGGCTTTGGCCAAATTTAATTTAGAAATTCCTAGTGAAATCGACAAAATTGTCAAAGCTCACGCTCCGTCATTAACCGGAATCAAAACTGAAACCCAAGCCCAATGGGCCATTTTCTGTGCTGATAGTTTAACCGGTTTAATTGTTGCCGTTGCCTTAATCTACCCGACCAAAAAATTAGCTGATGTCAAAGTTAGTTCAGTGTTAAAAAGATTTTTAAAAGAACCACGTTTTGCCGCCGGTACTCGCCGTGATGAAGTTAAAATGTGTGAACTCCCAGAAGGCCTGAATATCCCGCTTGAAAAATTCATCGAAATTTGTCTTACCTCCATGCAATCCATCGCTCCAGAAATTGGATTGTAATTTTGCGTTTAATTTGCGTCTATCTTAGCCAACATCTTCTGCTAAAATATACTCAATCATGATCGATATCAATTTACTTCGAGAAAATCCTGATACCGTTCGTCAAGCTCTGACTAATCGTCAAAAAGATTCTGCTGTCGTTGATGAAATCATTAAAATTGATTCTAGCCGTCGTGAACTTCTTTCCCAAGTTGAAAAACTCCGAGCCGATCAAAATGCTTTAAGCCGACAATTCAAAGGAAAACCAACTGAAGAACAATTACAACAAGCCAGCAAAATCAAAGAAAGTTTAAAAGCCGAAGAATTAAAACTCAAAGATTTAGAAGATAAACAAAATTTAATTTTAGAAGAAATTCCTAACATTCCGGCCGATGATGTCCCGGTTGGCAAAGACGACACCGAAAACCAAGTTTACAAAACAGTAGGGGAGCCGACCAAATTTGATTTTGAGGCTCTGGATCATGCCGATCTTGGTGAAAAACTTGACATTATTGATATCAAAAAAGCTGCTGAAGTTTCCGGTTCTCGTTTTGCTTATCTCAAAGGTCAAGGAGCTGTTTTGGAAATGGCCGTCATGTTTTATGCTTTTCAAAAGTTAATTAAAAAAGGTTTTATCGGTATGATTCCTCCGGCCATGATCAAAGGTAGCAGCGAATGGAAATGTGGCTACGCCAGTAACAAAAATTTATTTAATGCTTATTATTCTTCTGAGCAAGATGATTTAGTTTTTATTAGTAGTTCCGAACACGCCGTTGTTCCATATCATATGGATGAGGTTTTAGATTCATCTAAATTACCCCTAAAATACGTAAATTTTTCACCGTGTTTCCGTCGTGAAGCCGGTACCTATGGCAAAGATATGAAAGGCATGCTTCGGGTTCACTTTTTTAACAAAGTCGAAATGAATATTTTTACTCTTCCTGACTACAAAATTTCTGATGCTATGTGTTTGGAAATGTTAGCTAACCAGGAAGAAATCATGCAAGATTTTGAAATTCCGTATCAAATAGTCAAATCCTGTACCGGTGATTTACCTCAACCAAATCGTCGCATGTATGATATCAACGCTTGGTTCCCAGGCCAAAATGCTTATCGAGAAACTCATTCTTGTAGTAACTGCGATGCCTATCAAGCCCGACGTTTAAATACAAAAGTAAAGATTGATGGTAAAAATGAATTTGTTCATATCTTAAACGCTACCATGATTACCGACCGCGCCGTTTTGGCTATTATCGAAAATCACCAACAAAAGGATGGTACTGTTACCATCCCTAAAGTTTTACAAAACCTTACTGGTTTTGACACTATCAAGCCTACCAAAATTTAGAGGAGCCACCCCAGTTTGGGTTTTGACCTTTTTGGGTCGAAACCCAAACGAGGTATGTTTAAAAGCCAAATTTTTATAATTTTAACTGACGTATTACTGCTATAATTACTCTATGTTTCAAGCACTGAAAAATCTTTTTGACGAAAATGCCAAGCGGATTAAATCTTACCAAAAAATAATCGACAAAATTAACTCGCTCGAAGATGATATTACCAAACTTAACGACGATGAGTTAGGCCAAAAAACTGACTATTTAAAAAAACAACTCAAAAAAGGTAAAACTTTAGATGATATTTTACCCGAAGCCTTTGCTGTTGTTCGTGAAGCCGTGAAAAGAACTATTGGTGAAAGAGCCTACGATGTTCAATTAATGTCTGCTTTAACTCTTCATCAGGGGGCCATTGCCGAACAGCGAACTGGAGAGGGTAAAACCCATTCTGTTATTTTTCCAGCTTATCTAAATGCTCTTACTGGTCGGGGAGTTCATATCATTACTCCAAATGATTATT
The DNA here is from genome assembly GCA_023396915.1 of Candidatus Parcubacteria bacterium. Taxonomy (GTDB): domain Bacteria; phylum Patescibacteriota; class Microgenomatia; order UBA12405; family UBA12405; genus WARW01. The sequence goes on from JAEWUV010000007.1 coordinate 72,495, forward strand.
TAACCCGTGTCGGTACCGGTTGGTATCCTAAAGCTTTGAATTTACTCGGGATTTCTACTTCTTGTATTATTCACGAGCAATCATTTTTACTTGATCCAGAATACACCGATGAAACCGAAAAAGTCGATGATCGCTTAGCTCATTTAAAACCAATCTCTCGTCAGGAAGCTTATTTGGCTGATGTTACTTACGGTACCAACAATGAATTTGGTTTTGATTATCTTCGTGACCACATGGCCCAAAACCAAGATCAAGTCGTCCAACGGCCTCATCACTTTGCTATCGTTGACGAAGTTGATTTTGTTTTAATTGACGAAGCCAGAACTCCGCTAATTATTTCTTCACCTAACAACCAGCCAACTGACAAATATTATAAATTTGCCCAAATTGCCGCCGATTTACAACCAACTGATTATGTTATCGATGAAAAAGCCAGATCTGCTACTCTTTCTGAATATGGTATTCGCAAAGTCGAGCGCATTCTAAACGTTACTAACTTATACGAAGAATCTTTTGAAACAATTCATTACATTGAAAATGCTATCAAAGCCAGAGCTCTGTTTCACAAAGACAAAGATTACGTTATCAAAGACGGTCAGGTAGTTATTGTTGATGAGTTTACTGGACGTCTTATGGATGGTCGTCGCTGGTCTGATGGTCTTCATCAAGCCGTTGAAGCCAAAGAAGGGGTTACTGTTCAACGTGAATCTCAAACATGGGCGACTATTACTTTTCAAAATTATTTTAGACTTTACGAAAAACTTGCCGGTATGACTGGTACCGCCGCTACCGAAGCCGAAGAGTTTAAAAAAATCTATAATCTCGATGTTGTTGTTATCCCCACCAATAAAACAATTCAAAGAACCGATGAACATGATTTAATTTTCAAAACTCAACGGGCCAAATATGCTGCTATCGCCAATTTTGTCGAAGACAGGTACAAGGCTGGCCAGCCGGTTTTAATCGGCACCACTTCTATCGAAAAAAATGAAGTTATTTCTTCACTACTTCGTAAAAAAGGTCTGCCTCATCAGGTTTTAAATGCTAAAAATCATCGATCTGAAGCTGAAATCATTGCTAAAGCTGGTAAAAAAAGCGGTATTACTGTGGCTACTAATATGGCCGGTCGGGGAGTTGATATTATCCTAGGTGGTCCAAAAGAAAAAGTAGACAAAAAAGTCTGGCAAAAAGAACATGATGAAGTCATCAAACTTGGCGGTTTGTGTGTTATTGGTACTGAGCGTCACGAATCCCGTCGTATCGATAATCAACTTCGTGGTCGTGCCGGACGTCAGGGTGATCCGGGTTTTTCTCAGTTTTATATTGCTCTCGATGATGATATCATGCGTATTTTTGGTGGCGAAAAAATCAGTGCTTTGATGGGACGTTTTAATATGCCTGAAGATACCCCTCTAACTCATCCGTTAGTTTCTCGAGTCATTGAACAAATCCAAGTTAAGGTTGAGGGTTTCCATTTTGATGCCCGCAAAAGTTTAGTTGAATATGATGATGTCATTAACCGCCAACGTCAAATTGTTTATAAAATCAGAGATGATATTTTGTTAAATCAGAAAAATTCTCCTGATAAAAATGAAGAGACTATTTTTAAATACTTAACCAATCAAATAAATAATTTGATAAATATCAATACTTCCTACGATACCGGTAAAATAGATATCGATAAAGTTCTTTTGGAATTTATGGAAATACTTCCCATGAATTCTGATATTAAAAATAAACTCAAAAAAGATTTAGAAAAATCAGGTAATCCGTCGGAATTTTTAATTAAAATACTCAAAGATCAGTGGAGCACCCGAGTTAAGATGTTTGGTTCTGACATTGCTAATAGTATTTTGGCCTTTTCCGTCGTTTCCACTTTGGATCAACTTTGGGTAGAACATTTAACCACCCTCGATAATCTTCGTGATAGCGTCAGACTCAGAGGTTACGCTCAAAAAGACCCCTTAGTTGAATACCGCAAAGAAGGTTTCGAGATGTTCCAGAATTTAATGGGACAATTTGAATATAACTTGGCCCGTAAACTTTTCCGACTTGAACCTGTTGCCCCACAAGAAATTACTCCGCAAAATGTTACTGAAGGTAGGGGAGGCTCCATGGAAAATAAACCTCAAGAGGCTACTGATCAACCTGTTAGTGATAAGCCTGTTGAACTACCGCCTCATCAACAACCAATCAAAAAAGACACTCCTCCTGGACGAAACGATCCTTGCCCTTGTGGTTCTGGTAAAAAATATAAAAAATGTTGCTATCCAAAATTTGGATAATACATATAAGCTACACAAAAAAAATAATTTATCTTTTATTTCCCTTCTGTATCACTTAGTACTATAATGAAGAAGCTCATCTTGTTATTAATTTAACTTTTATGAAAAATATTAAACGTTCTATTACTAAATGTGACCCCGAATTTACTTATGAAAACGAACCAAGTCTAACTTTACAACTTTCTCACGTAACCGAAATCGGCGCTATTTCAGCCGCTCACACTGCCGGTTTTGGTGATAAACAGAAAGCTGATTTTGAAGCCGTTAAGGCCATGAGGGATTTGTTTAATCGAATTGATTTTCAAGGCAGAATAGTTATTGGTGAAGGAGAACGCGACGAGGCCCCCATGCTTTACATTGGAGAAAAGGTCGGAACAGGTAAAGGACCGGCTGTTGATATTGCTATTGATCCACTTGAAAATACCAACGCTACGGCGGTTTTTGGCCCTCGTGCTGTCTCTGTCTTAGCCGCTTCCGAAAAGGGTGGTTTGTTCCATGCCCCTGATATGTATTTAGAAAAATTAGTTGTTGGAGCCCAGGCGGCCGGCAAAGTATCTCTTGATTTTCCCGTAATTAAAAACTTAGAAGCCATTGCTAAATCATTAAACAGATCTATTTCTGATTTAGTTATTGTTGTTTTGGATAGAGATCGAAATGAAACCTTAATTTCAGAAATCAGACAAGCCGGAGCCAGAGTTAAGCTTATTCCAGATGGTGACTTAGTCCCCGGTGTAGCTGTTTGTATGGGTGGCTCTGGTATCCATGCTGTCATGGGTATTGGTGCAGCTCCCGAAGGAGTCATCACCTCTGCCGGTATCCGATGTTTAAAAGGTGAAATGCAAGCTCGTTTTTGGATCAGAGATGAAGCCGAAAAAGCCCGTCTAATTAAAATGGGTGGCCAGCCGGGTAAAATTTATACCCATAATGAATTAGCTAGCGGCAAAACTATTATCTTTTGTTGCACCGCTGTTACTGATGGTGAACTTTTCCGCGGTGTCAGGTTCTTTGGTGGCGGTGCCAGAACTACTAGTTTAGTTATGAGCACAAAATCAGGCAAAATTCGTTTTATTGAAACTACTCACATTTACGACAGAGAAAAACTTGAATATCGTTTAGCCTAAAACCTCATTTCTAGTAAACAAAAAAGCCCGGCAGTTGCCGGGCTTTTAAATATAAAATAAAATGTTAAGCCTTATTTTCACTACCAAAGACTTTTATTTTTCTTTTGACTACTTCTGTTACTGCATCTCTGGCTGGACCCAAATATTTTCTTGGATCAAATTCAGATGGATTTTCCATAAAAAATTTCCTAATTTGTCCAGTAAAAGCTATTCTTAAATCAGTATCAATATTAATTTTTGTTACCCCCATTTTACTGGCCTTTGACAACATCTCTTCAGGAACACCTTGAGCATCTTCAATTTTTGCCCCGTATTGGTTACAAACTTTAACCAAATCTTGGGGTACACTAGACGATCCATGTAAAACCAATGGGTAATCCCAGCCTAAAAGTTCTTTAATTTTTGTAAGTCTGTCAAAATCCAATTTTGGTTCACATTTAAATTTATAAGCTCCATGACTTGTCCCAATAGCTACTGCCAAAGAATCACATCCGGTTCTTTCCACAAATTCTTTAGCTTTTTCTGGGTCAGTATAAATAGCATTAGCGCTTTCAACTGAAACTGCATCTTCAATTCCGGCTAATTTCCCCAATTCAGCTTCAACTACCACACCCTTGTCGTGAGCATAATCAACCACCTCTTTAGTTAACTTGATATTTTCTTCAAAATCGTGTGCAGAGGCGTCAATCATCACTGATGAAAATCCATCATCGATACAAGCTTTACAAATTTCAAAATCTTCGCCATGATCCAAGTGTAAAGCAATTGGGATTGTTGATGTTTCCAGGGCTGCTTCAGCCAATTTAATTAAATATTTACTATTGGCGTATTTTCTAGCCCCTGCAGAAACTTGCAATATTAATGGTGATTTCAATTCTTCTCCTGCTGTTACAATCCCTTGTAACAACTCCATATTATTAATATTAAAAGCTCCGATAGCATATTTACCATCTAAAGCTTTTTTAAAAAGTTCTTTTGTGGTTACTAGTTTATTCATATTAATTAATTCTATCATTTAGCTGATAAAATAAAAGCATGCTTAGTTTTAAAATTTGTGCCAGACGAATTTGGAAAGAAATTAATCGCTCCTCAAAAATTCTTCTTCATCTACACCCCAGCCCTGATGGTGATTCTATTGGTTCAGCTTTAGCCATGTATCACGCTTTAACCGGTTTGGGCAAAAATGTTACTTTAATCCAGGGCGACACTCCTATTCCTCAAAATTTATTACACCTTCCGGGAACCGATAAAATCAACCCTAAAAATATTACCCAAATTGATCTTAATCAATATGATTTATTTTTAATTCTTGATTCTTCTTCTGTTAATCAAATCACTAAAATCAATGGCTTTAAACTTCCTAAAAAACTAAAAACTATTGTTATCGACCATCATCAGAGTAATGAAAAATTCGGCAAAGTAAATATGGTTATTCCTACCAGCCCGGCTACTGCTCAAATAGTTTACGATCTTTTGACTTATCGAAAAATAAAAATTACCCCCAAAATCGCTGCTTGTATTTATGTTGGTATTTATACTGACAGTGGTGCTTTCAAATATTTTAATCCCACATACAAAACTTTTAATATTGCTTCCCAGTTGGCTAAAATTTATCCACAATTTCCCAAACTTATTTTTGATATAGAAAATTCAGATCACCCTGACCGTCTAAAATTTATTTCCTTAGTCTTATCCTCTATAAAAACTTTTCATTCTAACCATGTAGCTGTTGCTTCACTTTCTTATAATCAAATTAATGACAATAATCTTAACATTAATAATGTCGGGGGTTATTCCGAAATAGCCAATATGATTAAATCGGTTATAGGTTGGGATATTGCTGTTACTTTGGTTGAACTTCAACCAAATGTAGTGAAAGTTAGTCTGCGAACTAGAAACAGTGATCTTTATGATCTATCTAAAATAGCCGTATCCACTAAAAGTGGTGGGGGACACAAAGCCGCTGCTGGTGCCACTGTAAATATGAGCCTAGAAAAATCCCAAGATTTAATTCTTTCTATTATTAAAAAACTTTATCCAAAAATTGATCAATAAATAATTATGGATGATTGTATTTTTTGCAAAATAGTCAAAGGGGAAATTCCTTGTTACAAAGTTTACGAAGACGATTTATTCTTAGCCTTTTTAGATATTAATCCAGTAGCTGCAGGGCATGTTTTGTTAGTCCCCAAGAAACATTATCGCTGGGTCTATGATGTTCCGGAATTTGAAAAATACTGGAAAATTGCTCAAAAAATTGCTTTAGCTATCAAAAATTCTTCTTTAAATCCCGATTTTGTTACCTTTTTAACCATAGGCAATGAAGTTCCTCACTCCCATATCCACATCATTCCCCGAAACAATTCTGATCAAGTTGGTTCTGTCTTGAGCTCTATTCCTCATCAAAAATTTTCTGGTGAGGAGTTTAGTAAGATTACTACCACTATTAAAGATTCACTTAAATAATGGAAAATACCAAAGAGATAATTAACCAATTAGATTTATTAAATCAAAAAGTTGATAAATATCTTAACCCAAAAAAAATGATTTGGAACAACTTTGTCTTTGGGATTTCTCGTGCTCTTGGTTATCTTTTTGGCATGATTATTATCGCCTCTTTAATAGCCTATTTATTATCTAAAATCGGAATCGGCCATTATATAACCGATTGGATTAAAGACAATCAAGCAATTCTTAATTCCCAGATCTCTGTGCCCGTACCCGATCAACCTTAGTCAAAAGTTTCTTGCGCAATCTAATCTTTTTTGGTGTTACATCAATCAACTCATCGGCGTTAATAAAATCCAAACATTCTTCCAAAGAGTAATGGACTGGTGGGGCTAAAATTATTGAACTATCACTTCCAGCCGCACGCATATTAGTTAACTGTTTCCCTTTACACACATTTATTTCCAAATCTCCAATCATTGGTCTAAAACCCACAATCTGTCCCTCATAGACCATTTCTGTTGGTTCCACAAAAGTAATTCCTCTTTTTTGAGCCAAATCTAAACCAAAAGACAAAGCCTTACCACTTTCAGAGGCAATTAATACACCGTTTCTTTCTTTTTTATCATCGTCTTTTTTGGGTTCATAACCCAAAAACAAAGCCGATATTGATACTAAACCTTTTGTCTCTGTTACCAGTACACTTCTCAACCCCAAAGCATTCCTTTCGCTAATCTTATACATCATTTTTACTCCTGACTTATCATCAGTTTGCATATCTATCATTTCTGCTCTTCTTTTCCCCATTTCAGCCGTAATCGTTCCCACAAATTCTTCTGGGGTCAAAATAGTTAACTCATTAAATGGTTCACAAATTTTCCCATCAATAGTTTTTAAAATTACTTCTGGTTTACCAACTTCCATGGCATAATTTTCTCTTCTTAATTTTTCAATCAATATCGCCAAGTGTAACTCTCCTCGTCCAGAAACCACCATTCTAATACTGTCTCTTGGGTCATCTTCTAGTTTTAAACCTAAGTTTGTTTCTACCTCACGTTGTAATCTTTCTTTTAACTCTCGACTAGTTAAAAATTTTGCTTCATCTTTGGCATATACACTTGTATTTGGCCCAAAACTGGCTTTCAACGTCGGCGGGGTAATTTCGATCGAAGGCATGGCCACTTGGCAATTAATGTCAGTCAAGGTTTGTCCAATTTCTATTTCGTTAATACCAGCAATATAGACGATGTCTCCGCTAATAGCTTCATCCACTTCAACTTTATTAATACCTTCATTTATATACATTCGTTCCACCCTAAAGTTTCCCTTTGTTTTTTGATCAGAGTTTACCAATGAAACAGGCATTCCTTTTTTGATTTTGCCTCGATTAACTCTGCCAACTGCCAATCTTCCTAAATATTCGTTTTTTTCAAAAGAAGAAACTAGCATTTGAAAAGGTTTGTCGATTTCTTTAACTGCCTTAGGTATAGTCTCTAATATTTGGTCTAACAGAGGAAAAATATTTGATTTTTCTTCTATGTTATCCGGCATTTTTGTAAAAGCTTTTCCTTCTTTGCCGATACTATAAATTATAGGAAAATCTAGTAATTCCGGATCACTAGCCAAAGATAAAAACAAATTTTCAGTATCATTTATTACTTCCTTTACTCGTTGATCTTTTCTGTCAATTTTATTAATTACCAAAATTACTTTTAATCCATAATCCAAAGCTTTTTTAAGTACAAATTTAGTCTGAGACAATGGGCCTTCGGCCGCATCTACTATTAACAACACTCCATCTGCCATATTCAAAACTCTTTCCACTTCACCCCCAAAATCTGCATGTCCTGGGGTATCAATAATATTAATTTTTGTTCCTTTATAAAGTATTGATGTATTTTTTGACAAAATTGTTATTCCCTTTTCTCTCTCCAAATCATTACTATCCATAATTCTGTCCATATTCATTTCATCTTGGTTTTCCCGAAAAGTATGGGTTTGTTTAAGCAAGGCATCCACTAAAGTCGTTTTACCATGGTCCACATGGGCAATAACAGCAACATTTCTAATATCGGTTTCAGGCATTCGCTTATTCTACTACAAGATTAAAATTAATCAATCATTGGGGATAAATTAAAACAAGCTATAATAATCTATGTTTAAAAAATTATTATTAATTTTATTTTCGTTAATAATTCTACTTTCTTTATCTTTTGTTTTAATTAAGAACTTCTTTCCTCAAAAAATTGAAAATAAGATTACTCAAATTACCGATAAAGTCGAAAAAATTAAAGAGACCATTGCTCCAGAACCGACAAAAATTTTAGAAACTGGTTTACCCGACAAGCATTTGATTAAAGCTTTATTTGTTCCTCAATCACCGGAAAAAAACTGGGACCAACCTTGGCAAGATGCTTGTGAAGAAGCATCCTTACTCACGGTTGATTATTTTTATAAAAATAATCACTCTGCCGATATTAATGCTATCAAAAATGATTTATTAAAAATGATTGATTTTGAAAATCAACAGTCTTTTACTCATGATATGAATGTGGCTCAAATGAGCTTTGTAGCTCAAAATTATCTGAATTATTCCACAAAAATTATTAACAACCCTACAGTTAACGACATTAAAACTTATATCTTTCAAGATATACCGATTATAGTTCCAGCTAACGGCAAGATTTTATACCAGGAAAACAAACATTTTAATTCCGGTGGACCTTATTACCATAATTTAGTTATTATTGGTTACGACGATACCAAACAAAAATTTGTCGTTCACGACGTTGGTACTCAATTTGGTGCTTATTATAAATATTCCTATTCACTACTTATGGAAAGTATTCACGATTTTCCGGAATCTAAAAATAAAGAAGATATCAATCGGGGTGAAAAAAGGGTCTTAATTCTGCTACAATTAACAGATGAAATCAAAAATTAAATATCTATCTTTAATTATTATTTCTTCTTTATTAATTTCCGGTTGTACTGTCAAAAAAACTCAGGAAGAAAACATCGACTTAAACGCTGTTGTCACCCCTGAAGATAGTCTCACCGTCACTCCAAGTACCAATATGACTCAAACTAATCCTGTCGTTTCTTTAAAAACCAAAAACGGGGAAATTTTAATCAAACTTTATCAAGACAAAACTCCTAATACTGTTACTAACTTTATCAGTAAAGCCGATAGCGGCTACTATGATAATCTTATTTTTCATCGGGTAATTCCTGGGTTTATGGCTCAAGGTGGTGATCCGACCGGTACCGGTATGGGTGGCGGTCGTCAAGACTCTGAATTAAATGATGTTCCTTTTGTCAGAGGCAGCCTTGGTTTAGCCAGAACTTCCGAGACTAAATTAGTTAGTAATGATAGTCAATTTTTTATTTGTTTTACCACCCAAGGTTGTCAACATTTAACCTCTGACTACGTTAATTTTGGTGAAGTTATCTCCGGTCTTGATGTTTTAGACAAAATTGTTCAAGGCGACAAAATTCTTTCTATTACTTCTCAAACCAAATAAATGACCCAAAAAATAATTACAATTTTAGTCGGAATAGGTTTACTTTTTGCTCTCTTTTTTACCCTGACTCAATCATTTAAAAAAGCGACTAATAAAACATTGACTCAAGAAGCCACTCAAAGTGCCCAAACCAACCAAATCACTGAAACTAAATTTGTCGACCCATACAAGGACTACCCCAAATTTGATAATCCAGATTTAGTATTTTTCTGGGGCGAGGGTTGCCCTCATTGTAAAAATGTTGAAGATTGGATTAGCGAAAATAATGCCACTGATAGTGCCAAAATTAATTTCAAAGAAGTTTATAATTCAGAATCTGATAGGACAGATTTTTTTAACACCGTCAAAAAATATTGCCCTGAACTAATCGCTAAAGATGGTGGAATTGGCGTTCCTACTGCTTTCAATCCGGCTACCAACAAATGTATTCAAGGCGACACTCCAATCATTGAATTTTTGTCTTCAAAACTGGCCCAATAATACTTATGTCCAAAAAAGACAAGGTCCAAAAAATTACTTTTAAAAGCATTGTCAGATTAGCTATTTTTTCAGTTTTAATTTACTTTACTATTTCTTTTCTTGACCAAAAAAATTCAAACAAGGCAATTTTAAATGATCCAACGGTAGCTTTTGATGAAGTGAATCAGCCATTAGGTGAAAATGTTCTTGGTGAAATGTATTCTGCTCTCCCTGAGGATAGTCGTAATCAACTTGAAAATTTCAACGAAACAGAAACAGGGAAATTTTTCAGTAATTCGCTTAAATACCTTCAGGAAAAATTAGACGGTTTTCCTCAAAAACAAATCAAAGAAATTAAAAAAGGTCTTATTAAAAATGTTTCTGAAGAAATGATTAGGCAGGTAGAGGAGAACTAATTATGATCGACATTTCTCAAATCAAATCAAAATTTGTTGATATTAAATTAAAATTAAATTTTGAAGCTAAACAAGGTGAACTTTTAAAACTAGAAAAAGAATCTCAGGGACCGAATTTGTGGGATAATCCGTCTCAAGCCCAAAATTTATTACAGTCGATTTCTTTTTTACAAAAAACTGTTGATTTAATCAAAAAAATAGAATCAGACATTCAAACCTGGGAGGATTTCAACCAAATGCTTGCTCAAAATCCTGACCCGTCCATGGAAATTGAACTTAATAGTTCCTTAAATAATATAGCCAAAGAAATTTCTGATTTAGAAATACAAACCTATCTTTCAGGTAAATACGACGCCAAACCAGCAATTCTGTCTATTCACTCCGGACAAGGAGGTACTGAAGCTATGGATTGGGCCTCTATGCTCCAACGGATGTATATTCGTTTTTTAGAAAAAAAAAGTTGGAAATTTGAAGTCTTAGATTTAACTCCCGGTGAAGAAGCCGGTATAAAATCTGTTTATTTTAAAGTTAATCATCCTTTTGCTTTTGGTTATCTCAAAAAAGAATCCGGAATTCATCGACTGGTTCGTTTATCGCCCTTTAATGCTGATAATCTTCGCCAAACTTCTTTTGCCAAAGTAGAAGTTTCTCCGATTTTTGATTTTGCCAGTAACGATGAATTTAAAATTCCGGAATCAGATATTGAATTTTCTGCTTTCCGTTCCGGTGGCAATGGTGGTCAAAATGTTAACAAAGTTTCCACTGCAGTCAGACTGGTTCATAAGCCTACCGGTATTAGTGTGTCCTGTCAAAGTCAACGCGGCCAAGAGCAGAATCGTCAATTAGCCCTAGAAATGCTTACCTCCAAACTTTGGGCCCTAGAAGAAGAAAAACAAAATAAAGAAGTCAAAGATTTAAAAGGTGATAACATAGTTGCAGGTTGGGGACACCAAATCAGATCTTACGTCTTGCATCCTTACAAAATGGTCAAAGATCTTAGAACTCGTCATGAAACATCCGATACTACGGCAGTTTTAGATGGAGACCTTGACGCCTTTATTGAATCTGAATTAAAATTGTAACCATGCCAAAAGCAGTTAAAAAAGTTTTTATCTTCGTCATCGCCATTTTTATTCTATCTTTCGGTGTGTTTCACTTTGGTGTCAAATTATTAGCTCAAAAAATAAATAAATCACCGGAATATATTACTGACTTTATCAAAAAAACAAATCAAGAAAATCCTTATTTCAATCAAGACAAACTTAATTTTATTTTTCTTGGCCTTGACGAGCGAGATGATGCTTTAGAAAAAACCCAAACTACCGATACCGTCATCTTTGCTTCACTAAACCTTAAAGATAATAAAATTACCCTTATCTCTATTCCCCGTGACTTATGGGATTACAATACTAACTCTAAAATTAACGATATTTATCCTCAAAGTTTAGAGCAAGAAGACAAGTTTACTTATATCAAAGAAAAATTTAACCAACTTACCGGGCAAAATATTGACCATATTGTTGTTTTAAATACCGAAAACCTTATTAAGTTCATAAATCTAACTGGAGGATTAGATGTTTATTTAGAAACTGGTTTTATCGACAAACAATATCCCAATCCTGATTATATTGCCGACCCCAAATCTGGAGCTCCAAAGTATATTACCGTTGAGTTTAATAGTGGCGATATTCACCTTGATGAAACTAATATCACCCAATTTGTGCGTTCTCGTAAAGGTGGCGACACTATCGCCCAAGGGGGCACGGACCTAGCCAGAATCCAACGTCAACAATTAGTCATAGATGCTTTATTACAAAAAATAAAAGACGGTAAAATTGTCTCTTCTATTAATCAAATTTTTGATTTATATAAATTTTGGGATGAAGATGTTTCCACCGATATTACCGATTTAAAAGCTTTTCAAATCGGATCAATTATCCTAAAAAATATCGCTAATCAAAAGGAATTTAATTTAGAAAAAAAAGAAATTACAGTAGGGGAATCCGCCAAAGATGGTTTAATTTACCATCCGACCACTTTTATCAACAAACAATGGGTTTATATTCCCGCCGACAAAGACTACACCTCTTTTAAACAATTCTTCTCCGACTCAATCTGATTTTGTTATAATTCTTTAGTTTTTCAAAAAAGATTAAATTAGCTTAATCTGACTTTTGAAGTACCTTAAAATTTTGTTGGTTTTAAATTCTAGTGAATGACTTTTTGAACATTAATTTAATATTTAGTAAGCCATTCATTAGAGAGATCTTGAATGAGTAGAAAGGGGATCATTATGGAAATTTCATTATCAACACTTGTCGTTGTCGCAATTGGAGGACTTCTAATCTCTGTCGCATTATTCTTCATTTTAAGGATGAAGGATAAACTATCCAAATTCGCAACCTATATGAAACGCCCGACTTTAACCCTGTTGTTTATCGTATGGTTAGGGATCTTAATTGACAGTCACTTAGATCTTTTTTTTCTCCCCTGCACCTTATTTGGGTCAATAGCGCTTCTTTCGATGGCTTGTTTTATTGGGTTACTTCCAATGTGGATAGTTGTCGTTATCTTGTACTTTATCAAAACTGATAATTCTACAAATAATGACAATCATGAAACAACGCCAAAAAAGTTAGACAAGAAGACCAAAAAAAATATGGTGTTGTTCGGAACAATTGCGATTACCTCTTATATCAGCGGGGTGATAATTCAGTCATTGGAACACTATCCTGTCGAAACTGGGAAAAGAAACATCTTTGCCGTTATCCTTTTGGCAGTAAGTGTTATCATCTGTCTTACAGCTATCTATAAGGGTAAAAGCAAAAAGAAAACTAACAAATAAAGACCGATGTCAGCCTTTGCTGACAAATTAAGCCCCGGGCAAAAGTGAGAAATGAATGAAAATGTATGGCTGCAGCACGTACAACACATTTTTTGACGTTTTTCACTCCGGGGCTTTTTTCTTTAACTTTACTCACCACTTTTGCTATACTGAATTATTAGATTTTAATTTTAAAAATGGATATACCAAATCTTTCAAATAACCAACCTGTTAATAAAACATTTAATCCTCTAAAAGTTCCTGATTTTCCTAAATTTATTTATCCAATTATTATCGTCGTCGCAATAGCTGTCGGCTTTGCCGCCTCTCGATTTTTTCCGTCTGAATCAGATAGTGTTTCACAGGAAGATAGTTTAGTGGCTAATCAAGCCGCTCAAATAGTTGAAGGTGAAGAAATCAAAGTTGGCGTTGTTTATGGCAATACTAGTCAAACTTTTTCCGACCACGCCACCGGTGTAGTTAAAAAAGGCGGAGTCAATGGTGAAGGCACTCACACATTAGACCGTGAAGGCGGAGTTGATCAAGATGCCGCTTTAACTTCATCAGTAATTGATTTAGATCTCTTTGTCGACAAAGAAGTCGAAGTTAAAGGTGAGACCAATGCATCACGTAAAGCCGGCTGGTTTATGGATGTCGGCAGTATCAAAATTCTTGAATAAAAATGAAAATAGTTTTTGATAAAGTTGATAAAAATTACGGGCTCATTAGTGCCCTAAAAGATATTACTTTTACCATTAATCCTGGTGAATTTGTTTTTATCATCGGACCTTCCGGGGCCGGCAAGTCAACTCTACTTAAACTTATTTTAAATCAAATCAAGCCGAGCCAAGGGATTCTAACCATAGATGATATTGATTTAAATTTTGGTAAAAAAAATGAAATTGATAAAATTCGCCAAAAAATCGGCGTTATTTTCCAAGACTACCAACTTATTATGGACAAATCTGTCGAAGAAAATATTGCTCTTAGTTTAGACATTAACAACTACCCCAAAGATAAAATTGCCGGTAAAATCGACGAAGTCATTAAAGAGGTAAATTTAAACAGCCGTCGCTATCTTTTCCCCTCACAACTGTCTGGGGGAGAACTACAACGAGCCGCCCTTGCCCGAGCCTTAGCTATCGAACCGGAAGTAATTTTGGCCGATGAACCTACCGGTAATCTAGACATGGAAAATTCTTGGAATCTCGTCAAGCTCTTAAAAGATATTAATCAAAAAAACGGTACTACTGTCATAATGACCACTCACAATCAAGAGATTATCAATTCACTTGACAAGCGTAAAATTGAAATTGACAAAGGTGTTTTAGTCTCCGATTCGAATAAGCCTAAAAAAACCAAAAAAGTTAAAATTTCAAAAAAAGATGAACTCAATTAAAACTGCCTGGCACCATATTCGCCGTTCTCCTATTCAAAGTTTTACTGCTCTTCTTTTAATGACTTTCAGTTTTATTTTAATTTCCTTTTTTATTATTATTAGTAAGGGGACAGTTGAAACTTTAACCTATTTTGAAACTAAACCGGAAATTACCATTTATCTCAAAGATGGTTTGGAAAATACTATAATTGAAAATTTAAAAACTGAACTGGCCAATTATCAAAATGTCAAAGAAGTTAGATTTATTTCCAAAGAAAAAGCTTTAGAGCTTTACCGACAACAGAACCAAGATAATGCCGCCTTAACCGAGATGGTGACCGCCAGTATTCTTCCGGCCTCTATTGAAGTTACCGTTTCCGACCCTTCAGCCTTGGAAAAAATTTATCAAAATTATGCTACCAGAAGCGATATCGTTGATGAAATTATTTATCAAAAAGACGTCATTAATACCCTTCTTGATTGGACCAATACTATTCGCAAAGGCGGAATTGTCATTATTTCAATTGTCCTTTTGGTCACTTTTTTTGCTGTTTCTTCTATTATCGGCATGAAAACTACTAACCGCAAAGATGAGATAAAAATCAGCCGTCTTTTAGGTGCTTCTAACTGGTACGTCAAAAAACCGTTTTTATTGGAAGGTATTTTTTATGGTTTTTGGGGTAGTTTCGTCGCCTCAATCGTAGTTTTTAGTTTTTTTATTATCAAGCGTCAGCTTATAAATTCTTTCTTTTCTCCGATTGAATTTGTCCCTTCAGATTTTAGTTTATATGCCATTTTATTAATGGCAGAAATAACTTTGGGTTGTTTTGTCGGTTTTCTCGCCAGCCTTATTGGAGTCAAAAGATATATTAAGTTTTAATAATGTTTTTAAAATTTAAATTTTTTTTTCTAGTTTTACTGACTTTATTTTTAACCACTTCTAATTTTTTATATGCCAACGAAGAATCTGATTTAATAGCCAAATTGGCAGAATTGCGCAATCAGAAAAATACCCTAAACACTCAAATACAATATCTTGATTCTCAGTATCAGTTAACTCTTTTAAAGATTAACCAAACTGAAACTTCCATTTCAAATTTAGAAAAAGAAATTGCCAGTCTTAATGTAGAAATAGGTAAGTTAGAAAAAGAAATCGATCAACTATCAGCCACTTATATTAGTCAAATTATCCAAAGTTATAAATTGCAAAAAAAATATCCCTCTTTTGCTTACCTTTTATTAGATAATCTAAACACCTTTCTCGAACAACACCAATATTCTTCAGCTATTCAGGCTAATAGTAAACAAAATTTAATTGACAGGGAAACCGTTCGTTATAACTACGACACTCAAAAAACAGCTAAAGAGAAAAAACAAACCGAGTTAGAAACATTACAAAAAACTCTAGCTTCTCAAAAAATTAGTTTAGCTAATCAAAAATTTGCCAAAGATCAGTTACTTAAAACCACTGAGGCTGAATATAATCAAGTTCAACAACAACTTGCGGCTTTAAAAAGCTTTGCTAGCTCAGTTGGAGGAAATACTTGTTTAGATTCATCACCAGGAGGTGGTAGTGATGGCAATTTTTATTCTCAAAGAGATCCCCAATGGTGTAAAAAATATATTGGTATCTCTAATGATACTATCGGTTCTGTCGGGTGTTTTATAAGTAGTGTTTCTATGGTCTACAAAAAACTAGGTCATGATATAACTCCGTTATCTTACGCCTCTAATCCAAGTAATTTTTGGGGAAATACTGCTTATATGGTAGCTCCGTCACCCCCGTCTGGCTATACATACAAACAAGTTTCTTATAGTGCTAATACCGTAGACAATGAGTTAAAAGCTGGACGTTATGTCATAGCCCAAGTAAAAATGGCTAATATTTCTGGTATGCATTTTATTGTCATTATTAGTGGAAGCGGTGGTAATTATAAAATTCATGACCCTTGGTTCGGGGCTGATCAGAATTTTTCAGATCGTTATTCTACTGGCCTTATTATGAGTCTCCGTTTAATTACTAAGTAACCAAAAATCCCCCATCTTTCGATAGGGGATTTGTTTATAGTTTTTACTTAAAATCCTCTAATTTTTCTTCTCAAAGCAAATCCCGAGAGACCTACTCCGATAGCTCCGATAGTTTCTAAAACCAAACTCATACTACCGGTTTCTGGCAAGACTACTGTTTTTGGAGGTTCAACAGTAGAAACTTGTCCGGCTTTAATATAGTAAATGGCATCATCTTTTTCGGTGATTTCATCTACACTGGCAACAGCCACGTTAGTCTCTTTAGTAAGAGTGTAAACTTCATTGGCTTTATCAATTCTAGCTCTAATCAAAAACTCTTGAGAATGACCGGCATTTAACTCATTAATAGTCCATTCAATTTTATTATCAGTACTATTATAAGTTCCTGGGAAGAAAATTAATTTCAAAAACGGAGGTAAATTATCAGAAACTTTAATATTTTTCATATTAGTAGTTCCGGTATTAGTTACCTTAATTTTGAATTCAATTATTTCACCATCGTAAAATACCTTAGTATTACTGGAAATATTATCAACATAATGACTCCAGGAAAAAGGTCTGATTTTTTTATCTATCGATAATGTTTTTCTATTATCGTCATTTGAATAACTATCAGCTTTAGCTGAAATAGGATTCAATATAAACAAAGAAAACACCGTTAAAACGGCTATTAATAATTTATTTTTCATATGTTCCACCTGCTTTGTAAATTACTATTAAAAAATAATTATGGGATATTTTATCGACAAGTTGCCGATTTGTCAAGTATTGCTTATACTTAAGCCATATGGGTAAATTTTTAATAGACGAGTTATCTGTCTTTTTTCCTTGCTATAACGAAGAGAAAAACATCCAAAAAACTGTTTCCAAAGCAATTTTGGTTCTAAATAATGTAGCTAAACAATGGGAGATTATTTTAGTTAATGACGGTTCAAAGGATAATACAGGCCAAGTTCTAGAACAAATTAAAAAACAATACCCTAAACAAATTAGGATTATCACTCACAATCCCAACCGAGGTTACGGAGCGGCTCTAAAAAGTGGGTTTTACAACGCCAAATATAATTGGATTACTTTTACCGATTCTGATGGTCAGTTTGATTTTTCAGAAATTACAGAATTTATAAAAAAACAACAAAATTCCAAAGCAGATTTAGTTATCGGTTATTATCTTTCTCGAAAAGTTTCTAAAACGACCATTATTACTTCTAAAATTTGGGAATTTATCGTTTTTATCCTTTTTGGTTTAAAAGTCAAAGACATTGATTGCGCTTTTAAGTTAATCAGTAAAAAAGTTATTAATACCATTCCTAAACTTGAGGCCGAAAGAGGAGCTTTTATCAGTAGTGAATTTTTAATCAAAGCCAAAAAAAGTGGTTTTAAAATAGTTGAAATTGGTGTTCATCATTATCCTCGTATCGAAGGTCAGGCTACCGGTAGGAATATCAAAGTAATTTTAAAAAGTTTTTCCGATCTTTTCCGTCTTTGGTTTAAAATTAATTTTAACCGTGCTTAAAAAAATAAAATTCTCCAGCTTGATTTTGGTTTTAATTCTTTTATTAGGATCTTTTCTAAGACTTTACAAAATAGGGGACTATATGGAGTTTTTAGGCGATCAGGGTCGTGATGTTTATATTATTCGTGATCTTTTCCGTCATGGAAATTTATTTTTTATTGGCCCTCAAACCAGTATTGGCAATATGTATCTTGGTCCTTGGTTTTATTATTTAATCGCTCCTTCCCTACTTGTAACTAATTTTAATCCCATTGGTCCGGCTATATTTATTGCTTTGATTAATATTGCCACTATTTATTTTACTTTTTTCGTCGCCAAAAAATGGTTTTCTCAATCAGTTGGATTAATTTCTGCCTTTCTTTTTGCCGCCTCACCGGTTGTTATCAAATATTCAAACTTTATTTGGAATCCAAACATTATGCCTTTTTTTGCTCTAGTCTTTATTTATTTCTTTTTTGAAGGTTTATTTAACCATAAATACCATTATTTTATTTATGCTTCTCTTGGTTTTATTATGGTTATTAATAGCCATTATTTGGGTTTAGCTTTATTGCTTATACCAGGAATCTATTGGCTAATAGAGTTAATTAAATTTATAAAAACCAAATCAAAATATCTTAAACCATTTTTAAAAAATACCTTTTTTGCTTTTTTGGTCTTTATTTTATCTTTAGGGCCGCAAATTTTATTTGATATCAAACACCAAGGCCAAAATATTAAAGCTTTAATTCACTTTTTTACCTATCGCGAAACCACTGTTAATATTAAGGCTTACAAAGCCATCCCCAAGCTTCCCGCTATCTTTAATCAAGTTGGAACCGATTTATTTAGTGGCCGTAATGTCTCTATCGGCTGGATAATTAGTCTCATTTTTACTCTTCTAATTGTTTTATTTTTAATTTCTTCATTTAAAAAACGTCAAATTTCTAAACAATTTTTGGTTGTATTTTTCTGGTATTTATCCGGACTGACTGCTCTTTCACTTTATAAACAACATATTTACGCTCACTATTTTGCTTTCCTCTTCCCTGCCGGATTCATGCTAATTTCGTTTTTAATCACCAAATTCAAATTTATTGGTATCCCTCTTTTAGTTTTAATAACTTATTTTTCTTTTGCCAATAATCCCCTTAAATACCCTTCAAACCATCAAATGGCTACTGTTCAAAAAATAACCAATTCAATTATAGAAAAGTCAGATAGCCAAAAATTTAACTTTGCTTTGTTGGCTAAACAAAACTATGATCCGCCTTACAAATATTTTTTGACTCAAAAAGATGAAACCAAATTAGTTACTCTTCATCAGGAAATTACCGACCAATTATTTGTAGTGTGTGAAACCTATCAGATAGAATGCAATCCTATCAATAATCCCGAATGGGCCGTTGCTGCTTTTGGTTGGGCTAAAATTAATCAAGAATGGGAAATCGATGGTATTAAAATTTTCCGCCTTATTCACACTCAGAACGATAAATAGTTTAAAATAGACTAATGAAGACGTCTTTATCCATAGTTATCCCTTGCTACAACGAAGAGAATAACCTTAAAAAGGGAGTCCTAGATGATGTCTACGCTTTTTTAAAAAAACAATTGTTTGATTGGGAAGTTCTACTTTGCAACGATGAATCCACCGACGATAGCCTCAGTTTATTAAAGAACTTTGCCAAAAACCATAAAAAATTTCAGGTTTTAAATTTACCTCATGGAGGTAAACCGTCAGCTGTTTGGAGTGGTATTCAAAAAGCTAAATACCCAATAGTCTTATTCACTGATATGGATCAATCCACGCCTCTCTCGGAGAGCCTTAAACTCTTGCCTTATTTTGACCAAGGCTATGATTTGGTTATTGGCTCCCGCGGAGCCAATCGTGAAGGCACTTCCGTGGCTCGTAAAATAATGTCAACCGTTTTTTTGTTTGGCCGTCGTCTTTTTCTACTTCCTAATATTGTTGATACACAATGTGGTTTTAAGGCTATTAAAACTAATTTAGCCAAAAATATATTTCCTAACCTACAATTTTTCAAAGAAAAAGAAGAGTCAAACGGGTGGCGGGTTTCCGCTTTTGATGTTGAACTTCTTTTTATGGCCAAAAAATGGGGTTACAAAATAAAAGAAGTCCCTGTTAAATGGAAAAATGAAGATTCCAGCACTACCAAAGGTAACAATTCAGATCGATTTAAAAAAGAATCTCAACAAATGGTTAAAGAAATTATTAGAGTTAAATATAACGATCTTCGTGGGCTATATGATCAAGAAAAATAGATTTTGGCTCAAAATATTACTCTCTTTAGCCATTATTATTCTTTATTTTTTAATCCGCTTTCAACATCTTGATACTATTCCCGTCTTTGGTGATGAAGCTATTTATATTCGTTGGTCTCAAATTATCAAAAATGAAGAAACCTTACGTTTTATTCCTCAAACAGATGGTAAACAACCACTTTTTATGTGGGCTACTGCTATTTTTCTTCGCTTCGTCTCAGATCCCCTAATTGCCGGGCGGGCTATTTCAATTTTTTCCGGGTTTTTAACTTTAGTTGGGATTTTCTTTGTTAGTTGTATTCTCATTGATTTTACTATTCCTTTTAAAAACCCAGTTGAATTTATTAAAGAATCACTAAAAGACAATTTTTCTTATGGTTTTATAAGTGCTCTGCTTTATGTTCTTATTCCTTTTTCTTTTTTCTTTGATCGTTTGGCTACTGCCGACACCATGCTTTCGATGTTTGGTATTTGGTCAATATTTTTCTCCTTATTATTGGCTAAATTCAGGCGTTTGGACTTATCTTTAATTCTGGGAACAATTTTAGGTCTTGCCTGGCTAACTAAATCTCCTGCCGTTTATTTTATTGTCCTTTCTTTATTAACCTATTTAACTTTTAATCTTCGTCATCTAAAAACTATATTTTTTCCACTAATATCAGCTTTTATTTCATTTTTGATTTACAACATTCTTCGTCTTGGTCCCCAATTCCATATGATTGCCCTTCGTAATCGTGATTACATCTGGAGTTTGTCAGAAATTATAAAACATCCACTAGATCCTCTCAAACCTCATCTCAGTGATACTTTTACTATTTTTAGTCAATATATTTCTTGGCCTGTGTTGTTTTTTTCTCTTCTTGGTTTATTTTTCTTTTTTTTCTATCAAAAAAACAAACAACTTTTAGTTATTTTTTCCTGGTTTTTTCTGCCTTTAATTGCCAACTGTGCTATAAGTAAGGTTTTTACTGCCAGGTATATTCTTTTTGTTTTACCCTCTTTAATAATTTTACTTAGTACCGGCTTATCGGTCTTTTTCAAAAGCAGTCTTGGTCGTTTAATTTTTGTTTTAATTTTATTAATTCCTAATATTCTTTGGATCAGAAAAGTATCCCTTAACCCATTTAATATTAACTTACCTTCCACCGAAACAGGTTATCTTTCTGGATGGACTTCAGGTTGGGGAATTAAGCAGGCCAGTCATTATCTAAAAGAAAAAGCTCTTGAATACAATGTTATTGTTGGTACAGAAGGTTCTTTTGGTACACTCCCTGACGGGCTGCAAATTTATGCCGATCACATTCCTCAGTTAACCATTATTGGTTATGGTCTTGGATTTACCTCTATTCCTGACGCTTTAACTAACGCTAAAAAATCAGGTGATGAAGTTTATTTACTCATAAATCAGTCACGTCTTTCTTTAAACTCTGATCAATTAGACAAATTAACCTTGGTCGATAAATATCCAAAACCGGCAAATGATAATTTATTGCTTTACCAATTAAATTAATCAAGCCTGATACAATTAGTTATGTTTAAAATCTTTATCAAAAAACATTTTTGGTTTATCTTGTCTCTTCTTTTTATTATTCCGGCAATATTCTTTTTATTTAAACCGGGGATTTATTGGAATATGCACGATGATATGCAAATGATTCGTCAATTGGAAATGGAAAAATGCCTCAAAGACGGCCAAATACCTTGTCGTTGGACCCCAGATTTAGGTTATGGCTATGGTTATCCTTTGTTTAATTTTTATCCCCCAATGCCTTATTTTGTCGGCCAAATTTACCGTACTTTTGGTTTTTCTTTCGTAAATTCTGTCAAAGCCACTGCTCTTACTCAAATAGTTCTTTCTTCTGTTTTTATGTTTATTCTGGCCGCTTCAATTTTTGGTCCAATTGGTGGTTTTATTGCTTCTGTTTTTTATACTTACGCTCCTTATCACGCTCTTAATATCTATGTCCGCGGAGCCATGAATGAGGCTTGGGCCGCCGTCTTTTTTCCTTTGGTTTTCTATTTTTCTCGCTGTTTAGTTTTAGATAAAAAAATCAAAAATCTCTTGGGTTTAAGCTTGTCTTTTGCCGGTATTTTACTGTCACACAACCCTATGGCTCTTACTTTTACTCCGATTCTTTTCCTCTGGGTTCTTTTTTGGTTTTTAAAACCTTATTTTTGGTCAACTAAAAAAATAAGGTTTATTCAATTTTTCAAACAACAACTTAATTTAATAACTAAGTTAGCTGTTTCCGGTATTTTTGCTCTTGGGTTTACTGCTTTCTATACCTTACCGGTTCTTTTTGAAACTAAATATGTTCAAATCGAATCCATGTTTACTGGTTATTATCACTTTTCAGTTCATTTTGCCGGACTTTTTCAACTTTTTATCAGTAATTTTTGGGGAGACGGAGCCTCAGTCTGGGGCCCAAATGACGATATGTCTTTTATGATTGGTTATCTCCATTGGCTAGTTCCACTAGTTCTATTAATCAGTATTGGTATTTTGTTAGTTAAAAATAAACAAAAACTCAAAAAAATGGATTATCGATATTGGTTAGTTTTATTAACTGTACTTCTCGGTTTCGGGGCTGTTTTTATGACTCATAATAAATCAACTTTTGTCTGGTTCCTTTTCCCTGTTATTCAAAAGATCCAATTCCCTTGGCGTTTTCTTAACCATTCAGCTTTTTTACTTTCTTTTTCATCAGCCGGTATAGTTTTGTTTTTACAAAAACTTAAACTCCCCAAAAAAGAAATTGTTTCAATCTGTTTAGCAATTCTTGTTTTTGCTCTAAACATTTCCTATTTCCACCCTCTTCATTCCGGGCCAATTACAGATGAACAAAAATTCTCCGGCAAAGCCTGGGTCAATCAGGTTACTTCAGGTATTTATGATTATCTTCCTAAAACCGCCCGCATTGCCGCCCAAGGCCCTGCCAAAGATTATATCGATGAAATTTCTCCAAACACCGCTACTTCAACAATTAGTGATGAACAAAAAGGTAGTAATTGGAGCTATTTTAATCTTAACCTTTCCCAAGACGCTCAAATTATTTTGGCCCAACTAGCTTTCCCTAAATTTTTGATTACGGATAATGGTAAACAGATTGATTATCAAATTGAACCAGAACTTGGCCGAATTGTAATTGATTTATCTTCTGGTAATCATCAAATTTTTGTAAAGTTTATTGATACTCCAATTAGAACCGTCTCTAATTATATTTCCTTTGCTACTTGGGTTGGGTTGGCAATTTATTTATCACGGAATTTATGGAAGAAATTAATCTTCAAGAAATAAAACACAAAACTACCAGCAGTGTCATTTTTTTATCTCTTCGAAATATTGGTATTCAGGCTATCTCCTTTATTGGCTTTTTTATCCTCACCATTTTATTAGGAACCGGAGAGGTTGGTCTCTTTGCCATTGTCTCTGAATCTGTTGGAATTCTGGGTTATTTTTCTGATGTTGGTTTGGCTGCCGCTTTAATTCAAAAAAAAGACAAAGTAAAAAAAATAGATCTCCAAACCACTTTTCTGATTCAACAAGTTTTAGTTTTTTTATGTATTGTTGCCATTGGAATTGCCTTTAAAAATATCAGTCTGGCCAAAGCTTACGGACCAAAAGAAATGTGGATATTTATTTCTCTTTGTTTCGCTTTTATAAGTGCTTCTCTTAAAACTATCCCATCAGTTTTACTCGAAAGAAAACTTAATTTTAAAGTTATTTCTACCGTTGATATCAGCGAAAATCTCAGTTTTTATTTAGTGGCGGTTATTTTTGCTTTTTTTGGTTTTGGTGCCTATTCCTATGCCATTGCTACTTTTGTTCGCAGTATCGTTGGTTTAATTATGATGTATCGTCTCAACCCATGGCCGATTGGTTTTTCTTTTTCCAAAAAAAGCGTCAAAGAGTTGTTTAAGTTCGGTATTCCTTATCAATTGAATACATTTATATCTCTGTTTAAAGATCGTCTTTCTAATCTTTTGGTCTTTAGTATAATTGGTCGGGATGGCACCGGTATCCTTGCTTGGGCTCAGAAAGGCCCTCGAATTCCTTTAAGCTTTATGGATGCTATCATGAAGGTAACTTTCCCCACCTTTTCTCGTCTTCAAGACCAAAAAGATATTCTCAAAAAATCATTGGAAAAGAGTATATATTTTATTGCCCTTTTTGTTTTTCCTGCCTCGGTCGGTATCGCCTTAATTGCCCCAAGCTTAATTAATATTATTCCCAAATATACCAAATGGTTACCGGCTGTTATTCCGCTCTATTTTTATTGTGCCAATGTTGCTATCGCCTCTATTACCAGTCCTCTGACTAATGCTTTTAACGCTGTTGGTAAAATCACTACCACTACCAAACTAATGGTTATGTGGACGGTTTTAACTTGGATTCTTTTTCCATGGTTTACCATTAAATATGGCTATGTTGGTACCGCCATTGCTACTTTATTAGTTGGTTCAAGTTCTGTAGTTGTTTGGATTTTGGCTAAAAAAATATTTGATGTTAATATCATCAATACAGTTAAACACCCTTTAGCAGCCTCTATCTTAATGCTCGCTTTCATTCTTCTTTTTCAACAAGTCTCACCAAATTATTTAGCCACTTTTATTGGTACTATTTTAATCGGTATAACTACTTTTTCTCTTTATAATCTGATTTTTTGTAAAAAAGAAATTATTTGGTTTTGGGATCAACTCAAATGTTTAAAAAACAAAAAATAATTCCACTTTTAATCATAATTATCGGTACTTTTATATTATCTCTTACCATGATTCGTAGTGGTCTAAGTTATAATTTTGGCATTGGTTTTTGGGGTCCTAATGGCCATGATGGTATTTGGCACCTTAGTCTTATCAATCAACTTCAAGAATCTATCCCACCCCTTAATCCGATTTTTAGTGGTACGATTCTAAATAATTACCATTGGGGATTTGATTTAATCGCCGCAATTTTAGGCAAGATTATTAATAATAACGTTTTTGTTTATTTTCAATTTTTGCCTATCTTATTAGGGTTGGCCTTAGGTTATTTTTCCTATAAATTAGCCAAACAAAACACCAAAAACAAACTCACTCCTATTTTATTTACCTTTTTAATTTATTTTTGTGGCTCTTTCGGCTGGATTTATACTCTTATCAAATCAGGTCAAATCGGCGGTGAATCACTTTTTTGGTCAATGCAATCCGCATCCACGCTCATAAATCCACCATTCACCTTATCACTGATTTTCCTTTTAATCGGCCTAACTATTTGGTCAAAAAATAATGACTCCGCCAAATATCAACTGGCTATAATAAATGGTTTAATCTTTGGACTTTTAGCCGGAATCAAAGTTTACGCTGGTATTTTAATCGGTCTAACCTTAGTCATTCTATGGTTCTTTCAGCTCTTCAAAACCAAAAAAATTATAAATTACACTTCTATTACTTGGTTAACTACTCTTATCACTTCTACACTAATCCTTTTGCTTCTAGGGGTTCTAAGAGGGTCATCTTTGCTTGAATTTAAACCATTTTGGTTTATTCATTCCATGATTGAATCATTGGATAAATTTTATTTACCCCAAGTTGCCTCTTATCGTTCCAGTCTTTCTCAAAATTTATCCTTAATCAAAATTCCCTTATTTGTAGGCATAGAAACTATTCTTGTTTTGGCTTTTATTATCGGGAACATGGGCTTACGTTGCTTAGGTTTTGTTACTGTTTTCCAAAAAGCCAAAAAATATACTTTTACCTCTTTGGAAAAATTAATTTTAATTTTAATGATAATATCCTTTTTAATTCCCCTTCTTTTTGTCCAAAAGGGGACTGCTTGGAATACTATTCAGTTTTTCTATTACTTTATTTTCTTTTCCAATCTTTTCTTTGCTCAGTTTTTAACAAATTTTCTTAAAAATAAAAAACCCTTCAAAGTAATTTTAGTAATTCTTATTTTGATTGTTGCCAATATGACCTCATTTTCTACCATTAAAGATTATTTAGGAAACCCTCCACCTGCCGCTATCTCCATATCGGAAGTTGAAGCACTTAACTTTCTTAAAAATCAACCCAAGGGCATTGTTTTAACTTATCCCTACGATAAATATTTAAAAAATAATATGTCTACTCCCATCCCTGTTTATGCTTATGAAACTACTGCCTATGTTTCGGCTTTTTCTAACAAAATTAGCTTTTTGGAGGACGAAATGAATCTCGATATTACCGGTTTTAATTGGCAGTCTCGTCGTGAACAAGAAATTGAATTTTTTAATACCACCAATGAATTTTTAGCTCGCGGCTTTTTAATCAACAATCAAATAGACTATATTTATTTAGTCAAAGAACAAAAATTTCAACTCAGTGAATCTCAGCTCCAAATCGCAAAAATCTTTGATAAGAATGGAATCCGCATCTACCAAGTCCAAAGATGATACACTAAACATAATAATTATGAAATCTAAACCTAACATCTCGGTTGTTGTTAATGTTCGAAACGAAGCTGAAAATCTGAATAAATGTCTCAAATCGATAGTCGATTTTGCCGATGAAATTATCGTCGTCGATATGAAATCCAGCGACGATAGTGTTTCTATCGCCAAAAAATACGGTTCCCGTGTTTTTAGTTATCACCCTATGAAATTTGTTGAACCAGCCAGAAACTATGCTTTATCCAAAGCCAAAGGCAAATGGATACTTTTACTTGATCCTGACGAATACCTTGGAAAAACTATTAAAAAAGAACTTAAAAAAATAACCCACCGATCTGATGTTGATTTTGTCAAAATTCCCCGCCAAAATTTTATTTTTGGTAAATGGATTCGGCATGCCAATTGTTGGCCTGATTACCTTATTCGTTTTTTCAAAAAAGGTGCCGTCACTTGGCAAAACGAAATTCATAGTCAACCGGCTACTAAAGGGAATAGTCTTACTTTACTTGATTCGGAAAAATTAGCTATTAAACACAATAATTATCAAAATGTCAGTCAGTTTCTTTTAAGAGCCCTACGCTACAGCAGTATCCAGGCTGATGAGTTAAAAGCCAAAGATTACAAAATCAAAGTTAGTGATTTTATCCTTAAACCAATCCAAGAATTTAACAGCCGTTTCTTCTTTGCCGAAGGCTACAAAGATGGCCTTCACGGTCTCATTTTTTGTTTACTCCAACAATTTGCCATTCTTTTGGTTTATATCAAACTATGGGAAAAACAGGGTTTCAGCGATAAGCAACTTACTTATGAATCCTATGTTTCTGCCAGTCAAGAAGCCAATTTTGAATATGATCATTGGTTCACCAAATTCTTCAAAGAAGAATATTCCAAAAACATTTTTAAAAAATTTTTAATTAAACTTCGCCATTGGTTTAACTATCTGACCAAAAACTTTTAAATGACCAAAGTAGCCATTATTATCATAAATTGGAATAAGCCGGATATGACGGTAGACACTGTTAATTCGGTTTTAAGAATTAATCATAAAAATTTTGACTATCAAATTTTTTTAGTTGATAA
Source organism: Candidatus Parcubacteria bacterium (assembly GCA_023396915.1). Lineage (GTDB taxonomy): Bacteria > Patescibacteriota > Microgenomatia > UBA12405 > UBA12405 > WARW01. The sequence goes on from JAEWUV010000007.1 coordinate 100,246, forward strand.
CGGTTCTTCCGACAATTCTGTTTCTGTATTTCAAAAAGAATTTAATTCTAACCCAAAAATTAAAATTATTAGTAATCACACAAATCTAGGTTTTGTTGGAGGGAATAATACTATTGCTAAACAAATTTTAAAACTCGATTTTAGCCATATTCTTCTTCTTAATAACGATGTTATTGTTGATTCTGATTTTCTACAACAACTAGTCAAAAACGCCTCCAAACATTCTCTTGTGGGGCCTAAAATATATTTCGCCCCGGGGTATGAATATCATCATGATCGTTATTCAAAAAAGGAGCGGGGTAATGTTATTTGGTTTGCCGGTGGCCAAATCGATTGGAATAATGTTTATGGTAGCCATATTGGTGTCGACGAAGTTGATCAAGGCCAATATGACCAAATAAATGACAAAATTGATTTTCTGACTGGTTGTTGCCTTTTAGTTCAAAAAGAAGTTTTTGAAAAAATCGGCTTTTTAGATGAAAAATTCTTTATGTATCTGGAAGATGCTGACTTTTGTCAAAGAGCCAAAAAAAATGGCTTTAAATTAGCTTATATTCCCAATTCAAAAATTTGGCATATAAACTCTGGTTCGTCAAAAACAGGGGGAGATTTGCAAAATTATTTTTTAACCCGAAACCGGCTTCTTTTCGGTTTCCGTTATGCTAAATTTAAAACTAAATTAGCTTTAATCAAAGAATCCTTTTCTCAACTCATCAACCCATCTATTAGTAAATGGCAAAAAATTGCCATCAAGGATTTTTATCTTCAAAAATTTAACAAAGGTTCATGGCAATAAAAAAATGTCCTTTATCTATCATTGTTTTGTCCGGGAACGAAGAAAAAATGATTGTTAATTGTCTTAAGACTTGTTCTTGGGCTCAAGAAATTGTTTTAGTTGCCGCCAATTCATCTGATAACACAGTTAAATTAGCCCGAAAAACTATCCCTAAGATTAAAATTATTTCAACCACAGACGAATATAACAAAAATTTTAGTAAGTGGCGCAATCTTGGATTTAAAAACAGCAGTCAAAAATGGATTCTATATATAGATGCCGACGAAAGAATTACCCCTAGCCTCAAAAAGCAAATTATCAATGTCGTTAATAAACAAACAACCAAGTTTACTCATTACGCCATTCCTCGATCTAATTATTTTTTAGGTCAAAGAGTGCGTTTTGGTGGTAGCTACCCTGATTACGTTAAACGACTTTTTAAACGTGATTTTTTTCAAGGTTATCAGGGTATTCTTCATGAGCAGCCTATAATTTCTGGCACTTTAGGTTATATAAAATCTGATTTACTCCATTACACTCATCGTGATTTGACCTCTATGCTTAACAAAAGTATTGTCTGGACCAATACCGAAGCCCAAGCTTTGTTTAAATCTAATCATCCACCGGTAGTTTGGTGGCGTTTTATCAGAATGATACTTACCAAGCTATGGGAAAGATTAATCAAGCAACAAATGTGGCGTGATGGGCAAGTTGGTTGGGTTTCTGCTATTTTTGAAAGCTATAATACTTTTCTAATTTACGCTCGTCTTTGGGAGCTTCAGCAGAAGCAAAAAAACAAAATTTAAGGTATCATGAACTGATGACTAAAAAAGTGGCTATTTATGATCCCTATCTTGACACTTTGGGCGGTGGAGAACGCTATTGTCTGACTGTTGCCGAAATTTTACTTAAAAATAATTTTGAAGTTGATTTGTATTGGTCGGGTGATAAAAGTCTAATTTCAAAAGCCGAAAAGCGTTTCTCTTTAAACTTAAAAGATCTCAATATAATTCCGGATATTTTTACGGTTCAACCAGCTAATATTGATCTTTCAAAAGACAATCAACAGAGACCTGATATCAACAGAAATTATTCTTCTGAACAAGGAATAATTGATAAGGCAAAAAAACTCTTTGAGAGATTATCAAAAAATCGTCAGTATCAAATTATTTTCTATCTTGGTGATGGCAGTGTTCCTATGCTTTTCGGCAAAAAAAACTTTCTTCATGTTCAAGTTCCTTTTGCTCTTGATCAAAAACCGCTTTCAAATTTTAATTATTACCTCAAATCGAAATTTTTAACAAATATCATTTGCAATTCTCAATTCACTGCCAAATTTCAGCCGTCCCAATTCAAAAATAAAACTTTAGTTCTTTACCCTCCGGTTGATGTTGAAAAATTTTATCCGGATAAACACAAAGAAAATATTATTTTATCTGTTGGTCGTTTTGACAATGTCCTTAATGCCAAAAAACAAGATTTACTTATTGAAGCCTTCAGAGAGCTTAACCTTCGTCATTCCTCTTTCAACTGGAAACTTATTTTAGCCGGTGGTAGTTTAACTGATCCAAAAGATAACGCCTATCTAAAATTTTTACAAAATAAATCTTTTGGACTACCTATCGAATTTGCTGTTAATCCTCCTTTTGAAGTTTTAAAAAAAATTTACGCCAAGTCTAAAATATACTGGCACGCCGCCGGATTTGATGTCGACGAAAAAAAACATCCAGAAAATACAGAACATTTTGGGATGGCCATCGTCGAAGCTATGGCCTCAGGTGCGGTTCCAATTGTTGTCGCCAAAGGAGGAATTCCTGAAATAGTAGAGAATGGAGTTAATGGCTATCTTTGGAAAACAACTGACGATTTGATTATAAAAACCGAGCAACTTATTGACGATTACGATACTTTTAACCGTATGTCTCAACAATCCTTAATTAATTGTCGTCAATTTTCAAAAGATAATTTTGAAAAAACCCTTTTAGAAATTATCCAAAAATAACTTATGAAAATATCTGTAATTGTAACCAATTGGAACGGCCTTCCTCTTCTTCAAAAAAACTTAGAAACTATTATTCAAAAAAGTCCTGAAGCAGAAGAAGTTATTTTTGCTGATGACTGTTCCAGTGACGATAGTGTCAGTTTTGTCCAAAAACTTAAAAATAAATATCCAAAATTAAAGATTATTGCCCACAAAAAAAACTTAGGTTTTGGTGGTAACTCTAATGACGCTGTCAGAAAAGCTAAAGGGGATTTAGTTGTTTTACTTAACAACGACATTGTTCCTCATTCAGATTATATAAAAAATACCTTAAAACATTTTTCTAATCCCAAAGTTTTTGGAGTCGGATTTGCCGAAATTAAACACGAAAATTGGGCCAGATTTTTTTGGAAAAGCGGCTATCTTCAACATGAACCAGGAATTGCCGGAATTAATAAAACTCATATCTCTGGTTGGGTTTCTGGTGGCAGTTCTATTGTTAGAAAAAGTCTTTTTGAAAAATTAGGTGGTTTTGATTCTGTTTATCAACCTTTCTATTCTGAAGACCTCGATTTGGGTTATCGAGCCTGGAAGTCCGGCTATACTTTACTTTGGGAACCAACCGCTATAGTTGAACACAAACACGAAGCTACTATGTCAAAATTTTCAGTCAATTTTTTAAATTATGTCAAAGAAAGAAATCGATTACTAAATACCTGGCGCAATATCACTAATCCAGATTTGTTACGCAAAAATCAAATTGCCCTAATCGGGCGTGTTTTAACCGGGCCAAATTATATAAAAATTATTCGTGCCGCCAAAAGACAACTTAAAAAATCTTCATTACCAATAGTTTTTCCCAAACTCAGTGATGAAGAAATTTTAGCCAAATTTAAATGAAACGCAAGAAATTTCTCTCCATCTATTTACCCTTAATTTTTTCTTTGGGATTATTGGTTTTTTTTAGCCTCAGAAGTTACTCCAAAAAAAATTTTTCAAAAGAAAAATTCAATAATCTAATCTATACCACCTCTTCCACAAAAGATAAAACCAACGATTTGTGTAGATACCAAATTTTAGGTGAACCGAAAGTAGAAAATAACTATATTAAAATAAATTTTTGGTGCCAAAACGGTACCAAAGCCAGAAGCACTTTGGCTTTGGAAGCCATTGAAAATAATTCAAATATCAATGGGATATTAAAAGAATATGCCCGAATTATAAATTTTGACTATTCTTTAATTCAAACAAATAATTGGTACTGTTTATTTAATGATCAATTAATTACTGATTTTAATCAATCAATTGTGCCATCTGGCACCATTGATTGTTTTGAGAATAAAAATTTGTATCGTTATGATCAAAAAGAGCTTTAAAGTTTTAGTCTTTCTTGCCATTGTTGTATTAGCCTTTTTTCTTAGAAGAAGAGATTATGCCCAAATTCCTATTCCTGGACAATCAGTCGACGAATATAGTTACTCATGGGTTGGTCTTTCATTATTAAAAACCGGCATGCCCATTGGAATCTCGGGAATTTCTGGCTATCAAAATCAATTTCCTCGTTATATTAACGTTGACCGCCTTTACCAAACACTTTCCAGTGACCCCCTCACTATCAATTATCCCTGGATGGATCATCCACCGCTTTTGGGATTAATTACCGGGGGATATGCCACTTTTAGTGGGGCCAATGTTTTTGAGGATACCTCAAGCCTATTAATTCGTCGCCCAATAATCATTATTGGAACTATTTCTGTTGCCTTACTTATGATTTTTGTCTGGATTAACTTTGGTTTTTTTAGTTCAGTTTTGTCCGGTTTGATTTACGCCACTACACCATTAGTGGTTCTTAGTAGCCGAATGATTCAAGCTGAAAATGCTATTATTCCCTGTCTATTGGCGGTTATGATTTGTTTGAGTCTTTATTTTAAAAGCCAAAAAGATTATTGGCTTATTTTTACTGCCATTATTTCTGGTTTGGCTACCTTATTTAAACTAACCGGCATTGTTTGTTATCTATATGTTTTTTTAATTTTACTTTTTGAACACAAAAAAATTAATCAAAAATTTATCAAAGATTTTTCTTTTTATTTACTCATCGCCTTACCAATAAGCTCTTTATTTCTTTTTTATGGTTTATCCTATGGTTTTAAGAACTTCTTTGCCATCTTCTTTTCTAACACTAACCGTTTTTACGGTATTGGATCCAGCGCTATTATTGACCTAATCCGCAACCAAAGACTAACCCAACACAAATTTCTACCGGAAATTTGGCTGTTTCTTGGTTGGTTTACCTTTTTATTTTCTCTAATTAAAAAGAATTTTTTTTCTCATACTTCTTCAGTGAATATTGCCATTTTTTCTTATTTAATAGTTTATCTAATATTTGGTTCACAACCTTACGGCTGGTATACTTTCCCGTTCTGGCCATTTTTAATAATTAGTCTTTCTGTTTGGATAATTAATTCACTTAAGCAAAATCAATACATTTTAATTTCGTTTATCCTTTCTTTGATTTTAATGGGATCAAATATCAGCCGAGTAATTGGTATTTTTGATTTCCAACCCGTAGCCCCTTGGTGGCGTTTCGGATTAACTTTAATTTTATTTATTTTATTCATTAAATTCATTGTAAAAAATTCAAAAAATTTAATTTTTAAAGCTCTAATCATCATTTTTATAACAATTGCTCTTTATTTCAATCTTCGCTACTTCAATCTCATCAATCTGGACTTCTGGTGGCAAAACATTTCCTAATTTGGAATATAAATTAAGAATTGCGGCTGTTGATCTGGCTTAAAAATAGTTTTCCATAATCTTAATTTTTTTATCGATTCATTTACAGTTGGATTAGAAGTTGATACCACATATACCGAGTTTCCATTAATATCCTCATCGTTCCAATCAATATTTCTAAAACAATATTTATCGACACATTCATCATTTACTCTATTAGCCATCTTCCAAGCATCAAAAGCGCCCCAATAACCCCAGTAAAGTCTTGGTAAACCAACGTATTGCCCAAATTCTCCAAAACGTGTTTCGACTATTATAGTTTCATAATTTGATTCTATTTTTTTAATTTCTTCCAAAGCCTGTTTGTAACCATACTGAAAATTATCACCGGTTATTTTTGGAAAATGAATAAAATACGCCACCGAAAAATAGAAAAAATTTATTAAAATCAAAGTCAATAAAACCCAAAAATAATTTTTATATTTAGACCATATAAAAAATAACCCGCCAGCCATGATTAAAATTGTCGGCATAATAAAGGGCAAATTCCTTACCGAACTAGGCTGTCCGTAGGTCAAAGAGGGGACTATCGGGCAAATTAACCACCACATCAATATAGCCTTACTATTTTGTCCAAAAATAGGTTTAATTTTAACTAAACCTATCAACAAAAGAGGTAATGTTGCTAACAAAAACCAGCCAAAATTTAAAGGCTCATTTTTTGGAAAAATGTCCATCCCTTCTGTAAACAAAAAGTTAATTCCAAAATGCTCTGTATACCGATAAATCGGATCGATTATTACTTTTAAACCTTTTTTAATCCAATAATCGTCGGTAGTCGCCAAGTAATTTTGGATCGAAACCCCTTGATACCAAATTTGGCTGGAAGCTCTATTAAAAGGGTCTCGTGTTTGTACTTTTATAAAGTCAATAAATATAGGCAAAATCACCAAAAAAGCCATAACCCACATTAAAAACCATTTTTTAAATTTTATTTCTTTTATCCAAAGTAAAGGGAAAGCCAGCATTAATAATGGAGATAATCCTTTTTCTGTATGATAGGCCCACAAGGAGAAGCCAAAAAATAATCCGGATAAAAGTAAAAGATAATTTTTATTTTCTTTTTTAAATTTAAAAAGACAAAAAATTGCTAATAATAAAATCACTGAAGCCAAGTTAGATTCAAAAGCCATTCGCGAGGCATATATACTTTGAGGGTTTAGCGCCAACAAAAAAGCTGCCATTAAAGCCACTTTTTCATTAACCAAAAGTCTTCCCAGAACCGCAATTAAAATAATTGCCAATGTTCCGGCAAAAGCCGATAAAAATCTAACACCATACTCATTATTACCAAAAACAAAATTAAAAGGCATGTTTAGATAAGCATATAAAGGAGCTTTGTAATCCCTGTGAGAAACAAAAGATAGTGGTAGTTTTTTATGATGTTCATCCATCCCCGTTAACCTAACAGAATAACTGTCATAGGCTATGGAAATTTCATCATTTCCCAAATGATTCGGGTTTTTATCTAATTTCAATATCCTCAAACCAGCCCCTAAAATCGTTATAGCCAATAATAAAATCCAAAATTTCTTCATTTTAAACAAAAATCTAAAATTAATAAAACATAAATTAACCATCTCTTTTTTATAAATATCGGATTTTCAAAACCAAGATAAATCCAGTAGAAAGCCACTGGTAACCCTAAAAATACAAATTTATAAGTATCCCCCATAATTCTCAAAGTCGAACTAACCAAAACTACAAAAAACCAAACTACTAATAAATTATTTCTTTTCTTGTTTTTAAAATAATTAATTAAACCGGACAACATTAAATAAAAGCCTCCAAACCCAACAGTTTTAATCCAAAATACAACCGATAAATACCGTGATAAACCAATAAACCAAGAAAAAAATTTTAAATAACTCCCATAAAAATACGGTCTTAATTTAAAAGGCAGCCATAAACCTTCCAAAGAATAACGCTGAATTGACTTGTTTATTAATTGATAGCCCAAAAATGACTGTTCCTTATCAAAACTTACCGTAAATGGGTTAAAAGTAAAATTTAATAATCTATTTAGATTAAGATTAATTATTATCAATATAAATAAAAAGAGAATAAAAAAAATCAGTTTACGTTTCAAAAGGAAACAGCTTGAAAACAAACAAAATAAGATTATCCACCAAGATATATTTCTAAACTCACCAAACCAACCACAAAACCAAAAAATTGAAAAATATACTAGAAATATTTCACCCCCTTTTAGCCTTTTTATCACACCATAATCATATCACCCCAGCAGGTTATTCTTTTGTTGAAAATGGTTTTTTAAAATGAGACACTTTCATATTCTTTTATGAAAAAATTATTTTTATTTTTAGCTGTAATTTTAATCAATCTAAGTCTAAGAATTTATATTTCTATCAATACTCCTCATCAAGGCGACATTTTGACTCAACAAGAGTGGGCTAATACTCTAACAAACCAAGGTTTAGCAGGATCTTATTTCTCTCAAGGTTGGACATATTCCCCTCCAACTCAACCTCCATTAATGATGTTGGCCTATTCTGGCTCTGGTTGGCTTTATCAAAACAGAAATATTTTTTCTGCCATGCATAATTTTATAAAATTCCCCACAGCAGCCATGCTTCTTGGCTTTCAAAAGTACGGTCAAACCCTTTCTCTTAAAATTTGGGAAACAATCGGAACTTATTTCATCGCCCTTGTTTTCTTTTTTTATTTATCCAAAAAAAATTCCTTTAAAAAATCATTTTTGTGTTTTTTATTTATTATTTTTAATCCAATTTCTATCTTTATCAATTCTGTTTGGGGCCAAAACGATATTCTTCCTACGGCCTTTATGTATCTTGCATTTATTTTTGTTTTCTCTAAATTTATATTCATCAGCCCGATATTCTTTGTTATTGGAATTCTGTTTAAACCCACCATTATTACTCTCATTCCACTCTTTGCCTTCATATTTTTATATCAAGCCTTTAAAAAGAAAGCTCCCCATCGAATAGTTAATACAATTTTTAGTGGTCTAATCTGTCTTGGTCTTATTTATTTCTCTTTTAAACCCTTTATCCCGTCAGAAATCAAACCATTAGGTTATATAAACGATATTGTTAATAGTCGTATCAAAACATCATCCAAAGGTCTTAAACTCGCTTCCGTCTCTGCTTTTAATTTTTATTCACTGTTTTGGAATATCGACAAAACATATGCCACCCACGACGGATCATTAATTCAATTAAAAGACGTTGCTACTATCCTGATTATTCTAATTAATTTCTTTTTTATTTTTAAGTTATATAAATCCAAAAAAATTAACTTTGACAACACTTTATTTACTATTTTTTTTATCTCTCAAGGAAGTTTTTTATTTATGACTAATATGTTAGAAAGATATTTTATCCCTGCTTTTTTATCCTCGATAGTCCTTTTAGTTATTTACTGGAAAAAATTTGGTCTCTATTTTTTAGTTCAAAACCTAATCTGGCTTATTAATATAATATATGCCTATTATTACCGGAATAATGACTTTATCAACCATCTCTTTCATGACTATAACAATCTTTTAATTCGTCTTCTTTCTCTTGCTAATTTATTACTATTCCTTTTTATTACAAAAACTTATTTCAAGTCTTTTTTAACTCGGCCACTAAAATCTTTAGATAAATAAAAATATTGACTACCGACAAAGCCCTGGGGACTATTTGATTCTGCCAACCAAAAATATCCTTTATCCCGTCCAGATATTGTGGTACTGAAAATACATAAAACATACTCAGAAAAAATATTGTCGTTAAAACAATAAAATACTTAAAATAATCTTTGTTGTAAATTGAATAAAACAATAAGGCAGCTAGACTATAAAAAGCATATCTTTCATGCATCCCTGTCATGAACAACCAAGAACCAAAACCAACTATAAAAATTGACAAAAATATATTTTTTAACTCTTTATTCTTAACCATCTTAAACGACAAAAGTGTAATTATAACCCAAAAAATATAGCCCCACGTTTTGGCAAAAAAACCTAAATAAACCCAATCCTCAAAAGCTATTTTACTGGGGAAAGGATAAAAAACATACCAAAAATTAAAAGCATTTTGAGTTACCAAGCCCTCACTGGTATTTAACCTTTTTGCCAATAAAAATAACAAATCCGATATTTTTCCATCAACAAACCAAGTTACCGTCCACAAACTAAAAACTCCGGCTAGTAATCCTCCTAAAATTAAATTCCGCCAAGGTTGCTTTTGTTTAAACCAAACAAACAAAAACAATGGAGCCAAAAATATACAATCCGGTTTTAAATTTATTGCAATTGCATAAAGTAATGGTGCCCATATTGACCTTCTTGTAGTCAGTAATATAAAAGCTATTATCAAAAACAAAAAAGACAATTGATTGGATTGTCCCCAAACTGCCGATAAATACCAAGAAAATGGCAACAACAAATATGTCAAAACATATTTCTTCCAGTTAACTTTATTTTTTTGACAGGTTTTATAAATTAACCAAGCGACACCAAAATCAGCCAAAACCATTATCTGTTTAATAACAGTAATTACTCCCAACAAAAATTCAGTATTTTCATATCTTGCACCACCAAACCATTCCACAAATTTATAATAAAAAGTTAAATGGCCGGCACCCAAATGATTCAAAGCAATAAAATTACCGAAACTTGACATCCACCACATTAACAGACTGTGTATCTTATATGACTCAAAATAAATCCAACTTATCAGCGGTGGGTGATTTGGCCAAATACACCCCCAAACATTCCAGTTATACAAGCCCTTTGGCCCTCCACTAACATACATCCATTTAGCCCATTCAACCTGAATTCTGACATCACTATGTGCTGGTAAAAAACTCAACCACCAACGGATTAAAATCAACCCCAACCAAAACAAAATTAATTTCCAATTATTCTTAAACCATTCCCTCATTAGTCCATTATATCAACCGAATTTTAAATCTAAACAGTGTAAAATAAGACTATAATGGTTCCAAAGTTTAGTCTCTTTTCAGTCATCAAAAACAAAAAAATTTTACTGCTCAGTTTGGTCCTTATATTAGGTATTTTTTTACGCTTCTACAAAATAAGTGATTTACCTTATCCTTTAAATGGTGATGAAAAGGCTTTTGGTTACTATGCTTGGTCAATTTCTCATTTCGGATCTGATGAATATGGCAATAAATTACCTTTTTATTTTCCCTCGATTGGCGATTATAAGTATCCAGTTTATACCTATCTTAGTGCCCCTCTCTCTTATATCTTTGGTTTAAACCCTATTCTCCCCAGATTAATTTCTTCTATAGCCTCAATTCTCCTAATCATTACTGTTTACAAGTTTTCTTTTTTATTATTTAAATCATCAAAAATTGCTTTAATTTCAGCTATTTTAGTAACCATTTCTCCTTGGAACATTACTTTTAGCCGTACCGCCTCAGAGGCCAACTTGATGACTTTTCTCTCCTTTTTAGGTTTCTATTTTTTCTATAAGTTTTTAGTCAATAAAAAAAATGAAACAAAACTCTTATTTTATTCAGGAATTTTATTTCTAATCTCATTTTTCACTTATTCAGCCAGTAGAGTTTTTATTCCGATAATGATTTTATTTTTACTTCTCTTTTTAATTTTTACCAAAAATTACCAAAAAATTAAACCAACCTTATTATTTTTTGTCTTCACCGTAATCTTGGTACTTCTATCTTTTATCAGCCCTTCCAGTCGAGTCAGAGCCAATAATTTGTCTATTCTACCTAATTTCCAAACACGCTATGAATGGATTAATCAATCAACTTATACGCTTGGCTTAGGCAATCCGACAAACCCTTTGATCACCCGTCTCTTTTTTAACAAAGCAACCGCTTTTTTCAAAGAATTTACCAATCGTTATATATCTCATTTTTCTTTTAATTACCTTTTTCTAACCGGAGATATTGTCAAACTCAATAGTATTCCTAACTTTGGAAACTTTTATGTTTTTGAAATAATTTTTTTTATTTTAGGTATCAGTACTTTAGTAAATAAAATTTTTAAAAAAGATTTAGCTTCTTTTTTAATTTTTTCCGGAATTGTTATCAGCCCAATAGCCGCTTCAACAACCATAGAAACACCTTCAGCAGTGCGACAGCTTGTTGGCCTCCCATACCTTATTCTTGCAATTTCTCTTGGTTTAAATTTTCTACTTAAAAAATCAAAATTAAGTCTAATGGTTATTATCCTTTTTTACGTTTACTTTTTTTTATTTTTACTATTATCTGTTTTTAAAATCAAACCTTATGCCCAACCGTGGACCACCGACCAGGGAAATCAGGAATTAGTCAAGATAATCTGGAGTTTAAAGGATAATTACAAATATATCTTTGTTCCCAACGACCCATATATCGACTTTCTTTTTTATAATAAAATCACTCCAAAAGATTTCTTATCAAACGCCAAAATCGAAGAAGAAAAAACCGGCAAATGGAATAGAGTTTCTCAACTTCAAAATATTATTTTTAATGTTGATTCAAATTGCCCTAAAACTGGTCAAAAAAATGCTTTATATGTCTGCACTGGAGAAGAGATATCTCCGTTTGCCCATATCGTTGATGTTATAAATTACAGTGATAATATTCCTCATTACGTTTTAATTGACTTTCCTGGAGGCGATCAGACTCAACAAATCGCTCCTGCCCAAATTAAATACATTCTCCCAAAAGACATGGATCAAAGATGGCCATCTGGAATTTTTACCAACCCTAACCAATATTATTTAAACTTAATTTTGTGAAAGATAAAATCTCTATCATTATTGTCACTTGGAACACGGCTCAAATTACTAAAAAATGTGTTGATACTATTAATAAATATTTACCAAATCAGGAAATTATAGTCGTCGACAATGGATCTGAAGATAACACGGTAGATATACTCAGAAAAATAAAAAACGTTAAAATTATCGAAAATCACGCCAATTTAGGTTTTGCCAAAGCCAACAACATCGGCCTAAAATACGCTACATCAAACTACATTGTCTTTATGAATTCGGATATTGAGCTGATAGATATCAGCTTTATTAAAATGATTAATTATCTTAAAATCAATTCCGATATCGGTCTCATTGGACCAAAATTTTTAAACCCTGACTTAACCCCCCAAGCCTCTGTTTTTCCACCTCAAACTGCTCTTAACGCTTTCAAAGAATTTTGGTTAGGTAAAAAAGACGCCTATTCTAAATATTTTCCCAATACTAAAAATCCCATTGAAGTTTCCTATATTTCCGGTGGTTGCATTATTACCAATAAAAAATTTTTTGAAAAAATCGGCAAATGGAATGAAAAATATTTCTTTTACTTTGAAGACATGGATCTCTGTCGTCAAGTTAGACTTTTCGGCAAAAAAATTATTTTCTTTCCGGAGTGTCAAGTCATTCATCGCCACGGAGCCAGTGGTAAAAAACTAGCCGACAGTCAAAATCAATGGCGTCGTCTTGTTCCCAGTAGCATTAAATTTCATGGGTTTTTAGAGCATTATTTTATCAACTTTATAATTTGGTCCGGTCAAAAATGGCAAAAATTAAAACATTAACTATTAGAAAAGTACTTCTGCTCGGCCTTTTACTAAGGTTAATATTAGCCATCATCTCCTCTTGGCATCCAGACTTACCCAACCATATCGATTGGGGACTACGGTTCCTTTCTTATGGTTCACACAATTTTTATGAAAGTTCAATTTGGGGTGTTTCTTGGCCAAACCAACCTTTCGGTAGTATTTTACTTTTTGCTTTTATGGCAATTATTAAAAACGGTCTCTTTGCTTTTATTATGTTTTTAAACAACACTATTGCCATCTTTCCATCTTTTATCATTCCTGTTTTAGAATCAAATTTACACGCCTGGTTAGTTAAGTTGCCATTTATTTTGTCAGATATTGGTTTGGCTTATTTGATTTATAAAATTATTATTAAAATTAACCCAAAAAAAGCTATTCTAGCCGCTTCTCTTTTTCTTTTTAATCCGGTTTTAATTTATAACTCCACCATTTGGGGACAAACCGATTCTCTAATTAATTTACTTGCTCTTTTAGGTATTTATTTAATTTTTCAAAAAAAATATTTTCCTGGAATTCTCTTCTTTTTATCCACTTATCTTTTTAAACTTTCTTTAATCATTTATTTACCTATAGTCGGTTTATTACTACTAAAAAGAATAAAAGACTGGAAACAATTTATCCTTCCGATTTTAACTTTCATTTTGTTTATTTTTTTATTAGCTATTCCTTTTACCTTTGCTGACAAAAATCCTTTGGAGTGGGTTTGGTATATGTATACCAACAGAGTTCTACCTCGACAAGGAAGTATGTTAAACGGAAATGCTTTTAATTTATGGGCACTTATTTTTAGTATTGATCTTTCCAAATCAGAATTTAACTTATTTTTAGGGTTAACCTATCAATTTTGGGGCAGGCTTCTTTATATTTTATTTCTCATTCCTGTTTGGTTTAAGTTCATTAAATCAAAATTAACCCTGCCAGTCCGGCAGGCGGGCCTCAAAAATCTTTTCCTGGCTTTAACTGTAACTGCTTTTGGCTGTTTTATTTTTCTTACCAATATGCACGAAAGATATCTTTACCCGATTTTTCCACTTATTAGTGTTTTATTTTTTCTACCAAAAAGTAAAATTAATTTAAAATCGATTATTACCCTGTCGACAATTCATTTATTAAATCTCTACAATCTTTGGTTTTATCCATCTATCCCCGTGTTAAAAAATCTACTTATTTGGAATAATTATTTCCTTTGCCGTTGTTTATCCCTTATACTTATATTGATTTGTTTTAAATATTTTATTCGATATCTAAAAAGTGAAGATGAAAAAGTTTAATTGGGCTTTAGTTCTATTGCTTTTAATATCATTTTTGGTTCGTATTTATAAAATCGATACCCTTAGTCTGTTTGGTGATGAAATTGACGTTGGTTATCAAGCCTATTCCTTACTTCAAACCGGTCATGATTACAAAGGTAATTTTCTTCCTACTTATATTCAATCCCTTTCCGAGTCCCGTGCCCCACTTCTTATTTATCTGAGTATCCTTGGAATCAGGATTTTTGGCCTTACTGAACTTGGTGTTCGCATCACTCCAATTATTTTTGGAGTTTTAAGTATCTATTTACTCTACCAACTAATTTTTCTTTTTACTAAATCTAATAAACTGGCTCTTTTGTCATCCAGTGTCATGGCATTTACTCCTTGGCATTTTCACTATAGCCGTACCGCTTTTGAAGTTACTTTACTTTTATCCTTAACTTTATTAGGAGTCTATTTATTTGAAAAATTTCTCCAAAAAAATAAATCAATTTTATTATTTTTATCCATTGTTTCTTTTGGACTAACTTTTTATACCTATAATACCGCTAATATTTTTACTCCACTTTTGGTAATTTTTTTACTTATTTTCAATTTTTCCAAACTAAAAGAAAAAATTAATTCAAAAACCATCATCATTTCTTTTCTGTTTACTTTACTTTTTATCATCCCTATATTAACCCAAATATTTTCCGGTCGGGCAGCCAATCGGTTTGGGCTAATAAGCATCTTTAATGATCCAAAAACCATTAACAACATCATTGATCGTCGAACTTCGTTTTCTGCCGTCAGTCAATCCCGTGAAAGATTTTTTTACAACAAAGCCACCATGTGGCAACAATCGTTTTTTCAAAATTATCTTCAATCCTTATCTCCCTCATTTTTATTTACCACCGGTGATATTAATAATGTCCGTCATAGCCTTCCTCATTTTGGACTACTATTTTTATCTTTTTCCCCTTTACTTATTATCGGTCTTTTTAAATTAAAACCAGATGACAAACTTAACAAATTAATGTTATTTTGGCTTTTTACTAGCCCTATTGCCTCAAGTTTGACTATTAATGGCGGAAACCATGCTACCAGACTTTTTTTAATGCTGCCTCCATTGGTCTTTTTTGTCGGGCAAGGAGTAAACTACTTAATTTCTTCATCTTCAAAAATATTTAAAATTATCATTGTCTTTATAACCTTACTTTTTGTTTTTGAGGCCTCATTTTATACTCATGAATATTTCAATAGGTATTCCAAAGAATATTTTTTAGATTGGAACTATGGTTACAAACAGTTATTTCAATCTGTTCCCGTTTCAACTGCCAATCGCATTTTTATTAGTAACGCCAATTACAATTCACTTCTACCTTTTTTGTTTTATCAAAAAATATCTCCCAATCAAGTTAAAATTAATGACTTAGAACAACCATCTATATACCAAGATATGAATGGTTTTAAAATTTCTGATAATTTTTATTTTATTAATAACTGGCAACTATCCTCTGATATCTTTGAAAGGCTTAAAAAAACAGCTGAATCAGGTGATGTTTTTTTACTTTTCCAACTTAAAGATATTCCCGGTGATATGGATTTTTCCCAAAAACCACTTGAAGGGTTTAAAACCATCCAGACTGTTTACAATCCTAACCATAGTATCTTGGGTCAAGTTATTCAAAAATTATGAAAACAAAAATACTCCTCATTTTAATAATAATCGTCGGAGCTTTTCTGAGATTTTATAAATTAGGTACTTTGCCCAACTCATATTCTCCCGATGAATTATCCCAAGCTTATACCGCCTACTCAATTCTACAAACCGGCAAAGATGAGTGGGGGAACAGTAACTGGTTGAATTTACGTTCCTTTGGTGACTACAAACCACCCCTGCAAACCTTATTAATGATTCCTTCAGTTAAAGTTTTTGGATTAACCCCCTTCTCTGCTCGTTTTCCCAATGCTTTTTTATCCGTCTTTACTATTCTTCTGACTTATCTAATCGCTGATATCTTATTTAAAAACAAAAATATTTCTCTTGTAAGTGCCCTTTTTATATCCATTTCGCCCTGGGCCCTACCTATGTCTCGAATTGCCCTCGAAGCTAATTTATTAATCTTTATAATTTCACTGGCTTTTTATCTCTGTTTATTGGCCCAAAACAAAAATAATAGTTTATTTTTTATCTTATCAGCCATATTTTTTGGCCTCAGTCTTTTTACTTATCATTCAAGTAAAATTTTTACTCCATTATTTTTAATTCTTCTGATAATTTTTCAAAAAACTTATAGACAACCCAAAAAACTTGTTTTATTTTTAATAACTTTTTCTCTTTTCCTATTTACTCTGTTCTGGACTAACTCCCAAATCAAAACTAACCGCACCGGAGACATTGCTATCTTTAATCCCACTGACAAATGGAGTTATGTTTCAAACAGCCAATTTGAAATCACTCAAAACGGATTACCTTATTTTTTAACCAAACCTTTCTACAATAAAATTACCTATTTATATGAAACTTTTAGCACAAGTTACCTTTCCTATTTTTCTCCCCAATTCTTACTTACTCAAGGTGCCGGCGAAACCACCTACGGTATGATTCCCGGATATGGAGTCTTAGGGTTGATTCCTTTCTTAGGTTTACTTTTTTGTCTGATTCTATTGATCCAAAAGAAAGTTACAAAAGATTCAAATAATATAATTTTTATATTTTTGGCCATCCTAATCCCTCCATCAATTGCCGCAATTGCCAAGGGCAGTTACTCTGCCAACAGAGTTTCTTTGATGACCCCCTTTATTCAAATTCTTTCTGCTGTTGGGTTAAGTTTTTTTATCAAAAATTTACCCCAAAAATTCCAAAAAATCTCCTATTCTATATCTTTAATACTGTTTTTTAGTCTAAATAGTATCTTTTTAATCCGCTATTTTTATCAGGGTAATCAAATTCTAGCCGAAGGCATGCTCTATGGTCATAAACAAGCCAATGAATACATTCAATCCCATTCAGCATCACAAATTATTTACTCCCGAAAACTTTCAGAACCGCAAGCTTACGTCAGTTTCTTTAATCATATAAATCCGCTCATCACTCAATCAGAATCTAGTAATTGGCTAGAATACCAAACCAAAGGCTTATCTTTTCTTGATCAATTGGGAGAATACAAATTAAGTAATTTTATTTTTAGGGAAATTAATATTCCCAGTGACAGTCAACTTCCAAATACTCTTATTATTGGTCGCCCAGAAGAATTTAGGGATATCAAACCCGATTACATTATTTATTATCCTAATCACTCTCAACTAAAACCGGCAATCTACATTTATCATACCAAAATATGAAATCCAAACTTCCAATATTTTTTATTCTCATTTTAGGATTTATTCTCCGGATTATTTTTATCAACCAACTTCCGCCCAGTCCAAATTGGGACGAAGTCTCTCACGGATTTAACGCCTATTCAATTCTTAAAACCGGACATGACGAATGGGGGACTTTCATGCCTTTAATTTTCAGATGTTTTGGCGATTTTAAACTACCTTTATATATCTATTTAACCGTAATTTCGGTATTTTTATTTGGCCTTAACACTTTCTCTGTCCGTCTTGTTTCAATTCTTGCCGGCACCCTTACCATATTTTTCATTTACCTCATTCTCAAAAAGATTTTACTTTACCCGTCCGGCAGGCGGGCCAAAAATAATCTCATTCCCATTATCAGCGGCTTCATAGTTTGTCTTTCACCCGGTTCTATTTTTCTTTCCCGAATTGCTCTTGAAGCTAATCTATTTATGTGTCTTTTTCTAATATCCTTCTATTTTCTTTTATCCAAAAAATACGGCTTAAGCAGTTTTATTTATGGTATCAGTCTTTTTACCTATAACAGTAGCCGTGTTTTATTACCCTTTTATTTAACCTGTCTAATTTACCTTTTAATAAAAAGCAAGGTTAAACCCCTAAAAGAATACTTAAAATTTATCCCTTTTGTTTTATTATCGCTATTAGCCTTAGCTCAGACCTTAAATCAATCAGGTCAAGCTCGTTATCAATGGGTCTCTATTCTCGACTCCGGCTCGATTAATCAGATAAACGAATTACGAGCTACTTATCCCCGAATTTTAGTCAACAAAGTTACCTATTTTACCTTTTCTGCTGTCAAAAACTACCTTAGTCATTTTAATCCCCAATTTCTTTTTATTAACGGTGGCTCCAACTACCAATTTAATATCCCGAATTTTTATCTAATTAGTCCATTATTTCTACCATTTTTAATATTGGGTTTAATTTATCTTTTTAAGACTATCAAAAATGACTATTCCAAGATAATCCTCTTTTTCTTTTTAATTTCTCCCATCCCTTCAGCCATTACTCGTGATGCTCCTCATATTTTACGAAGCATTGTATTTATTCCGTTTAGTATTATAACTATCTCCCTAGGATTTAGTTATTTTGTCAAAAAATTTAAAAAATTATCCTTAATTTATTTCTCCATCGCCCTTATTACTACCCAAATTTTATTTTGGCCAAAATATTTTACCTACGCCAAGCAATATTCTGCCTCTTGGCAATATGGTTATTCTCAGGTGGTTTCGTATATCAAAACTAACTACAACAGTTACGATCAAATTATTTTTACCAAAAAATATGGCGAACCTCACGAATTTATTCTATTTTACTGGCCCTGGAACTCTGACAATTACCAACACGATACTTCTAAAAATTGGGATTATCACGCTAATTGGTATTGGATTAATGCTTTTAATAAATTCGTTTTCATAAATGATTGGGAAATCAAAGGCTATACTCAAAATCTACCTTTAGACAAAAAAATACTTTTAGTTAGCTCTCCAAACAACTATAATCAAACTAACACTAATCTTTTGCAAACCATCAATTTTTTAGATGGATCTCCTGCTTTTGAAATCCTGGAAATAAAATGAAATTTATAAAACAACCTAAAATTTTTCTAACCCTGATTTTTTTTGTTTCCTTTTTAATTCGTTCCATTTTTATCTATAAAACCCCTCTTTTGTGGGACGAAGCCTCACTAGGTTACAACGCCTATTCAATTCTTCAAACAGGAGGCGATGAATATGGCCAATTTTTACCTCTAATTTTCAAATCATTCGGTGATTACAAGCCCGGATTCTATGTTTATTTATGTCTTCCTTTTGTAAAACTTTTTGGGCTTAATTTATTCACTGTCAGACTCCCATCTATTTTAGCCGGATCTCTTTTACCTGTATTTCTTTATTTACTCATCAAAAAAATCAGTCCTAAGAGCCATAAAATTGCCCTTATTGCCGCCTTAGTTGCCACCTTTAACCCTTATAATATCCATTTTAGTAGGGGAGCCTGGGAAACTAATCTTCTCACTTGTGAATTGGTTTTAGCCGCTTACTTTTTCTATTCCTATCTTCAAAAACAAAAATCTAAATATTTATTTTTCTCTGCCTTAATTTTTGGTCTTTCTTTATTTACCTATCAGGCCGGAAAAATGATTAGTCTTTTTCTTGTTTTAATTCTCCTTGCTCTTAACTACAAAAAACTTAGCCTCAAAAAGCTTTTTCTTAACTTTATCCTCCCTTTAGGAATATTAGCTTTACCTATCGCTTATGGTTTACTTTTTAACAGCAACAGTAATCGCCTCAAAGTAGTCAGTCTTTTTTCTTATCCTAGATCCGAAGCCGAAACACAGACTATTATTAGTGAAACAAATCAAGTAGATTACAATATTTTTTACAGTCAACCCATGTTTTTTATCCGTAACTTTCTTTCCCGCTACTTCAATCATTTTTCTCCAAAATTCTTAGCTTTTGAAGGCGACTGGCAAAATCCCCGACACTCAGCTCCTTACATTGGCGTTTTACTTTATCCTAGCCTTATCTTTCTCTTTATTGGTATTTTTTTTGCTCTAACTCATCTCAAAAAACAACCAATTAATCAGTTTTTTATCTTGTGGCTCTTAGTTTCTCCTATCCCCGCTGCTCTCACTCGCGATTCTATTCAATCAGTCCGAGCTATGTCATTTTCTGTTCCTTTAGTCTATTTTATTTCCCTAGGCCTCTTTGCTTTTTTTGAAAAGTTTAAATCAAAATTAGTTTTATTAGCTATTTTAGTAGCCTATCTGGCCTCATTTATTTATTATGGTGATCTTTACCTAAATCATATGGTCAAAAAAGCCCCTTATGATTTTCTTTTTGGCTATCAACAAGCTATGGAATTTACTATAAAAAATCAAAATAAGTATCAAAATATCATCTTTACTGATTTTTATGGTCAGCCTTATATTTTTTATCTTTTCTTTTCCCAATATTCGCCTCAAATTTATCAACAACAGGCCAATCTTTTAGAAAGTTCGCTAGATACCGGTAAGATTGAGTCTTTAGATAATATCCGATTCAGAACACCTGACTTTGAAGCGGTCAAAAACACCCCAAACACCTTAGCTATTTTTTCTCAGGAAGAAATATACCGACAGGGAATTGATAAAAAAGATGAATTTAAAAATTTTATTCCTCTAAGCCCAATTGGTAATATTTCTACCTTCTACGCCTATGAAAACCCTTAAAAAACTTATCTTACCATTAATTTTAACTATCGCTTTCTTAATCCGAGGTATTAGTATCAACAGCACTCCGGCCTTAAACCCTGACGAAGCCGCTTTAGGTTACAATGCCTACTCGTTGATCAAAACCGGCAAAGACGAACACGGGATTTCTTGGCCGCTTCATTTCAAATCATTTGGTGATTATAAACCCGGGGGTTATGTCTACTTAGATATTCCTTTCATTTACCTATTCGGCCTAAAAACTTTTGCTGTCCGTCTTCCCAATTTAATCCTCTCCATTTTAACTATTTTATTTTTATACAAACTTGTTTTGCTACTTACCAAAAACTATTTACTATCAGACTTAACCGCTTTTGTTTTAGCGGTCAGCCCTTGGCATATCCACTTCAGTCGAGGAGCCTGGGAAAGTTCAGCAGCACTTTCTTTTATAGTTATTGGTACCTATTTCTTCTTCAAATCAATCTCAGAAAAATTTTATAAAAATTTCACCCTATTTATTATCTTTTATATTTTTTCTCTTTATATTTACCATTCTGCTCGGCTTATTGCGCCTCTTCTAGCCTTAAGCTTGATTATTTTATATTTCAAATTTCTTATTAAAAAATTACCCAAATTAATTTTGCCCCTAATTTTGGGTGTTTTATTAGCAATACCTGTTTTATATTCATTTTTAAATAATGGCGGTACCACCCGTATTGGCGGAGTCGGGTTAACTGCTGATCCGGGGCCAGCTAGTCGCTCCGAAGAACTTCTCAATCAACACCAAGGTGTCAAATTAATTAATCGGGTTATGCATAACAAACGGGTTTTATATCTCATTTCTTGGGGTGAAAAATATTTTTCCCACTTCGATCTTAATTTCTTAGCCATCAATGGCGATGAGGTTCCTCGATCCAAAGTTCCTGAAATGGGTCAAATTTATATCTTCGAAATTCCATTTTTAATTTTAGGCATCATATTTTTAATCAAATCTAACTTATTTAGCTCAAAATCAAAAATTTTTATCTTTCTTTTCCTTTTTATCGCCCCGATTGCTTCCTCCTTAACCTTCCAAGCCCCGTCTGCCCTTAGAAGCCTGGCCATGGTCATTCCACTTTCAATTTTTATTTCTTGTGGTATTTTTTATTTTTTCCAACTTACTAAACAAATTAAAATCAAAAAAACTATCTTAATTATATTTGGATTATTTTATCTTTATTCAATTTCTTATTACTTTGATTCTTATTTCCTTCACTACGCCAAACGTTATCCCTTTGCTTGGCAATATAAATTTGATGAATTAGTCCCTTGCCTCGAACAGGAAAAAACAAATTACCAAAATATTTATATCACCAATAAATACGATCAACCCTATATCCTTTTCCTTTTCTTTTCCCAATATCCGCCAACTCAAATTCAATCTCAAATCAAACTATCAGAACCTGACCAGTTTGGTTTTTCTACTGTTAATAACTACGATAACTATTATTTTGGTAAAATTAATTGGGATAACATTCCCACAGGTTCTTTGGTAGTCGCTTCTGACGAAAGCATACCGGAGTTACCTTTTAAAACTATTTACTTTAGTAACGGGCAAGCTGCTTTTAAAATTTATAAAAAATAATGAAAAAACAACCACTACTCTCTGTCACTCTAGCCACTTACAATGAATCAAAAAATATTACCCGTTGTCTAAACGCTATTGCCGATATCGCTGATGAAATCATAATTGTTGATGGTCAATCTCAAGATAATACCGTTGAATTAGTCAAAAAATTTAAAAACACCAGAGTAATTTCTACTACCAACAAACCTATGTTTCATATTAATAAACAAATGGGGATAGACGCCGGCAAAGGTAAATGGATTCTTCAACTAGACGCTGATGAAATTGTTACTGAAAAACTCAAAGAAGAAATTAAGTCAATTATTAATAAAGATGTCAATCAAATTCCAGAAAATGGTTTCTGGATACCTCGCAAAAACTATTTTTTGGGGACTTTTTTAAAAAAAGGCGGACAATATCCTGACCCAACTATTAGATTTTATAAAAACGGCAAGGCTCATTTACCTTGTAAAGATGTTCACGAACAAGCTCAAGTCGAAGGATCTGTTGGTTGGCTTAAAAATGATATAGAACACTATGCTGATACTTCATTTTCTTTGTATTTACTTCGAGCTAACCGCTACACCACCCTTTTAGCTAATGAATTAAAAGAAAAACACACTAAAATAGGCTTTGCTAATTTTTTAAATTTTTACCTCTTCAAACCTCTTTGGTGGTTTCTGAAAACCTTTTTCCGTCATCGTGGTTACGTTGATGGTTTCCCAGGTTTCGTTTTCTCTTTCTTTTCGGCGCTCAGATTTCCAATTGCTTACACCAAATATTATGAGTTAGTCAAAACTAATCGAAATATTAATTTATCCCAAGATTGGGACAAAAAATAAATGGCAAGAAAAATAAATATTGCTATTGATATTTCACCTACTATTGATGGTAATTCTGTCAGAGGCGTTGGTTACTATACCCAAAATTTAGTTGATGCCCTCCAAAAAGAAATTAAGACTAATCCTTTATATAAAAATTGGTCAATTGACCTTATCAAAAACAACCAATATCTAAAATCCAATATCTATCATCTAATTCACTATCCTTATTTTGATCCATTCAAACTCACTCTACCTCGTAATAATAAACCCACTGTTGTTACTGTCCACGACCTGATTCCCATCCAGTTCAAAAGTCATTTTCCTGTTGGGTTTAAAGGTTGGTTAAAGTGGCATATTCAGAAGTTTCATCTTCGTCGGGTTTCGGCCATCATCACCGTATCTGAATATTCCAAAAATATAATCTCTAAACTTATTAAATATCCCCTTAACAAAATAGTAGCCACCCATTTGGCGGCTGACGAAAACTTCAAAGTCATTTCCGATACTAAACTTTTAAAATCAATTACCCAAAAATATAAATTACCTCCAAAATTTGTCCTTTTTGTCGGCGATATAAATTGGAATAAAAACATTCCCAATCTAGTCAAAGCCTGTAAAAAATGTAAATTCCCTTTGGTTATTGTTGGGTCTAGCGCCACTAAAACAGATGTCCCTATCCATCCTTGGACAAAAGATCTTCGTTGGCTTCAAAAACAAGCTAACAAACCAACAACCAAAAAAAATAAAAGACTTATACTAACCGGTTTTGTTTCCGATCAAGAATTGGCCGTTATTTACAATTTGGCTACAGTTTATTGTCAGCCATCATTTGCTGAAGGTTTTGGTTTACCACTAGTTCAAGCGATGCAATCTGGTTGCCCGGTAGCCCACGGCTTTCATACCTCACCTCCAGAAGTTATGGGAGATGTTGGTTTATCTTTTAATCCTCGTTCGGTCGAAGATATTCAATCAGTTCTCAAAAAATATTGGAATGATTCTAAACTACGTCGAAATCAAAAAATATTAGGCCTATCCCGAAGCCATATATTTAAATGGTCCACCACCGCTCAAAAAACCCTCGCCCTGTATTCAACCCTAATCCCAAATGAATAATAATCACTTTATCTCGATAATTGTCCCTGTTTATAAACAAGAAAAAACTATTGCCAAAGACTTAGACAATATTTCTTCTGTTTTAAAACAAGTTCGCTATGATTATGAAATCATAGTTGTTGTTGATGGTACTAAAACTGACAAATCCTATCAAATTATTAAAAAATTAAAATTTCCTAAAGCAAAAACTTACGGTTACAAACATAATCACGGCAAGGGTTATGCTATTCGCTATGGTATGGCTAAAACTAAAGGGGATTACATTGCTTTTATTGACTCCGGCATGGAAATTGATCCCAACGGTCTTTCTATGATTCTTGAACATATGGAATGGTATAACGCTGATATTATAGTTGGTTCAAAACAACATCCAGCTTCAGTTGTAAATTATCCTTTCCAAAGAAAAATAATAAGTTTTGGTGGCTATCTGATAGCCAAATTCTTACTTGGAATTAATGTCCATGACACCCAAGCTGGTCTCAAAATTTTCCGTCGTCAAGTTTTAGAAAAAGTTCTTCCCCGACTTTTAATCAAAAATTATGCTTTTGATTTAGAAATACTTTCTGTTGCCAATCATCTTGGTTTTACTAAAATTTACGAAGCCCCGGTTAAGCTTAACTATAACTTCAAAAGTTTAACTCACGCCACTGGTTTTAAAGTTATTTATAGATGTTTAGTTGACGCATTAGCTGTTTTTTATCGGCTCCGTATACTTAAATACTACGATGACAAAAACAAACGCAAGTGGGTTTATGACCCTGATTTAGAAATGAGAATTAACACTGGTCTATGAAATCACCTTTATTTTCAATAATTATTCCGGTTAGACAAACGAACGCCTATCTCAGGGAAACTTTAAAAAATCTTAAACTACAAACTCTTAAAAATTTCGAAGTTATAGTTATAACCGACAAAATTTCTACATCACCTAACCCTTCACAAAAAAGAAATCTAGGTGCCTCAAAAGCAAAAGGAAAATATTTGGTCTTTTTTGATGATGACTCATATCCGGCAAAAAATTATTTCAAAAATCTAACCAAGTTAATCCAAAAATACCCTAATTATTCAGCTTTCTGTGGTCCTTGTCTGACTCCTCCAACAGATAATATTTATCAACAAGCCTCAGGACTTTTTTGGAAAAGTTTTCTCGGTAGCGGTGGGGCCGGAGTTTACCGAAACAGCAAACAAAAAGCCAGATTTGTTGATGATTATCCCAGTGTTAATTTAATTGTTAAAAAAACAGATTTTATCAAAGCTGGCAAATTCAATTTAAATTTTTGGCCTGGAGAAGATACTGTTTTGTGTTTAAATTTAACAAAAAAACTTAATCAAAAAATTTATTACCACCCTTCCTTAATTGTTTACCACCACCGACGGCCTATTTTAATCAAACATTTACAACAAATTACCCGGTATTCCATCCAGCGTGGTTTTTTTGCCAAAAAATTTCCTCAAACCTCATTTAGAATCGGCTATTTTCTCCCTTCATTTTTTGTTCTTTACTTAATATTATTAATTATTAATTATTTAATTTTTAATTATTATCTGTTGTATCTTCCATTATATTGTTATTTATCAATATTAATTCTTACCTTTATTTCATTTGTTTTCCAAACTAAAAAAATATATCTTTCTTTTCTCTCTATAATCACCATTCCAATAACTCATATTTATTACGGTATACTATTTCTGCATGGCTTATCCAAAAAAGAAGTCAAATTCAAAGCTCATCAAATCAACCAAAAAACCGGTCAATATATCGGCGGTTAAATCAGTCGCTATATCCTACCCTCCACTTCAATCAAATAAAGGCACTCCTTTTTTGTCTCAAAACCGCCAATTTCAATGGTCCAATACCGGCAACGTTATCTATCCTGTTATTCCCAGCAGTGCCGCCACTTTATTAAATTCAAAAGGTATTAAAATTTTTTGGGATGACGCTATTGCTCAGGGATTAAGTTTTCAAACATGGCTTAAGAGAATAAAGCAAAACACCCCTGACTTAATTGCTATTGAAACCAAAACCCCCGTTATCAAACAACACTGGGAAATTATAAAAAAGTTAAAAAAACTATCCTGGAAACCCATTGTTGTCCTTATGGGCGATCATGTCAGTGCTTTACCCCAAGAATCCATAAAAAACTCGCCAATAGACTATGTTCTTGTTGGTGGAGACTATGATTTTCTATTAGACGAATTAATTGATCTAATCAACCAAAATAAGGCTCCGAAAAATAAAATCTTTAAACTCAAAAAATGCCATTCACTTGACTCTCTTCCTATTATCGATCGCCAATTAACCCAATGGAACTTATACGCCTACAACAACAGTAACTATAAATATAAACCCGGAGCCTATATCATGTCTGGTCGTGATTGTTGGTGGGGAAAATGCACTTTTTGTTCTTGGGCAGCACTTTTCCCAGGAAAACAATTTCGTACTTTTTCTGTCCAACATACTATTTCTGAAATTGAAAATCTGGTCAACAATTTTGGTGTCAAAGAGATTTTTGACGACTCCGGCACTCTGCCTATAGGCAAATGGCTTGATAATTTATGCAAAGAAATCATCAAAAGGGGATTAAACAAAAAAGTTTCCTTTGGTTGCAATATGCGCTTTGGCGCTTTAACTAAAAAAGAATACCGCTTAATGAAACAAGCTAATTTTCGTTTTATCCTTTATGGTCTGGAATCAGCTAACCAAAAAACTCTTGATTTTATCAATAAAAACGAAAAAACTAGTGATGCTCTAAAAACCCTTAAAATAGCCAAAGAAGCTGGTCTAGAACCACATGTTACGATTATGATTGGTTACCCTAATGAAACTCTCACAGATGCCCAAAAAACTTTAAACTTAGGTCGAAAAATATTCAAAGACGGCTTAGCCGATAGTTTACAAGCCACAATTTTAATTCCTTATCCCGGAACAGCCCTCTTTAAACACTGCCAAAAAAATAATTTACTTTTAACCGAAAATTGGGATGAATATGATATGCGCCAACCCGTAATAAAAAGTCCAATAGCCCCTAAAACAGAAATTGAATTAGTTCAAAACTTATTTAAAGGTATTTTAACCCCCAAATTTTTGTTCAAAAAAATTATTTCTATTCGTTCTTTTTCCGACATTAAACATTTATTCAATTACGCTCTTAAATACCTTCAAAAATTAAAAGATTTCTCATGACCCAAGTTTCTTTTATAATTCCCACTCTCAATGCTCAAAAAGTTTTAAGCAAATGCTTAAGTTCTATTAATAAACAAAACTTCCCCAAATCCCTATATGAGATTCTAATTATAGATGGTGGTTCTACCGACAAAACTTGCACTATTGCTAAAAAATATAATGCAAAAATGCTAAAAAACCCGCTAAAAACCGCCGAAGCTGGTAAAGCTGTTGGAATTCATCAAGCAAAAGGGGAATATATTTGTCTTCTAGACTCCGATAATATTCTTCCCAACTCAAACTGGCTTAAAAAAATGCTTCTACCATTTAATCAAAACAACGACATTATTGGTAGCGAACCAATTCAATTTACCTATCGAAAAACTGGCGGAATTACAGAAAGGTATTCGGCCTTAATTGGTGCCAACGATCCTTATGCTTTTATTACTGGTGTTTATGACCGAAAAAATTATCTCAATAACAAATGGACCAACCTTAAAATAGACCAAATCGATAAAAACCAATATATTCAAATCAAGCTTCTTCCTCAACATTCTATACCAACTATCGGTGCTAACGGAACTATTTTTAAAACCAATTTTCTCAAAAAAAATCTAAGATCTGACTATCTTTTTGATATCGATATTATTTCCCAGGTTTTAAATCAAAAACAGCGCCCACTTCTTTTTGCCAAAGTTAAAATTGGCATTATTCATACCTATTGTGAATCATCAATTAAAAAATTTATAAAAAAACAACACCGTCGCTTGGTCGATTACTACACTTACAAAAATCTACGTCAATACCAATGGCAATCAAAAAATATTTGGCCCCAAATAAAATTTTTTCTTTATTCTATTTTAATAATCCCTGCTCTTATAGATTCTATTCGTGGTTTTTTTAAAAAACCAGATATCGTCTGGTTTTTCCATCCGCTATTTTGTCTTATCACTCTTTTAATTTATACTTCTGTTACTTTACAATTTAAACTCGGTTTACTAAAACCAGTTAATCGAAACTCATGGCAACAATAGATATTATTATTCCCACTTACAACGGTTCTAAATGTATAACCGAAACTCTCAAGAGTATTCTTTCCCAATCTTTCAAAAACTTCCGGATAATTATTTGCGATGATGCTTCAACCGACAATACTCTCAAAACAATCAAAAAAATAAAAGATAAAAGAATTTTAATCAAAAGTCATAAAAAAAATCTAGGTTACTCATTAAATCTAGAACGTGGTCGACATTACACCAAAGCCCCAATTATTTATCTAATGGGTCAAGACGACATAATGGCCAAAGATGCTCTCAGAAACACTCTTAAGGCCTTTAAATTATCCTCTGATATCGGCGCTGTCACTAGACCATATTATTGGTTTGATAAAAATATCAATACCCCTGTTCGGGCCAAAAAACAATTAAATCCCAAAAAAGACACTATCGTAAAAATCACCAACAGTCCCCAAAAAGTTATTCGCGTTTTTGAAACTTTAGACCAACTTTCAGGATTAGCCTACAGAGCCAAATTTATGAAAACTCCTTTTCATCCGGATATTTTCCCTTGTCATATTTACCCATTTGCCGATATTTTTAGAAACCACCCCGTAGTTTTCCTAAAAGACTACAATATTGCTGTTCGTATCGCCAGCAGTCAAACCAGAAGTCTGTCCTCTATCTATAACAAATCACCACTTTTAAGCTGGATTGAAATGGTCAAGTCTGTCTACTCAAAAAAAAGATACCAAAAAATCCAAAAATATTTAGTCAAAAATTTTATTACCAAAAATTATGTTGGCTTGGTTCAACTCAGAAACTACGCCAAATATAAATATTTAGTCAGAGAAATTTGGTATTTGCTTAAATTTAATTGGCAAAATCTATTTTCTTTCCAATTTTGGTTTTTCTCTGTCGGCTGTTTATTAACTCCGTCTTTTATTCTTATCCCCATGGTCGACTGGTACAAAAACAAAATATATTCCCAAGCCTTAACCAACATTAAGTTTAGTTTTAAACTATGAACCTACTCCGATGGCTCAAAAACCTAACCGAAACTAATCAGTTTATTTCATCTACTTTTGACAAAATAGCCTCAACCTCTTTATACACAAACATTATTCAAAATAAAATCAATCAAAACATCTCTAGTCTCAAAAAAAACCGAAACTACAACATCATTATAGAAACAACCAACCTTTGCAATGCTCAATGTATTATGTGCCCTCACACTACCATGAAACGGTCCAAAGAAATAATGACCGAAAACACCTTTAATATTATTATTGATAAGCTCACTCAAGAAAACATTAACCCTCAAGTTTTTATCCTTAATGGTTTTGGAGAACCACTTACCGATCCAACAATTTTTAGCCGAATCCAAAAAATAAAAACCACCTTTCCCGATTCAAAAATCAAATTATATTCGAATTTAAATTTAGCTAACAAAAAAACAATTCAACGACTTATTAACTCACAACTAGATGAAATTAATGTCAGCTTAAATGGATATAATGCCAAAAATTATCAAGAAGTGATGAAACTTGATTACAAAAAAACAATCAAAAACCTTAAAACATTAATTAATATTAAAAATAAAATAAATTCCAAATTAAAAATCAGAATTTCCATGACATTAGTCAAACAAAACGAAAAAACAGTCAAAAAATTCATCAAAAAATGGAGTTCTCTGGTTGACTCTGTCAGTGTCAATAAAGTTCATGATTATAACGGCAGTGTCAAAAATATCACCAACAAATTTAAAATTAATTTTAATAAAAAGACTTTTCCGTGTAGATATTTGTGGGATACGATTACCTTTGATGTTAACGGGGAAGTTATTTTATGTTGCCTGGACTATGAATCTCAATATAAATTTGGGAACATTAAATCACAATCAATCAAATCTATTTTCTATTCACCAAAGTTTAATTTAATTAGGAAACAACATCTCAATTTAAATTCAAAAAAAATTAAAATTTGCCGTCAGTGTTACACTCCATATAAAAATGGAGTTGAATGGTTATTAAAAAAAATATACTAATGAAAATAGGTCTAGTTTATCACCAATTTCCTCTTTATGCTGGTGGCTCGCATATCCAAGATTTCATCGTCTCATTATCTAAAAATAAACAAATTCAAAATATCACCTTAATCGCCAAACACTATCCAAAAGTTCCTATTAAACTTCCCAAAAAGATAAAAATAATTTTCATTCCAAATATAAAGATTCCCATATTAGACGATTTATTTTTCATAATATCCTCTTTTTTTGCCATGCTTTTTTCTTCTGATTTTCGAAAGTCTGATTTGGTAAATGTTATTTGTGCTCGCGGCATCCCTTCATCATTCCTTTTTACTAAAATTTTTAAAAAACCTTTAATTGCCACCATAGAAATATTAAATGACCCAAAAAACAATCCATCACTTTCCAGTAAGGTATCTTACTTTGTTCAAAAATTTTATTACTCAAAAATTCGATTTAATAAAATCATTTGTTGGGCTAAATTTTATTACCAAAAATATCTTAAAAAATGGGGGATTGATAAAAATAAAGTTTCTTTTATTTCAAATGGAATCAACACTAGCCAATATCATCCTAAAATTTCAGGCAAACAAATTAAATACAAATACTCTCCCCATAATCCTCTTATTGTTTTTGCCAAACCACTTTATAAATACAACTTTTTGTCGGTAAAACTTTTGCTTTCTGTTGTTAAAAAACTCAAAGACGCCAACTATCCAATTCATTTATTGCTCGGCAAAGGAAAATATCTACCCCAGACTCAAAACATAATTAAAAAATTAAAAATTAAAAAGTATGTTTCTTTTATGCCTTTTGTTCCTATGACCGAAATTCCCAAATACATTGCCGCTTCGGATATTATGGTTTTACCTTATCTTTACCACCCCACAGTTTCTCGTTCACTTTTAGAAGCCATGAGTACCGGAAAAGCCATTCTTACATCAAATTTAGGCGAAATTCCCTATGTTTTAACCCACCAAAAAGACGCAATTGTAATTAAACCGACTGTTAATAATTTAGTTAAAAACATTAAATATCTTTTAAAAAATCCAGATATTGCCAAACAATTAGGCAAAAATGCCAGAATTAAATGTCAAAAGCTATATTCCTTTGATAAAATTAGCAAAGATACTGTTAACTTATATCAAAAAATAGAATGAAAACTTCGGTTATAAATAAAATCAGACATAGTATTGAATATTATCGTTTCCATGTTTCATCCAAATTACCGCCATTTTTAAAGCATTATATTTCCAAGTTTCGATTTAAACCTCAAATAGCCAAGGGTGGAACTATTTATGGCTATACCGTATTCGGACCAAATGTTTCCATCGGAGAATATTCATATCTTCATTCCCCAGTCAGGCTTAGTAATATAAAAATCGGCAAGTTTTGTTCTATTGCCCAAAACTTCACCGCCATTAGTCATCGTCATAAATACGAAAATTTTTTCAATTATAAATTTTATAATGAAACAAACTCCCCATTTTCCTCAAAATTTTATAAAAAACCAGAAGAGGTAAATATTATTAAACCTATCACTATCGGTAATGATGTTTATATTGGTTACAATGTAACAGTTCTTGGAGGGGTAAAAATCGGAAACGGCTCTATTATCGCCGCCAATTCATTAGTTAACAAAAATGTGCCACCATACACTATTTATGGGGGAGTTCCGGCAAAATTTATTAAAAATAAAAAAATCAAAGACAAAGAAATAAAAAATTTTGATTTTAATCAAAAAGATTATTTAACAAAATTAGAAAAACTTCTCAAAAAACTCTATGCGACTGCTGGTTAATTTCACTAGCCTCACCAAAAACGGAGTTATTCCCATTTGGCTTAAAAAACTTCAGGAATTATCTTACCAAAATTGCCAAATTGACTTTTTCTTCAATAATCAAATAAATAAAGTCGACTTCGGTCAAAAAAAACTAAGCCAATATAACAACTCACCAAAAATTAAAAATCTTTCTCAAATAAAATCAAAAATAAAATTTATTTTTTATTCTCTTAAAAAAAATTTAGAATCAATTTTTACAATTACCAAATACATCAAAAACTATGATGTATTTTATTCACTTTCGTCTGTTTTAGATTTAGTAATCACTCCGTTCTTTGCCAAAATATATTACCCAAAAATCATTTGGACTACAGTTTTTGACAACATTGTTCCTATCACTGATCCAGGCAATAAAATAACTCGTTTTTTGGCCTGGTTCTTTTTTCAAATTAGTCTAGTCTTAATTTGTAAAGCCGATTTAATCTTTACTATTTCTCCGGAATTACGGCAATTTCTTATTGATAAACATTTTGATAAAAATAAAATTATTCTCACTGGCAATGGTATCGAAATAGATTTAATTAAACAAGCAAAAAGAAAAAATTATCTATATGATGCTTTATATATTGGCCGTATCAACGAAACAAAAGGAATTTTTGATATGTTAAAAGTTTTAAAACAAATCAAAAAAAAATACCCTAAATTTACTTTAGCTATTATGGGTGACGGGGATAAAACTACCAAAAATAAATTTAAAAAACAGATTAAATTAATGAAATTAGAATCGAATATAAAATATTTAGGTTATATCTCTGGTATCCAAAAATTTAATATTATAAAAAGTAGTCGATGTTTTTGGTTTCTCAGTGTCAGTCAAAGTGAAAGTTTTGGTATCGCTCTTATGGAAGCAGTCTCTTGTGGTATTCCGGCTTTTACTTATAATCTTCCAACTTTTACCAAGATATACAGGAATAAAGAAGTTATTTTTTCTCCAATTCACTGTCCAAACATTGTTGCCAAAAAAGTTCTTAACTTATTTAATTCAAAAAAATTTTCTAATCCTAACGGTAAAAAATTACTAGGTAAATATAGTTGGAAAAATATCGCCAAAATAGAAATACAGGCGATAAACAAGCTAATTTCTAATTCCTGATCCAGTAGATTCTTTTATCTGACCCAAAGAATCATACAGATTCTTTATCTCTACCACATTAGGAAATTGCTGATACATCCGAGTTACCAACTCTTTTACCTGATCAGCCCTACCGGTTTGAACATAAGCCAACGCCGTAATGTATGCCACTTCTAAATCATTTGGATTTAATTGTTGTAATTTTGTCAAATGTTTATCTAATTCTGTTATATTTTTCTCCATCATATCCAGCTGAACCAATGTTTTTAAAGTTTGAGGCATATTTGCATTAAAAGTAAGTGCAGTTTCATACCCCTGTCTTGCTAAATCCAATCGACCCATTTTATAAAATATATTAGCCTGATTATGGTAAGCATCAGCATAATTTGGTTTTATGGCATATGACTGACCAAATCCTTTAATTGCGTTTAAATATTGTTTAATTTTATTTTCATCAGTCGTTTCCAGTTGGGCGAGCTTATCATAATCATCTCCGATATTATTCCAAGCGTTATGACTGTTAGGTGACACCTGACAGGTATTTACCCACAAATTATGATTTGTTTGCCAATCTATATTTCTCAAAAATACTCTAACAGAGTAAACAGCCGTCAATGCCGATAAAACCATCACTACCACCACTTTTTTATTCCAAAATTTTTCCGCCAATATACCCAAAAACAAAGCCACACCCAACGATCCCAAAAACACATACCTTTCTGCTACCAACCAACTTACTTTTACCGGTGCCATAGACGAGGCTGTTGCTAAAAATATAAAAGCCAAAGCAAAAAATATTTTTTTATCCTTAAAAAAATACCAAATGGTTGCCACCAAATAAAATAAAAGAATTAACCAATTTAACCAAACTGGTACCGTATACATCGTGTGATAAAGGGTTAAATCTACTGGTATTAAAATTAACTGTAAATATTTGGTTATTGCTGTTGGATATTGAAAAAATGGATTGTAAAAGATACTCTCAGAAGCATTTATCCCTGAATTTACACTTTGAATTCTGTTGTTAATCATCGGCCAACTAACTAAAAATAAAACCAAAAACAAAAAAACTAAAATGGTAAATATTTTAGTTAAATTAGCTTTAATATTTAACTCTTTTTTAAAAGAAATCAATGTCAGAACTGACAATAAAATAAAACCCAGCCATCTAATCCTGTCAGAAAATAAACAAATTAAAGTAAGAACCAATAACCAAATTAAATATTTCCCTTTTTTATTTTTAAAATACAAAACTAAAAAACTTAATTCCCCCAATATCAAAAACGAAGAAACCAAATAAGGAATTCCTGAAATCCAACTCACTGCCTCTACATGAACCGGCAAAACCGCAAAAACAACCAAAGCCACCTTACTAACTAAATCACTAAAAAATAACCTTAAAAATACAAAAGCAAACACACAAACCAATAAATACAATAATAAATTTACCAAATGATAGGGGGTGGGACTTTCTATTCCAAAAGCCAAGGCTGTTAATGTCTTAATAAAACTAACAAAAAAACCTGAATTCAAAGTTGCCTTTATACTCATAATCTCTGGATTCTGAGGTATCGTCGCATAATCATCAGACACAAAATCTCCCCATAGTGAATTAAAGTAAAGAGCTATTATTCCCAAACATAAGATAATCAAAAACTTCCAATTCTTCTTTAAAAGATTTCTTATACTTACAACTTCTGTCTCAACACTTCTTAAACTACCTCCAACATCGTTTTCTAACTTTCTCAACCTTTTTAATTTCTTCTGCGACATGAATAAATTCTATCAAATTTCACATTACCATTTCCTTAAAAAACTTCCCCAGCTTATCTTCACTGTGTCTTAATCTCATATTCTTCGCCTCTATAGTAGCAATGTCTGCTACCACAGTTTTAATAGACTTATCCTTAATCATCTTAACTAACTTAGCATGTTCTAATTTATAGAAGTCCAACACCTTTTTAAATATTTTTTTGTCTAATTTCAATACATCAGCCATCAGCACTAAATCAAAAGGAGAATTACACTTTAAATATTTTTTAAAAATCTCTAGATAACCCCGCTGAGTTGCGTCCTTAACTTCATTTGCTGTTGCCAATATATTAGTCATTAATATTTTTTTGGCTTTACTTTGGTTATACGCCTCTACCATTCCTGTTGGTAAAAAATTAGGCAAAACCGAGCCATAAGTAGTCCCTGGGCATATAATTATCACTTCTGCATTCTTCAAAGCATTAACCGCCTCTTTATTAGCCCTTACCTGAGGATTCAACCAAATTTCCACAATTCTATCATCAGACATCCGCAAATCATCAATAAAATTTTCCCCTTTATATTCCTTACCTGAAACAGTCTTTAGACAGATATTTGATAAACCCAAAGACACCGGAATCACTTCACCTTCCAGCTTAGCTCCTGTTAATTTAGAAAACAAAGCGTCAACCATTCCCAAATCACCCTCTTTTTCCGACAAAAATTGAAAAAAAGTATTTCCAAAATTTCTTCCTCTACCGTCACGATATCTTAATATTTCATCCCAAAGTTCTTTCTGTTTCCCATCATTCCACAAAGAAATTAATGATCTCCAATAATCCGAAAAAGCCAAAACCCCACCTCTTTCATCAGTCCGAATTCGTCCACTATCACCGCCACTATCAAAAGTAGTCACTACCGAGCTTATATTTCTAAAACCAGCTCTAATCAAAGCCTGATTAACCACCGGCATAGCCGTGCCACCACCGACAGTACAGATTCGTGTTTTCAAATCCATAATAGTTATTTTATCAAATTAACCACTAATTTTATCAAATCATCTTTTTCTCTCGGGTTACTGGTAGCAATCAACAAAGCCAAAGCCACCAAAGCTCTGTCACTAATTTTATTTTCTCCTATATTATTTTTTAGTATTCTGTTTTGATTTAAATAATAAACAAACAAAGTTGAACCGATTCGCTTATTACCATCAACAAAAGGGTGATCTTTAATCACCATATAAAGTAAATTAGCTGCCTGTTCTTCCACACTACTATACAAATATTTACCATCAAAAGTCTGATTAATGGCGCCAATTATTCCATTTAAATTATTAACTCCATTTTCCTGACCAAAATTAACAGACAACTTTTTACCAAAATTTAGTTTTATCCCATTAATAAAACTAATTACTTCATCATAAGTCAAAACATATCTGACTTTTTTAGTTAAACCATCAAGTTTTAATTTATGGTCATCATATTGAGTCAATAAATAAATCGAGTTGGTATAATCTGAAATTAAACTAAGTAAAGAATCAGTTTCCGACCTTAACTGACTAATTTTTGATTTTGAAGTTACAAAATCAACTGTCTTCTTAAAATCTTCAAAAATCTTCCTTTGTTCTAAAATTCTTTTTTTGTTTACAGCATAACCTTTGACTAAATAATTTCGTAATACCTTGGTCGCCCATATACGAAATTGAGTACCCTGTATGGATTTCACCCTATATCCGACAGAAATTATTACATCAAGATTATAAAAATTAGTTAAATAAGTCTTTCCATCATCGGCAGTTATCCGGAATTTCCGGATAACTGAGTTCTCAAATAATTCACCCTCAATAAAGATATTTTGTATATGTTCGTTAATAGTTCTAATGTCTTTATCAAACAAATCAGCCATTTGTTTTTGTGTTAACCACACAGTTTGACCATCAAAACTAACTTTTAAATCAATATTCCCTTTAGAAGACTTGTATAAAACAATCTTGTTATTCATAAATTAATTTTACTCCTCATGCTAAACTATTCTATGCTTTCTTTAATCAAAGAAACCAAGGCAATCTATAAGTGGCGTGAATTATTGTGGCAAATGGTTGCCCGCGAAGTTAAAGCCCGTTACAAACAATCAATTTTAGGCTATTTTTGGGTTATTTTAAATCCGTTAGCTCAGATGTTAGTTATGAGTTTTGCCTTTTCTATAATTTTACGTATTCCCACTAACGCCGCCGGTAATATTCCTTATTCAATTTTCTTATTTGTTGCCCTTCTTCCTTGGACACTTTTTTCCAATTCATTATCATCTGCCACCGGATCGCTAGTCTCTTCCGGTAGTTTGATTACTAAAATATATTTCCCCCGAACCATACTGGTAATATCTACTATTTTTTCCAAGATCATCGACTTTATCTTTGCCAATTCCATTCTTATTATTTACATGATTATTTATCATATTCCGATCAATTGGAACATACTCTGGGTTATCCCCATATTTATTATCCAGCAAATTTTTACCCTAGGTCTTTCTCTTTTCTTTTCTGCTGCCAATTTACTTTACCGTGATATTCAATATCTTTTAAACATGATTTTACTTTTATGGCTTT
Source organism: Candidatus Parcubacteria bacterium (assembly GCA_023396915.1). Lineage (GTDB taxonomy): Bacteria > Patescibacteriota > Microgenomatia > UBA12405 > UBA12405 > WARW01. The sequence continues at coordinate 138,152 of JAEWUV010000007.1, forward strand.
ATGCCACCCCCATTATTTATTCTGCCGATGCCATTCCATCAAAATACAAAATCATTTTTCAACTAAATCCCATGGCAGTTATTACCAATGCCTATCGTCAGGTCGTTTTGGGTGGGGGAGCACCAAAATACTCCAGTCTTGCCATAGGTCTTCTTGTTTCTTTTATTGTCTTGTTTATAGGCTTTAAGTACTTCAAATCTCGCGAAAAAATCTTTGCTGATAATATATAACTATGTCCATTCTAAAAATAGACCATAAACCAACAAAAAAGGAAATGATTATCCTTACCCAAGAATACCCACAATATATAAAACTGTCTGCAGATTTAAAACAAGATATTTTATATGGTGGCAGTCGGCTTCATTATGAATGTGAACAAGAATTAATTCACAAAGAAAATTCCAAAAATGAAAATATTTGGAACGGTGGAATTAATTTAACCAATAAAAAAATAGAATATACCGCTGTGGCCAACATCAAACCATCCGCCGACAATCCGGGACTTGAAATTCTTAATCCCGATAATCGGGAAAAGTTTAAAACAATTGTTAAAAAATATTTTCCAGAATATGACTAATAAAACATACCAAAATTATATGAATTTAATTAGTGATTCCTATCGTGGAATCTACGAACTCGTTGATCCAAAAATCGGCAATAACAGTTTTTTTGTCAAAAATTATCTAAAAAATATTACCTTAATTACCAATAAATTTCCAAAATATAAAAAAACATTAAAAATAAAAGAAATTTCCTCACAAAAAACAGAACCAAAAATAAAAGCTGAATATCTCTTAGATAATAACCGAACCATTCTGGATTTTATATCTAAAAACATATAAGACCAAAAAAAACACCCCCAGACCTAGAACCGAAACAAAAAACTACAGCAAAGCGCGCTGCGGCATCTTGTTTCGGTCCTTCAGCCTGTTTTTATGGGGTGTTATTTTTCTTTCGGTAGCGCAATGGGTATGCCATGGTCGGCAAGACTCGTTTTGAAGAAATGAGTCCTTCCTTCGTCATGTGATTGCCGATTGAAATCTTCTTTTTTTACTTTTTCGAAAGATACAACCTTCCAATCAGATTCCTCAGAAGAACCCACCTTATAAACAACGCGGACGTAAACTTCCTCTTGGCACCCCTCCTCTTGGAAAGACCAAATAAATTTGGCTATGCCCTCTGCTTCGGCTTCAGGAGACGGGGGAGAAACTCTCCTTAAAATAGCTTCTCCCAAAGGAAAATCAGTTTTCCATCTCTGCATTTCTTTGATTTTCCTTTTCATCCAATCATAAAAAATGCGTGCCTGCTCTTCACTCGTTATTCCCGGAGTCCCTCTTCTTAAGTTTAGAAAAAAAATAACCTCCGTGACAACTGCGTTCACAAAATCAATCTCCTATTTTTAGTATTTCCATCTACACCATGCGCTTTATGGTGAACGGAAAACTAACTCCAAAATATTTAGAATCAATTTTCCATTCACCATTTTTTTAATGTGCCTTTCTTTAAAATACCAAAACTGCTTATAGCTTTTTCTTTTAAAGGAACGCCCTAATTCTACCAAAAAACCCCTTATTAGTCAATAATTATAGGATATATTTTAAACTAATTAATCAAGCTTTTCTTAAAAAATGTTAAACTTCTCTATATATTCTTATGTCTAACCCAACAGTCATAAAATTCAACCACGTTACTAAACAATTTAGTAAATTAAGTCAAAAAACTTTCAAAGAGTTTTTACCAGCCCTTTTCCGTGGCGAAAAAACTATCGAAAGCTTCAAAGCCTTAGACAATATTTCTTTTGAAATCAAAAAAGGGGAGACTATCGGCATCATCGGCCCCAACGGTAGTGGTAAATCTACTATCCTAAAGCTCATTGCTGGCGTTATGTCACCCAACAGTGGTACTGTAACCGTTCATGGCAACGTTTCGCCCCTTATCGAACTAGGTGCCGGCTTTCACCCAGAGCTTACCGGCCGAGAAAACATTTATTTAAACGGCTCCATTTTGGGTCTCAAGCGCAAAGAAATTACCAAAAATCTTCAATCAATTATTGATTTTGCCGAATTACAGGAATTTATAGATCAGCCGGTCAAACATTATTCTTCCGGCATGTACATGCGTCTTGCCTTTGCTGTCGCCGTCCACACCCATCCGGAGATCCTTATTGTTGACGAAATCCTAGCAGTAGGGGATACCGCCTTTCAAAAAAAATGCTTTGCCAAAATGGAAGAGTTCCAAAAATCAAAAGAGGTCACCACCGTCTTCGTCTCACATGATATGACTAAAGTTAAATCTTTCTGCACTCGTTGCATCTATATAGACCAACACAAAATCCAAGCCGACGGTCAACCAAAACCCACTATCCAAAAGTATCAGAAATAAAGATAAATTATCTATTCTTTTACCGGATAAATTAATTGAAATACTGCATCATCGTCTTTTTCCAACACTCCGTCAATCAACAAATTACCATCAGAATATGAATTAGATTTAGAATAGACCAAAGATAATGGTGTCTCCACCTCTTCAACACTTGGTTCAACCGTAAAACAATATTCCTTCCCTTCAGAGTCTTTTAATTCATTAAATAAGACTTCACGATATTCATAGTCTGTGATTTTTTCAACGCTAATTGGTGTTTCCAAAATTTTTGTTTTACAATCAGCTTCATACAATTTCAGGCTATAAGGAGTAGCTACTTTCTTTCCGTTTCCGTAAGTCGCAAAAAACACATTTATTCCCTTTAAATTATTCTTTGGAGACTTAAAAGTTTGATAATAGATATTAGAATCATCAATTTTTCCCACTAATTCATTTCTAGATATTAATCCCAAATCATACCAATCAACATCCTTTCTATTTCGCAAATAATTCATTCCTACCACATAAACAAAACAAATTAGTAAGTAAATAAACAAAGGTAAAAGTGAAAAATATTTTATTTCTTTTTCAATCAAATCATTCTTTTTTTTCTCAAAAAACAAAATGTAAATATATGCTAAAAATGCCGCAAAAAATAAACTATAAATAATACTAAAAAATTTAAAATCAGGAAAATAAGTCGAAATAAAATCTCCTAAAGGAATAATTTTATTAATCATCGGGAAACTGACCGAAAATAAATTCATATCAATGTTTCTTGACCATGAAAACAGACTAATAAAAAAACAAAAAAGAATCAGACAATATAAATAAAACAACCTTCTGTCTTTGTAAACAGTTAATACAAAAAATGGCATAATCCACAAAAACCAATGAGGGATAAAAAAAGAAGCTAAATAAAACAAGGATAAAATCAAAAAACAATATTTAGTTAAAACCTCATTTTTATTATCATCATTAACATCTTGTTTAAAAAACAAAAAGAAAACTATCAAAAAATAAAATAAAGGAAATAGTAATGGGCCATTTAAAATATTTCTTTGAAGAATAAACAATCCTTCACCTCCACCAGTCACAAAAGTATGAGCCACTTCATAAAAAATCATATAGGGAATTAAATAAACCACTGCAGACACTAGACAATAAATAATTGTTTTTTTTACATTTTTATTTGCCAAAATAACAGCAGCAGGTAGTACTAAAAATACAGCATAATTCTTCATCGCCATAGACAACCCCAAAAAAATCATTGCCCAAATATTCTTTTTCTTAAAAGCAAATAACAAAAATAACAAAGAAAAAAACATCGGATAAATATCATTATTTCCCCAAGCAAATGGCACAAAGATTAAAACTGGGCAGAGTAACCACAAAAGAAAAATTTTATTTATATCCTTAAAATCTTTTATATGGCTTTTAACTAACCCACCCACCAAAAACAAAGCTAATATAAACAAAACTAAATACCTCAATTTCAATAAAAAGCTGACCAATACTAGTTGATCTGTAGTAATTTCGTTCATTAAATCAAACTTGTAAATTCCCAATTTCTGAAATGGAAAATACAATAAACCATCTATCAAATGAAAAACCGGTGGAAAAAATGAAGAATAAGTTAATCCTCTCTCTGCAGTTTCAACTTTGAGACTAAGATCACCATTGGCAATTCTAGCAGAATTAACAGCAACATTAACTAAATCAGAATGATAAGTAAACTTAGAGATAATCAAAACAATTCCAATTACAAAAATTATCCAAAACCAATATTTTTTAAATATTTTCATATTTATTCAAAAAAATTTTAATAACTCCCTTTATATAATTCATCCTTTTTTTATCTATCCCTGGCCAAACCCCTAACCAAAAAGCACTATTCATCACCACATCAGAATTTTTCATACCTCCAACAATTCTAAAATTCTTTTTCAAATTTACATACCCCGGATGTCTGAGTAAATTTCCAGCAAACACATTTCTAGTTCCTATTTTATTTTTCTCTAAATATTTGGTCAAATCATTTCTAGTAAACGGAGCTGTATTTTTTACAATTAACGGAAACCCAAAAGGGGATAATTCAACATTTTTATCTTCTTTCATCAAAATAAAATATTTTTCGTATTTTTTAAAAAACTCATACAAACTTTTATAATTTTCTTGACGCTTTTTAATAAAACCAGATAATTTATCTAACTGAGCCAATCCAATTGCTGCCTGAAAATCGGTTAATTTTAGATTAAACCCAACCTCAGAATAAATATATTTGTGATCATAACCATAAGGTAATTCTCCCAATTTCCATTTAAATCTTCTGGCACATGTATCATCCTTACCAGTTCTACACCAACAATCACGACCCCAATCTCTAAACCTTCTGACTGCTTTATGAATTAATGGGTTATTAGTAACAATGGCTCCACCTTCACCCATAGTAATATGGTGAGCCGGATAAAAACTAAAAGTAGCCACATCTCCAAATGTTCCCAAAAGTTTATCCTTATACTTCGTTCCCAAAGCATCACAACAATCTTCAATTACCCAAAGTTTATGTTTTCTAGCAATCTTCATTATCTTATCCAAATCAAAAGGTCTACCCAAAGTATGGGCCAACAATATTAATTTAGTTTTTTTGGTAATGGCTTTTTCTATTTTTGCCGCATCAATATTTATGTCATCTTTGGCCACATCCACAAAAACCGGTTTTAAACCATACTGAATTCCCGGATTTACGGTAGTAGGGAAGGAGACTGGTGTAGTAATAAATTCATCCCCTCTTTTTAATCTTCTTTCTCCAAAAAGTTCTGAAGTCAAAGCCGCCAATGATAATAAATTTGCCGAAGAACCAGAGTTAGTCAAAGACACAAATTTAAAACCCGTTATTTTTTTAAATTTTTCTTCAAACTTCAAAGAATATTCACCTTCTGTCCACCACATATCTTTAGCTACTTTTATGGCGTTGTCTACCTCTTCCTTCCCAACCACCTTACCAGAAACTGGAATATAACTTTCACCTGGGACAAATTTGCTTTTCATTTTTTTATTAATTGAGAAGAGACCTCAAAAGCCCTTTTAATAACCATATCCATATTATAATACTTATAATCAGCCAATCTGCCACACAAATAGAGTAATTTAAATTTTTCTGCATCATTCTTGTATTTTTCATAAATGAACCTATTGTCATCAGTCAAAATAGGATAATAAGGTTCATTTTTTTTATCAGAAAACAACGGGTACTCATAAACAATAGTAGTAATATTATCAATATTTTGTGTTGGAATTTTTTTATACTCTATAACACGCGTATAACCATTGGCTTTAGGATGAGCCACCACAGGGTATTGTTGAAAGCTATTTCTATTTATTGTTCTATATCTAAAAACTAAACTACGATAAGGTAGTTTTTTATATCTAAAACCAAATAAATCATCAATAGGACCGGTATATACAACAGGGATAGTCAATAATTTATTACCAAACAATATTTCCTTATTAACATCGTCCATTTTAATAAAATCTAAAGCATTCGTTTTTAATTTTATAGTTATATTAGGATGATCAAGTAATTTTTCAAAAAAATCAGTATAACTACAATCAGGTATTATTTGATATTTATCATCATAATAAGCATTTTTATCAGACAATCTAACCGGGACCCTTTGCAGGATACTAATATCTAATTTTTTTAAAGGGGTTCCCCATTGTTTTGATGTATAAGGACCATAATCTAAATCAAATAATCTTTGTGCATAAAACCTAATTTGTTTATCATTATCTTTTAATAACTCCAGTATTGTTACTGTTTCTTTATTTAAGTATTTTTTTAACAATTTCCTTTTTAATTCTTTTGCATCTTTTTCTTCATAAAGCATGTCAATAGTTGTAAAATTAAAAGGAGTAGGAGAAATAAAATTTCCTAATTTAGCCCCACACTGTAAAATATAATTATTCCATTTTCCATACTTCATAACAAACCTATAAACTTCTTGATCATTGGTGTGAAAAGAGTGTGGTCCATATTGATGAACAAGAATACCGTTTTTATCAACCTTATCATACATATTTCCGGCAATATGATTTCTTTTTTCCAAAACCAATACTCTTTTACCTTTTTCAGCATGTAAGCGAGCTATAGTAGCACCCGCAAACCCAGAACCAACGATTAACAAATCATAATCGTCAACATTTATTGACATAATTCATTTAAAAATTTAATTTCTCCCCAATTATATATTGGGGCCTTGCTTTAGTCTCCTCCACAATCACTTGAATATATTTTCCAATAATACTTAATGCCATCAAATTTAAACCGCCAAAAAAAACTACAGCTAACATTATCGGAATCGATGCATTTATTGGATTTCCAAAAACAAATACAGTAAACAAATAACCAACTATGAATAAAAATGATAACAAAGTTATAATCGAACCAAAATAAACCATTAAATCCAAAGGTAAATAAGAAAACCCAAAAATCCCTCTTTCCGAATGATGTAAATAATCAAAAAAATTATAAGAACTTTTACCATTTTTTCTTTCTCGTCTTTGATAGGGGATAAAAGTTCTTTTAAATCCTACCCACACAGTTAACCCTCTCCCAAAACGATATTTCTCTGGTAAAGATTTCAATGCATCAATCACTTTTCTATCATAAAGACCAAATCCTGTTACATTTATTGGTACGTCAACATTTGAAATTTTTTTAAAAATTTTATAAAACCACTTACGCATTAATGTCATAAAAAAAGAATCAACCATCCCTTTGTATTGTCCTAAAACCACATCATACCCCTCTTCCCATTTTTTAATAAATTTCGGAATCATCTCTGGCGGATCCTGCAAATCACAAGGCAAAAGTATTACAACATGACCACTTGAACTATCTAAACCAGCTTGAGCAGATGCTTCTGGTCCAAAGTTTCTAGACAAAAACACTCCTTTAACTCTCTTATCTTCTTTTATAATTTTTTTTATCTCTGTTCTAGTGTTATCACAACTCCCATTGTCAACAAAAACAAATTCATAATCATATTTTTTCTCTTTATCAATTATTTTCTTTATTTCATTAAAAGCCCAATAAACATTCTTATCTTCATTAAAACAAGGAACGGCTATTGTTATTAATTTCATATTCATTTATATCTTTAAAATACTTAATTATACAGTCATCAACTTAATAATATTTTTACATCTTAATTATCTAATTCTTTTATAATCTTACCAATACCTTCATTAACCTCAACAATAGGAGACCACCCTAAAAAATTTTTAGTTTTTTCAAGATTAGGTTTTGGATTCATTATCTCTCTTAATCTATAACTTTTTCCTCCAAAATTGACATTTAACTTTTTTGAAAATAATCTTTCAATTAAAAAAACCAACTCCTTCAATTTTATAGAAGTGTTTGCACCAACATCAAGAGATAAATTTTTATTTATTTTTTGAGATAAAACCAACTCAATAGCTTTTTTGTAAGCCGAAACCACATCCAATATATAAACTAAGTTAATATATTGATCACCAGGGCTTACATCTAATTTCTTTCCAGATAAACCAACATTAATCAATAATGGAACAATTTTTTTTCGACCGTCACCCGGACCATAAACATTATAAAGATTTAAAGTTACTGCATTGAAATCACAAACTTGAACATAATATTCAAGGACATCAAAAAAAGATTTTTTCAATGAAGCATATAAATCAACTGGATTATACTTAGAATCTTGTCTATAACTTTCCCAATAAGTACCAGTAGAAATTATATTTTTAACACCAATCTTTTTCATTGCGTCCAACAACTTCACTCCAAAAACAAAATTCGAATCAATCAATGGAATTAGATCATCTTTCTTAGGTTCAGCAACAAAACTTCCGGCTAAATGAACCACAACATCAGGCTTAACATCTTCTAAACAATTATAAATATCAAAAGCATCATCATTGTAACGGTAATATTTTACACGTTCCTCTTCAAACAAAATGGGAGAATCTTTCCCTTGCAATAAAAACAAAGAATAATCACTTTCTTTTAGGAGACAATCAACTAAGTGTCTGCCTATATAACCAGATGCGCCAGTAACTATAACTTTAATCTTTCTTTCAGGTTCTTTAATCATTTTCTAAAGTATAAAGCTTTTTTCAAAAATATAATTATATAAATCGCACAAAATAAATTATTCTAAAACTACTTAATCGAAAACAATATAAAAAGTTTTCCAAAATAATTTATTATTAATCGTAAATATAATAAAAATTGCTCAAAGTTAGAAAGATCATATTCATCTTTATATTTTCTAAAAAGTAGAATATGTTCTTTTAGGGCTTTTTTAAAAAACAAAATAGTTCCCTGACCTTTATGTAAACAAAAACCAAATTGAATATTTCGACAAAAATAACCATTCCCATATTGAAGTATTTTAATCCATAAATCCATATCACTTATATATTTAAAAGCGCTTTCAAAAAAAAGTTTATTTCTCTTAATAACTGAAGTTCTTAACGTTACTCCAGTTGGTTCACCTAAAGGATTCCTGCCAGATAATAAAATTTTATTTATCAAAACACCGCCATTAACTTTCTTGCTATATTTATAATGTTTACGAACCATTATTCTCTTGAACTTATTTGTTAAAACATTACTTGAACCATAAACCAATACTACATCATCAAATCTATCTAAAATATTAACTTGTTCCAACAAACAATTTTTATATAGAATATCATCTGCACATAATATTTTTAAATACTTTCCACTGGCTACCGATAAGCATTTATTCATATTTGGAAACATACCAATATTTTTTTTATTTCTATAAAGATGAATATTATTATATTTTTTTACAAATGAATTTATAATTTCAACGCTATTATCAATAGAAGCATTATCAAAAATATAGACATCAAAATCTTTATACGACGAGCTCATTAGTGATTCCAAAGTCCTAGCTATATATTTTCCAGCATTAAAACAAGGAATACAAACTATTAATTTTTTACTTTTTTTCATTTGTCTTTTCAAGACCAAGTTTAATTAAATAATAAAAATGCAAAAGAATAAAAATATTTTTGACTCTTACATCAAACAATGAAAAACCATTTGACAAGTAATAGCAAAACCATAAACCTGCAACCATAAAACATAAAACCGATTTTAAAAATAAAACTTTTTCTTTTGAATCTTTATCAACTTCAGTTAAAAGTACCAACATAATAGGAATTGAATATAAAAGACGATAAGCATACACACTATTAGGAATTAAATTAATTACGGCACATGACAATATATACAATAATATATATAATTCTCTTTTTTTTAAAACTAAATATGAAAACATCTTGAAAATATTTTTCTTCCTCAAGTGAATAAAGGGTAAAACGAATACAAACAACAACCAAAATTTTGATATAAACGATACTAAACCAAACCGTATCAAACAAGTACCTTTGTTTACGCAACCAGTAAACAAAGTAGATATTGCCTTTATTGAATGGTTTGATACTAGGTAAAAAGGTTGTGAAAAATTACCATTAGAACCATTGTTAAATAACAAAATACCATTCCAAATAGAAAAAATATCAGTACTCACCCCATATAAAACTGGCAAATAAGAAAAGGCTATAAAAGAAAACAAAAAAGACAATAATGAAACCAAAACACTTCCAGAAAATAAGATTTCAATAATAGCAAATGGTAATAAAAAAAACTTTACATTACTTATATATCCAACCAAAAAACCAATAAATAAAGACCGTAAAATCCTATTTTTTACAGGTATTTTAAGAGAAAAATAAAATAAAAAACCAATTAAAACAAATAAAAATAAATCTAAATTACCCCTCTCTACCCCAAAAGCAAAAGGAAGCTGTAAAGAAAAAATTGAAACAAAAAGCAATAACAATAAACGATTTTTACTCTTAACTTTTAAAAAACATATCCAAATAAATATTAAAAACAATAAAAAAAATAAAAATAGATACCACTTGTATAAAGTAATATGACAATTTAAAACATCATCAAAACTACAAACTCCATGATTTTTTAAAACACTCAATAATGGAGCAAATGTGACTACTATACCAGTACCATAATTAGCAGCACCTTCAACAAAATTTCTTCCATTTAATAAATTATTGGCCGGTAAAACTACACCAGTAAACAAATCTCTACCAACGGGAGATAAATAAAACAAAGACTCTGGTGCTTGAATTAAATTTTCAGAATTTCTATAGGAAACAACATACCTTGACAAGATAGTTAATAAAAGAATTACTAAAAACAAAATCAACGGATCCTTTTTAAGATTATTTTTAAACCACAAAAATATATTTTTGACTAACCAAGAAAACCAATAAAAAGCTTTCTTAAAAAAGTTAAATATGTTAATAATAAAAATCGAAAAGATAATTGCCAATAAATAATCTCCAATTGACAAAGATTTTAAAAGAGAAAATAACTTAGAAAATAAAAATATTGGAATTTCACGTTTATTTTGCAACAAATATTCCTTCGAATAACTATACTTACTAAGAAAAGAATTATTGACAGCAAGTAGCTGAACTGAATTACCAATAACACCATCTACAGACTCGATTTCAATTACATATTCCTTCCCTTTTGATTTAGTTATCTCTGGAAAACCAAAAGGGAAATATAAACTATCTTGAAATTTACTTATTTCATAATCATTAACGTAATACCAATCATTACTAATAGATTCTTTAATCTTAAATCTTAGTAAACCATGGTTAACTCTATTGTGTATATTAAATCTCATCGAAACTATACCTAATCTATTACTACTAGCTTCAAATCTTAAAACAACTTTTTCTCCTTCTAAAAGTTCTACGTCTTTAATATCATTAAATTTGTTAACTTGAGTTATTACTGTAGGATTAAATCCAATATAATTACTAAAACTTCTACTTTTTAACATCCCCATTAATACCAACACTAAAACAAAAACAAAAGGGAATAAACAAAACTTTACTTTATTAATATTTCTCATTCTCATACCAATCATACAAAATTTTTATACATTTTTTTATATCTAAAAATTTGAAATCACCCAGTTCTTTTTTTAATCTCTTATTATCGCAAGTATATTCATCATTTAACCCCTCATTTTTTACTACAACCTCTGATTTTTTTTCTGCCACTTCGTTAATTATTCTAGCTATTGTCAATAAATCTATCTTTTCACCATTTCCAATGTTATAAAACTTATATTTCGCTTCGTGATTAATAAAAAAATCAACAATTTTTACAAAATCATCAATATAAACATAAGTAAAATAAACATTTTGACTTATAGTGATTGGTAATCCAGCTAAATTTTGACAAATTGCATTTGAAATAAACCGATATCGATAATCTTCGTGTTTACCAAATAAACCAAAAATTCTTAAACTAACAATATCGTCCTGTCCTTCAATATATTTTGAACAAATATATTTAAAAAATCCATAATCATCAACAGGAATATTTTTATCAAAATCACTTTCCTTTACATCAACAATAGACTTCGATTTATCATATTCCGCCCCTGATCCTAAATTAATCATTTTTCCAAATTTGTGTTTATTCCTAACAATATTAAAAAACATTCTTAAATTCTGAGACAATGCCGAATCAACTTGTTCTGCAGCTGTACTACCACCCACTATCGCTGCATGTATTACTACGTCAATTTTATTTTTATTAAAAAAATCATCTACCTTTTTACCATCAGTTAAATCCAATTCCAATCTTGTTGGTGCTAAAAAATCATATTCATTTCTAAGTTTCTCATAAATATTTTTTCCTACGAAACCATTAACACCAGTCAACAAAATTTTCATATTAATTTAATATCCATTGTTATTTTATTGAAAAACCACCATCTATAACCACCACCGAGCCAGTCATATAAGTGTTTTTTTCAGAAACTAAAAACAAAACCAATTGGGCAATTTCCTCCGGATTAACTAATCTCTTTAAAGGGATATCTTCCTCCAATGCTTTTATCTTTTCTGGTGAATTTCTGGCTGTTACCAATTCAGTGTTGGTAAAACCAGGACAAACTGAATTTACTAAAATATTATCCTGTGCCAACTCTAAAGCCAAAGCCTTTGTCATTCCATTAATTCCATGCTTTGCAGAACAATACAAAACCTGTTTACCTCTAGCTACCACACCAAAAGCCGAACTTATATTAATAATTCTTCCCCATTTGTTTTTCTTCATATTACCAACAAAAGCTCGAGTTAATTTAATTGGAGCCAATAAATCTATCTGAAAAGTATCCTTTATATTCTTATCGTCCATCTCTTCAATCCACTGAGGGTAATTAATCCCAGCATTATTAATTAATATATCTACTTTCAAACTCTTATTTTTTTTAATATATTGATTAATTGATTTATCATCAGACAAATCTAACTCCTGTCTAGTAGGGGAAATAACACAATATTTATTCTCTAACAATAAATCCTTTATAGCCTTACCTATTCCCCTAGAAGCACCTGTAATTAAAACATTCTTCTTTAGATTGTTAATCATCATATCGTATTTTACATCCTATTCTTTGGTACCTCCACTTATGATCATGTTTTCTTTCATTTCCTTTTCTGAAATGAACGGACACATATCTTCAAGTGGAGGAGAAATAAACCGGCCACCATCTACCATTTTTGTAGTTAATTTAGGAGTTAAAACTAAATCTCTAACAGTATTAATATCGCAAAGAACAGGGCCATCAAAATTCAAAACTTGCTTTATTTTCTTAACCATTTCTTGGTGATTATTAATTCTTACAGTCTTAATACCATAAGCCTGTCCTACTTTTACATAATCAGGACAACTAACCCCACTGTTAGGATCAGACGCGACATGTCTACCATTAAATAAATTATCTTGGGTATTAACAATTGACCTGTATCCATTATTGCTATAAACAAATAATTTTACTGGTAATTTATAATGTTTAATAACCTGTAATTCATGAACACTTAATTGCAAACTTCCATCACCCTCAAAACAAATAACCCTTTTTTTATTATTAGCAAAACAAGCACCTATCGCCGCCGGTAAACCATAACCCATCTGAGCAGCTCCCAAATTTAAAATTATCCTTTGATTTTTTTTAACTTTAAAAACTTGATAAGAACAGTTCATTGGACCAATTCCATTAGACAATACCACAACCTCATTTTCCTTTAAAAAATCACAAACAGTGTTTATAAAACAATATTGATTAACATATTTTTTATCTTTACAAAAATCTTCGGAAAAGGGTGGATATTTTTCATTAATTTTCGAACAATAATTCAACCACCTCTTTATTTTTAAACTACTATTTTTTACTTTTTCTTTTAATTGTTTGATCATTTCGTCAATAAAATCTTTAGCGTCAAAATTAATCGGTAAATCCACTGATAAAATCGGTTTATCTAATTCGTTCTTGTCAATATCAACCATAATCTTATAAGCTTTTCTGGCAAAAGCCTTATAGTTAAAACCTACCGTTAAAATATCCATTCTAGCTCCAACAGAAAGTAAAAAATCACTATTTTGAATAATAAAATTTGCTGCCCGTTGCCCCAAAGCATGAGCTCTTCCAAAATAATACGGATTATCATCAGCCACTAAATCATAACCCACATAACTTGTTAAAACTGGTATTTTAAGTAACTTTATTAGTTTTAATAATTCTTTACTAGCGCCTGACAAATGAACTCCATTCCCAACATACAAAACCGGCCTTTCTGATTTTAAAAGTTTATTTATTGTTTTCATTACTAAACTAGACAACTTTTTTTTATCAATAGAAAAATCTAAATTGATTTCACTTTCTTTAAACTCCTTAAAATTCTTCTCATCAACCAAAGCCCCTTGAATATCCAACGGTATATCTAACCAAACTGGGCCTTGTCTTCCATGAGTTGCTAAAAACAAAGCTTTGTCTAAATGATATTTAATCTCATTAGGGTCCATCACTGTTACTGCATATTTTGTAATTGGTTTAACTAAATCAACTATATTAATTTCTTGTGGACCTAATTGTCTCATCCCTCCAATTTTAGCCCCCATTAATTCTCTTTTAACTTGACCAGAAATCATTAAAACCGGAATAGAATCCAACCAACTTCCCATCACTCCCGTAATCGCATTTGTTCCACCAGGACCAGTAGTAACCAAACCAACACCAAATCCACTTAAGCGCGAATATCCTTCAGCAGCGGTAGACACTGCTTCTTCGTGGTGACAACAAACATAATTAATATTACTTCTACCCAAAGAATCAACTAAATGTATATTTCCACCACCAGACAAAAGAAAAACATCCTTTATTCCTTTAGTATTTAAATACTTAAAGACAAAATCGCTAAGTTTTATCACTACTATTCCTTATTATTAAAATAAACTAAATAATCTTCTATATCTTTTTTAAATTCTTTGTTAAATTTTAATCTAACAACACTTATTTTACCAATCCCTTCACATAAAATAGCATCCACTTCGTCTCCAATGACTTTCTTGTCTGTTTTTAAAAATTTCATATATAAGTCGATATTATCAACTGGAAACGTTTTAAAAGATATAAATTTTTTAATAAAAAGATGAATCCTTAAAAATTCATCTTTTAGTAAAATTCCTCTTTTCATTGAAATAAAATTAGCTAAATCTATCCCCATTAAAACAGCTAAACCATGAGGGATTTTATTTTTTGTATAGCCTTCTAATGCATGTCCAAAAGTATGACCATAATTAAGTAATTTTCTTATATTTTTTTCTAATTCATCTTTCTCAACAATTTCCTTCTTTATAAGCAAACTCTTATAAACTACATCTTCAGTTACTTTACTATTCTTTTCCAAATCAGAATAAAACACTCCTCCTTTAATTAATGCGTGTTTTATTATCTCTCCAATACCATTAATTGAATCGACTTCAGACAAAGTATTTAAAAAACTTATATTTATATATATTTCTATAGGAGGATGAAAAGAACCAACTTGATTTTTAAAACCGCCTATATTGATTCCAGATTTAGCCCCAATACAACTATCCACCATAGAAAGAAGTGTAGTGGGAACAAAAACCCAATCAATCCCTCGTTTTATTATATGTGAAGTAAAAGATCCAATATCTTGAACTAAGCCACCTCCAATTACAACAACTTTATCTTGTTTTTGAATCCCGTTATCCAATAAAAAATAAACATACTTGTTAACTTCATTTAAGGTTTTATTTTTTTCAACCGCTTCAAAATAATTAACCGATTTAGCCAACGAAACTCCTAATTTCAAATTATCCTTATAAAGATTCCAAATATTTTTATCTATTAAAAAATGACAACGATATTTTTTAACCAACTCGTTGGTTAAATTATTTAAATTTTTAATAAAAATAACTTCATAATCTTTAATACTAGATTTTATTTTTATATTTCTCATTTTTTAATTAAATAATTTATAGCTTCATAAACCGCACCTACTGGAGATTTTTTTATTTCCAAAACATACGGAGGTGCATACACATTCGATTTTATAATATTACCATCATTAGTGAAACTATAAGGATAGCTTAATAATCCCTTATTATTATCATTAGGAGAATCTCCAAAAGTAGCTAATTGATTATCTTTTATTTTTAATTTCTTAACTAAATTTTTCATCATATACAATTTCCCATCAACAATCTTTCCATTAATTCTTAAGTTTCTACCCACATCAGCAAATGGTAAATTTCCCCAAGAAACACATAAATCATAAGGGGTCAACTTTCTTCTCAACACATTAATGATTTTCTTTTGTTCATTAATATCTGACGGTAAGACAAAAGTAACCTTAACAGCTTCAGCAAAAACACAACCCTTAGAATTACAAGAAATCTTGTAACAAGTCTCTGGCATTAAATCCTTTGGAGGTTTATTTTTCAAAAATTCATTAAAAAAAATTTTTGATTTTAGGTCTGGTTCAACCTTTAACTTCTTGTAAACATCAAACGTTTTTTTTAATAAAGATTTATCAAAACTATTAGAATATATTTTTTTAACAAACACTTTTTTAGGAGTAAAAGTTAATCTATTTAAAACTGCTCCTGTTCCGCCAGACCGCCAAACAGTAAAAGAACAGTCGTTCTTCATACAAAATATCAAACCCAACTCTCTAAGTTTAATGTCTAAAGTGGTGTTTCTTCCTGATACAAAAGCAAAATCTATTCCACTCTGAAACACACGAAAAGCCAACTCAATCACATTATCTAGTGAATTATAAGTTTTATCATTCCTATCATACACTGTTCCATCATAATCAACCGCAATTAATTTTACACCTCCACACTTTACTTCTTCTAATTTTTGCCACACTAAACTATTTTTCATTTACCTAATTTTAAATCATTTAAATTTTTTAAAATAAATTTAAGACAATCTGAATTTTCCGTATCCACTTCTACAACTGGCCAAAAATCTATCTTTTCAAAAAAACTTTCTGCCCATCTTAATTGTTTCAAGGTAGTTATATTTGAAAAACTACCTTCCTTTTTTCTTTTATTCAATCTTTTAACAATTTCATTATCTCCCGGCTTTTTTAAATAAAATATTCTTAAAGGTATCTTATACTTAAGCAAATAATCCTTTAAGACAACCAATGGCGCCTTAAATTCTTTCCTTGAAAACGTAGCCGGTAACAAAACTGATTCACCTGAAGAAACCATATACCAAGCCTTAGAACAAAAATAAGCATAAACCGCAGCCATTATAGGAAATTCTTCACTTTCAGTTAATAATTTAGGAGTCTCTCCATTGCATCTGTTTGGATCGATTAAGGTTCTAATTCTGTCCAACTCTAAAATCTCAAAGTTTGACACGCTTTTAATTTTCTTAGCCAAATAATCCTTTCCTCTCAAGGGGGAGCCATATACAACAACCACACAGGGTTTATATTTATGTTTTTTTACCATATTTGCCTACAAAAGTCATTATAACAAACTAGTTGGTATTATTATTTTTTAATTTATGATACAATCATCCTATAATAATTACAACGTTATGAACAATAATTCAATTTTCGATGATCTTTTCGTTTTAGAATTAGCCAATAACCATTGGGGAGACGTAAATAGAGGACTAAAAATTATCAGTGACTTTTCTAAAATTGTTAGATTTAATAATGTACGTGCTGCTATAAAATTTCAATTTCGCGATGTTGATAACTTTATTCACCCAGATTATATAAATAGAACTGATGTTCGATATATAGGCAAAACACTAGCCACTAAACTATCAGATCAAAATCTCGATATCCTAGTAAAAGCTTGTAAAAAAAGTGGTTGTATTACTATGGCCACACCTTTCGACGAAAGATCAGTTGATCTTTGTACCGAATTAAATATTGAAATAATAAAAATTGCTAGTTCTGATATTAATGATTGGGTTTTAATTGAAAAAATCGCCACTACTAAAAAACCAGTGGCTATGTCTACAGGAGGATCATCTTTAAAAGATATAGATGATTTAGTAAAATTCTTCGAAAATCGCAATATTCCATTAGCTATTAATCATTGCGTATCTATTTATCCATCAGAAGATAACGAACTTGAATTAAACCAAATTGATTTTCTTAAAAACAGGTATCCTGACCACGTAATCGGGCTATCTAGCCATGAATACCATGATTGGGATTCATCAATAACGATTGCCTATGCCAAAGGTGCTAGGACTTTTGAAAGACATATAGACATAAGCACTGAAGATAAAACAGTTAGTCCATACTGTTCCTTACCACACCAAATAGACAAATGGTTCAAAGCTTTTCATAAAGCCAGAGAAATGTGTGGTGGTAGCGCAGATACAAAAAGAGTCCCTCCAAAAAAAGAAATTGATTATTTAGACCAATTAGTCAGAGGTGTCTATGCCAAAGAAGACCTACCAATAGGACATGTATTATCTGATGCAGATATATTTTTAGCAATTCCTTTACTTAAAGGTCAAATTTCTTGTCGAGAACTTATGTCTGGAGAAGTTCTCATCAAGCCAGTTGAAAAAAATAAACCAATTTTTATTGATATGATAGATAGCCCATACGCTTACAATGAAGAACTTAAAAAAACAATATATGAAAGAGGAATAGATATGACTCCACCCGCAGAGACAGAAACACCAAAAGAAAGTACTAATCAAACTCAACCAATCTTCAACAATCCTAAATAATTTTTTTGTACCAATCAAAAATACCTTTAGAAGTTTTTGATATTAAACTTTCATTTTTCCACCCAATCTTTTTTATTTTGTCATAATTTAATGATTGGTAGGGGATTTCGTTTTTAGCAATATTTAAAACTTTATAAGGAACTTTTTTACCCAAAGCTTTTTCAATTTCTTTTATTAAATCTATTACCGACAAAGTATCATTTGATCCAAAATTAAAAGCTTCACCTTTTACTTCATCAATTTTTTCGGCCAACATCAAATAACCTTTCACCACATCTTTGACATATAAATAATCACGCACTGCTTTACCATCGCTTCTCAACTCTAAAGTTTCATTTTTAAGTAAAGACATCATAATTCCTGGAATAATCCGAGAAAAATTATTATCACCTTCACCATAAATATTTCCAAATCGAGTAATAACCACTGGTACTTGGTAAGTTTTAAAATACATTCTCGAAATCAAATCAGTCGCCGATTTTGACACATCATAAGGATGATCACCTTTTACCGGGTCTGTTTCTATATACTGTCCCGAAGCTAATTTACCATAAGCTTTATCTGACGATGCCACTACAACTGCTTTTATTTTTGGATAAAGCCTGGCGCTTTCCAATATATTTGTTGTCCCCATCACATTCGACTTTATGGTTTTTAACGGATTAGCATAAGCTGTAGTCACTATTGCCTGAGCCGCCAAATGGAAAATATAATCAATTTCAAATTTCGTTACTAAATCCATCACTCCATCAAAATCAGCTATATCTACCTGTGCCATAACAACTTTTTTATCAAATCCTTTCACCATAAAATAAGACAAAGGATCGGTGTATTCAAAAGTAGTTACAACATTAGCCCTCTGATTGATTAATTCCTCAACTAAATGAGATCCAACAAAACCAGTTCCACCCGTCACTAAAACATTTTTTCCTGCAAATTTATTTTTTATTTCCATATTTTCCAAGGTGGATTAGATTCACTCCACCAAGTGTTTAAATCCTTTAATTCCTTATTAGTATCCATACAAGCCCAAAAACCATCATGGTTATACAATGAAAGCTGTTTTTCTTTGGCCAATCTTTGCAATGCTGGATGCTCTGTTTCACCAGGTCTTAAATATTTAAAAAATTCTCTATTAAACACCATATATCCACCGTTAACCCAATCGTTCATTACTGGTTTTTCAGTAAACTCTTTAACCTTATTTTTCGAATCAACTAAAACAACACCAAATTTAGAAATCGGATGTATTCCGGTTATTGTCCCTATTGTTTTTTGTCTTTTGTGAAATTCTAATAATTTTTTTATATTAATATCACTCACACCATCTCCGTAAGTCACCATAAAACTTTCATCTTCTTTTGGAATATATTTTTTACATTTTAAAATTCTTTCGCCTGGCATAGTTTCTAAACCCGTATCCACAAAAGTAATTTTAAAATCATCAACTTCTTCTCTGTTTTCCATATGGTACTCACATTCAAAATCTTTTGTATTTAAAGTAAAATCAGAAGTCAAAGCCTTTTGGTTCAAAAAGAAAGTTTTTATATAGTCACCTTTGTAACCCAAAGCCAAAATAAACTCATTAAATCCGTAAAACGAATACATTTTCATGATATGCCACAAAATTGGCTTATTACCCACATATACCATTGGCTTTGGTTTAAATTCCGTTTCTTCTCGCAACCTAGTTCCTTGACCACCACAAAGAATAATAACTTTCATAAAGTGATGATACCACAGCCCAATATATAGTAGAATATGTTTGCAAATGTTTAATTTTAAATATTACTTCAAAAAACAAGTTATCGATTTTCAAAAATATGGTTGGGCTGGAGTATTTACCAAAATCAAAAATAGACTTATATACCCAATTTTAAAAATTAGGATAAAAAAAATTCTAAAAACAGCCAAAAACTATCATCGTAAATCCATACTCATCGTCAATGGTGCCGAAAAATCTGTTTCTGAAATTCACCGAGTAAAACATTTAGAAGACAAACTTAAAATATTAAACATTCCTTTTTTATCCTTAACTGATAATTTACTTAATCGTTTTACTCCAAGAAATATTAATAAATTTAATTTACTTTATATTCATCGATGCCCTTACAAAAATAACATTATTACATTAATTAACGATTTTAAAAATCAACACAAACTGGTTATCTATGATATTGACGATCTAATTTTTGACAAAGACCAACTTAAAAAAATAAGTTTTCTTAAAAACATGAACTCACGATTTTGCCATCAATTTATTCAAAATACCGACGTTCATTTAAAAATTATGAAGAGGTGTGATTTTACAATCACACCAACTAAATTTCTTTCTCAATACATCAACAAAAAATATAAAATCCATACCAAAGTTTTACGTAACCACTTGGATCAAAGCAGTCTAGACAAAGGCCGAAAAATTTACCAAGCTCAAAAACAATCTCAAAATAAAAATATAACCATCGGCTATTTTTCCGGTACTAAAACTCATGACAAAGATTTTCAAATTATTCAACCTTCACTTCAAAAACTTTTGACTCAAAACCCAAATTTAAATCTAAAAATAGTCGGTATCTTAGATATAAATTCAAGTCTTAACAAATTCAAAAATCAAATAATCACCCACAAAAAAGTTCCTTATAAAAGATTAATGAACTTGTATAAAGGTGTTGATATCAATATCGCCCCTTTAGAAATAAATAATGATTTTTGTGAAAGCAAAAGTGAATTAAAATATTTCTTTGCCGCCGCTTGTGGTATTCCTACCGTCGCTTCTGCCACCGACGCTTTTAAACACGCTATCAAACAAGGAGAGAACGGTTACCTTTGTAAAAATTCATCCGATTGGTATCAATATTTAAATCGACTTATTCAAAATAAAAAAGAAAGATTAGTTATGGGTAAAAAAGCCTTTATCCAAACCAAACAAGAATATTCACCCAAATATCAAGCTAAACAACTTAAAAAGATACTAGAAGAAGTAAAATTTTATGACTAATCAAGTATACGGTGTCAGCTTTATTATTCCCACCTGGAACAAGAAAGATTTAATTATAAAATGTATCCAGCTACTTGATAAACAACTGTCTATCGAACGTCCTGAAATCAAAAAAGAAATTATTGTGGTCGAAAACGGCTCTACTGATGGTAGTTTTGAGGCTTTATCAAAACTTAAAACTAAAACTCCTTTTAAAATCCTTGCTCAAAAAACTAATCTGGGTTTTGCCAAAGCTATTAATTTGGCCGTCAAAAAGGCTAAATATGACTACCTTTATTTTCTTAATAATGACATGGAAGTTCAAAATGGATTTTTCACAGAAATTACCAAAACAGGCAATAATCTATTATCAAAAAATATTAGCTTTTTTGGCATTGCTTCACAAATATTTTTCTTTAATCCAAAGGTAAAGCGGGTAGAATCCGGCAAAACCTGGACTCAGTTTAAAAATGGAAAATTATTAGTGGGGCATGAATTAAACCCCAAAAAACTTACTCAAATTTCACCAACTGCTTACTGTGGAGGGGGATCATCTTTGATTAATAAACAAATATTTAATCTCCTTGGTGGCTTAGATAGCAAAGTTTATATTCCTATGTACTGCGAAGATTTAGATTTAAGTTTTGTTGCCTGGAAAAAAGGTTACCCATCCTACTTTTGCCCCAATTCAAAAGTAATTCATCACCACCGCAGCAGTAGTAAACTTTTATCTATTAGCCCCGATTATTATATTCACAAAAATTATTTATCTTTTTGTCTTAAAAATTTTGACAGTCCAATATTATTATCCAAATTATTTTTATACTACCCACTTTATTTAATCTTTAAAAAAGATTATGGGAAATATTTAATTGATAACCTAAAAAACCTAAAAAATATTAAACGTTCTAAAGATAAATTAAAAAAAATACCCAATAAATACAAAGATATTAAACTAATAAATTTCAAATTTTTTATTAAAACATATGAACAAACCTAGTCTTCTTCTTGTCTCGGCCATTCCACCTCAACCCCAAACAAGTGGGGGAGCCAACAATCACGTCAAAACTATGATATAACCATATCAAAACGATATGGTTTTTATTAATTTTTGATATGATTTTATAAAAACTTGCGAAAACGTGCAATTTCTATATAAAAAAACTTGCGAAAACGTGCAATTTTTACTAAAATTTTAATATGAAACGAGATATCACAAGTAAATTATTGGAATGGAAAAACTCAGAAAACCGTAAACCATTAATTTTAACCGGCGCCAGACAAGTTGGGAAAACCTGGATTTTAAAAGAATTTGGCAAGCAATACTATCAAAATACTGCGTACATCATGTTTGAAAAAAACGAAAACATGAAAAAATTATTTGACGGATCTCTGTCGCCCAAAGATTTATTACCTTTTCTTCAAGCAGAGACTAACATCTCAATAGACCCAAAAAATACATTGATAATTTTTGATGAAATCCAAGCCGTCCCCAATGCCATTACCTCTCTTAAGTTTTTCAACGAGGAAGCACCGGAATATTCAATTATTGCTGCCGGTTCCACGTTAGGAGTTACCTTACACAATAGTGGATCTTTTCCCGTTGGTAAGGTAAATTTTATGACTCTTTATCCTATGACGTTTTTGGAATTTTTAGATGCCAACAATGAAAAACAATTAACAGATTTAATAAAAAATACAAAAGAGTTATCTTCGATAAATATATTTCACGAAAAATTAGATAAATATCTCAAACAATATTTTTTGATTGGCGGGATGCCTGAAGTTGTTAAAAAATATATTGAAACAAACAGTTTTGAAGAAGCTCGTACAATTCAAAAACAATTACTTGACTCTTACAACCAAGATTTTTCCAAATATACAACACCCATAGCTGCAACTAAACTTCAAATGGTTTGGAAATCAATTCCTTCTCAAATAACCAAAGAAAATCGTAAATTTATATATGGAGCAGTTAAAAATAGTGCCCGAGCCAGAGATTTCGAAACCACTATACAGTGGTTAGTTGACAGTTCATTAGTAAATAAAATTAATCGAGTTAGTCTACCTAAACCACCATTAAAAAGTTACGAGGAATTTGAGATTTTTAAGTTATTTCTGCATGATATTGGTTTACTTGGAGCTATGGTTAACGCATCACCAAAATCAATCATCAACAATAATAATATTTACACTGAATTTAAAGGAGCATTAGCAGAACAATTTGTTTGTCAGGAGTTAATAGCCTCCGGGATAGAAACATTCTATTGGTCAGCTAATGACTCAAGACAAGAAATAGATTTCTTGACAGAAAGAAATAATGAAGTTATTCCTATTGAAGTAAAATCAGGAAAAAATTTAACATCAGTTTCATTTAATAGATTTATGAAGGCTAACCAGTCAAAATATGGTTATAAAATATCAAATAGGCCTTATATGAATAACAAAAAAATAATAAATTTACCATTATATTTAACCTCAACAATATCCCAATAAAAAATCTTCTTCTAGTCTCTGCTATTTCACCAACCCCTCAAACCAGTGGGGGATCGGTAAGAATAAAAAACACACTCGAACAACTTTCAAAATATTACCACGTCGATTTTGTTACTTTTGACGAATCAAAAATTAAAACTCAATCAAAAAAAATAACTTCAAAAATCCCTTATTGGTTTTCACCTTGGTATAACCCAAAATTAATTTCTCAAATTCAAAAATTAACCTCCGAAAACAAATACGACATTATTCAAATCGAGTTTAGCCAATTACTTTATTTAGCTAAATATTTACCCCAAAACACCCGAAAAATCTTCACTGCTCACGACATTTCCACTATTTCTTTTTATCGTCGTGTTTCAGAAGACAATCCATCAATTTTAAAAAAAATAATCAGGCTTTTATTTTTTCTTCAAATTTATTTCTACGAAAAAAAATACCTACCAAAATTCGATACTATTATTACTGTTTCCCAAAAAGACCAACAAACACTACAAAAATGGCTACCAGACAAAAACATAATTTGTTTGGAAAACGGCATTGAAAAAATAAATTTTCTGTCTAAAAAACCATCAAAAATACTTAAACTTGGCTATATCGGATCCTTTAACCATACTCCAAACTTAAATGCTGTTAAATATTTTTTCGACAAAATCGCCCCGTTATTTAACAAAGAAAAAATTAAATATGAATTCTACTTAGCCGGAAACAATGATCCTCAATTCATTAAAAACAATTTCCCTAAGGCCATAAATTTAGGAAAAGTAAAATCAGTAAAGGATTTTTACAAAAAAATCGACTGTCTAATTACCCCGATTTTTGCTGGCTCCGGTTCTCGAATCAAGATTCTTGAAGCGTTAAGTTTTGGTATTCCTGTCGTTTCCAGCCCTGTTGGTGCCGAAGGAATAAATGTAAAATCCGACTACCTTCAAATAGCCAAAACTCCACAAGATTATATAAAATACCTTAAAAATCTCTCCAAAAGCAATCAACAACTCAAAAAAGAACTTAGCCCATTATTATGGACAAACATATTTAAAAAATACCCACAATTTATTTAACCATTATGGTCAATATTGCTTTTTCCTCCGATAATAATTACGCCTCATTTTTGTGTGCCTCCATTTTTTCTTTACTCAAAAATTCCAATAAACAAAACAAATATAATATTTATATTTTAGACGGAGGAATATCTAAAATAAACAAGACCAAAATTTTAAACAGCATCAAACAATTTAAAAACAAAAAAATAGAATTTATTAAAGTAAACCAAGAAATTTTTAAAAATATTAAACAGTTTCTCTAACTTAATCAATCATCATATTACCGTTTATTATTACCACAGATTCTTCCAAAAATTAAAAAAATAATTTACTGTGACTGTGACCTTTTAATTTTAAAAGATATTTCAAATTTATATAACCAAAAACTTGGCAACAATTTGATTGGTTGCTGTCAAATATTTCACCCAAATTACCAATCAATCTTACAAAGAATACATCCCCAAACAAAAATCAGACAGGCTATAAATTCGGGTGTAACCTTAATGAATTTAGATAAACTCAGACAAGGAAACTATTCTAAAATTTTTATAAACTTTGTTAACAGAAATTCTCACAAACTTATTGCTGGTGACCAAGATGTTTTAAATATTGTTCTGTCTAACAAAATTAAGATCATCAACCCAAAATGGAATACCACATCATATCTTTTTGTCGTTAATAATTATAAAAAATGTAATTTATCCAAAAAATTATTTAACACATGTACCCAAAATCCCTCAATTGTTCATTTTGACGGTATAAAACCATGGATTAGCGGATCGTCTCATCCATACAAAAAAATATTTTTCAAATATATTAAAAAAACTGAATTTAAAGACTACAAAATAAAACCAAATCTTAAAAAATTTTTATTTAATCAAGTCTTTTATCTTGGTAATAAGATCGCTAATTTATTACCCCAAAAGATATATAATCTAGTCGAAAAACAATATCTTAAAAATAATTTTTTAGAAAAACGTTACCAACAAATTATTAAAAATGAAACTAAGTAAGCCTCTCTTAAACTATTTAAATTTTATTCTCGGCCAAATTAAAAGAGGTTTTGGTATTTTTTATACCAAAGATTTAATTCCCGAATATAAAAATTCAATCGGAAAACATACCTATGGTTTGCCAAAAATTTTTAAACTAGAACCAGACAGTAAATTAACCATCGGAAAATTTTGCTCTATTGCCAATGGTGTAAAAATATTCCTTGACGGAGAACACAATACCAAAAATATTTCAACTTATCCTTTTGGATATTTTAATAATTTTAAAACTAAAAAACGTTACAAAACGCTATCAAAAGGTGAAGTAATCATTGGAAATGATGTTTGGATTGGTTATGGGGTAACTATCCTTTCTGGAGTCAATATTGGCGACGGAGCCGTGATCGGTGCTTGTTCCCTTGTCACCAAAGATATTCCACCATACAGTATCGTCGGTGGAATCCCGGCTAAATTAATTAAAAAAAGATTTAATCAACAAACTATAGACAAGTTAGAAAAAATAAAATGGTGGAATTGGAGTGATAAAACAATCCAAAAAAATATAAAAATACTACAATCAAACAATCCAAAATTACTTAATAAACTTTACTAAAGCCCAATAAACCCTATAAATCGGATTAATTATATAAGTAATTAAAACATTATTTAACTCAGGGAAATCCAATCGTAAACTAAAAAAGGGCAATATTTTTGAATCCGGCACAATCCTACTTTTTTGAATTTCCACCCTTCTAGCTTTTATCTTCTCTTTGTTTTTTATCAAAAAATCATATGATTTTAATTTCAAGATAAACCATCCCGTAAACAGTGAATAAACCATCATTAATATCTCATTAAAAATTAAAATTGGTAACAACTTTAACAAAGTCCTTTTTTCATAATTTTCAAAAACCATCATCAACCTATTTTTTTCCGAATGATACATTTTACTTTTATTTTTCGAAAAATTGTATTTGTGCCAAATCACTCCATTAGCTGATAAAAAATGTTTATATCCCAACATTAACCCCCTCCACGAATAATTTTGATCCTCATTATACATAAAAAAATCTTCATCCAACAAACCAACATTTTCATAATAATCCCGAGAAATTAACATCGCCGTTCCTGAAACTGAAACTATTTCCTCATCATTTTTTGGAACTTTTGTTTTTAAATAATTGCCACAATAACCGAAACCCAAATAATGAATAGTATTCCCAATGGTATTTATTTTTCTAGGCTCACTATAGAGCATCACTGTCGGTTGAATTAAACCAACTTTCTGCTCCTTCGATTTTTCTTTATAAGACTTTATTAAATTCGTTAATAAATTTTTATCAACTTTTGTATCAGCATTTAAAAGTAAACAAAAATCAGCCTTATTGGCAAAAGCTTGTTTAATTAATTTATTATTACCTCCGGCATACCCGGTATTTTCATTAAATTGAAAGGTCTTAACTTTAGGAAAATTTTTAGCAATATATTCTACTGAACCGTCTTTTGAATTGTTATCAGCAAACCAAACCTCGTAATTATCATAATTTTGTTTTAAAAGCGACCCAAAACAATCGTCTAAATTTTTCAAATCATTATAACCCAATACCAAAACAAAAACTTTATTTCTCACTTTTAACTGAAATCTTTCTAACTAATTTCTCTATCTGACTTTCCAAATTTCTTATCTTTATATTATTTTCAATAGTTATATAAGTCAAAACCATAAATGCCAAAATCATTCCCAAATCCATTACCCGAACAATAAATAATTCTTTTAACAAAGGCTCTAATAATTTTGGAAACAAAGCCATAAAAGCAAATACCCCAAAAATAATAATCCAACCAATAAATAATTTCGTCGAAATGTTTTTCTTTTTCCAATGCAAAAACAACGAATAAGTCATAAACAAAGCAAAAGCCAACAAAATTATTTGTAAATAAATAATACTCATATTGTCGCTTTAATATCACCAATAACTACCTGATTTTTAAAGTCATGATATAAACAATTAACAGTATTGTCTTTATCCTTAGTTTTCCCAGCTAAAATTTTAGATATATTTTTTGCCAATAATTTTTTAGACTTCATATCAGCAATTTCAACTGTATTTCCTTTTAACAAACATTCCACTATCATGTTTGACGGTTTTAAAAACAAAGCCGCCATCGGATCCATCCACGGTCTTGTCATATATCTTTGTGAAGTTTTAACAATATAATCATCCCTATAACCAACAAAAGCTATCGTTCCATTTTTAACTAAAAATTTTCCTAAAACTTTCGCGCATCGACAACTTCTAGCAACTACAACCGACCCTCTCAAATCTATCTTGTTCAACCCATCATCTATTAATACTTTATCATCATATCCTGTAATCAAATTATCATAACCATGACCATTCAGAAAAAGCAAACTATGTTTATGTTTTTTATAATAACTTAATAAATTATTCCTATTAGCCTTCTTCGACGACAAATCAGTCACGTTAATACCTCTTTTATAAGCTTCGTCTATTACCGACTTCGACCAATAATATAAATAATTAGTTCCATAGTCGTGATTTGGTCGGGTTACTAACATCATAAAGCATTATTCAAGGCTTCATAAAACTTTCCATTAGTTAAATCCGTCATAAATTCATTTTGAATTTCAACCATCTTTAAACCCGCTTCAGTTTCATTTTCAATTTCTTTAGTAATAGATTCTTTATTAAAAGAACCATTTCCTCCAATAGTTATCATCCAATCGTCATCATAACTCTCAACTTTAGCTAAGACTATCTTTTTTAAATCTGAATCAATTTTTTTCATCTTTAACTAAATAATTTAATTTATTTAATATTTCCAAACCTTTTTTACCAAGTAAAGTATTGTTATCCACCTCAATTTTTAATACATTCCAAGAAATGGGTTCATCATCAATAACCACAGCTACTTCACTTCTAACCGGTAATGGTAAATTAGCGTAAGTTCGGTAAAACCTTGTCTTCAAATCAACCATAATTAATTATATCATCAACTTCTCTTATTTCTCGAAATACCATCCAGGGATTTTCAGAAAAATTTTAAAAGAATCAAAAAGAGTCATCCCTTTGTATTTATCAATATAAATTGTATCAATTTTTAGCTCACTAAAGGGAAGTTTATTTTTCCCCACTTTTGTTGCTATTTCAGTTTCGACTCCATATCGACAAGACTGCCACCTCACTTTTTTATAAACATCTTTTCGTATTGCCATAAAACCACAAAGTAAATCTTTTCTCTTGATTTTAAAAAGGTTACCTATAAACCAACCGGCTATTTTATTCCCTGTTCGTCTTATCCAGGGAGCATTTTTATCTAAAACCCGATAACCAAAAACCAACGGATAGTCATTTAATTTTTTGATAAATTCTGGCAGATACTTTGGATTATGTTGCCCATCGGCATCAATAAAAATTACTGCCTCGGCCCCCATCTTCCAAGCAACCTGAGCCCCAGTTTTCATTGCCGCTCCTTTACCCAAATTAATCAAATGACTGCAAACCATTATTCTTTTATTTTTTTTAAACGCACCTTTTATTCTTTGAAGCGAATTATCACTCGAGCCATCATCAACTACAATTACCCCAAAATTAATCGTTCCTAAAATCTCTTTGATTACCTTTACTGCCCTTTCTTCCTCATTATAAACCGGAACCACCACCAAAACTTTCATTTTTTCAAATCTAATTTATATATTTTACATTCACCCAAGCAACCGTCGCCCACCTGTTCAAACCTAAAATTCTTTTCTAACTCAAAATAATCTCCATCCAAACCACCATGATAATAAGTCAGATAATAATTAGTTACATAAACTTCTTTTCCTTTGTCTAACAATTTTTGATATATATCAACTAACGAATCATTACCCTCAAAATATTTATCGATAAAACCCTTACCCAACCCGGAAAACTCTTGTCTTGGTGATAAAGGTACAAATTTATAATTTCCATTACCAAAATAATTTATATAAAAAGGATTGGTCGCCGTCCCCAAATAAACATCAGTTTTATCCTTAAAATATTCATTAAAACTTTGTACTGCTACCCAAGTCCAAGGAATTTCATTTTCCTCTAATCGATTGTTTAAAATTTGTCGTTTTAGTGAAGTGGCTTTTCTTTCATAAAAACCGTTAACCGTTCCTCTGGTCAAAAAATAAACTCCCAAAAACAAAATTAAATAAATATTTTTATTCAATTTGTCTAAAATTACTCCGGCTCCTAACATAAATAGGGGAATTACAGTTGAAATATATCTCCCCTCCGGATAGCTCATCATCGAATGAAACACTGTTACTGCCAAAATAAGTGCCAATAAAATCAAAACCTTTTGTCGATATTTTTTCCAAACTAATCCCACCACCATTCCCACCAAACAAAATATTCCTAACCACTGCTCAATTTGTTGATTGGCAAACCACAAATAACTGCCGTTAATTCCCACAAATTCTTTTAAATATATCGGTAAAGTTTTTGAAATAAATTTTATCGAAAAAGAACCACTTGCCGCAGGTAAATTTTTTATATTAGGTAAAGCCACTTTAACCGCTGCCGCTGTAAAAATAGAAATTAATAAAACACTCAAAACTATCAACTGTTTTTTTGAAAGGTTTTTCCAAAATTTTGACTTAATTATTTTTACCAAAAAGACTGTACCCAAAACCGCCAAAACCGGGAAACTGGAAATTTTTGTAAAAGCCAACAATCCCATTACTGTCAAAGTTTGGATAAAAGTAGATATTTTTAAGGGTTTAAACATTAAAATTACTGCCGCCAAAGTTAGTGGAATCAAAATATTTTCCGCCATCAGCAAAGTCGGCAAATTATAAAAATAAAAATTAGTTACCAAAACTAAACCCAAAGTAAACTGCAAAAACAATTTCCTTTTTTCTAAAAATACTTCTACTAATTTTAAAAAGAGATAAATGCTTAAAATCCCCAACAATACATTGGCATAGTAATAACACCTGACATCACCCCAAATTTTAAAAAACGGCGCCAAGACTATTCCGTAAAGTGGGGGGACTATTTTTTTGATTTCAATCCCAAAAGCCTCCATTTTAAAACCATTACCATGAACCCAATTCCACGCCGGCACCGAATAATAATAAACATCGGGTGATGGCTCTAAATTTGAAATCAAATTATTTGTTTTAAACGGGTTTTTGTAAACCAAAGCCAAATAAACCACCACACAAACCAAAAAACTGATCCCAAAACCATATTTCTTTAAAAACTTCGCCACAGTCAATTCTAGCCTAAGTAATAATAATATCCAATAATTTAGATGACTACTTCCAAATCATCCATAGCCACAAACGAACCTGAAAATATTTTTTTGGCCAATTTTTCAGTTTTCTTTTTTAATTCAATCGAAGAATAGACGCTAGCATCAAAATGAGTCAAGGCTAATTTTTTGACACCCTGTGCGGCTGCCATTTCTGCTACTTCAATTGGCGAACTATGACCCCAAGCATTAGACTCAGGTGCTTTCAAAAAACTACATTCATGAATCAGCAAATCAGCATTTTTTGATAATAATTCGTCATTTTTACATACGGCCGTATCACAACAATAAGTCAAAATCTTACCATCTAAATTTATTCTAAAACCAAAAGTCTCGTCTGCGTGAAACAATTTTTTGACTGTAAAAGTAAAAGGGGATTTATACTCGCCTTCTTTAAAAGATTGAAATTTAAAATTCGTAAATAATTCTTTTGGATTGGCAGTAAAAGGACTATCTAAAAAATTTTGCAACTTATCTACATACACTTCCGGACAATAAATACTTAAATCCAATTTTCCCTTTAATTTTGCCAACGTATGCAAGCCTTCGATATGGTCAATATGAAGATGGCTAATAAACAGATAAACCGGTTTATCAAAATTGACATAACGACCAAGTTTAGACAAACCATTTCCGGCATCAAACACTAAATTAAATTTATCTGTTTCTACAAAGGTAGAAATTGTATTACCCGTTTCAGTGTCATACCAACCATTAGTCCCCAAAAAAATTATTCTCATAATAGTCAATTTTACCCCATCTAAAAGCATTTTTTCAATTTAAATGTTATAATCCCTATCCCAAGGTAACAGCACCTTGAGCACACATTAAAATAGGAGGAAACATTTCAATGGCAAAAGGACGACTTACATCCTCGGACCGACTCTGCCGAACCGCCATATGGTATTATGGCAACAACTGTTGGACAGTACGTAAACTATCTGAACTTACCGGGTTCTTAGTAAGAGACATACTATCTGTAATCCAAAAAAATCCACAGGACTACCAAGAAAACAAAGGCAAGATTTCCACGTATCAGGTAAAAAACCCAGAAAAATACCTTATCCCGGAAAACAATTAGAGACTAATTTCCTAAAAAATAAAACAGGAGAGTCTAAAAAATGTCGACTTACCCAAAAACTTTTCTAGAAAGCAGCGACGATTATACACTCACTACATTGGATCTATGTCTCAAAGTTGTCCGGTTACACAATCCATGGCTGACTCCGCAAGAGATGGCCAAAAAAACAGAGTTACAAGGGCACGAAGGTAGAATCAACTTTTTAGTCAGTCACTATGATTACCCTTTTCAGAAAAGGATTAGAAACGGTATTGCCGAATATCGGTTAATAGACGCTAATCAATTTAGGAAAAGGAGACGTAGTCGCTGTGTTTAATAAATTTTTGAAAAGAATTTTTTCCCGGCAAAGAAATAAAGACCACTATGAACTTTTCCATGTCATTTCTGATCATCCATGGATGACAGCGGAACAAATTGCCAAAAAATATTTTAAAGGAGACATTGAATGGGTAAATTTAATGACAGAACGCTATCATCTACATTTAGTCCGCAGCAATAGTCTCCACCGCCACAGGTAAATACCCCTCCTAAATTCACGCCGGCAGGTTAGTGCGCATTCGCTCACTTATAAAATCCTGCCGGCCCTTTTTTTACCTTTACACATAATATTTTATTATTCAAACTCTAGCCAAAAATACACTCCTACATTAAAATAGGTATATGGACGGAGAAAGCCGCTATCAACCCGGAAAAAACACTGCCAAAGAAAAACAACCAGAAACAGTGTCAAAATTCAATACTGAAATCCAAAGTCTCATTGATCAAAAGCCTTTTGAACCAAGAATAGAACAACTTGCACTTATGGATCTACAAAAAGGACTTAAAACATATCGAATTGATGGAAAGACTGCCCCCACTTTATCCCTTTGGAATATGGCTTCAGAAACAGAAAAGATAAATGGAAACAACTTAGTTAGTGTAGGAATAAAAAAACATGGAAGATTAATTCAAAAGGCAGCAATTTATATCGCCAACAGGGTCAAAGATGGAACTATTACATTAGGGATGGACAGAGCCCAAATCTTTTCAGAACAATTATTCAACTATGGTAAAAGTTTAAATGAAGGTAGGTCAAATACCAGAACAACACCATTCGAGCAAATAGTTGAAAAAGAAGAGCTTGATCAACAACAAAGCCAAATAATCGAACATTTATTAGGTATCGATACTTTTTTAGAAACACCAACCAGCCAAAATGATATTGAACTACAAAGAAAATCAATACTAAGAAAATTTTTTATTTCTGTCGGGGATAATCAAAGAAACATGGCCGTATTATCACAAGATTCAGATATTGTCCAAGATCAATATCAAGCTAACCAAATAATAGAAGCTATCAAAATAGCCATT
This sequence comes from Candidatus Parcubacteria bacterium, assembly GCA_023396915.1. Classification (GTDB taxonomy): domain Bacteria; phylum Patescibacteriota; class Microgenomatia; order UBA12405; family UBA12405; genus WARW01. The sequence continues at coordinate 171,976 of JAEWUV010000007.1, forward strand.
GAAAAACCAGCCAGAGAATTAGAAGGTAGTATCATTCTACAGGGAATAAAACAATCACAAGAAACTATGTCATTAGTACCTTTACATGTAAAGGAGTTTTTTGACTGGCTTGGAATAAAAACAGAAGGTCTCTTTTGTTCCTTAACCATACCAAAATATAGAAGTAAACTTGAAAAGCATCGTAATAATATAGATCTTTCTAATGAAAAAATCGGAGAAAAAGAAATATCAACCGCAAAAAAAATTAGAAACGCTACTACCATTCTCACTGGTAAAGAAAGAGCCAAAAATCATAATCGAATTCATAAGCCAACCAATAAAGAATATCATGTTCTAGCCACCACCTCAGGTGCTATCTGGATGCAACAGGCTGGAATAAATTGTGCCATTGCAAATATCCCTGACGCTTCTGGTATATTTTTTATGACCACCGACGGTAGAGTCTTTTCAATGGATATGACCAATCCAACAAAAACCTTTGATGTAACTGAAAATGTTCAAAACTCCCCATTGTTTAAACAATCTCTCAAAGCTGAAGGATTAAGAATGAGAAACCCAAAACAAACCGGTGAAAAAGCATATCTGACACTATATCCTCCAAAAGACGGTCGAAGGATTTTAACCCTTTTTAATAAAGCTATCGAATATCGAAATGCACCTCCTATAGAAGGAAAAGATCGCAATCACGCTATGGACAAATTTCGAAATTATCAATTATCTATCAAAACTTTTGAAAAAATTATTACTCCTAATCTCCAAGATGAAGATATTTGGTATCAATATGCTGTAACCCTTATGAAAAGTGTTACTGATGAACAGTTTAAAAATACAAATATAATATCAAACCAAAACAAAAATTATTCTCTTCAAAAAGCTATCGACGCCTTTTTTCAAACCACTCAATTAAATCATAACAACCACCAAGCGTATACTCATATTGCTGAAATTCTTGAAATGAATTCTCTTGACCAAGAGGCAGCCAAATTCCGTAAACAAGCAAGAGAAGCAAAGAAAAGGCAAAAACTCGTCGCCTAGATATGGAAAGGGGTCGCGACGTTGGTACGGGAAAGTAGGGGGCGGCAAGCATACGCTAGCCACATCTATCTTCCGACACAACGTCACGACCCGCAATCCGCAGAAAACCTTTTAAGATAACCAATAATAAGCCACCAGCGCCGCCAGACACACACCGACCGAGACCAAAAATACAAGCAGAACTCGAAGGGTTCCCCTACAGTCTTCTTTTTTTTCCTCTTGTGATCTTTTCACCTAAACACCTCCTTCAACGTCTTCCCAAGTGGAAAAATATTTTGGCTTGACTGACTCATAATTATAAACGGCCTTTATAATTCCAACAATCGTGCGTATATCTTGCAACGAAACACCATAAATAATATACGCAGGATTAATCGCCGCCATAATCTTACATGAACGCACATCAACCCAAAACATAGTCAGAGTGTCCATCTCAAAATCTTTGTCGTATAAGGATCTAATCACTTCGTCATCTTGATTAAGAAGCAATGTGTCCCCCAAGATAAGCGACCCATAAGGAGCTGATTCTTTTGCCCCTTGCGGCACGTATTTTCCAGAATATCCACAAGAGATCAGCAGATTGACAGGATCAATTTCATGATGCAGACTTTCTTGAAACTCAGTCAAGGGTAACCACCCCAGTCCAGCATCAAATCCCGTTCTCACCTTAAGGCTCTGCAAAAGCCCAACATGGACGATTGCAAAAAATCCCAAAAGAAGAAAAGCATAAACAAGATAGGATAAAACCCTTAAAAAAAACTTTTTAATTGGGCCATCCTCCTTCTTAACTTCAGCCTTCTGGGGTTCCTTGGGTTCTTGGGGGACAGCATAGGGGTTAGGTTTCATAATTTTCATTCTCCTTTTCAACGATAAGTTACAAAAACTTTCAGTGCGTCTTCTGAATAGATTCCAAAGAGACAAGAGATAACCACCTTTACCCAGACCCAAAAATCAATTTTTTTCATGCTAATTCTCCTTTATTTTGGTTAGTTACATAGCAACGATATATTCAAGCTTCAAAAAAGTTTAAGAAGCATTAATTTTCTGCGGATTTTAAAAGAGCGAATAAAACATACATTTCGGACGCCTTGTCCAAAAGAATTTTATTCACAAAAACAATGATATTCTATTGAATATCGACGGTAATTTTACCAAAACCAAACTTAGAAGTCAAAAATTATAGGATATACTTTGTCTTGTAATTTTAATCAATCTGACGTCTTCCCACCGGAATATATCTAAAACCTAACCTCTTCATATCCTTAAGTTTAAATACATTTCGGCCATCAACCACACAAGGACAATTCATAACCTTTTTAATTTTCTCCAAATCCACCTCTTTAAACTCTTTCCATTCGGTAGTAATTACCAAACAATCCGATTTTTCCACCGATTTTAATAAATCAGTTTCATAAACTACGCTATCACCCAACACCCCTTCGACACCTTTCTGAGCTATTGGATCAAAGACTCTTACCTTTACCCCTCTGTCTAATAATTGATGGATTACCACCAATGCCGGTGCTTCACGTATATCATCAGTTCCTGGTTTAAAAGCCAAACCCCAAACAGTTATTGTCTTGCCGGCCAAATCGTCTCCTAATATCTTTTGAATCTTAGCCAACAAAGATTTTTTCTGTGCTTCATTGGTATTTTCCACTTCTTCCAATATTCCAAAACGAATTCCGTTTTCCTGGGCCATTTGAATCAAACCTTTGACATCTTTTGGAAAACAACTACCTCCATATCCCACTCCAGCTTTCAAAAAAGCCTTAGTTCCAATCCTTTTATCCAACATCATTCCTTTAGAGACTTTTTCTACGTCGGCTCCCAGTTTTTCACACAAATTAGCAATTGAATTTATAAAAGAAATTTCCGTTGCCAAAAAAGCATTAGAAGCATATTTAATCATTTCTGCCGTTTTTATATCAGTAAAAATTAAATTTTCCGTTTTAAAACCTCCATAAAGTTCTTTTAAAATCTCTTTGGCTTTTTCCGAGGCAGCCCCAACAACAATTCTATCCGGATTCATAAAATCAGACACCGCCATTCCTTCCCTCAAAAATTCTGGATTCGAAACCACATCAAACTCCCCTTTATAATTTTCACAAATAATTTTTGTTACCAAATCACCAGTCCCGATTGGTACAGTTGATTTGTTAATAATTACTTTATATCCATTCATATTTTTTGCCACCGTCTCGGCCGCTGATCTAACATAATCCAAGTTGACGTTTCCATTAGGCATCGGCGGAGTTCCCACCGCAATAAAAACTATTTCTGAATTTTTTATCGCCCTCCCAGCATCAACAGTAAAACTTATCCTTTTTTCATCAATGTTTTTTTTAACTAATTCTTCCAAACCTTCCTCATAAATTGGGATAATTCCTTTATTTAAATCATTTATTCTCTTCTCATTAATATCCACCCCGATCACCTCATTACCCAATTCTGCCAAACAAGCCCCGGTCACTAAACCAACATACCCTACACCGATAACTGCAATTCTTTTCATATAAACCAATTATAGATAAATTTAGGCATTTAATAAAGTCAATAAACTAAACCCAGCAAAAAACACCACTATTAATACCAAAATCAATTTTCGCCACCAAACAGGCCTTAACGCTTTATCTAAAGTTTTTTGATTTAACCACAACAAAGCTACTGTATAAACCATCATCGCTACTGCGTTTAAAAAGGCACTAGTCCTAACTAGTTGCCAAGGTTGTTGAAAGCCTAAAAGCAAGATTGATATTCCCAAAAAGATTTGAGTCCACAAAAAAATAAAATAAAATTTAGGTAAATTTTTTGGCTTAAATTTTTCTTTGTTCAAAATCACTAAATTTTCCGACGTAATTCGACTGGTTGCGTCCATGACTGACAATTGAGTTGAAAATAAAGTTACTGATACTAAAATCAAAAACAAAGTACCTATAAACGGCAAAGTCTTTTGTCCAATAACCCCCGCCTCCATAAACAAAAAGTTAATCCCTTCCACACCACCAGATTGACGATATACCGTCGCAAAAGCCAACAAACTTAACATCAGTATTGTCAAAGCTCCAGTTGCCCAAAAAACCATTAAGTGTTCCGTATTAATTTTTTTCCACCAATCTTTAAATTTTATTAAATTTTGTTGATTAATCTCAAACGTTTTTCCCTCTAAAGGAAAATCATCCGTCTTCTTTCGCAATAAACTGGTAATTTTACCACCATATTTACCCATACCATACTCTTTTTCGCGAATATAAAAAGATTGGGCTAAGTTTAAATTTCCTCCAGCCCCACTATAAGCAAACGCTCCCAAAAAAGTAATTAAAGACAAACCTACTGGAAAGAACCAAAAATTATCTCCTTTACCAAATAATCCGCTTGCCAAACCCTGCCAATCGCTACCTTTGGCAAAAAACAAAGCTAATAAGAATACAATTGGCACACTAATAAAAATTAAATATTTTTGGAATACTTCCTGTGTTTTATAAACCACTCTACCTAAACTTAAAATTAAGCCTACCAAAACCAACATAACAATTGCTATCCAACTTGGTTGGCTAAAACCAAAAACACTGGATAAAACTACCGCCGAAGACAAAATAATTCCCGGCCACATCCAGGGAATCACCGTTGACAAGATAAACCAAATAGGGGAGAGTCTTCCAAATTTTCTAGCCCAACCTACAAACACACTTTCCCCATTAATCAATGTGTACCTTTCAATTTCCATATTAATAAAAAATTGAAAAGTAATTCCAATTACTGCCGCCCAAATTATTCCTAATCCAAAGTTAGCCACTAAATAGGGCCACATAATTAACTCGCCACTTCCCAAACCCATTCCCAACAATACAAAACTCGGACCCACCATCTTCCTTAGCTTAGGAGCTTTTACTAATTCCCCTCGACCAATTTTTTCTATTTTCATTTGTTTTCTACTTGCTACCAGCTAATTTGCTATTAACTAATTGATGCCATTTCCAAGCACTTTCAATAATTGTTTCTAAATCTGCATATTTCGGCTCCCAGCCCAAAACCTCTTTTGCTTTTTTAGAATCAGCCACTAGTACTGGTGGATCACCTTCACGTCTGCCAGCTACAGTCACCTTAAAATCAACTCCCGTAATTTTCTTTGCTGCTTCTATAACTTCTTTTACCGAAAAACCCTTTCCATTACCCAAATTAAAAGCATCACTCACCCCACCATCTAATAATCTTTTTAACGCCAAAATATGAGCCTGAGCCAAATCAATTACATGAACATAATCCCGAACACAAGTTCCATCCGAAGTAGGATAATCATTTCCAAAAATTTTTATATCCTCTCTTTTTCCGGTTGCCGCATCCAAAACCAAAGGTATTAAATGTGATTCCGGGTTATGATTCTCACCAATTTCACCGTCTAGATCAGCACCGCAAGCGTTAAAATATCTCAAGGCTATATATTTCATTCCATAAGCCACATCGTAATCTTTTAAAACTTTTTCAACGACTAACTTAGCCTGACCATAAGGATTAATCGGATTCTGCGGATGTTTTTCATCTATCGGGGTATATTCTGGGTTACCAAAAGTCGCTGCCGTCGAAGAAAAAATTATTTTTTTAACATCATTTTCCAACATTACTTGAAATAAATTTAAAGTGTTAGTCACATTATTTCTATAATATTTCTGCGGATCTTTAACTGATTCACCAACTTCAATAAACGCCGCAAAATGTAACACCGCTTCAATTTGATATTTCTTAAAAACACCCCTAACATCGTCTAAGTTTTCCAAATCACCTTGATAAAATTCACCCCATTTTACCGCCTCTTTGTGACCCTTAACCAAGCTATCAAACACCACTGTTTTGTAACCCTGCTTAACCAATTCTTTATTTATATGAGAACCAATATAACCAGCTCCTCCGACAATTAAAATCATAAATTAGTAATTAATAAATAAATTTTTACAAACAATTTTACCATTAAAAACTAACGCCCTGCCCTGTCAAGGGAAGGGATGGGGAAGGGTTTGTCTTTTCCCAAGAAAACTCTTCTCGACCAAAATGACCATACTTGGCTGTTTGTTGATATATCGGCCTTTTTAAATCAAATTTTTCAATAATCCCTTTAACCGACAAATCCATTAAATTCCAAGCAAAATCCTCAATAATTTTGATATCTTTTTTAGCTGTTCTAAAAGTTTCGATTGATTTTACTATCGGTTCTCTTTGACCAATCACATAAGCTAGTTGTACTTCACATCTATCGGCCAAACCAGCCGCCACCAAATTTTTAGCCAAAAATCTGGCCGCATAAGCTGCACTTCGATCTACTTTGCTCGGATCTTTTCCCGAAAAACAACCACCACCAATTCTACCCATTCCCCCGTAAGTATCTACTACAATTTTTCTACCAGTCACTCCGGTGTCACTTGCTGGCCCTCCGATTTCCCAAATTCCGGTTCCATTAAAAATTACCTTATCTTTAGGTATTTTAGTTAAATCATATTTTTCCAACACCGGCAAAACTGCCAAATTATATAAATCTTGCTTAACTTCTTCTGTTTTATTTTCTCTTCCAAACGGTTTAGCTAAAACCACCGTATCAACCCCCATTACTTTTCCATTATCATAAATTACACTCACTTCTGCTTTACCATCAGGTCTTAGATAATTTAATTTTCCAAATTGCAGTTCATCCATTTTTCGGCATAACTCATGCGCCAAAACTATCGGCAACGGCATTAACTGAGGAGTCTCATTACAGGCATAACCAAACATCATTCCTTGATCATCAGCTCCGTCATTATCCGCCCCAACAGCAATATCTTTTGACTGCTCGTGAACCAAAACTTCAATATCGGCATTTTCATCAAAATTAAAAATTGAGCTTATAAAACCAATTTCTCTAATCTTTTTTTTGGCAATCTCTTTATAGTCCAAACTTTGTTTACAACTTACTTCACCCGCCATTACCACTTTATTAACAGTCACCAAGGTTTCCAAGGCTACTCTTGATTCTTTGTCAACCATTAACGCTGCATCCAAAACAGCATCAGAGATTTGATCACAAATTTTATCCGGATGACCACTACAAACCGACTCTGAAGTAAATAAAGAATAATTCATTATTTGTCTCCTAAACGACTTTTTCTAAAATCAGGAGTCAAAGAAAGCAAACCACTAAGTAAAGCTACAATTATTCCCAATATTCCCGAAAAAGTTGAAGTTAATAACAGGCTCTCTGTTGAAGTCGCCAAACCGGTAAAAAATATTAAATATAATTGCTCTCTAGCCCCAAATCCAGCAAAAGAAATTGGCAATGCCAAAATCATTGACATAATAGGTAAAAATATAAACACAGACCAAATTGACAAACCTGCCCCGAAGTACCAAGAAATAAACCAAATTTGTATAATCCAAAAAAATTCACTAACAAAACAAAGCAATAAAGATTTTAAAATTTGAATCTTGTTATCTTTAGAAACTAATTCAGCCACTGACTTTATTTTTTTTACCAACCTAAAATTCCATAGTTTTAAACTAGCTAATCTCCCTGAAAACAATAACAAGTAAAAAATCAAACAAACCGTAAATAAGGCCAAAAAAGCCAATTTAATCCATAAAGGAATAAAACCTTTATCAACTCCTACTAAAAAAACCATTCCTGTTCCTACAAAAACAAACATTGACAATCCAATAAATCTATCTAAAAAAACAGAGGCTAAAATTTTTGACTTGGGTATATCTGGATATTTTTCATCAATAATCATCCATTTAAATAAATCCCCGGCGACTGAAGTATTAAAAAACAAACCATAAAAACCAGATACCAAGCTCGACTTAGTAAAAATTATAATATCCTTTAATTTTGGTTTTTTAGTCAATAACAAAGACCATCTAAAAGAAACCAAGGTAGTTGCTAATAATGACAAAAGAATATTAACCAAAATAAACCATAGTTTTATTTGCTGGAGTTGTTGCCACAAAGACCGAAGATCTACTTTTTTAAAAGCAAAATATATCAATACTAAAGACACCAATATTCTAAAAATTCGCGAAGTAAAAATTTTCTTTACCATAGACTATTATTTAGCATAACACGTATAATTTCACCAGCACTATATGTCAAAAATTCTTTGTCTTAGTCATATTTTCCCCCCGGCAATAGATGGGGGATCTCGGGTCGTCTACAAACTCGGCCAATATTTTCAAAACCAAGGTAATCAAGTTTTATTTCTTTCTTCTGACTGTTCTTCCACCGACGATTTCACCAAAAAAGTTTCCCTTTTTAAGGGAAAAACCGGTTTATCCGGAAAGGGTTTCATCAAAATTCCTGTCTATCATCATCTCCGCCGCTTTTTAAAATTTATTAATCTTTTTATTCCTCCAAAAACCTATCTCCATCAGCTACTCAAAGTTTTTCAAAAAGGACCTATTTTTAAATTTATACCTTTTATAAAAACCACTTTCAAAATTATAAAATTTAAACCTGACTTAATTATCGCCGGACCACTCCCCACCACCATTATTCTCTACGCCAATTTTCTCAAAAAAATATCTACGATCTACAATCTACGACCTAAAATCTTACTTAATGCTTCTTTTCACCCCACCGACCACGACTTTCACTGTCTTCCTTTAATTAAAACCTTACAAAAAGCCGACTACCTTTGGACCCTGACCCAATTCGAAACTAACTATTTTATAAAAAATTTTAATATTAATCCAAAAAAAATAATTCTTGCCGGCAACGGCATCGACCAATCATTTTTAAAAACTAATAAACAAAAAAAAGTAGTGCCCTGCCCTGTCAAGGGAAGGGGTAGGGAAGGGTTTCGTCTTTTATTTATCGGCTCACTTTCCGCCCATAAAGGCCTTGATACCCTTATCACTTCTTTCTCTAACATCTATCGTCCAAAATCTAATATCTCGTTAACCATTGCCGGTCAAAAAACTCTCTACTACCCCCAAATCAAAAAACAAATCCAAACACTTCCTCAAAATATTAAATCCAAAATAAAATTTATTTTTAATTTCTCCCAGAACAAATTAAGCCAAATTATCGACAACTGTGATATTTTAATTTTACCCTCAAAACAGGAAAGTTTTGGCTTAGTTATTATTGAGGCTTGGGCCAGACAAAAACCGGTTATTGTTAGCGATATTCCTTCACTTTCTGAAATAACCCAAAAAGCCAATGGGGGTCTAACCTTCAAACTCAACAATTTTTCCAATCTAAATCAAAAAATATCAAAATTATTAAAGAACTCCAAACTTGCCAATCAACTTGGCAAAAATGGTTTTAATTATGTTAAAAATAATTACACATGGAACATAGTCGGAAGAAAAATAAAAGAAGAAATCTCATTATATTAGCTTTTATTGGTTTGCTGATTATCATTGGTATAATTTCACTTTTGCTTAAAAAGCAAAATACCTTTCCAAAAAGTTTAGGCGTAGTCATCAAAAACAACGGCTACTATCTAGAAGTGGCTCAAAGTAACCAAGAAACAAAAAAAGGGTTATCCAACAGAGACCAGCTTTGCCCTAATTGCGGTATGCTTTTTGTTTTTAACAAGGAAGATCAACATGATTTTTGGATGAAGGATACCCATATTCCGCTAGACATTATTTGGATTAATTCAAAAAAAGAAATTGTCAAAATTATTGTCTCCGCCAAAACTGACTCTGAAACCATCTATAGCAACAAAGCTCCCGCTCAATACGTTATTGAACTGCCAGCTAACGAAAGTCTAAAACTCAACCTGCAAGTAGGGGACACCATTCCTATCTTTGACCAGTGAAAGTTAAACAAAAGTTTACTAACAAAAAGAAGAAGTGCCCTGCCCTGTCAAGGGAAGGGATAGGGAAGGGTTTATCTTTTTCTATAGTCATTCCCAATTACAACGGAAAAAATTTTTTACCGAATTGTCTTCAATCCCTACTTCAATCAATCAAAAATTGTCCTAAGTCAAATTTTGAAATTATCATTGTCGACAATGGTTCCACCGACAACAGCATTCAATTAGTCAAAGATTTTTTTACCAAACATAAACTCCAAAATCTAGAATCTAAAATCTTACATTTAGAATCTAACACCGGTTTCGCTTTTGCCGTTAATCAGGGTATTAAAATTGCCAAATATCCATATGTTTGTGTTTGTAACAATGATTTAAAATTAAAAAACGATTGGTTTAAAATTATTAGCCAAGAAATCAAAAACAACCAAAAAAATCATAAAATTACTACTTTTTTTAGTACTGTTCTCAACTATAATGGCACTAAATTTGAATCCCAAGGTTTTGAATTTAATTACTCCGGCAAATGCACCAACATCAGCAACGATAAAATATTTTTAGCATCTAGCATCTTGCATCTTAAATCTAATTTAGTATGGGGTGCTCCTGCTGCCCTTATAGTTTATAAAAAGGAAATTATCCAAAAAATAGGCGCCTTTGATTCTGACTTTTTTGCCTACGAAGAAGATGTCGATTTAAACCTCAGACTTAAAAATTTCGGTTATCAAACCCTATATATTCCCCAAGCTATTTGTTACCATCTTGGCGGCGCCACCAGTAATAGAATGGGGAATTTTAGAAACAGAATGGATGCCAAAAATTGGATTTATATTATCATCAAAAACTACCCCGCTAAATTTATTTTTAAATATTTCTTTCCTATCATAGAACAAAGGCTCAGAAATTTATCATCTTTAATCAAAAATACGTCAATTAAAAAACTTCCAAAAGACATTATCGCTACCTATGGCGAAGTCTTATTCAACCTACCCAAAATGTTCCAAAAACGCCGCTATACCCAAAAAATGTTAAAATCAAACCATGATTATTGGACTTGATATTTCCTCTGTTGCTTATCAGACAGGAGTAAGCAATTATACCCTTAACTTAGTCAAAAACTTAATATCTATTGATAAAACCAACCACTACAAACTTTTCTTTTCCTCTCTCAGGCTACCTCTTCCCTCAGAAATTATTAAACTTAAAAACAATCGTAACGTTACCATATACCATTTTCGACTTCCTCCAACTCTTTTACAAATTCTTTGGAATCAGCTGCGACTGTTTCCCGTCGAAATGTTTATCGGTAAATGTGATATTTTTCACACCTCAGACTGGACCCAGCCGCCAACATTAAAAGCCAAAACTATTACCACAATTCACGATTTAACTCCGTTTCTTTTCCCTCAATGGCACCACCCCAAAGTCATCAACGCCCATCATAATAAAATGTATTGGGCTGCCAAAAAATGTACCAAGTTTATTTGTGTATCGAAAAATACTAAAAATGATTTAATCAAACTTTTCCCAAAAATTGACGAATCTAAAACAGAAGTTATTTATGAAGCCGCCGAAAATAAATATACCTTGTTTCATAAACTTCCATTAAAAACTCAACAACAAAAAATCTCCTTGATAAAAAAACAATATAACTTAAACGAGTTTATTCTGGCTCAAGGCACCAGAGAACCTCGTAAAAATCTAGACAGACTAGTCAAAGCTTTCCTTAAATTCAAACAGGAAAATCCAAAAAACAAAATTCAACTGGCCATTACCGGCAAATACGGTTGGGGAAAAGATATTTCTACCTCTGACTCCGATGTAAAAATTCTTGGATTTATCCCAGAAATTAACATGGTTGCTCTACATGCCGCCGCCACTTGTCTTGTTTATCCTTCCCTTTACGAAGGCTTTGGATTACCTATTATTAAATCCTTTACCGTCGGCGTTCCAGTTGTTACCAGCAACAACTCGTCTTTGGCAGAAATTTCTCAAGATTCCGCTATTTTAGTTAATCCAAATTCAATTAATAATATTCAAAATGCCATAAAAAAAATAATTTCTTCCCCAAAACTCAGAGACGAATTATCCCAAAAAGGACTTAAGGTGGCCAATAAATTCAGCTGGGAAAAAACCGCCCAACAAACTTTACAAGTTTACAATTCATTATGTTAATTGGAATTGACGGCAACGAGGCTAATATTTCTCAAAGGGTCGGAGTCGGGCAATATGCCCTTAAATTACTTTGGCATTTGTATAAATTAGATAAAAAAAATAAATATTTAATTTATTTAAAAGAAAAACCCTCAAAAGAACTACCTCCAACCACCGAAAACTGGCAGTATCGTGTTTTTGGCCCTAGCAAAATGTGGACCAGACTAGCCTTACCTTTCCACCTGTTCACAGACAAAATTCCACTTGATTTATTCTTTTCTCCCAGTCATTACTCACCAAAATTTTCTCCCTTTCCCACCATCCCCACTATTCATGATATCGGTTATCTTCAATTCCAAGACCAATTTACTAAAAAAGACCTCTACCAGCTAATCAATTGGACCAAAGAATCCATAAAAAAAGCCAGTCATATTATTACTGTTTCCAAATTTTCCCAAAACGAAATTATCAAAACTTACAACGTTAACCCAAATAAAATAAGTATCGCTTATAACGGAGTAGAGGAACCACCTAAAATAAATCCAAAAAACCAAGCTCAAATATTGTCTTCCTACAACCTCGTGTCTAAAAACTACTACCTATACTTAGGGACCTTAAAGCCTAATAAGAATATCCCATTTTTAATCAAAGGATATTCAAAATTCATTAAAAAATTCACTAATTCAACACCCTGCCCTGTCAAGGGAAGGGTTGGGGAAGGGTTTGGTCCTAAATTAGTTATTGCCGGCAAGAAAGGCTGGCTTTTTGATGAAATTTTTAAAACAGTCAAACAAGAAAAATTGGAGGATAAAGTTATTTTCACTGATTTTCTTGATAACTTACAAAAATGGACCTTATATCAAAACGCCATTGCTACAGTTTTACCCAGCACGTACGAAGGTTTTGGTATCCCAGCCATTGAATCTATGAAAACCGGTACACCAGTAATAGTTTCTGACATTCCGCCATTCAAAGAAGTGGTGGGGGATTGTGGCCTAATTATCGACCCCAACGATACTGCTGACTTATGTCAAAAAATGATAAATATAAATAATCCTAATATTAGGCAAAAGTATTCACACCTAGGCAAAGTGCAAGCTGATAAATTCACTTGGAACTCTACCGCCAAATCAGTCTTAAAAGTCTTTGAAAAATTCTGCTAAACTACTCTTATGCAAGACCGTAACGGTAAAGAATTGTCTCCTAACCAAGTTACTTCCAAAATTTTTACTCGTATCAAAACTATTTTTTTAGAATTTTGGTTAATGGTTTTACGTTTTATCGGTTTTATTCCCTTGCATTTTGTCCGTAAATTCTTTTATCTTCTTTCCGGTGTCAAATTAAAACTGGACTCTACTGTCCATATTGGTGCTAACTTTTTTAATCCTTCAAACGTTTCTATTGGTCACGATACTATTGTTGGCGATCACTGTTTTTTAGACGGCCGCGCCCCTTTAAAAATTGGCAATCATGTTGGCATCGCCAGTCAAGTTTTAATTTACAACGACGAACACGACATTAATTCCCCAACTTACGGCAATTCTTTTGGACCAGTTGAAATAGGAGATTATGTTTTTATCGGACCCAGAGCTATTATTTTACCCAATATCAAAATCGGTAAAGGTGCTGTTGTCGCCGCCGGTGCTGTGGTCACCAAAGATATCCCTGAAAACGAAATTTGGGGCGGAATTCCTGCAAAAAAAATTAGTGATCGTAAAATTGACAAACCCAATTACAAACTCGGCCGCCCCATGCTTTTCCAATAATGCTCAAAAAAATTTTAGTATCAATTTTAGTAATTTTTAATCTCCTAGCTGTTTTCTATTTAATTTCGCCCACGCCCATTCTTCCTGATCTTCCCAATAGTGCTAAATCTGATTTACCCGGAGATACCACTCAAATTAGTAATGTATCTGCCTATTTTACCAACATGACCCGTACCGAAGTTATCAATTTTTACAAAGCCTACTACAGTGGTCTGTTTCGAATTAATTTAAATCACCCACCGGAACGAGCCAAAGATATTATTGTCGACACCATTCAAAGTTATTATTTGGAAGAATTCGTCCTCCCCTTCAAAGAATCGCTCTACATTAATGGCTTTGAATGGGAAAATGATGTTTTTACTAAAGTCGAAAACCGCAGTAAAAATAAACTTATCTATAACGATATAGAATACAAAGCCAAAATTACTTTACGCCGTTTCCCTGTTTCCATTCCCTCCCGCCTTATTGCTTTTTTCTCTGTTGAAACCGGAATTATTGTCGTCTTTTTGGTTTTTAAAACTTTTCTTCGCAAAAAATGAACCCGATAATTTCTATTATTATAGTCTCTTACAACACTGCCGATATTACTATTGATTGTCTTCGTTCAATTTTTGCTGACAAAGGTCTAAAACAAACCCCTTTTGAAATTATCATTGTTGATAACAATTCTCATGATGATAGTGTTACCAAAATCAAACAATTTAAAAACAAATTAAAAAACAAAAACGGCACTTTAACTTTGATTACCAACAAAGACAACCGTGGCTTTGGGGGAGCCAACAACCAAGGTCTAAAAATCGCCAAAGGTAATTATATTTTATTTTTAAACTCAGACACTATTATTCTTCATTCGGCTATCAGCCAAAGTCTGGACTGGCTTTCATCCCACCCAGAAGCCTCTACTTGTACCGCCCAACTTCTGAACAAAGATAAAACTATCCAAGCTTCCGGCGGTTTTTTCCCTAATCTTGCCAACATGTTTACCTGGTGTCTTAGCCTTGATGATCTACCCTTAGTCAACAAAATTATTAAACCTATTCATCCTCACACTCCCCAATTTTATACCAAAGATAAATTTTATACCAAAGATCACCAACAACATTGGGTTACCGGCGCTTTTTTACTTACCCGCAAACCTATTTTAGACAAAGTTCATGGTTTTGATGAAAATTATTTTATGTATGGTGAAGAGTTGGAACTATCTTATCGGATTTATCAAAACACCAAGCAAAACCAGGTCTGGTATCTGGTCGGACCTCAAATAATTCATCTTGGCGGCGCCTCAGCTGTTAATCGCATGGATCCTATCTTAAACGAGTATCGGGGTTTTATTTCCTTCTTTAAAAAACATCGCCCCTCTTGGCAACTACCCATAATTCGTTTATTGCTAAAATTAAATGCCTTTATCCGATTTATAATTAGACGTTCACCCATGTATTTGGAAATATGTTCAAAAATATAAAAATAAATATATTCCGTTCACTTCTGGCTATAATTCTTATTTTTATTCCGCTGTACCCTAAATTTCCCTTACTAAGTATCAAGGGCACATACGTAGCCGTCCGCCTTGACGACATTGTTATTGCCGCTGCTGCCTTAATTTGGCTTGTCTATCAGATTAAAAATAAATTTCCCGTTTTTAAACTAAAAATTACCAGACTATTTTTAGTCTATTTTATGGCCATTTTAGTTAGTTTTCTTAATGCTTTTTTAGTCTACCAAACTGAACCAACTAACATTCTTTTACTCCATGTTTTTCGTCGTTTCGAATATATTTCTGTCTTCTTTATTGCTATAAACGCCATTAAAAACCAAAAAGATTTCAAATTTACTTACATCTTTTTTCTTTTATCTACTGCTTTGGTGACTTTCTACGGTTTTGGCCAAAAATACCTCAAATTCCCGGTAATTTCCACCATGAATGAGGAGTTTTCCAAAGGTCAACTTATTCAGATGAATATCTGGACCCGAATTAGTTCCACTTTTGCCGGACATTACGACTTGGCCGCTTTTCTTAGTGTAGCTCTTATCATAATTCTAGGTGCCGCCCTGATTACCAAAAATAGAATTATTAAAATTACTAGTTTTATAGTTTGGATTCCTGCTTACTATATCCTCACTCTCACTGCCTCACGGGTTTCTACTTTTGCTTTTTTAGGCGGAATCATTATCACCCTTACATTGCTTAAAAAATATTGGTGGATAGTTCCAGTTACAATTTTAGTTATTTTTAGTATTTTTAATTCAGAAGATCTCAATCAACGTCTGTTAGCCACTATCCCTGCTCTTAAAAATCAATTTACTTCAAACCAAACAACTGAAAACACCCCAACACCAACAGCAACCCTTATTCCTACTCAAACTACAACAACTCCCGTAGCCAAGCCAACTAAAACTAATCTCAGCCCTACCCCCACAATTTATCGCCACCCGGTCGAAGAATATCCCGTCGCTGACGCCGACGTCGGTGTTGCCAGATCCGGAGAGATCCGCTTCAACGCCGAATGGCCCCGAGCTATCAATGCTTGGCGTAAAAACATCTTTGTCGGCAGTGGTCTTGGATCAATCACCTTAGCCACCGATAATGACTACTTACGCTGCTTAGGTGAAAGTGGACTGCTAGGGTTAATAACCTTTAGTGCCATTTTCATCTTTTTTATAGCAAAAACTTTACCTCTACTTTTTAAAAAATCATCTAACATCTATCATCTAACATCTATCATCTTTCTCGGTGGTTTATTAGCCACACTGGCTAATGCCGTTTTTATTGATGTTTTTGAAGCCTCAAAAACAGCTTATCTTTTTTGGATTATGATGGGACTTTATTACCAATCGTTAACTATTAAACAAGAAAATGAAAAATCGCAAACGTAAAATTTTAATGATAACTCCCTACATTCCACGTCTTTCTCAATCAGGCGGACAAAACAGTTCTTTTTACTCTATAAAATATTTATCACCCAAAAACGATATTACCCTAATTTGCCTTAGTCCTGACGAAGAAGGTCTTAACGACGTCAAACAATATTGCTCAAAAGTTGTTGTAGTTAAACGAGGTAAAACTTGGGATCCCAAAAAAGTTTTTCTTACTGGGCTCTCTCCTTATCCATTTTTGGTTATGAAACATATCAATAAAAATTTTCGTTTAGCTATCAAAAATGAACTGGACCATAACAAATTTGACCTAATTCATTGTGATTGTTTTTATCCTATGCCCAATATTCCCAAAACCAAAGTCCCCATCGTTTTAGTTGATTTAACTGTCGAATATAATGTTTATAAACATTACGTTGAAACCGTTACCGGTTGGAAAAAACTTTTTAAACCCATCCTTTGGCTTGATGTCCTTAAACTTAAATATTGGGAAACTTATTATTGGAAAAACACCCATACTGTCGTTGCCTTTGCTCACGAAGACCAACAATTAATCAGTAAAATTACCGGTAGAACTGATATCCAGCTCTTTCAAAACGGAGTCGACAATAAATTTTTTGAATCTACTCCAAAAACTCCAAGAAGCAGTTTTCCGTCTATTCTTTTTGGTATTTCCAATATGAAATGGATGCAAAACAGAGAATCTGTCGAAATGATTATGAAAGATTCCTGGCCAGAAATAAAAAAAACCATACCTAACGCCAAACTTTATATCATTGGTCGTCATGCTCCCGATTACTACAACCACTACAGATCTCCTGATGTAATCATTGAAGAGGCTGATTTTGACGGGGAAAGCCATGATCCTATGTACTACTACCAGTATTGTTGGATATTATTAGCTCCCATGGGCAGTGGGGGAGGCACCCGCAATAAATTTCTCGAGGCCATGGCCTGTCAACTTCCTATTGTAACTACACCTGAAGGTATGGGTGGAATAAAAATTAAAAATTATCAGGAATCTATTGTTTGCAACTATTCCGATGTCGGCAAAAATGCTATTAACCTACTTAAAGATAACCAAAAACGTAATGCCATGGGTAAAGCCGCTAACAAACTTATTGCTCAAAATTATTCCTATCAAAATAGTGTCGACGGTCTTAATAAAATTTACGACAAAATAACCAATGAATAATCCCAAAATTAAACTCTCAATTATTATTCTCAACTACAACTCCGGCGATTATCTTACCAAGTGTCTTCAAAGTATTGCCAAATCAAAACCGAACCTTAATGATATCGAAACCATTATTGTCGACAATTCCTCTACCGACGAAAGTGCTAAATTAGCTCAAAAAGTAAAACTAAAAAATAGTAAATTCCTACTTTTGAAAACTAACAATGGTTTTGCCGCCGGTAATAATAAAGGAATAGAACAACTCAATCCAAATACGGAATACGTTTTATTTCTAAACCCTGATACTACCGTAGAACCTAATACTTTTAAAACTATGATTGAATTTTTTGATAAAAATCCAAGCGTCGACGCCGCCACTTGTTATATTAAATTAGCCGCTACCAATCAAATGCAGCCAGAATGCCACCGTGGCTTTCCAACCCCCTGGAATTCTTTTTGTTATTTTTCCGGTATCTCTAAAATATTTCCAAAATCCGCCATATTCAATGGTTATTTTCAAGGTAACTTAGATATCACCAAAGTCCATCAAATCGAAGCTTGTGTCGGTGCCTTCTTAATGGTTAAAAAAACTGTTGGACAAAAAATAAAATGGTGGAACGAAAAGTATTTCTTTTACGGCGAGGATTTAGATTTTTGTTATCAACTTAAACAAAACGGCTTTAAATTATTTTTTAATCCAAATTGTAAAATTACCCATTTTCAGGGAATTTCTTCCGGACTTAAAAAAGCTACCAGCAAATTAACCAAAGCCAATCGTCAAACCAAAGTTAAAGTCGCCAAAGCCAGTACCAACGCCATGAGAATCTTTTATCGTGAGAATTTATTTAAAAAATATTCACCTCCAACCCGTATTTTAGTTCTTTTTGGGATAAAACTTTTAGAATGGAAACGTATCCTCAAAGCCAAATTTTTATAATAAATTATGTTTGAAGCTAAAATAATAGCCATTTTTGACAAATACACACCAACCCCCCGTTTTTTCATTCAAAATCCTGAAAAAAACCAACCTCAAGAAGTCAAAACATCACCTGGTTTCACCCCTGAATTTCAATCGATGGTTCAAGTTGAACAAAGAAACGAAAAAGACAAATCTCTTCCTGAAATTTTACCAAGACAAAAAACTGATACGTAACCTCTAAAAACTAAAAATTTTTAATATGTGATAAAATCGACCAAATGCCGGCAGAGCACCAATCAGAAACAAAAAACGCCACTAGACCAATTCTACAAGGTTTTGTTGCACCAGTAATAGGTGCCAAAATAATCGAAGTTTATACCAAAAATCCAGAAACAGGGGATGTTGTAACATGTCCAACCCCTATTGAATTTAATATCCCAGGTCTATCAGACTGCTTTATTTTAGTCACACCAGAGGCAGGGAAATCTTGTAAAACCACCCCTTATAACACCAGATCAAGAATAAAACAAAATTCTTTACCTACACCTTCCAATATCTTTCAATCTCTTCTAAAATAGGGCAGTGGTAAACAAAAAGTCACATATAGTAATTGACGCCCGACTCTATGGCCCCAAACACACCGGTATTGGCCGCTACACCAAAAATCTTTTGGTTGCTTTATCAAAATTACCTGACTTCAAAAATTATTCTTTTACTTTAATTATTTATCCGAAATTAGAATTAGAAATCAAAAAAGATTTAGGCAATAATTTTAATTATGTCACCACCAATATTCGTCATTACTCTCTGAATGAACAACTATTCTTACCGTTTCTAATTTATCGTCTTCACCCAACTTTAGTTCACTTCACTCATTTTAATAAACCAATTTTTTATTTTGGCAAATCTATCGTTACTATCCACGACCTCATCAAACATTTTTTCAAAGGCCGTTTAACCACCACCAAAAACATTTCTCTTTACTGGCTAAAACATCTATTCTATTTAATTTTAACCAATATTACCATTAAAAATAACACCATTTTAGTCCCCAGTAACTATTGGCGTGATTATATTATTAAAAAATTCCATATATCACCCGACAAAATTACCACTACCCACGAAGCTGTCGATCCAACATTTTTAGAAAAACTAACCAAAAATCCAAAACCAACTAAACCATCAAACTATGTTATTTACACCGGTAACTTATACCCCCACAAAAACATCGAGATTATTCTCAAAGCTCTTACAAAAATGCCTGACTTGAAGTTAAAGATTATCTGCGCCCGTAGTTTTTTTACCCAAAGAATTGAACAGTTAATTAAACAATACAAAATTAATAAACAAGTCGAATTTTTAGGTTATTTACCTGATGCTAAATTTAAACAAATTTACTCTCAAGCACTAGCCTTAGTCCATCCATCATTAATGGAAGGATTCAGTCTCACCGGACTTGAAGCCATGAGTTTAGGTTGTCCGGTAATTTCTTCAAATAGCAGTTGCCTTCCCGAAATTTATCAAAAATCTGTTCTTTATTTTGACCCAAAAAATTCAGACGACCTGATAAGTCAAATCAAAAAACTTCAAAATAATCCCAAATTAAGAGAAAAATTCATAAAACTCGGTTACCAACAAGTCCAAAAATACTCTTGGACCAAAACTGCCACCCAAACCCTCAATGTCTATCAAAAAAACATCACTTAAAAATCTTAAAATAGCTATCTTTTACGACTGGCTTAACCAATGGGGTGGTGCTGAAAAAGTTTTACTCGATATTTTTTCTGTTTTTCCACAAGCAGACCTTTATACCTTAATTTATGACCCAAAAAAAACCAACTGGCTACCAAAAAACATTAAAGTCTACTCTTCAATCCTTAATAAATTTTCTCTATATAAAAAAAATAATATTTTTCACACTCCATTTTATGGCTTATGTTTAGAACAATTCGATTTTTCTCAATACGATATTGTTATCTCTACCACCCAAGTCAGCGGACAGTGTCTCTTGACTCCACCCAAAACCCTTTATATTTGCTATATGCACAACATTAATCGATATGTTTATCAAACACCAAAACAATTTAAAATTTTGACTCCTTTGCTTAAACATTATCAAAAAACTGATTTTATTTATGGACAGCGACCTGATCAACTTATATGCAATTCTAAAACAGTCCAAGACAGAATCAGAAATAATTACCACCGTCAAGCCAAAATTATTTATCCCGGAATCGATACTTCATTTTTTATTCCCAATAAAAATCAATCTGTTAATCCATATTTTTTAGTTGTATCTCGTTTAGTCCGTCATAAAAAAATCGATTTGGCTATTCGAGCCTGCCAAGAGCTTAATCAAAAACTAATTATTGTCGGAGACGGCAGAGATTATCCTTATTTTTTTAAGATAAGAAATAAAGTTCCTAATTCTAAAATAATTTTTATGAGACACGTCTCAATAAAAAAACTTTTAACCCTTTACCAAAATTGTCAGGCCTTAATCTGTCCCCAAATAGAAGATTTTGGGTTAAGCCCGTTAGAAGCCCAAGCTTGTGGCAAACCGGTTATTGCTTTTCATCAAGGAGGGCTTACTGAAACAGTAATAGACGGAAAAACCGGTATATTCTTTAATTACCAAACAGTCAAATCTCTTAAAAAAGCTATTAAAAAATTTAACTCTATTTTGTTCAACCCTAAAACGTGTATTGACAATGCCGTTAGATTCTCCCGTCAAAATTTCATGTTAAACTTTAAAAAGACTATTGAAAAATTATGGCACCAACATCAAATCACTATATCGTAATCCTTTGTGGTGGCACTGGACCACGCCTTTGGCCTTTATCCCGAGCTTATCATCCAAAGCAATTCTTAAATCTTTTTGGTAAAAAAAGTCTTTTAGAACAAACCATTTCTAGAGCTCAAAAAATAGTTCCCTCAAAAAGAATCTTTATTATTTCTAACTATCGATACAACCCTATACTTGAAAAGTATGTCAGTAAAAAAATTCCCCGCCAAAATATCATTTACGAACCAGCCAAAAAAAATACTGCCATGGCCATTCTTTTAGCCACCTGTTTAATAAAAAAAATTGATCCCAAAGCCACCATTAGTACAATGCCTTCAGATCATTATGTCAAACAAGTCCTTCGTTTCAGCCAAACCATAAATTTTGCCACCACCATAGCCAACAGACATCAACAAATAGTTACTATTGGCATCTCTCCAACTTTTCCCAACCCTTCCTTTGGCTACATTGTCCCTCAAAAGAAAAAACAACAACTTTCACAAGTCAATCTTTTTATTGAAAAACCGGATATTGATACGGCTCAAACCTTAATCAAAAAAGGCGCTTTCTGGAATTCAGGTATCTACACTTTTTCTGTCGAAACCATGATTAACGAATTCCAAAAACTTCAACCAGAGTTCAAACCAATTATAAAACAGCTTCTTTCATCAAGCTCAACTAAAACCATAAACAAAGTTTATAAACTTGCACCTAATATTCCTATCGACAAAGCTATTTCAGAAAAAACCAAAAGTATTATGGTAACTCCAATTAAATCAGATTGGAGTGACGTAGGAGAGTGGAAGGCTATTTACCAACATTTAACTCATGACAAATCTAATATTTCCAAACTTAACAAAGAAACAAACTTTCTACAAATAAATTCCAAAAATTGTCTAGTTTCATCTTCAAAAAATAAACTTGTGGGGTTGGTAGATGTTAATAATTTAGCTATAATCGATACACCCGATGGTCTTTTAATTTGTAATATTGCCCACGACGGCAGCGCTAAAGTCAAAGAAATTGTTCGTCAAATGGTAAAAAACAAAAAATATCAAAAATATTTTCTAAAAAAAATATGAAAAACAGATTTTTCTTTAATGTTTTTAAACGTTGTTTAGACATTTTTGGTTCCATTTTCTTATTAATTCTTTTTTCTCCGGTCTTTCTGATAACTATTATCCTGATTAAAACAACTTCTTCTGGACCAGTTTTTTTTAAACAAAAACGAGTCACCCGAAATGACAAAGAATTTTGGATGTATAAATTCCGATCTATGTATACTGGCGATAATGACAAAAGACTAAAAGAAAATTATCCTGAACTTTGGAAGAAATATAAAAATGCCGGATGGAAACTTCCTATGTCAGAAGACCCCAGAATTACTCCTATTGGAAAAGTTATTCGAGCTACCTCTATAGACGAATTTCCCCAACTTATAAATGTTCTTAAAGGAGAAATGAGTTTAATTGGACCCAGAGCCTATCGTGAAGAAGAACTCCAGGAATACGAAAAAAAATACCCTTCAACCAAAAAATACATCAAAGAGATTAGATCTGTAAAACCGGGTATCACCGGCCTTTGGCAAACCTCTGGCAGAAACGAACTCAACTTTGAACAAAGAGCTAAGCTTGATTCAAGATATATCCGCAATCAAAATATTTGGACAGAGATATTAATTATTCTTAAAACCCCCATGTCGATGATATCTCGCTGGTAAATTGTCAAATTATTGTTTAAACTTATTCTATGGATTTATTTACCAAAGCCGCCAATACTTCTCCAAGTAAAAAAGTCAAAAAAAGCAGTAAGCGTCATATCTTAAAACCAGTCTTAATTATTCTTACCGTCATTTTAATAATCTTGGGTGGACTTTTCCTTTCTGCCTATTTTCCAACAAAAACTCTACTTACTCAAATCGACTCAATTAAAAGCGAGGTGCAAAACCTCCAACAGTCAGTCAATAACAAAGATCTTGATCAAGCTAAAATTTCTCTTGATAATTTAAAAACTAAAATTAATGAAACTGAACAAACATATTCCAAACTTAAATTAATTGGTTCACTTCCCTATGTTAATCAATTTTACCAAGATGGACAGCAAGTATTAAAAATTGCCACAAACGCGTCAGAAACCGGAGAAATTTTAATCACCGCTATTGAACCTTACAAAGACTTTTTAGGTATCAAAGGTGGCGCCACCAGTAGCACTGATACTACCGAAGATAGAATCGAATTCTTAACAAATTCGGTTGAAGGATTGATTCCGTATTTGGACACCATCGAAGCTAAAATAAAGGAAATTAATGATTCAATTAGTCAAATCAACGCTTCCAAATATCCGGATGAATTCAGGGGAATAGTTTTAAAATCAAACATAATTAAAGCCCAAGAATTAACCGATCAAATTTATAAATACGTCAAAGACGGTAAACCCTTATTAACCAAAATATCCTGGCTTTTGGGTAAAGACGCCCCCCGAAAATATCTTATGATTTTTCAAAATGATGGCGAACTTAGACCCAGTGGAGGATTTTGGACAGCCTACAGCACTATCACTGTCAGTAACGGTAAGGTAACTCCGGGATCCGCTAGTAATATTTACGACCTCGACGATCTTATCGGCAGTCTGGGCAAATCTCCTAGACTTATTCAAAGCTATCATATCAATGTTCCTAATCTTTATCTCCGTGACAGTAATCTTTCTCCTGATTTTCCGACAGATGCTCAACTTTTTTTGGAAGAATACACCAAAGTTAAAAAAGGCGAATTTGATGCTGTTGTCGCCATTGACACCCAACTTTTAGTCGATATGGTTTCAGTCCTAGGCAAACTTGACACCCGTGTTGGCACTTTCACCACTGAACCGGATGCACGTTGTGATGGTTGCCCCCAGATTATTTATGAAATGCAGTACATGTCCGGTCGCCCCCGTGATTATCTTGAAGCCAACCGCAAAGATTTCATGAACCCTCTTATGTCAGCCCTACTCGCCAATGTCATGGGTTCAGAAAAAAATAAAATGGGAGAATTAATGCAAGCTTTCTTTAAAGATATTAACGAAAAACATATCTTGGTCTATTTCCCCGATTCCGATATGCAACAAATTGGAAATTCCGCTAACATTACCGGGAAAATATTTGATATTGACTCTTCCGTTGATTACCTTCACTTAAATGATGCCAATTTCGCCTCAGCCAAAAGTAATATGTTTATCACTCAAAAAATTAAACACAATATTGACATAAAAGCTGGAGTTGCTACTCACAAAATTTCTGTCACCTATACCAACTCTGCCGCCGGATCAAATTGCAACTTAGAAAGGACTGACGGCCTCTGTCTTAATGCTTCTGTTTACCGTGACCTATTCCGTTTTTATACTCCTATCGGTTCCAAACTTATAAAAATGACCGGATCTGAAGTGGAAACAGTCCAATATGAAGAGCTTAATAAACAAGTTTTTGAAGGCTTTTATGGAGACAAAACCGGTCTTAACCCAAAATCAAGCCTAATAACTTCAGTAGAATATACTTCAGGTGCCAAAATCGGATCTACTTACACCCTCATGCTTCAAAAACAACCTGGGACTAAAAGTGTGGAATACGATCTA
This sequence comes from Candidatus Parcubacteria bacterium, assembly GCA_023396915.1. Taxonomy (GTDB): domain Bacteria; phylum Patescibacteriota; class Microgenomatia; order UBA12405; family UBA12405; genus WARW01. Next base: position 197,078 of record JAEWUV010000007.1, read on the forward strand.
ACTATTAATGGTAAAAAACAAAGCTTTAACTGGACTGCTGATAAAACCATTAAGTTCTCTCTTTAATGCAAAAGTATCAATCAACTTTGGGTATTGTTATTAACAAAAAAACTTCCAAAGAATCAGACCTGGTTATCACACTTTTAACCCCACATTTAGGCAAAATTATTTCCCTAGCCAAAGGAGCCAAAAATATCAAAAGCACCCGGTTGGGAAATCTCCAACTAGGCAATACTATCAAAGTTCAACTTTATCAAAAAGATGATTTTAATTGGATATCTGACTCCCAAAATATTTCTCCTTTTCTTCAAAACCCCAAAAATCTAGCCCAATTAAATCTACTTTTTTATTTTCTGGAAATTGTTAACCAATTAATTGCCGAAAACCAACAAATAGAACACATTTTCGAAATTTCTCAAAACATTATTAATTCCATCAACAAAAATCAAGTTCCTTCATATATTCAAAATGAAATTAAATTTTTAGAAATTTTAGGGTTCGGTTTACCTGACGAAATCAAACAAAGTTTTTTTAAAAAAGACTACAAAACCAGTCAAAAACTCATTCAACGCTTCTTTGAATCTATTGCCGAAAAACCCCTCCAAAGCAACAAACTATTTAAATAAAAATATGCTTTTCTCGTGATTCCTGTTTCTTCCACTTCGGGTGTTGACGACTACATATTTCTATTTCATGAGCCGCAATTTCTGCCTTTCTTTTAGCTTTTTCAACATCTTTATCAATTGCCAAGACCACTCCCATTCGTCTGTTTATATGTGCTTCATTTTTACCAAAAAGTAAAACCGTAACTCCTTGCGTTTTTAAAGCTTTATCAATATTTTTACAACCTATATCATCACCCTCAACCGGGGACAAAATCACATGTGAAGCCGCTGGACTAATAATTGGAATTAAATCAAAACCCAAATGCTTTTCAGTCGGAATTGGTAATCCAGTTATGGCTTTAACATGCAATGCTGCCTCAGAAAACCCAATTTGGTGTGAGGCAAAAGTCACCATGCCGGTATCATGTGGTCGGGGACTACATTCATTGGCCCAAACCATATCACCTTTAACAAACAACTCACAACCAAAAACACCCACTCCACCCAAAGCATCAGTAATTTTTTTAGCAATTTGGTAAACTTTCTTTTCTGCCTTTTTACTAATATCCGCCATTTGCCAACTGGAATGATAATCACCACCTCTGGTTTGATATTGCCCGATAGGATGGCAAAAAGCTGTTTTTACCTTACCCTCCTCATAATGTCTTACCACCAACTCAGTTATTTCTATATCAAAATCAATATTCTTCTCTACAATTAACTTATCTGATGATCCACGAGCTTCTTTATGTGCCTTTTCATAGGCCCCTTTAATATCCTCCTCTGTCTTAACTTTACTTGAGCCACTGCCGGAAGAATCCTGAATTGCTTTTACCCAACAAGGAAAACCGGCCTTCTTACAAGCTTGTCTTAATTCATCCAAAGAACCGACATAAAAATATTCCGATACCGGCACCCCGGTTTTTACAATCAACTCCCTAATTCGTTCACGTTGCATGGCAGTGTAAACAGCCCTAGCATTAGGAACAACATTAAACCCCTCTTTTTCCAAATCAAATAAAACATCTAAATTAATTGCTTCAATTTCCGGAACAATATAATCTGGTTTCTCTTTTTTAATCACTGATTTTAAAAATTTTGCCTCCCGCATATCACCGGTATAAAACTTATGAGCCACTTGCTGACCCGGAGCGCCTTCATATCTATCCACTGCTACAGTAAAAAAACCTAGTCTCATCGCCTCTATAATTATTTCTTTACCTAGCTCCCCAGACCCTAAAAGCATTATTTTAGTCGCCTTTTTAGATAGGGGAGAAAAAATAGTATCTCTTTGTTTCATATTAAAGATTATCTAAAATAAATTTTACTCTCTTCTCAATTGACATTTTAGGCACATATACCACATCCATTCCCAAACTCTTGTAATCGCGTATCAGAAAATCTTCTAATTCTTGCGCTTCTTTGGCATTTTCTAATCTGGCATAATCCTTTTGGTAATCCAACAATTGGAATAAAAAAACTTTCTTATAACTACACGTTTTTAATGCCTCTTTTAATAATTCATCGCATTTGATTCCACAAGACTGGTCGTAATAAGACAATGTATCGGGAATACCTCTTTCTATAAAAATTAACTCGTCTTTAGGAAACTCTTTCTCTTTTTCAATTTTCAATTCCAATATTTTTTTCTGAAATAAATGTTCATCTTTTCTCATTTCTTCCAACGTTTTCCCATTTTTTAATTCCTGTTCAATCCAAAATCTGGCTGTTTCATATTCCACTCTATAACCCAACTTTTTTATCTCATCCAAAGTAGTCGTCTTGCCAGAACACGGGCCACCGGTGATTACGTACCAATTATTGTTTTTCATTTTTGTTTAAAATATTCCACTGCATTTTTAAATACTTGCAAAGCTAAACCGTAATAAGGCAATTTTTTATTTTTTCTTTTTGCCTCTTCTTTAAACCAGGTCCATTTTGGTGATTGAGTCAAAAATATTGCTCTTTCAGGGTGGGGCATTAGACCTAAAATTCTTCCACTTTCATCGGTAATTCCGGCAATATCTAAAAGAGAACCGTTTGGATTCGCCTCCAAATCATGATAATCACAAATTTCACCTTTGACATATTTCAAAGCTATTAAATTTTTCTTCTTTAGCTCTGCCAAAGTTTTTTCATCAGCATAAAATCTTCCCTCACCATGGGCAATTGCCGCCGAAAACCCATCTAAATCTTTTAACCAACAAGAATCATTCGTCACTTTTAAATCCACCCATCTGGTCATATACCGAGCTGTTTTATTAAAAAGTAATTCCACTTGCTGTTCTCCATATTTTCCATTTAGTGCTGGTAATAAACCTAGTCTGGTTAAAACCTGGAAACCATTACAAATTCCAATTATCAAACCACCACTTTTAACAAAATTTTTTACATCCTTCCATAAATGATTTTTTACTTTTTGGGCAAAAGCATTTCCCGAACCGGTATCATCTCCATAAGAAAAACCACCCGGAACAGCCAATATTTGATAATCCTTTATTTTTTTAAGACCAATAATCAAATCATTTACATGGACAACTTCTGCCTCAGCCCCAGCCAAATCAAAAGCAAATTTTGTTTCCTCTTCACAATTTAAACCATAACCGGAAAAAACCAAAACTTTAACTTTTTTCATATTAAAAATTTTTAAATGGCAACCTATAAGCCTTAAGCATTTCTTTGACTTTATTAGTCAAAATCCTTTTAGTTTTATTTCTAACTATAAAATCATCACCTCTAACCTGACCTAAATAATGTTGATTGTTTCCCATATTTTTCTCAAATTCTTTTCTATTTTTAGAGTCAACTGAAACTAAAATACAACCCTGATTTTCAGCCAATAAAATATCTTCTAGTTTTAGTCCATTCGTCAACAGGGGAGACAAATCAATATCCACTCCTAACATCCCTGCCATTGAAGTTTTAGCCAAAGCCATTAGCAAACCTCCTCTTTCAATACTTACCGCTGACGCTATTAATTCTTTTTTAGTACAACCATAAAAATTTCTATATAATTTCAAATTTCTTTTAGCGTCAACCTTCGGTACTTCTCCATATCTAGTTTCAAAATTTCCCAAAACATAAAGCAAATCACCTTCAAATTTAGAATCAATTGAAACCACTTTATTAATATCATCCACTACTGATATGGATGAAATTAAAAGTGTTGGAGGTACCGATATTTTTAACTCTTTACTGTTTTTATCATACCCAAAAAAATCATTAAACATACTATCTTTCCCCGATATAAACGGTGTTCCCAAAGCAACGGCAAAATCATAAGCCGCCTGAGTTGACTGTTTCAATTGGCCTAATCTTTTTGGATTTTTTGAATCACACCAACAAAAATTATCCAAAATTGCCACTTTGTCCGGGTTTGCTCCTACCGCTACTAAATTTCTTACTGCCGTATCTACAGCACAAGCCGTCATCCAATAAACATCCCTATTGGCATATTCCGGATACAAACTTGACGACAAAGCCACTCCTTTTTTAGAATCCAAAACCGGTCTAAACACCGAAGTAGAAGCATTGATTCTACCCCTTCCCTGTAAAGGTTTTAACACACTTCCACCGCCAACCTCGTGATCATACTGAGAAGATAAAAATTCAAATCCGGCTAAATTCAAATCTTTCAACATGTTTATTACTTTTTTATTCCAATCTTTCACTTTTTCAAACTTTATTTTTTCACTAAAATCAGGGCTTTGAGTTATCATCGGTCTTGGAGGTAAACCATCGTGCAAAAAATCCATTGTTAAATCCAATACTTTTTTATCTTTAAATTTACACACGCATCGTCCGCTTTTGGTAAATTTACCAATCACACTTGCTTCCACCCCCCGTCTTTTCATTAATTCTTCAAACTTTTTCCATTTATTTTTCGGTACCGCCAAAGTCATTCTCTCCTGCGACTCAGAAATCCAAATTTGCCATGGTTCTAATCCCGGATATTTTAAAGGCACTTTGTCCAAATTAACTTCACAACCACCGGCTTCCCGGGCCATCTCTGCTACCGAAGACGACAATCCCCCGGCCCCATCATCAGTAATACTGGTATATAAACCCAAATTCCTGGCTTCTTTTATCAAAGCATCACTCATCTTTTTTTGAGTAATTGGATCCCCAATTTGAACTGCTGTTGCTGGACTCCCTGAACTTAACAACTCCGATGAAAAAGTTGCTCCATGAATTCCGTCTTTACCCACTCTACCCCCCACCATTACTATCAAATCGCCCGAATTTGCTTTCTTCTCATACATTTTTTTCTTCCCCATCTTTTTGGGAATTAACCCCACAGTACCGCAAAAAACCAAAGGTTTTCCTCTATAATTTTTATCAAAATACAAAAATCCATGTTCTGTCGGAATACCTGACTGGTTTCCTCCTTGATTTACTCCATTAACTACTCCATCCATAATTCTTCTAGCTGACAACATTTTCTGAGTTAATTTTTTATCTCTAAAAAGTTCGCTTTCATCACTTGGGCTCGCCAAACAATAACCATAAACATTAGCTACTGGTTTTGCCCCCATCCCAAAACCCATTGCATCCCGGTTAACCCCTACAATTCCGGTAATCGCTCCACCAAAAGGATCCAAAGCTGATGGGCTATTATGAGTTTCCGTTTTATGGCTGATCAAATAATTTTCATCAAACTCTATCGCCCCTGAATTATCCTTAAACACCGACACACAAAAATCATTTTTACCTTTATTTTCTCTAACTTTTTCAGTTGCCGCCCTAATATGTGCTTTAAATAAACCCTTGTCAATTTCATCGATCTTATTGGCAAAAATTGTATGCTTGCAATGTTCCGACCAGGTTTGAGCAATTGTTTCTAATTCAATATCAGTTGGGTTTCTTTTTTCTTTTCTAAAATAATTAGCAATCGCTTTCATATAGGTTAAATCCAAAGCTAACGGCCCTCGACTTACCCCATTCTCATCCAAAATTCCCTCTTTACCTAACTTTACTAATTCATCATCGCTCTTTTTTTCCAAATCAATTTCTAACACTTTAAACTTATCGTTTAAATTAACTTTCGGGATCACCACACCCATCCCTTTATCTTTTTTGTATTCACTAAAACTTTTTATTACCGCCCTTTGTATTAACGGGTTATACAACCGCTGTGCCATTTCCTCAATTTCTTTTTTAGAAAGTTTTCCATCAACAAAAGTTATTTGAGAAGAGTACCACCCTTCACTTTTACCAAACTTTACTTTCAATAAATCCTCAATCATTTCCTTGGCACTATTAGCTACATTATCAGTCACTCCGGGTAAATAACCAATCTCTATCGCCCAGGAAAAATCTTTTGGACAAATCCTGTCTCCGGTTATTTGGCTTACCTTACTCGACAAGGCTGATGCTATTTTAGATAAATCTTTCTTTAAGAACTTTTTATCAACAGTGTGGACGTCGACAATAACTAAATCCGTTATCTTAGGGAAAAAACTCAAATCACTTAAACTTTTTTTTCTGACGGCAGCTCGGGTATCTTCTATTTTTGATCCTATTTCTATGCGTACTGCCATCTACAAGAACAATTATATGTAAAAAACCTCAAAAATAAACCACTCAAATTACTTTTTATTCGCTACTAAGACCACCTACCAAATTCCCATATCGCAAACTAACTTCCAATTTCAAATTATTACCAACTAAACAGCCTCCGTCGTTAAAAGAAACTCTTCTAATTTTCATTGCCTCTTCAATTAAAGGCTTTTTATCAGCAGAAAAAAAAGTATTATGTAAAAAGTTGTCGTTCTTACCTGAATCACAACCTCTCTCAGAATAAACTCTCCTCAATCCATCAATCAAAACTCCCATTGCATCTCTATAATGAAACATTAAAATATCTCTCCTTTCCTCAGAACAAACATCTTCATCTATCTCATCTTTTGTAACTCTTACCACCATTTCCGCGTCTAATATCAAAGCCATATTTCTCACTATATAATTCATTCCTGAGTGTTCCGGAGCATATCTTCCGATAAAAGAATCAACACCTTCATCCTTATACCCATCTTTTTTAGCAGAAGTTCTGCAATATCTATGAAAAGGTAAATCAAACCCCAAATCAACCAATAAGTCCAAATATCTTCTCGCTTTATCTTCAATAGGTATCTCCTTATTCGCCGCATTAACGACAACAAAGGAAGAAGAACCATCACCTGCACTTCGTTCTATATGATTTCTCATGTAACGGTACAATACCACTTTAAAATTCTCTGTCAACCCAACTTCTATTCCATAACAATCTCCAACTTAAGTACGCTATAATACTTTCATGCCAGAAAATAACCAAAATGAATTAGTCAGTAAAATCGTTAGCCTCTGCAAACGCAGGGGAATTATTTTTCAAAACTCAGAAATTTATGGTGGTGTTCAGGGTTTTTACGATTACGGACCAGTCGGATCACTGATGAAAAAAAATTGGAAAGATTTATGGATTCACGATAATGTTACCTCTCGTCGCGATGTAGTCATGATTGACGGATCTATCATCACTCATCCAACTGTTTGGCAAGCCTCAGGCCATGTCAAAAATTTTGCCGACATTATGGTCGAATGTAAAAAATGCCACAAACGTTTTCGACCCGACTTGCTTGATGATTCCACCAAGTGCCCAGAATGTGGTGGTGAATTTACTGAAGGTCGCAAATATAATATTTTATTTGAAACCGAAATTGGAGTTATTGAAGGTGAAAAACTTCATGCCTATTTACGTGGTGAAGCTTGCCAAACTATTTATTTAGACTTTAAAAATATAGTCGATTCTACCCGTGTCAAAATACCATTTGGTATCGCTCAAATTGGAAAAGCTTTCCGAAATGAAATTACTCCCAAAAATTTTCTTTATCGTACCCGAGAATTCGAACAATGGGATATTCAATATTTTGTTCATCCGTCAGAAATGGACAAATGGTATGAATACTGGAAAGAGACTCGTATGAGTTGGTATCAATCAATTTTTAATAATTCTAAAAATCTTAGATTCCGACAACATGCTTCAGACGAATTAGCTTTTTATGCCAAAAAAGCCTTCGATATCGAATACAACGCCCCTTGGGGTTGGGCCGAAATGGAAGGTATTCATTGGCGATCAGATTACGACTTAACTCAACATTCCAAATTTAGTGGTAAAGACCTATCTTATATTGACCCGGAAACTCACGAAAAATACGTTCCCCACATTACCGAAACTTCCGGCGGTGTCGACCGTAGTTTTTTCTTTTTACTTTTAGACGCTTATAACGAAGAAAAAACCGAATCCGGAGACATACGTACCGTATTAAAAATTAATCCTAAAGTTTCTGCCTACAAGATGGCTATTTTTCCACTTGCTAGCAACAAACCAGAATTAGTCGACAAATCAAAAACCATTTTTGAAAAACTTGTTCAAAAATATTCTGTCGACTATGACGACTCTAGTAATATTGGTAAAAAATATCGTCGCCAGGACGAAATCGGTACACCCTGGTGCGTCGTCGTCGACTATCAAACACTAGAAGACAACACTGTTTCTATTCGCGACCGAGACACTATGAAACAAATCCGTCTAAATGCTGACGAAATTGACACTTGGCTTGAAAAAGAGTTAAATAAATAGTATGAAAAAACTAAAATTTTTATCCCTGTTTATAACCGTATTAGCTTCGTCTTTTATTTTGTCAGGTTGTGGTAAAAAGGATACCAGTAATACCTCCAACACTAACACTGCTAATTCTAAACAAAACAGTGAATTAGTTTTGCAAGATTCAGAAAAACCAATTATTTCTTTAATTCCTCGAGCCGACGGCCACGAGCTTAAACTCAAAATCGAAAATATCCCCTCAAATGTTAGTCAAATTGAGTATGAATTAATCTATTCAGCCACCGACAGTGGTTTAACTATGGAAAAAGGAGTAGGGGATACTGTTAAAATCAGCTCTTCTTCAATTGAAAAAGACCTTTTATTGGGTACTGCCAGTTGTACTAACGGCTGTAAATATAAATACGATGAGAATGTCGATAGCGGCACCTTAACCTTGTACCTTTATACCGATGACAATCAAAGCACCACTTTTGAGACACCTTTTATTCTTACCACTTCCTCTAAAATTAAAACCAATAGCGGATTTAGTTTAGACACCCAGAATTTTTCCGTCAAAGCTACTACCACTACTAAAAGCGATTACTTCGTAGTTATCAAAAATTATCCTAGCTATTACTCCGTTTTTTCTAGTGGAACTGGCGCTGGTAAAGTCACCTCCATTACTCCCGACACAGTCACTAAGGATGATATGACTTCACTTGTCGGCAACTATAAAATCCAATAATGGACTATCACACACCGGTACTATTAACAGAAACCATCGATGTTCTAGAAGTTAATCCAAATAAGGTTTTTGTTGATGTTACTTTGGGTCACGGTGGTCATACTATCGAAATTCTTAAAAACGGAGCCGAGGTTTATGGTTTTGACCAAGACCCCATAAACTTAAAAATTGCCACCGACAGAATCACCCAACTTAATCTTTCTTCAAAATTTCATCCCATCCATGCTAATTTCAACCAACTAAAAAATATTTTCAATCAACAAATCAAAATCAAAGTCGACGGGTTACTGGCTGATTTGGGTTTAAGTCAAAATCAACAAACCGGCCAAGACAGGGGTTTTTCATTTAATGACCCAAACTCTTTGGATATGCGACTTGATTCACAAAAGCAAAATTTAACCGCCGAAGAGATTATTAATACTTACTCCTTCGATGACCTTTATCAAATATTTACTAAATACGCCCAAGAGCTTTATGCCAAACCAATAATCCTCAGAATTATTCGCCAACGCCAACAATCACCAATTAAATCAGGCCAAAGATTAGCTGAAATTATTAACAACTACTACCGGGAACATCACATAAAAACAAAAATAAATCCGGCCACTAAGATTTTTATGAGCTTACGAATTGCCGCTAACAACGAATTTTTTAACCTTTCTCAATTGTTGGAACAAAGTCTTTCAATAGTCAAAAATAATGGCACAGTTGCCATTATTACCTTTCACTCCGGTGAAGATAGAATTGTCAAAAATTTCATCTCATATCATCAAAAACAAATAATTGCCCAAAAACCGGTAAAACCTAGTAAACAAGAAATCCTTAAAAACCCTTTATCTCGCTCAAGTACCCTAAGAGCGTATAAAATAATTTAATGCCTAAAATTTTTACCGCGATTATTATTGCTAGCTTAATTCTTCAGATAATCTTTTCTTTTTTTTACTCCAACGAAATTTTGACCCAAAATAGTCAGCTTAATCAATCTCAATCGAAAATTGAAATAAATTCATTAGAAATTGAAACACTCCAAAAACAAGCCTCTGACTTATCATCTATTCATCTTCTGAACCAAAGTACTCCCTCAGCTTCTTATAATTTTATTAATCAGTCATTAACCGTCAACTAATAAATGTCTCGCTATAAAATTATTCTTATTAGTTTTTTATTTTGTTTTTTTGTAATTAGTTGTCGTCTTTTTTATTGGCAAGTAATTAAAAGTTCAGAATATAGTCAAAAAGCCAATAATCAAACTTATAAAATGGAAGTAAGCAAACCTACTCGTGGTTTAATTTACTCATCAGATGAATTTCCCCTAGCCGTCAATCAAACTGATTATGTTGTTTCTCTTTATAAACCTAATTTTAAACAAAATACCGAGTCGGTTTATCAACAAATTGAGCAAATCCACCCCGGATTCATTCGCGACAATCAAAATCTTCTAGAAAATTTTAGCAAAAATGACCGGCAACTTTGGATCGATTTAAACACTTTTTTTAATAAACCTGAATCTGAACAACTGGCTCAAATTCCAGGAATAACAGTAAGTCAACTCAAATCACGTTATTATCCGGAAGGGGATTTGGCCCAAAACATTCTTGGGTTTATTGCCAAAAACACTCAAGGTAATTACATCGGATATGGTGGACTAGAAAATTATTACAATAAACAACTCCAGGGGAAAACCGGTTTTACTTGGGCTCCTCAAGACGCCACTGGTAAAACTATTCTAACCAAAAAAAGCTGGAATTCTCCGACATATGACGGCAACAATCTTTACACTTCTATAAACAGAGCTGTTCAACACTTAGTGGAAGCTACCATAACTCAAGGAGTTGAAAAATATCAAGCCGATTCTGGGTCCGTCAGTGTAATGGAAAGCGGTACCGGACGAATAATTGCCATGGCTAGTATTACTGCTACTTCTTCTGCCACTCCCAGTGCATCAAAAAATCCGGCTATTTCTGATCTTTTTGAACCAGGATCAATTTTTAAACCAATAATCATGACCATGGCTCTAGATCAAAAATCTATTAACACTGATTTTATTTGTACTGAATGTAGTCATTCTAGAACCATTGGCCAATATACTATTAGCAACTGGGATAATTCAGTCCACCCTGATTCGACTCTCAAAGACATCATCAAAAATTCCGACAATATCGGTATGAGTTATATTATTACTCAACTAGGACTAGATAACTTTTTAAAATATTATCAAAAACTAGGATTAAATCAAAAAACCGGTATTGACCTCCAAGGAGAAACACGTCCTACCCTAAAAAGTTCCTGGCCGGAAATAGATTTAGCCACTGCTTCTTTTGGACAAGGCATAGTTGTCACTCAAATCAATATGCTTAGAAGTTTCAATACTATTGCTAATGATGGAATTATGGTTAATCCAACCATAGTTGATTACTATACTGACTATTTAAACAAAAAAACCGTACCTAAAAACAGAAATGAACAAACCCGTGTTTTTTCCCAAGAATCAGTTTCTCAAATGAAAGAAATTCTAAAATATGCGGTCGAAAATGGAGTAGTCGACCAATTCCGCCCCGACGATCTTGAAGTTTGCGCCAAAAGCGGAACTGCCCAAATTGCTGTTAAGGGTAATTACACCGATTCCGCCACTATTGCCTCTTATATCGGTTTTACCCCTTGTGATAATCCAAAATTTACCATGATTGTTACCATTAACAACCCAAGATCATCACCTTGGGGTTCAAGTACTGCCGCTCCTATTTGGTATGAGCTAGCTTCAAAAATTAGATTTTTGTTATAATTAACAACTAAATGACATCAAAATCAATAAATTTTTATATTCAAAAAATAAAAAATATCTTTTGGCATTACCCTAAAAATATTTTTCTTACTCTTAAATATCATCATCCAGCCAAAAAACTTACTTTAATCGGAGTAACCGGAACCGACGGAAAAACAACTACCTGCACTCTTATCTACGAAACTCTAAAAAAAGCCGGAATTAACGCGGGGTTAATCACTACTATTGGAGCTAAATTTGGCAACGACAAAGAAATTGACACTGGTCTGCACATGACCAGCCCAGATCCGTATCTCATCCAACAAATTCTGAGTCAAATGTTAAAAGCCGGCGTTACTCATGTTGTCTGTGAAGTCACCGCCCACGCTCTTGACCAACATCGCTTTTATGGTTGCCATTTCCAAGTTGCTTTAATCACCAACACCTCACACGAACACTTAGATTATTTCCTTAATATGGAAAATTACATCCAGGCAAAAAGTAAACTCTTTACACAAGCCAAGTTTTCAATCTTTAACAAAGACGACCCCTCGTTCAAACTTTTGATATCAAAATTCCCCAAGGCCAGAACTTACAGCATTGACAAAAAATCTGATTTTCAGGCTAAAAAAGTTCAGATAACTCCTCAAAAAGTAACTTTTTCTGTTAACCAACAAAAAATCACTACGGACACCATCTATCGCTACCAAATTTACAACATTCTGGCTACACTGGCCACAATCTCTCAATTAAATATCGACACTGACTATCTTGTTAAGACAGTAATAAATTTTCCTCTTACCAAAGGACGCCGTGAAGAAATTACCAATGATTTAGGAATAAAAGCCATTATTGATTTTGCCCACACCCCTAACGCTATCGAAAACACGCTATCTTCTCTCCAAACAATTAAACAAGCAAAAATTATCGCTCTTTTTGGAGCCACTGGCGGACGGGATCAGAGTAAGCGCCCGGAAATGGGGCTAGCCGCTTCAAAATTTGCCGACATAGCCATAATTACTGCCGATGATACTAGAAATGAAAAAATTGATGATATTAATAAACAAATAATCAGTGGTATCCCCAAAAACAGTCTCCTAATTGAATCTACTAATATTTCCCAAATCAAAAAAATTATCAAGGATAACCCTAAAAAATTTATTTATTTCAATATTCCCAACCGTCAAGACGCTTTTAATCTAAGCATTAAACTAAGTCAACCAAAAGACATCGTCATTGCCATGGGTAAAGGCCATGAAACCACTATTCTTCATGGGCAAACCGAATACCCTTGGTCAGAAAGTGAAGCCTTTCGTTTAGCTTTTAGTTTAAAAAATAAAAAATAATTATGCCCCAATACAATCTAACTCCCAACCAAAGTATTGAAGAAAACTATGCTAACGGCCTTCTACCCCAAAGAAACGAATCTCAATTTTGGTATTCCGACACCAGTAGCCGTTCTGAATTAGAAAATTTACATTTAAGTTCAGAAAATCGCCGAATCATTAATAAAACCAGTGATTTTTCTTTTGAAATAGTTCCTTTAAAAGACTTTTCTTTTACTCCTAAAATCCAAAAAACTATTTATTCATGGATAAAAAAACTAGATTGGACTTTCCCTATAAGTTCGGTTAAAACTATCTTTACTAACCATATTTTTAACTACCTTTATATCTGGAAAAACAAATCGGAAGAAATTATTGCCTACTCTGTTTGTTATTTTTCTAAAAACCTCAGTCACATCGCCTATGTTTTTTACGACCCAAAATATAGTCGTGAAAATCTACCAATCAGGCTAGTCCTGCAAGTTATTATTGATAGCTCCGATAAAAACTTAAAATATTGTTATTTAGGCCGTTTTTCACTGGATACCGGTTTCTATAAACGTAACATGCCCGACTTTGAATATTTTAAAGATGGCAAATGGATTAGTTTTCAAAAATTAACAGTTCCTCGCCCTGTCAAGGGAGAGGTTAGGTGAGGGTTTGTCTCTATGCACATCCACATTCTTGGTATAGCCGGAACCATGACCTCACAGCTGGCTATTCAACTCAAAAAACAAGGTAATTTTATTTCCGGGTCTGATCAATTAAAAATATTTCCACCAGTCAGCACTTTACTCAAAAAATATCACATCCCCACCAATAAAGTTGAAATCAGCCCGCAAATTAATTTGGCCATTATTGGTTCCTCTTATAATCTTTTTAAAAATACTCAAGATGAATTCAAACAAATTAAAAAAAATAAAATTCCCTATATCTCCGCTACTGAATATATCAGCCAAAACATTGCCAAAAAAAATTCTATCATTATTGCCGGTAGTTTTGGTAAAACAACTATTACTAGTCTAACCGCTTGGATTTTATCTCACACTTCACTTAACCCTAGTTATATGTTTGGTGGTGTTTCCAAAAATAAATTTTCTCCACTTAAATTAAATAAATCCGACTGGTCGGTAATCGAAGGCGACGAATCTATTCACGGTCTTGATAAAAAAGCCAAATTTCTCTACTATCCTGCCAAATATCTTTTAGTTACCAGTGCCAACTGGGAACATAAAGACTCTTATTCTAATCAAAATCTTAATTTTAATGCCTTTAAAAATCTGGTAAAAAAACTCCCAAAAGACGGGATTTTATTTATTAATCAACAACAAAACAGTGCCGTCAAACTTAGAAACTTTTCAGCCGCTAAAGTTGTCACCTACAACTCACCTCAATCAGATTATTTTTTAGAAAAAACCATTCCCCATCAAAATTACACCACGTTAGTAATCCACACACCAACGGGATTAATTAAAACTAATACCACTCTTATTGGCCAATTCAATTTCGAAAATATTCTTGCCTCAGTTTGCCTTTGTGACAGTCTAAAAATTAGTCCTCATCATATTGCCAAATCAGTTTTTTCATATCGCGGTATCAAAGGCCGATTAGAATTGGTTATCTCTGTCAAAAACAGATTGTTTTTCCAAGATTTTGCTCAATCAGAAGATCGAATTTCCGCCACCCTTAACTCTTTAAAAAATCAATATCCTTCAAAAAAAATAAAAGTCCTTTATCAAGCTCATGCCTCTTTCAGCCAATACAAAAGTAGCCTCTGTCAACTAAAACCTGCTTTCAACCAAGCAGACGAAGTAGTCTTGACTCAATTAAAATTTAATCCACAGCTAGACAAAAAAAATAGAATTAGTGCCAAAGATTTTAGAAACTGTCTGGGGTCAAAATTAATTTACCTCCCTCTAAAAAAACAAATACTAGAGTATTATAAAAATAGTTTGATGCCAAATGATATTCTAATATATATGAGTTCTGGTGGCCTTGAAGGCAATCGCATTTTCAAATCAATTATTAAACTATTTACTAATAGCTACTAGCCAATTTACTAACATATGTCTCGATATATTATTACTGGAGGAAAAGAATTACACGGCGAGGTTTCTATTCGGGGAGCTAAAAATGCCAGCTATAAACAAATAATTGCTTCTATTTTAAGTGACCAGCCGACTCAATTAAGTAACATACCTAAAATATCTGATGTTAAAATAACCGAAAGTATCGCTCAAAGTATTGGTTCAACCATTGAATATTGTGGCGATCACTGTCTTAATATTTCTACTCCAAAAATAAAAAATTCTACAGTACCTGTTGGCACCGGCGAAAAATCACGTACTTCCTTTATGTTTTCTGCTCCTCTACTTGTTCGCACTGGAAAAGCTATTGTTCCCACACCAGGAGGAGATAAGCTTGGCGCTCGTCCTTTAGACAGACTATTTGATTGTTTTACCAAAATGGGAATAAATACTAAAGTTACCGACAAAATAATTACCTTTAATACAGATAAAATAAAACCTGTTAATTACACTTTTAACAAACCTAGTCACACCGTCACTGAAACTGTAATTATGGCTGCCACTTTTGCTAATGGTCAAAGTATTTTAAACAACACCTCTCGTGAACCGGAAACTGATGACCTAATTTCGATGATAAACAGCATGGGAGGTCAAATTGAACGTGATACCAACAATCCAGACAAAATAATTATCAACGGTGTTAAATCTCTTTCCGGAACTCAACACCAAATTATTCCCGACAGAAACGAAATTGTTACTTTTGCTTGTGCCGCTCTGGCCACTAAAGGTTCGGTAAATATTCTTCACTGTAATCCAAACACCGTCAGAACTTTTATTGAAACTATCGACCAAATGGGGGCCAAAACTTCTGTTGGAAATGATGAAATTAATGTTTCTTGGATAAAACCTTTAAAAAATATTGATATTGAAACCGGACCTGAACCTGGATTTATGACCGATTGGCAGGCCGTATTTAGCATTCTTTTAACCCAAACCGTTGGTCGTAGCTCTATTATCGAGCGGGTTTATCCCTCACGTTTCCAACATATAGAAAATCTCAAAAAAATGGGTGTTAAAGTCTCTTTCTTTAATCCTCAGATATCTAATCCGGAAACCTATTACGAATTCAATCAAACCAGCGATAAACCAGAATACTTTCACGGAGTTAAAATTTATGGCCCAACTCAATTAAAACCAGCCGTATTTACAGTAAACGACTTACGTGCCGGAGCTTCTACTGTTTTAGCTGCTCTAACTGCCAACGGTACTTCTACTATTGATGGGGTTGAATTTATTGAACGAGGTTACGAAAAACTTGCCGAAAGATTATCTGCTTTAGGTGCTAACATAGAATATATAAAAACATAAATCATGAATCATTTATATCTAGGCTTCGTCCTATTTTCCTTTCTAATCACTAGTCTCTTGGTTGTTCCTTTTATTAACTTACTTTATAAACTTAAATTTCAAAGACAACATCAAACTACTACTGATTTTCAAAACAAGAGAACTCCGATTTTTGATCGCTTTCATAATTCTAAAGTCGGCACTCCTGTGGGTGGGGGACTACTTATAATTATTTCTGTTTGTATTTTATTTCTGATTCTTTTCCCGATAATTAAATTTAGTAAGATATTCATTTCTAGCAACTATCAATTAACTCACGAACTTTATATTATTTTCTTTACTTTTATCAGTTTTGGATTGCTTGGCTTATATGATGATATTTACAAATTTTTTGGCTTTAAACAAACCGGATTTTTTGGTCTCAGAATGAGACATAAACTCATTCTTCAAATAATTTTAGCCTCAGTTACCTCCTTTCTTATTTTTTCTCAACTTAAAATCGACTTTTTCTATATTCCTTTCTTAGGTGCCATCCATCTTGGCTGGTTTTTTATCCCCATTTCTACTCTCATTATTGCCGGATTTGCTAACTTTTTCAATATTTCCGACGGATTAGATGGTCTTGCTTGCGGACTTCTGATGATTGCTCTTTTTGCTTTTTGGATTTTATCTAACACTTCCCTTGATACCCCCATTTCCATTTTTCTCTCTCTTTGGATTGGTTCTCTTATAGCCTTTTTATACTTCAATATCCATCCTGCCAGAATTTGGTTGGGTGATGTTGGGGCCCTTTCTTTCGGTGCCACTTTTGCCGTTATTGCCATTATGTTAGGCAAAATCGTTCCGTTTATTATTGTCGGGTCTCCTTTTATTGTTGAGGGTCTAAGTAGCGCTATTCAAATGATTAGTAAAAAATATTTCAAGAAAAAAGTTTTTCCGGCCGCTCCTATTCACTTAACCCTACAAAATATGGGTTGGGAAGAATCAAAAATCGTTTCCCGGGCCTGGCTGGCCGGAATTATATTAGCTATTTTTGGACTATGGTTGGGACTAAATTAAACGATAAATTAAAACAGGAAGCCGATTGTTACCTAAATCTGCCATATATGACTAACATTCTCCGTGATGGCAAAATTATCAAAGAAAGGTTTTTAGGTGGTAAAGGTAATTGGAAAGAAATTCAAAAAGAAACTAAAAAATTGGCTAAACTAGAAAACATTGATTTTAATAAACTCAAAGGTCAAAAACTTTATAATTTTCAAAAAAAACACAAAATCGGTATCGACTGTTCCGGTTTGGCTACCCAATTATTAATCTTTTATGGCAGCCTAACTGGTAAAAAAATTATCCTCAATCCTCGAAAAACTTCTGCCGACATGTTAACTTCCCCACCTCTTTCTCAAAAAATAACTGATTACGACCTAATTCAACCCGGAGATTTAATTCGTCAAAAAAATGGCCACCACCTTCTTTTTATTCTCAATAAAAAAGGCAAAATAATTGACTATGTTGATAGCTCTTTTGAAGGTAGGGGAGTCAAATATAACCAAGTTAATATCTACGACCCTTTATTCGACAATCAAGGCGTCTTCCGCCTTAATCAGCTGTGTCCCTAGAAAAAACATTCACTTTTAATTATCATTAACTAATGAAAAGAATTAATCTACCAGTATTAGTGACAATAATGTGTTTGCTTGTCTCATTAGTTTTAGGCTTGTTTTATATTAATCAACAAAAGATTAAAAAAACTAAGACAAGTGATGAAACAAAAATTACTCGAACTGATTATAGTGATATTGCCCGAAAAACACTTGATTGGATAGATAAACAAAGAAATGATGAAGGGTGGTATATTCTCGAGCGAGGTTGTGATTTTGAAGCCAAGACTTGTGATACTGTTTGGGATAATGAGGAAGGTAATAAAGACGGTTTAATTGCTACTTGGGCTAGGTTTAACTATTATCAACAAACCAAAAATCCGAATGATTTGGAAATCGTCAAAAGTGATATAAACAAGTTTTATGAAAAATATCCAAATGGCGTCGATAATGCCCTGTGGATATGCAAAATTACTTATGACATGTATTCTTCTAAACTTTTTGATGAAGAGATTAATAAAAAGTTGGAAGAGATTTGTTTTAACACCAACTTCCAGACTCCAGAAGAAATGAAAAATTATTGGGCTAATGAAAAGGATACCTTGTCTAATAGTTTATCAAACAAAGAATCATGGTCCGATTGGGATAGGTATGCTTTATTTTTAAGAGGTTTCGACGCTAGTTTAGGTTACACTTCCGATTTTGTAGCTAGATATCTTTGGAAGCAGAATAAAACTAGTTTGTCTTCGGTAGAAAAATTTTTACAGATAACCAAGGATATCTTTGAATTGAAAAGTAATGATGCTTTTTACCCTAGGACAGTCCATTATCCAGAGGATGTTTGTTTGGTTGGTATGTCAGTTTTGGATTTTTACAATGTTTTGGGTAATGATGAAAACCTTAGTTATCTAGAACAAATTTATGAAGAGAATATTAATGGGTTAGAGGAAAAAGAGTTTATAACTCCTATATGTGGTCTTTTATCGAAAAAATTGTATTTACTAACTGGTGATCCAAAATATTTGGATAAACTGGAAATTAATAATAGGGTGTTGGATTATTACAACAGGGATAATGGAAATCAATCTGTTTTGGGTGATGGGGTATTTTTTAAATCTGATAACAAAAATAAACATGTGTTTTATAAAAATGTGGTGGAAAATGGGTTAATGGTGGAGTTGTTAAGAAATTAGTGTGTATTTGGTGTGTAGGTTTTACTATGAGATAATTGGTTGTTGATTTTTTGGCTTGAAAAATCTATACTTTGACATCTTATAGGTTAATTTAGCGATGGCAGAAAGAAGAAATGAGAGTCAATCTCTTATTGGCATAAAAGGTATCCCTAATGCTCAGACAGCATTAGATAGGCAAGAAGCTGAAGATTATCAAGGTCCAAAAACCTTAGGAGAGAGAATTAGTGAATCATCAATATTTAGAAAAGGAATTCGCTGGGCATCTGCAGCATTAGTTGCTACACAAATATTTGGAGCTTCTCCGAAAGAGGCTAGCGCAGATAAAATATTAGTTACAAACAAAATTTCTAGTCAGGATTTGAATGTGAGTAATTCAACATCACCTAAGAATGAAACGGTTTCTCAAGAAGCACAGGTAATAGATATTATTACCGGAGAACCTTATTACCCTTTAACAGATGCCGAAAAACAGGATTTAAAAAAGAATGTAATGAATGCAAAAGTGGGGGAACCGGTTTTAGTAGATTTAATACAAAGGTCTATAAAAGATGCCAACAGAGAAATGTTGGCAGAATATATTCAATCTCTAAAAGATAAAAATTGCACTGAAGATTTAGTGTTTTATGCTAAATTTCTAAATTTGGTGAAAAATGTTAAATTTGGAAGTTATGATGAAACAATATTAAGTCCTGATTACACCTACATAACCAATTATATAGATGAAGATGGTGTTTATTCCGCAAGTATGAACAATGGGGAAGGATTAGATATTTACGAAGATAAGGGTAGTAAAATTTTATTATTTCCTTCTTCTGAAAAGATAAATGAAATTTTTGATCTAAATGTTAAATGGCATAATGAAAATGGAGCTGAAAACTACATCCAAACTTTATCAGATAACGGCACATTTATGTTTTATTTCATCCGATTTGATCCAGTTGAAAGTAATACTTCTGTATCAAATTACGGATCTGAAGGTTATACTCAAATTAATGTTGATTCTAAATTAGCAGAAAAAGAATCTATTCGTGCTCTAACACTAACATTTAAAAGAGATGCTTACATCGAAAGTATAGGTACTTCTTTATTAAAATTCATTATTAGTCAAGGTCTACCTATTGGAGGAAATGAAATAGAAACGGTAAAATTTTGGCTAGCTTCTTATAACTATGAATATTTATATCAAAAAACAAAAAATAAAGATTATCAAGATTTGTCCAAAGAATTTTTACTTTGGGCAAAAAGCTATTTTAACCCAAATAAAAAAAATTTGATTTTAAGATTTTTTGAAGTGGCAACGAAAAGTGGTTTAGTAAAATCTTTGGGGACCGAAGATGGGGCTTGGGGTTTTATAGAAGGAATGGAAGAAATAACTCTTGATTAATTAAATTATTGAATTTGTGTCGTTTTTTAGGATATAGTTAAAATAGTGAAAAAGATTAAATTCCTTTTGGCAATAGTATTTTTAGGAGTAACATGGTTTTCAAATAAAGAAAAAATTTTTGCAGCAACCGCAGGTCGGTCTTGTTCCTCACCAGGAAGTATCGAGTGTTGTGGTAGTGCTAGATGTCAATGTAAATTTGTCGGGGCAGTGTATATGTGGGTAAATATTGGTAACTGTACTTACGGATGTAGTGGAAGCAGTTGTTTACCAGCTCCAACTGCCATCCCTACACCTACACCAGCCTGTAGATCGAATAATTGCAGTGGATGTACTTCAGCCAGTCCTTGTAGTTCTATCGGATGTTATTGGGAAACTCAATTAGGGGTTTGTACTAATAATTTTCCAACTCCTACACCAGTTTGTCGATCTAGTAATTGTGGTGGATGTGGTACAGTAACAACATGTAGTAATGCTGGTTGTCGTTGGAGTTATGCTACTGGTTGTACTAACACAGAGTGTGATTCTGGGGCAAAATATTGTTCCAGCACTTTTACTCTTCGAACCTGTGTAAATAATAGTTGGACTAATAGTGATTGTCCTACTGGTTATACTTGTAGTAATGGAGTTTGTAATCCACCAGTACCCATTGAATGTACTTGCGGGGATCCTGGCCTTGTTGGCGAGCAGTGCGTTACTGGTTATGCCGGAAATTTGCATTACAGCGAGAGTGGAGGAGCTACTTGGACCTGTTCGCCAAATGGAACGTGTGATGTAAAAAAAGAATGTCAGACCAGTACTTTTACCAATGCTTGTGAAAGTTGGGGAGGTGAGTGTGCACCTGGTATTGGCTCATGTAACGGGACAATTGGAAGCAGTACTGAAAATTATACTTGTAGATTAATTACTAGTAATTCAGGCTCTGTTTGCTGTAAACCAGATGTAGCCTGTAGCCAGGCAGTTCAGACATATCTCGGGAGTAATTGGATTGGTAGTTGTACCCCAACGTTTAGTTGTAGTGGGGTTACAGTAGAATCTTCTGGTTCGTGTTTTGGTGAAGTTTGTTGTGCCGTAGGCCAGACTTGTGATGTTAAATACCCAGGATCATCTTGTCAAGATGATTTTTATTGTCGTGATACAGATAAAAATAAAAATGCCGTTGATTGTGCTGTTTCTTCTAAAACTTGTTGTAGTACTTTATTGGTCGGTGAATGTGTAAATACTGATTTTTGTCAGGCTAAATATAACAATTGTTACGAATGTGTTAATCCAGGGACACCACTTTCCAAATGTGAACCCACAAAAACCACTGGTATTTGTGGAAGCCCGATTTCGTGTACTAGAGGCAATGTATCTATTCAAGAAAATATCAGTAATAGTAGTGGAATTAGTCAAGCGTGGACGTGTTCCGGAACTTGTATTACTAGTGCTAGTTGTAGTTACAACTGTAGTGCTGTAAATGGTGTTTGTGGTACTACCACTGGAACTTGTTCTGCTGGTACTCCAAGTGCTGTAGGAACTAGTAATGTTTCAACTATTGAAGGCCAAACAGGAAAACTTAATCTTTGGAATTGTAATGGTAGCTGTAATGGGAGTAATGATATTGGTTGTAATAGTTACAATTGTACTAATGGTGAAGTGACAGATGGGGCGTGTAAGTCAGTGGCTTCTTTGGAAGATGTGGCTAATCATACTTTGTGTGTTCAAGGAGAGGAGTCTAATGTTAATACTACTGAAGCAGAGATAACCTGGGACTGTTTAGGGAGTACTTCTGTTTGTGCTGAAAGAGACGGGACTGATGCTTTGAATTGTCATTCGGATGTTGATCAGATTAATTGGTTTCAAGTAAATGATGGTAATGTTTTGGCCAAAGGTAAGGTAAATAATTATGTACCTATTACCACTCGTGTCGGAGGAAGTACTAATTTAACGTCAACAGTGGTAAATGGAAAAGTTTATAGTCGACTAGCTT
>JAEWUV010000008.1 GCA_023396915.1 Candidatus Parcubacteria bacterium
AAGCTAGTCGACTATAAACTTTTCCATTTACCACTGTTGACGTTAAATTAGTACTTCCTCCGACACGAGTGGTAATAGGTACATAATTATTTACCTTACCTTTGGCCAAAACATTACCATCATTTACCTGAAACCAATTAATCTGATCAACATCCGAATGGCAATTCAAAGCATCAGCTCCATCTCCTTCAGCACAAGTATTAGTACTCCCCAAACAATCCCAAGTTATCTGTGATTCTGTTACAGTTACATTAGCCTCGGTTCCACCCATACACAAAGTATGAGCATCAACATCAGCTTGGGAAGCCACCGACTTACACGCCCCGTTTACTACATTACCATTATTACAAACAGGAAAAGCCTCTCCTCCACAACTCTGACTACCACCATTACAACTTCCATTACAATCCCAGGTGCTAATCTTTCCCGTTTCGCCCGGAACAGCAGAAACAAATTCATCTGTCAATCCAGCCACATCCCCAGAACTACAAGTCCCTCTAGTGTTTCCGCAAACTCCATCCATCGCACTACAACTGGTGCTACATTGCCCAGAAGAAGTAAAACACTCACCACTCCCACCACAATACCATGTATAAGTTATTCCATCGGAATCACTTATTGTATTAGTATTACTCGCACTTCCAACTTTACAACTAAAAGCACCTGTTCCACAACTTCCCGTCACTCTCCTAGTATCACAAGTTGAAAAATTAAAATCCGGATTTTTGCAATAATTACATCCATCTATATCCGAACCACAACCGATATCGTCGTTGCACTCATCTACGGAACCCTGCACTACACAACAATATGTATTAACAGAACATTCTAACCCACTCCAAAAATATGGAATAGTACGCCAAACGACTTCACCACCATAATCAGTACATAAACCCTCACTGCTAACACAATCTCCTCCCATTTCAGGGCAACTCAACCCCGAACTTCCGCTTGGTAATGGTGATGTTGGTGTTGGGGTTAAAATACTATTAGTACAGACCCCCAACAACACCTCCCAATAACACCCAGCCGAACTACAAGGGCTAGCACTGGTACAACCACTACAATTAGACGAAGAACACGATGATGAAGCTGGCAAACAACTACCACTAAAACAACCATACTGACATGAACCTATTACATGCCACTCTGTTCCACTACTATTACAAAGCTCAATCATACTACCAGTACTACAGCGAGTACTGTAAGGAGTACATATTCTAACAGGAGTAGCAGTCGGAGGAGGCGATAAACAACTTCCACGAAGACAACCATAATTACAATTGTCTATTACATACCAAGAAGTACCGTTATTACTACAACGTTGAACATCACTACCACTGCAACGAGTACTCCCAGCAGTACATATAACCGGAGCAGCTATACAAGAACCCCCACTACACCCATAAGTACAATAACTACTGAAAAATCCTGACCCATCACTTTTACACTTAACAGCATAAGAACCATTACAATAATTATCTGCACTAGTACAAACCCTTGCTAAAACATCAATTTTTGAAACAAAACCCCAAAAAACAAAAAAAACCAACTCTATTACCAACAAAAATCTAATTCTTCTCATTTTTCCAAAATATATTAATTTATTAATTAACTATATCCTAAAAACAAACTAAAATACAATCACTAATTACAATCAATTTGACCCACTTACTTTTGTATTCCACTCAATTGCGTTAGTAATAATATCACTTTTAACATTCATCCAATCATTATTTTCTGCCCCATAAGGAATTGCATACTCAGGATGAGTTATAATCTCATATATTAATTCATTCATCCGTTCCGGGCTAATGTTTTTTTTATATTTTTCCATATACTCTTCCAGAGTAGATCTGTAACTCTTCGCGAAACTTACAATCCATTCATTTTTAATTTTTAATGCTAAATTATCACAACAAGCTGTTGCCAATGCCTGTTTAAGAACCGCAATTTCTATTCCACTATAAATTCCAAGAGATTCTAATCTTGCCCCAAATGGCTCTACTCCAAAAGCCCTACGCCAACCAGCCACAAAAGCAGCATTATTTACAGCTTTACCTTTATCGTGATATATAACTTCGGGGTCATACTTAAAAAGACCACTACCATTTTCACTTGAAACCGCCTGAAAAAGACATCTTACATCCATTTTAACCATCCATTCCAAAAAATTAGGAACAATCTCCGTCCACATATCAACAGACTGTTGAATATATTTTATATCATACTTATATTCCTCTTCAGCTATATAAGTAATTGCCGCAATATCAGTCTGTTTGACATCTTGATCTTCAAAATAAATTACATCTAATCCCTTACCTGTTTTTCCATATTCGATCACTTTATTTTCAGTAATAAAATTTCCAAGAATCTTCTTTTCTGGATAAATAAATACATTTTTCTCTATAAAACTGAGATCATTAACATGCCTAATTGCATAAATTATATCTGCACACAAATCCACCCGATTTTCTTCAACTCCTTGTTCAACTAAATAATTTTTAATTTCGTTAGTCTCTTGTTCTTTCTTTGCATATGTCGGCGTTATTTCTTCTGATTCTGTTGGAGTAGGCAATCCCGGTTCTACCATAGGTGCTGGAGTTGGTTTCTCGTCTGTTGGCGTCACTGTCACTTCCGGTGGTGACAAAGTTGATGGATTTGATACTTCACTACTAGCACTTATTTTAACCCCAACAGTAGCCAAATACTCATCAACAGCATTTTGACTTGCAACTTCACCTTTTTCATAAACAGCACCATTTGGATTTATATTAGCTCCACTTTCCTCGGCCGAAGCATGTGGAGCAGCTGCTCCCCCCCCCACAGTAGCAGTAACTAGGGCGGTAAATCCTGCCGCAATTTTAGTTCCTATACGACCATTACCATTCTCAATTACTTTTGGAGCCTCTGTCATTTCTTTAAATAAAACCTATAAGATGTCAAAGTATAGTTTTTTCAGGCTAAAAAATCAACAACCAATTATCTCATAGTAAAACATACACACCAAATACACACTTAATCCTTATATTGTCCAAAATACCTGTCAATACTAGAAAGAAAATTCTCCATATCTGAATTTTTTTGTTCAGAATTTGTATCTCTAACATAAAAATTTAATTCACCAATATCCAACAAGACAGAACCAAGGCTTCTGTCTTTGGTGTTATTCGTTAATTTATCAAACAAATATCCACCTATACTGGAAAAATCATCTAAAGAAAGCAAACCGTTTTTAAAATCCTTGTAACATTGCCTGATTATTTCAAAAATATTTACATCATTTAATTTATCTTCTGATTCCACTTTAAATTTATCAAGATAAGATTTAAAAACTTTATCGGGAAAAGGTACTTCTATAGTTTTTTTGTTTGAATAAAATTTAGTCATTAATCTCTTAGTAATTCCACCACCAGTCCATTTTCAGCCACATTTTTATACCAAGCATATAAAGTTCCTTGGTTTGATTTCCAAAATCCATTGTCAGACACAATTTTGTTTGTGGTACTGTCATTATTAAATTCAACCAAAATCCGACTAAAAAACTCTAAATTCGATAAATATTTTTGATCATCTGTTAATTGATACAATCTTTTTGTCAGCAAACCACAAATTGGAGTAGTTACATTTCGCAAATTTTCCGAATTAGTAATTAGTTCATCATAAAGTGCAGAAGCATAATTAAAATCATCGTCATTTTTATCTCCAAATTCATACAAATCCAAACCAGACAAACCAAAAAGACATTTGTTTTCAGTTGACAATCTTTCAAAATTTGAATTATTTTTAATCGCTTCAAAATAGGCTTCAGCCTTCTTTAAATCATCACCATTTTTCTTCCATAAATATTTATAAATATAATCAGTTGAATAATCTAAATAAGCATCATAACCTCTTAAAAACAAACTATATCCATCCCAAGCAGACCATAAATCCTTATCTTTTCCCATTTTTTCAACCAACTTTTTATTTTCACTAATAATTGTTGGCACTTTTTCTGGAGTAGGGAAGTTGGTATTAAAACAAATCTCCTCCAATTTTTTATTCATCTCTTCATCAAAAAGTTTGGAAGAATACATGTCATAGGTAATCTTACAAATCCACAACGCATTATCCACTCCATTTGGATATTTTTCATAAAACTTATTAATATCACTTTTGATTATTTCCAAATCTGCCGGATTTTTGGTTTGTTGATAGTAATTAAATCTGGCCCACGTTACAATTAAACCATCTTTATTACCTTCATCGTTATCCCAAACCGTATCACAAGTTTTAGCATCAAAATCACAACCTCTCTCCAAAATATACCAACCCTGGTCATTTCGTTGTTTATCGATCCAATCAAGGGTCTTTCTGGCCACATCACTATAATCAGTCCGAGTAATTTTTGGCTCACTTGTTTTAGTAGGGGACTGTCTTTTTTGATTTATCCAAAACAAACCCAAGACTAAACTAATCATGACACACATCACTGTCACCACCATCGGCAAACTAATCTTTTTCATTAATTAATGATAGCGGAAAAAAATATGACAAACAACTAATTATTGACATTTATCAAATGTGTATTACAATAAATTATATTTGTAATACAATTATGCGCCAAATAATTTCTATTTCACTTCCAAAACCCATGCTCGACTTGGTCGACAAAGAGATTAAAGAAAAATCATACACCAATAAAAGTGAATTTTTCCGATCTTTAATTAGACAATGGTCAGACCAAAAAGCAGTTGACGAAATTTTAGAAAGCCGAAGACAGGCAAAGTTGGGTCATAAATATTTACTCACATCTCTCAAAGACTTAAGATAAGCGTAAAATATTATAGTGAAAATATCATACACTGATTTATTTTGTAAAAGATATCGTCGCTTACCCAAAAATATCAAAACAAAGGCCGAAAAAGCTGAAGAGTTTTTCCGTCACAATCCGTTTAATCCAAAATTAAAAACTCACCCATTAACTGGAAAACTAAAAGGGTTCTATTCATTCTCTATTGATTATCAATACAGAATAATTTTTACTTTTGAAAATGAAAGTGAGGTCTGGTTTCATAATGTCGGCACCCATCAAATCTACAAATAATTAGTTAATCAATTCCTCAGTGTTACTTTGGTCGAAAATACCCGACTGGAACCTACTCCTTCAACTGTTGACTCAAGAGTGAAATTAAATGTTACCCCATAAACCTTATCATCAACCTGTTCACAAGTTACAAAATTAGTACAACCAGACACAGTTACTTCACTATTATTCAAAACCCTTTCAACCGCTGAGGTTGAAGCAATTTTACTGTTTACTTGATCGCAACTCAGAGTGGTTATCTGGCCATCAACTAAACTTTTTATTTGTACTGACTTAGCATCACTGGCGCATTCTACTTGATCTCCAAAACTATTAAAAACATTCTTTCTTAGTTCATTCATTATCCAAGAACCATTCTCGGTTATTTTATTATCTGATTTAGTTCGGTTTTGGGCTCTAAAACTTCCTAATATTACTCCAATCATTGCCGTCATAATCAAACCAACCGAAGCCACCACCACAATAATTTCCACCAATGTATACCCGGCTTTTTTATCCATCTAGTAGATTTACTCATTATTTCCCCGTCTTGTCAAAGAAGGGGTAGGGGAAGATTGGGTTTAACTTTACATTTTATCTGAAAAAAACCGTTTTACTGTAAAGCTTTGTCCATTCCCCCAATTTATAATAATAGTTGCGTCAGCACATCTACCATCACTACAATTAGTGTTATTAACCAAATCGACCGAATAAGAATAATCATTGTATCCCACAATTGTCTGACCCACACCGCTATCACTAAAATTCCAAAAACTGTCAGGATTATTTTTTTTATTATCCAACAAATCTTCTATTATAATTTCACTCATTTCACTGGCTTTTTTCCTTTGTAATTCCATCGACTTAACTCCGGTAGTTTTGACTATCAAACTAATTACTGCCGTAATAACCATCACTAATATCCCAATCGAAAAAATCACTTCCACTAAACTTTGACCCTGTTGCTCTCTATTCATCTTCATTAATAATTCCTAATTCATAAACCGTTAAGCTGTATTCTTCTGACCCATTTGTTAATTTGACTACTACCGGACCACCGGACACCACCCCGTCATCACCAGTCAACCTTCCATTGGTATTCGAAAAACCAAAAGAACCGACCGCAACTAAATTATTTGTAATTGTCACTGTTATATCATCATCTGTTTCCAAATCTTTAGTAAAATAAGGCGATTCCGTCGTACCCACTCCGGCAGCATTAACCGCTTCAACATTTATTTTATTACCCAAAATGGAAACCTTAACATACGATAAACCCGTGAAACCATCAGGTATTTGATTGGTAATTGCCAAATTTCTAGCTAATTTTATCTGACTAGACAAATAATCTCTTAATTTAACTAATTTACTGGTATCAGTAAATCTACTAATCGAATAACTTCCAATTCCGGCCAATACCAAAATTAATGCCACTACCACCAACAACTCCACTAAACTAAAAGCTCTTTTTTTTACTAAATTACCAATCATGGGTTTACTACTTTTAAGTAACCAACATAACCACTAGGCAATCCACTACAGCCAGAAACATCCGAACTTGTCGAACCAACATTTTCCACAAAAGAACACAGACGATAAGTGTAATTGGTCAATTTACTATAACTATAAATTGATCCAGTCTTGGGATCCGTCGGTACTTTATCCAACAAACCCATACTTACTAATGTATTTAAATCACCCGGGTATGTAGTTCCCACTTGTCTAGCTGCTTCCAAAGTTAGTCTTATTTTTTCCAAATCAGAAGTTCGCCTAGCATCACGGGTTTTTTTGTTTAACCCTCCAAAACTAACCACCGCCACGGCCGTTAACACCGCAATAATCGAAATACTCACCAACAACTCAAACAGCGTAAAACCATTACTTTTTAAAAATTTTTTTTTCATTTTTTATTTTGCTATTTACTAATTGCTAACTTATTGTTGATTCCCTACACAATAATTACTACCTGCTAGTGACTGGAAGTCACAAGGAGCTTGATTAACTTGATCAGCATTATGATATTTACCAGATTCCATAGAACTAGAACATGCACAGTAATTACCATTACTATAGAAATAAGAATAAGTATCATTTTTAGGCCCAACAGGGTATGTTTGCAAAACAACTTGACTATTGACACTCCAAGAACCAGAACTAGTAGGATAGCTACCACTTAATAAAAAAACCTGTTCTGCCGCATTCTGAATCGCTTTTAAATCGGCAATTCTTCGCTGGTCCCGGCTATTTTTTTGAGCGTTAGAAAAACTTATTGATAATACTACCGATAATATGGCAATAATTGATATCGAAATCAACAACTCCACTAAAGTAAACCCTCCTTCAAAGACTTCTCCCTTTTTTAAGGGGAGATGTCTCGATATCCATCGAGACAGAGGGGTTTGTTCCTTAAAATTTAATTTTTTATTCATATGTTTAATTCAACGCCTCCGTTGTTCCAATATTTGAACTAGTAACTATATAACAACAACCACTGGATATTTCGTATCCCAAATTATTACAAATAGTCATACCTATACAATTACCGTCTTCATCATTCTCTAAATTAGAATAAAGTCTAAAGGCTTTTTTATTACTCGAAGTTTCATATAAAATTTGCTCCATTCTCTCTTCACTAGGCACTTTTTTCATATAAATAATTTTATTATTAGGATTAGTATTATCAGCAAATTCTCCTCCACTAGAAATCAAGCTATTAATCGCCGTTGAACCAACCCCAGCAGCTGACGGAAAGACTCCATTATCAGCATAATACATTTCCAAAGCACCCGCCAAGCTTTTCAATTCCGACTTACGCAAAGAATCTCTTGATCTTATCTGAGAATTAACAAAACTATTGCTTATAATCATCGCCAATATGGCAATAATTGCCATAACTACTAACAATTCAATTAGTGTAAAACCTAATTTTTTGTTTATTTCTTTCATACTAATTAACTAATCAGTTAGCACAAATTGCATAAAATTTATCTACTGACGTAGCAATTCCACATTTAAGCTGAGAATTAGTATCCTCGCTTCCAGCCCCAACCTCTAAAGGAACAACCAATCTAAAACTATCACTTCCACTTGGTTGGGTATAAACCCAACCCGTCGTATCACCAAGACCGGAAACATAACTGGTCCCTGTCGCCAAAACCGAAAGGGTACCAGGATAAGATTGATTATCATTGTAATACATTCTCAAAGCACTTTTTAAACTATTTAAATCCTGAATTTTTTGGGCATCTCTCGACCGCTCCCTGGCTCCTACTAAATTCATCATTAACACTGCCGTCAACACACCAATTATCGAAATTACTACCAATAACTCAATTAAACTAAAACCTCTTTTCATTAACTAATTCTACTCAATTTTTTTACTAATTACTAATCACTTCCGCTGCCAATATATCTCGATAACAATATTTCACCCCATTACATTCCCACTGATCCTTTTTACAATCAGGGTTTCCTCTGTTTTCTAGGTCCGCATAAAACAAAAAACTTTGTCCATCCACACCATTTTGATAACAAAAATTTTTACTTAATTTATTTTCATTTGGCATTACTTTTAAATATACATAATCCCCATCTTTCCACATTTTACCCCATAAGCTATTAATTAATTTTTCATCAGGCAACTTACCATAATCTTTGTAATAAAGTCTGACTGCCTTTGATAATTCGTGTAAACTCGACATTCTATCAGCGTCCCTTGACTTTGCCGCCGCCAAAGCAAACTGGTTATAAGTAATCTTTCCCAAAATTCCTAAAACTACAAAAATAATCAACAACTCTATTACTTTATTTTTATTTTTCATAACTTAATTTTAAACCAAATTAATAACACGAAGAAACCCGACACGAAGACGCGCTACAGGTTCCTAAATAACAATTATCCGGAGAGCTACACCCAATTCCTGCCGCATCATTACATCCGGCAGAATTCCACTTTAAACAAACCGTACCACAAATTGATAAAGCTCCTCCTTCATACCAAAGTACATTAGAACTGGAAACTCCATAATTAACTTCATCACGTAAAAAACTGGCTGTATATCGGACATAATTAACATCTTCATACCAACCTTCCGGAATATCCTTATCTTTTTTATTATCTAAATTAGTCACTACCTTAAACCAATCGTTATCATTGTCCGTTATCATCATATAAATTTGATTATTAGGACCACACGGCCAGCTACTAAGATATTTAGACATTTCTTCTATCGTCTTACCACAATTATTTACTGTATTCCATTCAAGTAACTTTTCCCGACTTGGGTAATATCCCTTGTCGTTATAATATTCCTCAAAAGATTTTTTAATTTTACTTAAATCTGCCTTCCTTTTGGCATCATTAGCCTTTCCCATCAACATTTGCGGATTCAAAGCTATTATTCCTGACAGTATTAAAACAGCCAAAATCGCCATAGACACTAACAACTCCACCAAACTAAACCCATTTTTATTTTTCATAAAACTAATCTAATTGTAATCATCTAAGCCCTCCCTTTTCAAGGGAGGGTGCCCACAAGGCGGGTGGGTTTTGTCTTTCTACTTGATAAACTGAAAAACTGACAAACTGACCATCTCATGTCCCCAAAACCACGCAACTAATGTTCCCAAAATTAAAAAAGGACCAAAAGGAATTGCAGTTTTTTTAGAAACTTTTTTTACCGCCATCAAAAACAGCGCCACTAAAGCCCCAACTATAAAAGTGATATAAAAAGCAATTATTACTTTTGGGTAACCTAAAAATAAACCCATAAAAAAGGCCAATTTTACATCACCAAACCCCATTCCTTTTTTTTTGGTAACCAAATACAAAAAACCTAAAAATAAAAAGGAAATTAATCCCGACCATAAATAACTCCAATTACCAAAATACCGAACAAACCAAATTATCAAACTACTAACCATCAATATTATTGTCGAAAAATCCGGCAAAATCATATACTTTAGGTCAAACACCGCACTAAACACCAAAAATATAATAATAATTAGTCCTAATATCCAAGTAAAAATATTAAAATCAAAAATTGAAAACCTTAAATTATAAAGAAAAAATAATATTCCCACTCCTAATTCCACAATAGGGTAGAGCACTGGTAATTTTTTATCACAACACCTCGTTTTTCCTTTTTGAACCAACCAAGAAATTACCGGAACATTCTCATACCATCTTAACTGCTTTCCACAATAATCACAAAAACTTCTAGCTTTACTTTTAACTTTAAACTTTCTACTTTCTAACTCGTACCGCTCTGCGGTACGGTAAACCAGCATATTCACAAAACTCCCACAACACAACCCCAACACAAAAATCATCACCAAAAACAAAATCTCCATAGGTTATTCTAAGTAATTTCCCCCTCTTGTGAAAGAGGGGGTTAGGGGGAGATTGTGCTTTTCACCAAAAACCCCTCTTTTCAGAGGGGTTTGACTAACATCTAATATCTACAACCTAACTACGGTACACACTTAAAAACAGCACTATTAGCAGCAGCACCATTACTGATAGCCGTATCCGGATCACTCCAAGCATCAGCCCCAGTACCAGTTGTCGGAGGAGCAGTACAACTTCCTGTCCCTGCTAACGTTCTAGTCGGTGTTGTTCCACCAGTCAAACAATAAAGAGTATTGGTTGCTGATTCGCGATTTGATTTTGCCTTAGGTATATAACACACATAAACTCCACCACCAGAACCAGCCTCTTTATAAAGCCACAAGGCATTTTCTGGGTGACCACCAAGAACTGTTTGAAATTCATCTTTACCCATAAAAGCAGTCTTTAACTCGTCTGTACTTATCAACAAACCCGGAGTAGAAGAAGTTGTAGCACAACTTCCAACCTCAGTGCTAGCACTGTCAGTAATCGCACCAGCATCACAGATACCAAAGCCTACAGTATCAGATCTTAACAACATCGCTGTTTCCACTGTTGGTTTTGAAGTTCCATAAGCCATCCATGGATAAGCTTGGGCATTAGCATAATATCTTTCATAAGAATTCATCACCTCAGCCGCATCATTTTGTACTGTCGAGTCTTTAGCTTTATTTGACTGCTCAATTGGATTAATCGTTGCCAATACAGCTACCGACAAAATCGCAATCAAAGCGATAACAATTAACAATTCCACTAATGTAAAACCTCTTTTAAATTTATTCATTTTTTCAAAAAATACTAACTATCTGTATTCATTATTTACCACTAAAATTGCGATGTCAAGTTATAAATCGGCATCAACACCGCTATTACCAAGAAAGCCACCCCTATACCCAATAAAATCATAATCATCGGCTCAATGGCTGAAGTCAAAGATTTCACTGACTGTTCCGCTTCACTACTAAAATAATCAGACACCTTTAATAAAACAGTATCCAATTTTCCCGTTGCTTCACCTGTAGCTACCATCTGGTTAACAATTACCGGGAAAACTCCGGTTTCTTCAAAAGAATTAGCAATCGAAAAACCCTTTTGAACTCTTTCAGAAATTTTTATAAATGCCCCTAAATAAACAAAATTTTCAGCCACATTGGCCACAATTTTTAATGCCTCAACCAAAGGAATTCCTGCTGATAACAACATCGATAATGTCCTAATTGAGCTGGCTAAAATATTTTTTCTAATCAATTCCCCCATAATTGGAATTTTTAATTTCATCGTATCTATTTTCATCCTAATTTTTTCATTTTTACCTCCAAACTTTAAAAACAACCAAAAACCACCAACTAATATTGGAATAAAAACCCAAAATTTAGTAAAAAATCCTGACATTGACATTAAAATCTTTGTTGATGTCGGAATTTCTGCTCCAAAATCAGAATACATTGATAACAATTTCGGGATCACAAAAACCATCATAATTATCACTACTACAATCATTCCTATAACTACAATCACCGGATAAATCATTGCCCCTTTTACTTTACTCTGAAAATCACTTTGTTTTTCCAAAGTGTCCGCTAATTTAACCATCACTTCATCCAAAACACCTGCCTCTTCGCCAGCCTCAATCGAAGCTATATAAGCCTCACCAAATACCTTCTTGTATTTACCCAAACCACTGGCCAAACTTTGTCCCCCCTGAATTGTATTCAAGGCATTATCCAACATCTCATACATTAACGTCCCTCTATTGGATTGATTTTTTAAAAGTGACAAAGCATCTGTTAAGGGCAAACCAGAATTCATCATTGTCGATAATTGTCTGGTAAATACTGCTACTTGCTTCAGTTTTACTTTGGAAAAAACATTTTTATAAACCTCATTTAGTAAGCTTCCCTTTTCTTCACCAACATAGAAGGGGATTAAACCATTACCTTTAATAGTTTCCAAAACCTCCTTTTTATCATGAAAATCTCCCTCTCCTTTTATTAATTTTCCACTCCAATCTCGAGCCCGATAAATAAACTTCATAATCCTAGTTTATTTTTTCTCAGTCTGGACTGAAACTCTACCAAATTAGTAACATAAGCTGCCGCTACTTCTTCGGTAATCTTACCAGCCAAAACCAATTTTGCTAAATAATTATCCAAACCAATCATTCCGGCATCAGCACTGGTCTGAATCACGTTATCCAACATAAAGGTTTTTCCCTCCCTAATCATGTTTCTAACTGCCGAAGTATTAGCCATTATTTCAAAAGCAGGGATCCTCCCTCCGTTGATTGATGGTAATAATCTTTGAGATACCACTGCCGTCAATACCGAAGCCAACTGAGTTTTGACCTGTTCTTTGACATTTCCCGGAAAAACATCCACAATTCTATCTATTGTCTGAGCCGCCGAATTGGTATGTAAAACAGAAAAAACCAAGTGACCCGTCTCAGCGATAGTTAATGCCGACTGAATCGATTCCAAATCTCTCATTTCTCCAATAAAAACCACATTTGGATCTTGTCTTAAACAGGACCGTAAAGCCGATGGGAAATCGTCTGTATCTCCACCTAATTCCCTTTGAGAAATAATTGATTTAACCGGCTTTATTAAATACTCTATCGGATCTTCAATAGTTACAATATGATTTTCACTAGTCTTATTAATTTCATTTAATATTGCCGCTACAGTAGTTGATTTACCATGTCCGGTCGGCCCCGTTATCAACACAAAACCCTGTCTTAGTCCAACAAAATTCTTTAAATAATCAGGTAACCCCAACTCCTCAAAAGAACCAATCTCCTGAGACAAAATTCTTAATGCACAAGCCAATGTTTCTTTTTGAAAGTAAACATTAGCCCTAAACCTAAAATTCTGAGAATCAAAAGAAAAGTCCAACTCTTTTTTAGATTCTAACTTTTCTTTTTGACGATCAGTCAACATTGACAAAATCATTTCTTCTGTCAATTTGTCATCCACTTCAGACCACCCCGGAGCGTTTACCAGATTTCCGTTAATTCTGAACTTAGGTTCAACCCCAGTCATCAAATGAATATCAGAGGCTTTATTGGCTACCGCCAAAGCAAATAGTTCATTTAGTTTTGTATGCATATTAATATTGTGCCACTCTGACTACTTCATCCAAAGTGGTAACCCCCTCTAAAACTTTAATATAACCATCTTGTTTCATAGTTAACATTCCTTCTTCTACTGCTAATTTTTGAATATCCGAAGCCACTGCTTTTTCAATAATCAATTTCGAAATCTTCTCAGAAATAGGCATCACTTCATAGATAGCAATTCTTCCCATATAACCAGTGTTATTACATTTATCACATCCCACAACCTTGGGAATCGTCAATTTCTTTCCTTCCTTTTTTGCTCTCTCCTCAATCATATTATAAATCGGACCCAGAGTGACCTTCATTTCCTGGTCCTGTTCTGGTGTCATTTCGATATGTTCCGCACATTCCTTACATACTCGTCTCAAAACCCGTTGTCCCACCACACAATTTAATGAAGATACTAATAAAAATGGTTCCACCCCCATATCCAAAAGTCTTGGCGGTACTCCAGATGCGTCGTTAGTATGAAGAGTTGAAAACACCAAGTGCCCTGTTAAAGCCGCATTTATAGCCAAATCTGCTGTTTCACTGTCCCGAACCTCTCCCACCATTATTACATTCGGATCCTGACGCAAAAAAGACCTCAATGCCGACGCAAATGTCAAACCCGCCTGAGTATTTACTTGAACCTGATTAACCCCTTTCATCTGATATTCCACTGGATCTTCAATCGTCACCACATTAACTTTGGTCGTCGCCACTATATCTAAAATTGAATACAATGTCGTTGTTTTACCCGAGCCTGTTGGACCACAAACAATAATGATTCCATGGGGCCGACCAATGGCATTCATTAAATTTTTCAAAGCCAATCCTCTTAGCCCCAAATCCGGCAAAGTTGGTACTTTTTGAGATTTTTTAAGTAACCGCATCACCACTTTTTCTCCGTAAGTTGTCGGTAAAGTAGATACCCGCAAATCAACATCCATTCCATCTGCCGAAAAGAAAAATCTTCCATCTTGAGGTACTCTTTTTTCATCAATTTTCAAATCAGTCAAAATTTTAATTCTAGAAACCACCGCATCGTGAACATTTCGTGGTAATAAATATTTTTCCTGTAAGATACCGTCTATTCTATATCTTATTCTGACATTTTCCTCTTGCGGTTCAATATGAACATCCGAAGCTCTTGATTTAATCGCGTATTCTAAAATTGTTGAAACAATTTTAGCTATCGGCGCTTCCATTTCAACTTTTTTACTAGCTTCTTGTACCACACCCTCATCTATCTTTCTCTCATCCAAAGCTTTGTTTACCTCAGAAGTTATACCTTGTTCTCTTATATATTTTTCCTTCAAAAAAGAGGTAATTTGCTTTTCGGTTGACATCGAAGCATTAATCTTAAAATTCGTCTTTTTTTCTAAAAATTCCAAAGTTTCTAAATCAAGTGGATTGACCATGGTCACAAACAAAGTTTTTGTCTTTGGATCAAGCCGATAGGGAACTATTTTATATTTTTGAGCCACACTCTCTGGAACCAAACTTAAAGCCTCTGGTGAAAAAGCCGTACTATCCAAATCTACAAAAGAAACCCTCAAAAATTTTGCCTTAGCCTTAACAAAATCTTCGTTAGACACCACCCTTAATGATTTAATAATTTCTTCCTCAGACTCTCCGGTTTTTACCATCCGCATTCCAATCTCTTCAAAAGTTTTTTCATCAATCAAATTTTCATCCTTAAGCACCTCACTTAAGTGCTTATATATTTTTGTATCGGAATCTTTCATAATACTTACATTCATAGTACATTTTTTTTATAATCAAAGCAATAAAAAATGAATATATTCCCTTCGACATTAATCGTCTCTTCAGACCCAAAAAATATCGACGACCAAATTTCCCAAATTTGCAACTCATTAGACAATAAAATAAACATCAATAACCCCGATATTTTTATTCTGAACAACCAAAGTGGGTGGACCATTGATTTAATTCGTCAAGTTAAACACTTTTTTTCACAAAAACCATTTAATCACCAAAACAAAATTGTTATTATTTACCAGGCTGAAAATCTCAATTCTGAATCACAAAACGCACTTCTAAAAACACTCGAAGAACCGGGCAATAATAAATATATAATTCTCGTCACTGCAAAACCATCAAAACTTTTGGCAACCGTTCTTTCCCGTTGCCACATAATTAGGCTCAAAGATAACAACCAAGAAATCACCGACACTCCTTTAAAAATAACCAAACAAATCAAAAAAGATTTACTCACCAGTCAAGAACTATCCAAAGATAAAAACCAAATATTGCCATACCTAGAAAACCAATTAAAAATCCAACAAAAATTATTAATAAAAAATCCTAATCAAGAAACTTCTAAACTTATCCAAGCAATACTCAAGGCCATTCAAATGATTGAATCCAACGTCGATCCCCGTTCCGCCTTGGACTTCATCTTTCTTTCCTAGTTCTTATCTCCGCATTTTCCCCTTAACCTTTTGCCAAAAAATGTTATAATCGCTTACCTATGTTTTCTCCTGTCTTTTCAATCAATAATCAAATTCTCAAAAATATCGGCAGTATCGAAGCGGCCAAAGCTATTATTGACGAAGCTCCTCTAATTCCAGCCTATGAAAAACAATTCCAACAAGAAGCCATTATTAGAACCGTCCATTACGGCACCCGTATCGAAGGTAATGATTTAACTTTTCAGGAAGTTGCCAAACTCGTCGAAGGCCACCAAATTACAGCCGGGGAGCGAGATATCCAAGAAGTCATCAACTACCGAAATGTTATGGCTTACATGGAAGAACTTTGGTCTCTTTATGACGCCGGTATGCCACTTCCCGAAGAAAAAACCCCCGATTCTGACAAAAAAGAAAACCGATCTTTTTTTTATAGTGAAACTATAGTTAAAAAAATCCACACCTTAACTACCACCAAAGTTATCTCAGAAGAAGAACTAGGCAAATACCGCCACCAACAAGTTGTCTTAAAAAACACCCGTACCGGTGAAATTGCTCATCGACCACCCCCATCTATTGAAGTTCCATATCTTATGGCTGACTTAATCGACTGGCTCAACAGTCCAGAATCCTTGGAAATTCATCCGGTTATTAAATCTGCCATTACCCAATACATCTTAGTTGCTATTCATCCTTTTATCGAAGGTAATGGCCGTGTTTCCCGTGCCTTTGCTATTCTTCCACTTTATGCCCAAGGTTACGATATCCGTCGTCTTTTTTCCATGGAAGAATATTTTGACAGAAATGCTGAAGATTATTACAACACCATTCAAAACACTCATACTCTTTCATCGGACATATTTAAAAGGGATTTAAGTAAATGGATTGAGTACTACAGTCAAGCATTAGCTACCGAATTTTCCCGGGTTAAACAAAAAGTTCAATCACTTTCCCGAGACATTAAACTCAAACAAAAACTTGGTGGTAAGCAACTTCACCTCAGTGAAAGACAAATTAAATTAGTCGAATACATGCAACAGTTTGGCGGTCTACGAATGCCAGATGCCCAACAGCTCTTACCTATGGTCAGCGACGATACTATTTGGCGTGATCTCAAAAAATTAGTCGAAAGTGGTGCAGTTGAAAAACGTGGTTCAACCAAAGGTGCCTACTATTGTTTGGTGAATATCTAACCAATGTCACGAAAGCTAAATTTCAGAAATATCTCTATCATCATTACCTATATTGTTCTTTCTTATTTGATTATGCTCTTTTGCATCGCTCATCCAGATACCATTCTCTCTTTTTTAATTGCACTAACATTTAATTTGATTTCTACTGCCATTTTTCTCTATTTATTTATCAACCAAAATTCATCAAGTTTTGTCAAAAAATTAGAGCAAACCCAAAAGAAAAATCAAAAAAAATATCTCCAAAAATTTCTTCGTTTTGGTAAATTTATAGCCAGTATTATTTTAAGTTTTATTGGTGGACCACTCCTTCTAGCCTTAACCGTCAAATTATTATTTGACAACTCTCATCATAAATACTCCATCGCCATTATTGCCTGTATTATCAGTACTACCATCTTTATTTCTTTTTCCAAAGGCCTCTTCCAGCTTATTTTCTAAATCTAAATCTCTTTACCAAGCCACGTCTAAAGATTTAAAACCTTCCTCCGGATAAACCGGTATCCTCCCTTAAAAAAGGAGGAAGTCTTAGTACAATTAACTAATGAAAATTACTGAAGAAAATTACATAACCAATCGAGGACATTTAAAATATTTAGAAGAATTAAAAGAATTAGCGATAAAAAACAGAAAAAATCCAACAGAAGCAGAATATATAATGTGGCAGTTTTTAAGAAAAAGTAAATATAAATTTATTAGACAAAAACCCATATTCAGATTTATTTTAGATTTTTATTGTCGAGAACTATTGTTAT
>JAEWUV010000009.1 GCA_023396915.1 Candidatus Parcubacteria bacterium
ATCACATTCTCTGGTGGTTTGACGAATACCTCCAGTACAACCATCTGGTTTAGCTGTTTGACTAGTACAGGCTTGTTTCCCTGAAGAAAGACATTCTCCCCAGGTGTCACAGGTGTAGGTACAAGTAGAAGGCTCTTTGGTAGTGCATAAACCATTACTACCCACCATACAACCTGTTTGTTCAGAACATTCGCTCAAAGAGCAAACGCCACAGTTCGAGGATGAACAATTAGAAACAAAACTAGATTTGACCACATTTACCTTCAAATTCTGACTTTTACCATCCTTAGTAGTAATCAAAAAATCAGTTATTCCTGAGGTCACTGCCTCTACCACTCCATCCACCCCAATAGTGGCTATCTTAGCATTCAAACTCTCTAAACTTAATTCAACTAACGGGACAAAAGGTTTTAAAATTGATGTCAAATTTAAATTATCACCGACCTCTAATGTTAAAGTGTCAGAGGTTAAAAGATTATCACTACTAGTAGTATCAACTGGCGTAACACACTGTCCACCGCTACAAGTGCAATTTTCTATTGCAGTCCAAACATAATTATTCCCTTCAGAAATACATCGTAATCTTTGGCTACCATCACTTGAACATTCATAACTATCAAGGGTAGTACAAGATACACCTGAATTAGGAGCAGGAGGAAGAGGTTTTGCAAAAGTACAAAGTCCACTAGAACTTCCGCCATTTAGACCCCTACAATACCACCGATAAAGTGTAGAAGTATCAGTATCTTTTTCCAATGTCCCGCTTTTACAACCGTAAGCGCTTGATAAATTACAATCACCATTCACAGCACAATTCTGACTTGTCAGCGGATTTCCCCCGGTACATCCGGACGGAGAGCCAATTTTAGAAATTACTGTCTGTGTTCCAGTGGAAGAATCACATGGACCCCAAGTATAGGTAAAAGAAGTACAAGTGGGCGCAACATAATCACATTCTCTGGTGGTTTGACGAATACCTCCAGTACAACCATCTGGTTTAGCTGTTTGGCTAGTACACGCTTGTTTCCCTGAAGGAAGACATTTTCCCCAAGTGTCACAGGTGTAGGTACAAGTAGGAGTTACAGTCTTACAAGCATTGTCCTCACAACCATTTTCGCAATAAGTACCATTCCAATAACCACTTCCAGAACTATTTTTAGTACACGTATAAAGAAACTTGCCTTCACATTTCTTGGCGTCAATAGTACAACCAGAAGTTGCTGTAGAAACCTCACTCCCTGTAGTAGTTTTATTAGCATCAGCGGTAGCTTTTTCAGCCGCATAATCACACGGCTGAATACTAACAGCCCCCCCAATACAACCCGGAGGAGAACTCACTGGAGCATCACAAAACCTCATATTTCCAGGGCTACAGTCATCACTCCAATCATTACAACTCCAAGTACAAGTAACCGGAGTAGAAGTATCTTCAGGTTTAGAATTACAAGTATTATTACTACACCCATAGGTACAGTTACTACACTTCCAAGTATTATTACTACAATAACAAGACTGATTACCATCGCTGCTGCATTTATGATCCCCATATTCACACTCTGTCTCTTTAGCACTACCTCTATTTTCCTGATTATCTTGAACTAATTTAGTCGCCACAGGCAAAGCCACCGCCACCAACAACATCCCCACTAAAGTTAAAACTCCAGCAAAACCAAACTCTAACCGTCTACTTTTTTTCACCAAAATTAAACAATAAAAAGAGTAATTAATATCAGTATACAAAAAACCCTCCAAAAGTGGAGGGTTTAATGAAAAACAAATTTAAACCAAAACTTATATCTCAAATCTAGAAAATCTAGTCAATTTCATATTTTCCCCAAACTTTGCCACTAAACTTTTCACTTTTTCTTCTATAGTCGATGACGGATCTTTTACAAACTCTTGTTTCAAAAGTTCGTCAACATCTTTTGGATCCATCGCCGCAATTTGCAAACAAATATCTTTTGTTAAATTAATAAAATCCTCATGCTTTGCCACAAAATCAGTCTCACAAAGCAACTCTACCATTACTCCAATTTTACCGGTTGAATGGGTATATGTTGCTACTCTACCTTGATGAGTTTCTCTTTCAGTTTTACTTTCCGCTTTCTTAAAACCCTTTTCTTTTAAAATTTCTTTGGCTTTTTTCTCATCACCATTTGCTTCTTCCACTGCTTTTTTAATCTCCATTATCCCCAACCCTGTTTCAATTCTAATTTTTTTAACTAATTCTATTGTTTGTTTATTATCCATAATTTATTTAATCACTAATTTTCTACTTCATTCCTGCGGCCTTAATTGATTTGCCTATTTCTTCAACTAAAAGACTCACACTTTTAACTGAATCATCATTGGCCGGAATAGCAAAATCAACTTTATAAGGATTAGCATCGGTATCGCTAATAGCAACTACTTTAATCCCTCTTAATTTTGCCTCTTTAACCGCAGTTTTCTCCTGAAGTGCATCTACCACGAATAAAATATCAAATAGTTTATCCAATTTAGACAAACCTCCAACAATCTTTTCTAATCTAGTAACTTCCTTATTAATAAGAGACAATTCTTTTTTTGTACTACCAGTAAACTTACCATTAGTCAGACCATCTTTAAGATCATTTAATTTCTTAATATTTTTTCTAATTTGATCCCAATTTGTGATTGTTCCTCCTAACCACCTATCAGTTACATAAGAAACTCCAGCATCCATTGCTACTCTTCTAACTACCTCGCGAGCATTTCTTTTTGTTCCCACCATAACTACCTGCTTATTATTTCTCTTTTGATTGTAAATAAAATTACACGCTTTTTCCAAAGCTTCCATTGTTTTAACCAAGTCAATTACCTCAACCCCATCCTTTTTACCATAAATAAAATCTCGAGCCTTTGGATTAGTTTTAGAAACTTTATGCCCTAAATGACATCCAGCAGTTAGTAAATCCTTCAAACCAACAGTTACATCATATTTTTTATCCTGCTTAATTTCCTCTTTCTTTACTTCAGCCTTAACACCATCTGAAACCTGAGATCTAGCATCTGACATCCTTTTCTCTTGTAATTTTTTTTCATTCAATTTCTTGATATTTTCAACCGAAATCTTAGTCTTTCCCTTTGCCTTAACTACCAAAGCTTTCTTAACCAAAGACTTACCTGTTCTATTAACAGTTTTTTTAACTTCTTTTTTGGCTTCTGCCATACTATTTTTATTCCGATCTTGTCGGAATCCTCCTTACTTAGAATTCTCAACACCGGGTTTCAACCCCAGGATTCTTGTGTTGAAAACAAATTTTTAATTGAAAGCCATTATACCACAAACAAAAAACTATATTTTTAAACTAAAAATTCTATATACTTTATATATAAGATATTTCACAAATTTATTATAAGATACTCCATTAAGAATCCACTATTCTCCCAAAAAATTGCTAAAATAAACCTATGTCCGACAACCCTTTTGTTGTTCTCGAAGTCCGCCTGCCTCAAGAAAACGAATACACCTTCGAGGCTATGTCTTCTCTTCTGGCTAATTTTACTCAAGCTTCACAAATATCCTTCTTTCAAAGATTAATAGGTAAAAAAAAGACCATCGCTTCATTAGAAATTGTCCTA
Source organism: Candidatus Parcubacteria bacterium (assembly GCA_023396915.1). Taxonomy (GTDB): domain Bacteria; phylum Patescibacteriota; class Microgenomatia; order UBA12405; family UBA12405; genus WARW01. The sequence continues at coordinate 3,604 of JAEWUV010000009.1, forward strand.
AAAGACGGTCAATTAAGATTTTTTGTCGTCGTCCCAAAAAGCGAACTTGATTTTTTCCGCTCTCAAATTTTAGCCCAATATTCCACTGCCATAACCCGGGAAACACCTGACTATCTTCAAAATTTAATCACTCCAGAATCAAATATTTCCTTTACCTATAGCCAAATTGGTTTAGCCAAGTCATATAGTTACCCTCTAAAGACGACTGCCGACTTTCGCGATACTGATCCCCTTAATTCGGTTTTATCTCCTCTATCGCGCTCTAACAACACCAAAGATTTCTTTGTTTTCCAAATAATTCTTTCATCAGCCCCAAAAAATTGGCAAGGTAACATCATTAGCCTAATTCAAAACGGCATTTTAATTGATAAAGAAAGAAATATTCGCACTGCCCACCCTGACAAAGCTATTTTTGAACAAAAAATCCAATTTCCAGGTATTTTTGCCCAAATTAATTTCCTTTCCAACAACCCGGCTCTTATTACCTCTATTTCTTCTTCCTTTGGAGCCTACACCAACCCGCGAGGAAATTTTTTAAAAACTTATACTCCGGGATTTTTTTCCAAAAATAAACTTCCCAAATCAATAAACAATAGAGAAATTTTATCCGGACTTAAAGGCCAAATATTTAACGTCGAAGAATTATCTGCCATTTGGCATTTCCCTAATAAGCTAACCAAAATTCCTAACATTGCTTGGGGTAAAAAACTTTATTCCGATCCACCGGAAAACCTTCCTGTTGCTGACAATTTAACTCCCGAAGAAAAATCTCAAATTACTTTTTTTGCTAAAACTGAATTTAGAAATAAAGATTCCATTTTTGGTATTAAAGAGGGAGAAGACCGCCGTCGCCATACCTATATCATTGGTAAATCCGGTACTGGTAAAACTACTTTAATTGCTAATATGGCAATTGACGATATTCGTAAAGGCCGCGGAGTCGCCATTATCGACCCTCACGGTGATTTATGTAACACCATTCTTGATTATGTCCCGAGTTCACGAATTAATGATGTCTGTTACTTTAACCCAGCTGATACCGAATACGTTTACCCTTTAAACGTTCTGGAAACTAAAAATGATTCCCAAAAAGAATTAGTCGCTTCCGGAGTTCTTTCCATTTTCAAAAAACTCTACGGCAATGTTTCTTGGGGTCCACGACTTGAACACATTTTAAGAAACGCAGTTTTAACTTTAGTTAATACCCCAGGGTCAGACCTTAGTAATATCGTTGATATCCTTACGGACAAAAAATATCGAGACAAAGTTGTTGCTCAATTAACCAATACCACCCTTAAAAATTTCTGGAACAATGAATTTGACCGAATGGAGCAAAGATTCCAAAATGAGGCTGTTTCCCCTATTTTAAACAAGGTTGGACAATTTATTTCATCCACTAATATCCGTAATACTGTCGCTCATGCCAAATCTAAAATTGATATTCAAAAAATTATGGACGAGAAAAAGATTCTTATTGCCGACCTTTCTACCGGACGTCTTGGTGAAGACAATTCAGCCCTCTTGGGTGCCATGTTAATTACCCAAATTCAACTTTCAGCCATGAATAGAGTCTTCCAAGCCGCCGAAGATCGTTCCGATTTTTATTTGTACGTTGATGAATTCCAAAATTTTGCCACCGAAGCCTTTATTAAAATCCTTTCTGAAGCCCGCAAATTCCGCCTCAATCTTATTGTCGCCAACCAATATATGGCCCAGTTGGACAGAACTATCCAAGACGCTATCCTCGGCAACGTCGGTTCTCTAATCTCTTTCGTTGTCGGTAACCAAGATGCCTATGTTTTAGCCAAGGAATTTGGATCTCAGTTCCCACCCGAAGATTTAGTAAAAATCGGCAAATACCAAGTAATTTGTAAACTTTCAATTGATTCCGAAACCACCCAACCATTTTATGCCGTTACTCTCCCTCCACTTTCTTGTAAAAACCAGCAACGCGACAAATTAATCCGCACCTCCCAAACGCACTGGGGAAAGAAAAAAGAATAATTTTAAGGTTTTTTCCAGCCCGCCCACTTACATTTTGGGTAATTTGAACAACCATAAAACTTCCTTCCTGTTTTAGTCCGGCGAACCACTCCGTCAGCCCCACATTCTGGACATTTAAACCCAGCATCTTCTTTGTATTGTTCCGTATGTTTACATTCAGGAAAGCGACTACAAGAAATAAATTTACCAAATCTACCCAATCTTACCACCAAATCACCTTCTTTACACTCTGGGCATTTTCTTCCCAATTTTTCTGCCTCTACTTTAACTCTTTCCCCTTCTTTTTCTGCTTTTTTCACTTCTTTTTCAAATCCTTTCCAAAATGTCTTCATCATCTTTTTCCAGTCTTCTTCTCCCTCAGCAATCTTATCTAAATCTTCTTCCATCTCAGCCGTAAATGGTAAAGATAAAATGTCCTCAAAATTTTTCACCAAAAATTCATTAGCCGCAATTCCCAATACCGTTGGTTTAAATTTACCCTCATCCCGCTCAATATACTGCCTCATAATAATAGTTGAAATAATCGGCGCATAAGTGCTCGGTCGACCAATTCCCTGTTTTTCCAAACTAGAAACCAAACTGGCATCGGTATACCTGGGCATTGGATTAGTTTCATTTTCTTCAAAATTAATCTTTTTAGCTATTATTTTTTCTCCCTCATTTAATTCCGGCAGAATTTGATCTTCATGTTTTTCCCCGCTAATTTTCAAAAATCCGTCAAACAACATTCTTACTCCCTTTGACTGAAAAACCGCATTACTTACAGAAAAATTAATTGTCGTATTTTTTAATCTTGCCGCCGCTCCCTGAGTTGCCACCGCCCGTTTCCAAATCATTTCATAAAGTTTTACTTCACGCGAATCTGCCCCCTCAATATTTTTTACCACCACATTCGTCGGTCTGATTGCCTCATGAGCTTCTTGGGCATTTTTACTATTATTTTTATAAACCCTTACCTTTTCCGATAAATAATTTTGACCATATTCTTTGACAATAAAATTCCTAAATTCACCAATCGCTTTGTCTGACAAATAAACCGAATCAGTCCGGTGATAACTAATCAAACCTTTTTCATAAAGTTTTTGAGCCACACTCATGGTTTGTTTACCTGACCAACCCATACGTCGCGCTGCTGCTTGTTGTAATTTTGAAGTGGTAAAAGCCGGTAATGGTGTCCTAGAAATTTCTTTACCAACCACTTTTTCTACCAAAAATTCCTTGCCTAAAGATTCAATAAATTTCTTTACTTCATTTTCTGTCTTAAAAATCGACTTCGAATAAGTATAATTACCGTCAAATAAATCTAATTTTGTATTCAAAAAAATATTCTTTCCATCAACTTTAACCAAATCGGCTCTAAAGTTATCTTTTTTGCCTAATTCCGACCAAACCGTATAAAATTTTTCTTTTTTAAACGCTTCAATTTCTTTTTCTCTCTCACAAATTAATCTAACAGCCACTGATTGAACCCGACCGCCTGATAAACCACGACGCACTTTTTTCCATAAAACCGGCGACAAACTATAACCGACAACTCTATCCAACACCCGCCTTGCCTGTTGGGCATTAACCAAATCCATATCTATCTCTCTGGAATTTTTTAAAGCTTCCTCAACCGCCTCTTTGGTAATTTCATGAAAAGTAATTCTAGTAATCTTATCTTTCAACTTTTTACTTTTATCTTTTGACTCAAGTATCCATTTAACATGCCAAGAAATAGCCTCACCTTCCCGATCAGGATCGGAAGCTAATAAAATTATACTGGCGTCTTTTGCCGCGTTGACTAATTCATCAATTACTTTTTTCTTTTTTGGGTCAATTTGATAATCAACCTCAAAATCTTTAGCCAAATCTACCCCCATTTTACTTTTTGGCAAATCCCGAATATGGCCCACCGTCGCCACTACCTTATAATCTTTCCCCAAATATCTCCCAATAGTCCGCGCTTTCGTCGGCGATTCAACTATCAATAATTTTTTCATACCGTCCATTGTCTTCTATAATACAACCCCTGTCAACCGCCAACCAAATTACACTACTCCCCTTCCTCATCACTATATCTCGGCACTACCGTATCTGGTTCATCAAACCATTCTTTTAATATATCCCCCACGATCGGTGCGGCCACATCACTACCTTCACCACCCCTCTCAACCATCACCGTAATCGAAATTTGCGGATTGTCCGCCGGAGCAAAAGCCGTCAACCAAGCATGAGTATCATTACTGCCATCCCCCACTTCTGCCGTTCCGGTTTTACAGGCCAATTCAGTTTTAAAATTAAAAAGCGGCCAAGCCGTTCCCCCACTGTGACAAGCCTGTTTCATTCCTTCAGTTACTACATTTATAATCCCACTATTTATTCCAACATCCTCACAATCAACTTTACTATCCTTCAAAAGACTCATTTTACATTTCTTCCCATTATTGGCAATAATATTCGTCATCTGATTTATTTGTAACGGAGTTACATCTAAATCACCCTGTCCTATGGATAAATGGTAAGTATTTCCCAAATACCATGGTTCGCCTTTTATCAACCTCTTCCACTCATCATCAGGTACAGTCCCTTCAACTTCCCCCATTAACTCCACTCCGGTTTTTTTACCAAAACCAAATTTATTCGCCCATTTTTTAATATTATCCACTCCCAACATTTCTCCTAATTTATAAAAGAAAATATCGTTCGATCGCTTTATTGCTTTTATTACATCCACCATCCCATCATTCCTAATACTCCAAGTCCTGTAACTATAATCCCCCACTTTTACTACTCCAGTATCTTCTATTAAAGTCTTTTCATCAATTACTCCGGTTTCCAACCCTGCCGTCGCCATCATAATTTTAAACACTGACCCTGGGTGATATTTAGCCGAAATTACCCTGTTTAATAAAGGTAAATTATCTTTATCATCTAAATATTCTGAAATTTTTTTATTATTCTGAGACAAAAAAACATTTGGATCAAAAGATGGACTGGAGACTAAAGCCATAATTTTCCCGGTTTTTGGCTCACTTACTACCACCGCCGCTTTTCTACCTTTCAATAATTTATAGATTTTATCCTGCCAATAAGCGTCTATTGACAAAAAAACAGAAGACACCTTTTCAGGTTCTTCTCGTCCCAATTCTCTGACATAATTCCCCAACGCATCCACTTCTATTACTCTTTTCCCATTTTTACCCCTTACCTGACAATCTAAATAACCTTCAATTCCCCCTCTTCCCACCAAATCTTCACCAAAAAACCTATTGCCACACTTATTATTTTTAATATCTGTTTCTGAAACTCTTCCCACATAACCAGTAACCATCGACATCGATTCGCCATAAGGATATTCTCTGCTCAAATCATAAACTAAATTTTTCCCATCAAATTTATAACCATCAAAATCTCCAGTATTTTGATAAATTTTGGTCCCATCGTCAATCCTAAAATATTGATAAATTGTTTTAGCTACTACCCGTCCTTTACGATCCACAATCTCACTTCTGGGGGCAGGAATATTCATCTCTAAAATCTTATTTTCCCGAGCCACCTGAGTATAATAATTTCCCTCAATTACGGTCAATTTCAAAGCTACCGCCATCAAAATCACCAAACTCAAAATTAATCCGAATTTCAGTATCCAAAATTTCCAAGAAAAAATTCCATCCTCTTTCATACTAGCCCAAACTTACTAACTTTACTTGATTAAAAATCTGCTTGTCTTCCACTAATCTACCACATCCTTTTATCACTGCCATTCCTGAGTCATTAACCAACAGTGTACAAATTTTGGTTTCTGCTTCAATCATTTCTTTCAAATTACATATTTTTGAACCATTTCCCACTAAAATAATCCCTCTTTTGACTATATCTTCCATCAACTCTGGTGGAGTCTCGTCCAAAACCGACTTTACCAACTTTACAATTTTACTCAACTCCAAACTAACCGCCTCCAAAACCTCAGATTTTGTTAACTTAATCTCCCCTGGCAAACCCGTCTCCAAATTTCTGCCCCTAATCAACCCGTTATTCTCCAAGTTAATTTTTACTTTTTCAGCACTATTTTGGCCCACTAACAAACCATATTTCATTCTCACATAATTAATAATGGCATTGTCTAACTCATCCCCGGCTGTTTTAATTCCTTTACCTATCACCACCCCTCCGGCAGATACCACACTAACTTCGGTTTTACCTCCACCAACATCAACTATTACCGATCCCGACGAAGTTTCCAAAGGTAAATTCAAACCAATAGCCTGCAAAACTACCTCTTCAACCAAAATCACCTCTCTAGCACCCGCAGCCATTAACACCGACTTTATCGCTCGCTTTTGTACCTGATTTATAAAACTGGGAACTCCCACCACTACTCTTGGTTTAAAAAACTTAGGATATTTTGACGGTACCTCATAAACCAACTTAAAATAATAACTCATTAAACTCTCCAAAGCTTCCAAATCAGAAATTATGCCATTTTTGATTGGGCTAATCACTTCCACTTGTTTTGGCTCCCTATTCCACATCATTTTGGCTTTCATACCATAAGCCACTGGTCGGTCCAAAACACCCTTTGGGGCCGACAAACCAGTCCATCTTTTTTTCTTTCTTCTGGCCAACATCGTTGGTTCATCAATTACTACCCCTCTCTCTTTAAGATAAATTAAAGTGTTACTACTTCCCAAATCAATTCCTATATTCCAACTAAATGATTCAAATAAATTTCTCAAAAAATTAATTTTTTTTAAAATAAAATTCATCTATAAAAGTATAGCAACTTACCTAACTAAATTTCGGTTACAATAAACTCATCAGTATGAAAATACTAAATCGAATAATTAGAACCTTGATTATAATCCTTTTTTCCGTTACCCCATTTTTACTTTCATTTTCTAATTCGGAACTTTTTGAAATCCCCAAAATGCATTTTGTTTATTTAATTACTACCTTAATTATTACCCTTCATTTGACAAATTGGTCTTTGGGTTACATCAAATTATTCAATAAAAATCCATTAAATTGGTTCATTTTATTATTCTTAATTTCCCAATTAATTTGCACTGTCACTTCGATTGATGTCTACACCTCAATCCATGGCTATTATTCTCGGCTTAATGGTGGACTTTTATCTATCATAACCTTCTCATCGCTCTTTTTTGTTATTCCTCTTTATTTATACGACAAATTCAAAAACAAACTCATTAACTATTTCCTTCTTCCCGGATTTTTAGTTTCTCTTTATGGAATTCTAGAACATTTTGGTATTGATAAAAATTTTTGGGTTCAAGATGTCCAATCCCGAGTTTTTTCCACCCTTGGACAACCAAATTGGCTGGCTGCTTACCTTTGTATCCTCCTCCCTTTTTCGGTCCATTATTTTTTAAATTCAAAAAATAAATTATTTTCTACTTACTACTTACTACTAGTTATTAGCTATTTTTCTTGTCTTTTGTTTACCAAATCCAAATCGGGAATTTTTGCCGCCATCGTTTCCATTTTTGTCTTATTTTTAATTTACCTATTTCAAAAATTTAAAAATAAAAAATTGCTCCCCTTCATCAAGGGGAGCTGTCCGACAGGACTGAGGGGTTTTGTCTTAATTTCTATTTTTATTGTTTTATCAATATTAATTTCCAATCCCATCAAAGATTTTATTTTTCCCCAACAATTGAAAATTGAAAATTCGAAAATTGAAAACTTAAACATTACTCCATCCGAAAACATCCGCAAAATTGTCTGGCGTGGCAGTATTGATTTGTTCAAAAAATTTCCTTACTTTGGTACCGGTGTTGAAACTTTTGCCTACTCTTACTATTCCACTCGTCCCCAGCAACATAACCTCACTTCAGAATGGGATTTTCTTTACAATAAAGCTCATAACGAATATTTAAATTACCTAGCCACCACCGGACTAGTTGGCACTATCCCTTACTTAATTTTAATTTTTTCTGTTTTATTTTATTTAACTAAAAATTTAATTAGAAATTCAAACTTAGAGCTTAGAAATTTATCTTTAGTCATTTTTTCTTCCTATCTTTCTATTCTCATCACCAATATTGCTGGTTTTTCAGTCGTTATTGTCTCTCTATTTTTCTTTCTCCTTTCAACTCTCGTTTTTGAAAATCCCCAAAATAAAAACCCACTAAAAACCAAAAAATATCTTATTCCTTTAATTTTATTATTCTCTTTTTATGTTTTTAAAAATATAGTTTCAACATACATCGCTGATATTTTTTATGCTAAATCTCAAAATTACGACAGTCAACAAAATTATCAAATGGCCTATCAATCAATTTATCAATCCCATCAACTCGCCCCACAAAACCCCGATTACTATATCCAACTAGGCCTTTCTGCATCCAAAATGGCCGTTTTAACCAAAGACCAACAATATATTGACGAGGCTATTAAGTACTCTGACCTAGCCGTTGCCAAATCTCCTGCCAATATTAATTTTTGGAAACTTCGAGCCCAAACTTATTATTATCTCTCTGGAATAGATTCCAATTATTTTATTAAAACCGTCGAATCCATGATTCAGGCTAGTCAGCTTGCTCCCACCGATGCCAAAATTTATTTTAATCTAGGACAGTTTTTAGAAAGTGCCTCACTTACCGACGACGCCCTTGTTTATTACCAAAAAGCCGTTGAATTAAAACCCAACTATGACCATGCTTATTTTGCCCTAGGTCAAATTTACTTTGACCAAAAAAAATACGACCTAGCCAAAACCAACTTAGAACAAACTCTCAAATACGCCCCCACTAACACCGATGCTCAACAAATGTTAGAAAAAATAGAAAATAAAAACTAACCACTATTTACTAAATACTTCTTTTATATCCACCTCTACCATCTCACTTCCCACTTGTTTATACAACTTCCCTCCTTCTTTTTTTATATAATCCACAAACAATTTTCCCCACAAATGATCACTTTCGTGTTGCCACACAATTGCCTCAAAACCGGATAATTTTTTACTTTTTGTCACAAATTTTTCTCCTTTCCACTCTTGCCATTCAACCTCAATGTCTAAATATCTTTTTACAGTTCCAAAAAGACCCGGAAACGATAAACACCCTTCCAAAAAATTCTCTTCTTTACCCTTATTAATTATTTTCGGGTAAATCCTCTCCCCAAAAGTTTTTAATAACTTAGGGTTAATATAAATCTCTACTTCTCCACTCGATTTCTTTATTCCAAAAAATCTTTTTGATATTCCGATTTGATTCGCTGCCAAACCTGCCGCATTCTCCCCATTCTCTAACATAATTTTTAAATCTGCAATTTCTTTTTTAGTAACCCTATCCACCTCTTTTAATTCCTCCGTCTCCTGACGAAGAATCTTATCTGGATATAAAACTATTTTCCTCATAGCCAATTATAACAAATTAAACCTAATTTAAGATATAATTTAACCATGACCAAAACTATTTTCTTCGGTTCCTCTCAATACTCGGTCACTATCCTTCAAAAACTTTTAACATTAAAAAATTTCCAGATCGTTGGTGTTTTTACTAAGCTCGACAAACCCATTGGCAGAAAACAAGAAATTACCCCTAACCTAATCGCCACTTTTGCTAAAAAAAATAACTTACCCCTCTTCCAAATTGAAGAGTTTAATCAAGAAGTAAAAACTCAAATTCGCAACTTAAACCCCGATTTGGCTTTATGCGTTGCCTTTGGTCCTCCCTATTTTGACCAAGAAACCATTAATATCCCAAAATATAAAATTATCAATATTCATCCCTCACCTCTACCCAAATACCGTGGTGCCACGCCAGGTCCTTGGCAAATTATCAACGGTGAAACCAAAAGTGCGGTTACCTTCTTCCAAATTGACTCTCTTCCCGATCATGGGCCCATTATTTCTCAAATTCCATTTGATATTTCCCTCAGCGAAACTGCCACCAGTTTTTACAACAAAGCTTTTAATTTAGCATCTGATAACTTAGAAACCGTTCTTTCAGAATACATTCAAAATCCAAACAAATTAACCACCCAAGATCATTCCCAAAAAACTTATTTTCCTAAATTTGACAAAAACACCGCTCAAATAAACTGGTCTTGGGATAACAATAAAATAGAAAGATTTGTTCGGGCTCTTATTCCCTGGCCTGTCGCCTGGACTTTTGTTACTGATCAAAAAAACAACCAATTAAAAATGAAAATCTTTAGTTTCAATCAGCAACCCGTCGAAGTCCAAATTGAAGGTAAGAATAAAACCAACTGGCCCGAAATTTCCAAATACTACCAAATCAAAAAATAATCTTTTTTAATCTCAAAGTAATCAATAAATACCTTAGATTAGGAATTTTTTTTCTTGACAAGAAATTTTAAAATCTCTTTAATTAATTAAGGAGGTAAAAATATGCCAGTAAAAAAGAAAGCCACTAAAAAAGTTGCTAAGAAAAAAGTGGTTAAAAAGAAAGCTGTCAGAAAACCAGCTAAAAGAAAAGTCGCCAAAAAAACAAAAAAGAGAAAATAAAAATATTCGCCTCTAAAAAAACGGTACCTGTCCAAAAGCTTGTGCCGTTTTTTTATGCCTTAGCCTCTTTTTTAAGTCTCTTCAAACACTTAGTACAAAAATGTCCGCTAATTTTATCTTCACCAACAGTCAATGTAACTTTTTGAATGTTAGCCTTATAAGTTCTAGGTGTTCGGTTTTGGGCATGAGACCTATTACGGCCAACCACTGTCCCTTTTTGGCATAAACTGCATCTTCTCATAGTAAGGTATAATATCAGAACAAGTATTTTTTTGAAATATGGAAATTTTAATTTCACTAGTTTCACTTCTATGTTTAATCCTGGCTATTACTTTTCATGAATTTTGTCACGCCTTGGCCGCCGACCGTCTGGGCGACCCTACCCCAAGGTCTCTTGGCCGCTTAACTTTAAATCCTCTGGCCCACGCCGATCCTATCGGCACCTTTCTTCTCCCTCTTTTTAGCGCTCTCAGTGGAATTCCAACTATTGGTTGGGCCAAACCAGTTCCCATCGATCCGTTTAATTTCAGAAAGCCCAAACGTGATGAAATTATTACCTCATTGGCTGGACCACTAAGCAATTTATCTTTAGCTATAGCCAGTTCATTATTTCTAAGATTTATTCCTATCAACTCTCCAATTGCCTCCTATATCCTTTACATCTTTATTCTTATCAATATCTCCCTCTCAATTTTTAACCTCATTCCCATCCCTCCACTAGATGGCTCTCACATCTTTTTAAATTTACTACCAGAAAATTCCCGTCTCAAATGGGAGGAAGCATTTAGACAATATGGTTTTATTCTTCTTATACTATTAATATTCTTTCCACTCGGCAGACAAAGTATCTTAAGTACAATAATGTCTCCGATAATTAGTTGGTCTCTTAAGCTTTTGTTACCATCCCTTTAAGCTTTTTCACCATTTCGTCGATTTCTTTTTTACCAAATCCATGAACTTGAGCCCCTTGTTCAAGAGTTTCCATTCCCGCCGCCATACAACCAATACAATGAAAACCATAATCTTCCACCAGCACTTTGGCCAATTCTGGATAATTCTCTACCAACTCTCCAATCAAAACATCTTTGGTTATTTCTATCTTTTTATCTTTTTTCATATTCCCATTATAACCTTTTTATCTTCGCACTTAAGCCGCAAATTTTTAATAATAATCAAAATTGACTAATTTACACTACCCCCAAAATGCTAGACTTAATTGTCCTACCTCTAGCAACAACTTTAAGAAGGTGTTTTTTCTAGCTAAACTTCTTAAACGGAGAACTTGTATTTAGTCAGATTCGTCCGATTAAATCGGTTTTCCCCACGTTTTTTATAGCGTGGAAAAGCCAATATTAAAGTCGCTTCTGGTGGGACTTTTTTTAGTTAAAACAGGTCTAAATTTGAAGCTACAAGCGCCAAATTTTGCCTTTTTTAACAATCCCGCCACTGCGGGATAAATACATTTACTACAAGTCTTTTTTTATTCTCTCCAATATTAATGGCAAAGCTCTTTTATTGACTTCTGCTTCTTTTAAAATATCCTTTTTATATTTATTCTCAAAATATTTTGGATTATCTAAATATTCGAGTAAAAATTTATTCATTTCATCTGTTCTCTCTTTTACCCAACCCAATTTCTTCTTCCTAATTAAATCTATATTCCCATCCTCCTGTCCTCCAATGTGAGTAATCGCCACAAAGGGTTTTTGACAGGCCACACAATCAAACAAAAAATTTGGCCCAGCCTTCCCAAAAACAATATCACAAGCAGACAAAACCTCAGCCATATTTTCAATCCAACCTAAACATTTTACTTGAACAAAATTATCTTTTCTTGCCTTTTCCAAAAGTTTGACATAATTTTCTACCAAATTAAAAGCTAACTTATCTGTTCCGGTATTAACTATAAAAAACGCTTTTTTCTTCAAAAAAAACAAAATCGGCAACAACTTAGGTAAAGCACTTGTTCCCAAACTTCCTCCACCAACAAAAATCACTGGTCTATTATCATTCACTCCCCGTCTTTTTTTAATCTTTTTTACATCTATTTTTTTATACATATCCTGTCTAGTCCACCATCCCGTGACCATAACATTATCTTTCAAAACCCCCATCTTAACCGCCACCTCCATCCCCACTTTATCATAAACTAAATGCAAATCAGCCTTCGGAACGATTGTAATCGGTGATATCGACCATGGATCGGCAACTACTGTCCACAACTTAAAGTTCATAACCTCCTCTTTTCTCCATAAACTTAAAGAATGACTATGTAAAAAATAAGCTGAAATTATCAAATCAGGTTTAATTTTATTTATAGCTTTCTTTAACCCTAATAAATTTCTTTTTACTACATCCTCCATAATCCTACTCGCCAGCCGGTTATTCATACTGTCATAAGCAATTTTCCCTAATTTAGGCGAATATTTATAATAAAATTTATAAATATCATCCGTTAGACTACTAATCACTTTAACCTCTAAATACTCTACTTGATAATTATTTTCATTCTCATTATCTTTCAAAAATCCATAAATAGCCCTCGCAATTGATCTGTGCCCCCAAGGTTTATCATCCGTCAAAACCAAAATTCTCTTTTTTTTCATGGTCTTTATTCTATCTTCTTTTTGCTTTCAGATTTTTTATTTAAATAATCAAACTTATAATTAAAACCATCTGAATATATTGGTCCTAATAAAGCCAGATGTGCCTCAACTGCCAAATATTTCAAAGAAATATTTAAACGACCATCTTTATTTAGTCTTCTGACTGATATTGGAATCAAGACATTTTGGATAATACCAAATTTTGCTTCTTTGCTAGCTCTTGAAACATAATCATGATCTTCAGCTAATTTCATTTTTTCATTAAAACCACCAATCAATTGATGTATTTCTTTTTTAATAAAAATACAAGATCCAGATGCGTGAGGAGAGATATTTTGAACTAACTTTATAAATAAATTCACTGTACTATGTAATAATTTATCCACTTTTTTATCACTTAAAGGTTGAACTAAACAAGAAGCAATACAAAAATTTTTTTCTTCTATCTCCAACATGGCTTCTTTTAAAAAATCAGACGGTAATATCACATCAGCATCTAAAAAAAGCAACCAGTCACCTTTTGCCTTTTTTGCTCCATTATTTCGACCAACTGCTGGCATTCCACCATCAACCACTTTAGCTCCAAATTTTTTAGCTATAATTCTAGTTTTGTCGCTAGAATTATTATCAGCCACGATAATTTCAAAATCCTTAAATGTCTGTTTTCTTAGCGACCTTAACAAGAGCGGCAAATAGTTCTCTTCATTAAATGTCGGAATAATTATATTCAACATAAAATTGTTTTATTTTACCTCAAAATTATCATCTTATTGCTATAATAACTCTATCGCCTGAGTAGCTCAGCTGGTCTAGAGCAGCCGTTTTGTAAACGGCAGGTCGTGAGTCCGAATCTCACCTCAGGCTCATTTTTCTCTAATTTTTGATAAAATATCAAAGCACTTTCTATATTATGCCCGGATAGCTCAGTTGGTAGAGCATCCCCTTGGTAAGGGGAAGGTCTTGGATTCGAGTTCCAATCCGGGCTCACATAAAATTAAGGAGGGTTGGCCGAGTGGTTTATGGCGCCAGTTTTGAAAACTGGTGGGCGAAAGTCCGCATGGGTTCGAATCCTATACCCTCCGCCTTCGCTCGCCGTAGCTCGCTTCGGCGGACAAAGTCCGCTTTTTTGCATAGGCGAGACTCACAATAATTTTCGTCGAAATCTACTTTTCTAGAAAAATAATTTGTTATCATTATTTATGTCATCTGTCCGACAAACTATTTATCTGCTTTTTATCATCGCCATTCTTGCCGCCATTGGTCTCTCTATCAGCAAACTTTCTCAAGAAAATAGTCAATATGTCGCCGCAGAAAATACCTTTGTCATCCCCGACATTACTCCCGGTGAAACCAAAATTATTGATTGGGAAACAACTGAAAAACTGATGTCTAATTGTCAAATTAAATCTATTTTTCAAAAAAGAAATTTAGAAGTTACTCTCCGCGATCAAAACGGCCAAATTTATCAGGTTGTTGAACCTAAATTCAACGATATTCAGAAACTTAACCAAAAATATCAAGGGCCTTGCGACATTATTCAAAACACTAATGAATAATGCTAAAATAAACCATCAAGTGATACGACCAAAGTTAACAATTTTATAGGAGGTCCTTATGAACGTCAAAATTACCGGTGTTAATTTAATAATTTCCCTAAAAACCAAAGCGATTATTCGCTCTAAATTTATCAATAAACTTGACCAGCTTTTACCCCAATTTAACGACGAACTTAAAACTGCCACTCTTCATATTGAAAAGGATAAAAAATACAAAAACTACACAGCTAAATTTGATATGAGCCTACCTGGTCAAAAAAATCCTATTTTTGCCCAAAGTTGCCATCATGAGCTAACATCAGTGATTGTTGATTTACGTGAAGCTGTCGAAAAGCAAATCAAAAAATACAAACACGCCGATTAGTGTGCTAAAATACCACTCATGGCAAAATCAAAAAAGACACCCAGAATTTTAGTCGCCCTAGTCTGTTCTGTTTGTGGCGCCCAAAATTACTTAACCGAAAAAAATAAAACTAACACTCCTGACAAACTTAAGTTTGTAAAATACTGTAAATGGTGCAAAAAACGAACCGAACACAAAGAATCTACTAAGCTTAAATAATTTTACGATAAAAATTCGAAGATATAATTTTTTAGCGAATTTCAACACGCCAGTATTGACTGAGATAAAAAATTCATATCAAAAATTTTTATAAAAAAATCAGATGAAATTTGATTTATCTACACTAGAAAGTATTTATATCTCCCCTCTTGAGAGTTGTAATCTGGTCTGCAAATATTGCTATACCCACAAAACTAAAAATATTTTATCCTATCAACAAATCTTAGAATTTGTTGATAGATATAATTCTTATCTTAAGTCATTATCCAAAAAAACTAACATCTACCATCTAAAATCTATCATCTTATGTGGCGGTGAAGTTTTTTTACTCCCAGATTTCCCAAAATTAGTAAATACTTTAATTGAAAAAAATATCTTTATTACCATCATCACTAATGGTACTATCGACCGTCTTAGCGAAATAAAAAACCCCAGTAATTGCCAAATACTAGTTTCCTTAGATGGACCACAAGAAATTCATGACCAAAATCGCGGTTCTGGTAATTTTGCCAAATCCATTAAATATATCAAAGATGCTCAAAAATTAGGTTTTCCGGTTGGAATTATGTTTTTAGTTACCAAAGATTCCTATCCCTACAAAGACACTTTTTTAGATTATTTAAAAACAAAATATGGCATTAAAAAGGTTGAATTAACCTACCTAACTGACCGAAAAATGTCTTTAACTAATCAACAATCTTTGGATATTAAACTCCACTACCCTACTTTCCCCAACAAAAACTTTGGCTGCTACCAACTCAGTCTCCAATCAAACGGCAATATCACTGGTTGTTGTGAATCGTCAAAAATTTTAGGTAAAATTACCGACAATCCCGAAATTTTTATTTCAAAATTTATAAATTCTATTTCTTCTTGTTTTTCTTGTCCTATGTTTTCACTAACATCTAGCATCCAACATCTAACATCTAATTGTGGTGGTTGTTGCGACCAAAACTACCTCTGCGGCTACCCAAAAGAATTTAATAAAAATTCATGTCAGGATATAACCAAATTATTCAATAAATAAGGTAAAATAAATTCGAAGTCATAATTAAATTTTGACGAAGATAATAATTTTCAGCCCGCAAGCCGCTGAGTGGATTTTACGAAGGTTGCGAGCACTGCAAAATTCATTATCGAGTCAAAATAAATGACGAAAATTTATCTCAAACCAAAAAATAAAATTTCTAAAACTATGATTTCTCAATCACATTTCATCCATGAATGGACCATACAATCTATTCGAAACTTTTTTATCGACAAAAACTTTCATGAAGTCGATACCCCTACCCTTTTGGCAAAAATCCCCATTGAACCTAATTTATATCCTCTAAAAACTAAATGGACCCAAAAAGATTTTACTTTTTACCTTCCCACTTCTCCCGAAAGTGCCTTAAAAAGAGTTATCGCTCAAAACATCGGCGACTGTTTTGCCATTGCCAAAGTTTTTAGAGATTTAGAAGATATTGGCCCCACCCACAACTTAGAATTTTCCATGCTCGAATGGTATGAAATGGGTAAAAATTACCAAGACATTGCCAAAACCACCAAAGAATTAATCTTAAACTCTCTTCATTTTATTCAACAAAAACTTAAAATCCCTCAAACCGATTTTATTATCTACCAAAATCAAAAAATTAATTTTGGTGATGACTGGTACCAATTTACTCTAAAAGAACTGTTCCAAAAATATGCCAACATGGACCTATCAAAAAATCTAACTGCCGACAAAATTATTGCCACCGCCAAATCAAAAGGCTACAACACTGATGGTGTTACTACCTGGGAACCACTTTACACTCAAATTTTTATCAATGAAATCGAAAGTAAACTTCCCCAAGATAAACCTTTTATTATTTTCGACTACCCTACTCAGACGTCCCCTCTTTGTCAAAAATGTCCAGACTCTCCCGGTTTCAGTCAACGTTTTGAATTCTATATCGGTGGGATGGAAATTGGTAATGCTTACACTGAGTTAACCGATTCTAAAATATTACAGCAAAACTTCGAAGCCGAAACCAAATTCAGACAAGAAAATAATCTACCTGCTCATCCCTACGACCAAGAATTTATTAAAGCATGTGGCCAAATGCCACCTTGTGCCGGTATCGGATTAGGTGTTGACCGCTTGGCCATGCTTTTTGCCGACACTATTAACATTGAAGATATTCTTTATTTCCCTACTTCCAAGCTAATCAAAGAATAATATAATTAATATATGACCGACAATTCATCAAAAGATTCTAAATCAGTCAAGAAACCAGTTTTCCAAAAACCAATAATTCCTAATTTCCCTGGAACCAAATCTCCAGTTAACTTTAAACCAACTGCCCGTATGGGAACCATCAATCGCGGTCGCCGTTAAACTCTTTTTTGACTTTTTCTAAAACATCATCCCAGTCCTTACACAAAGTCACATAATTGTAATTTTTATTACAATTCGCACCATTGTATATAAAAACCTTTCCTTTATACCTTCCCCCCAAAGCTCTTACTAACCCTACATTATCATCTACTATTCCCTGCACCTCCGGATATAAATATTTTAAAACTCTCGCTTTCCATCTATTACTCCTCCCTTTTCTCTTATTTCTGAATCTCATTATAAGCGAAGCTTTTATAAAATCATGTTTTTTAAACCAATATTCAGTTCCGTTACGGATTTTATTTGGTCTGGCTGTAATATAAGCCACAATCGGAATAATTTTGTCAATCTTTGCGACTAACTTATTGGAATTTTC
This sequence comes from Candidatus Parcubacteria bacterium, assembly GCA_023396915.1. Classification (GTDB taxonomy): domain Bacteria; phylum Patescibacteriota; class Microgenomatia; order UBA12405; family UBA12405; genus WARW01. Next base: position 21,549 of record JAEWUV010000009.1, read on the forward strand.
TATCAAAGGCAAATCTCTTTGCAATTCATCAGAAGTAATAATTTTTCTAACAATTTCCTCAGCCTCATCATTCCGCCAAACAGGCACATTCCATGTTGATCTGTACTTTAAAAACAATTCTTTCTTCGTTAACTTCTCTGGATTTTTTATCTTTTTAGACAATTCATCCACTAAATGCTCAAAAGTCAAAGACAAAGTATCGTCAACATCCAACGCCAAACCCTTAATTTTACTTTTCTTTAGTTTCTTTTTTAGAGCTATAACTTCTCTATTTTTTACTCTCATTTAAAAAACCTACTTGTTTATCATATTTTTGTAACTCATCATATTTATATTCCAGTTTTATTCCCACTTTTTTAAACATTTCCTCTGATTCACCACCCGCATGATATTTTCTCTCACAAACTACTCTCTTAACTCCACAATTAATTAACAACATGGCACAAACTCTACATGGTGTCATTCGACAATAAACTGTTGCTCCACTAATAGAAATTCCTCTTTTAGCCGCCTGACAAATCGCGTTTTGCTCTGCATGGACCGTTCTGACACAATGTTCAGAAATTGATCCATCTTCATTAATCATTTTTTTAAATTGATGACCTACATCATCACAATGAGGTAGCCCTTTTGGTGAACCCACATACCCTGTTACTAAAATTTGCTTATTTTTTACTATGACACACCCGCTTCTTCCCCTATCACAAGTTGCCCGTTTCGAAATTGCCTCCATTACCTCCATAAAATAATCATCCCAACTTGGTCTGACATATTCTGATACATTTACAGCAGTTTTCTTATTTAATTTCTTCATAAATTTCTTTAATTTTACTATTTAATTCATCAATTGTCCCGTTATTTTCAATTTTAAAATCTGCCATTTCTATACATTTTTTTAAATTTTGCTTATTTATATCAGTTGAATTCATTTCTTTTTCTTCATCAGCCAAAAATTTTTCAAAACTAATACTATCGGTACTCGTCCCTCGGGCACTTATTCTTTTGTATCTAATTTCAGCATCAGCATCTACTGCCAACAAAACAAATTTTCCTTTTTTTCTCAAAGCCTCAATTTCCCCTACTGCCCGCAAACTCTCAATTATGGCATCGCCACCAAATTCCGTTGCTCTTTTAAATAATTCCTCTGCCACATAACCCGGGCCATATTTTTCTCTCAAATCATTACCTACTATCACCATATTATCCCGATTATTTTCTAAACCTCTTTTTTCTATTTCTTCTACTATCAAAGCTCTTGCTGAAAAGTGTTTAAATCCTTTATTTTTAACCAAATAATCAACCACCGTTCCCTTTCCTGCTCCAATTGTTCCCGTTATTCCAATTATCATTTTAACCAATTTATCATCAATTCAGCTTCAAAACAATCAGTCAACTTGGCAGATTTACATTGCCAAAACTTTAGCGTAGGCAGGTCCATGAGGATTCGTCCCGCAGCAGCGGGATTGGAGACTGCAACTCTGCAGGTCCATGAGGATTCGAACCTCAAATATCAGTTTTGGAGACTGAGGTGATAACCATTTCACTATGGACCTAATTAAATTGTTAAAGAATTACTGATTTGCAATTTTAAAACATTCTTTGCATTTCCGCCAGATTTTAAATACTTTTCTCTATTTTTAGCATCAGCTTTACTTAAAAACGCCTCATAATAAACCAATTTTAAAGGTCTTCTATTCTTAGTTGACTTAACCAACCCCTCTACATGTTGTTCAAACCTTCTTTTTAAATCAGATGAAAAACCTGTGTATATTTTTTCATCTTTCAAACTTTTTAAAACATAAACATAATACATTAATTAAGATTACCATGAGGATTCGCCCCGCAGCAGCGGGGTTGGAGACTGAGGTCCCGCCGCTGCGGGACTATGGACCTAAATTATCAGTAGTGAATTATACCTTATTTCAAAGCCAAAATCTGTTCAATTCCCACCAAAATTTCACTCGGTTTTTCGGCAATAAAATCGACCCCATTATTTTCCAATCTCTCTTTCTCATGTATTCCCCAAGTCACCCCAATTGCTTTCATTTTCACTTCATGGGCCTCTTTTACGTCTCCGACACTATCAGTAATTATCAAAGTTTCATTTGCCTTTATTTTATATTTTTTAAACACCATTTTAAATTTCTCGACCTTACTTTTATGAGTTTTTCTAGCCATAATCTCCACAAAATACCTATCCAAATTATGTGTTTTTAAATAATTACCAATTGCATCTTCATCAGCCGAAGACACAATTATCAGCTTATACCCTTGTCGATTTAATTCTTTTACTACCTTCTCCATCCCCTCAACTGGAATTAACTCAACTATTCTCCTTTGGTATTGTTCAAAAAAATAAATTTCATCTTCATCCTTCATTTCATCTATCAATTTTTTACTATAGATATTCCCCTCCGACCAATTTTGTAACTCTGAATACGTAACATTAGAATATTGTTCTCTGTTTATCTCGTATGACAACTGGCAACTGTTTACAATCACCCCATCAAAATCAAAAATAATTACTTTGTTCTTCATATTCCTTTTGTGGACCCAAGGGGACTCGAACCCCTGACCTTCCCCATGCCATGGGGACGCGCTACCAACTACGCTATGGGCCCTCAAGTTTCTTATTTTATCAAATTTTCAAAAAATATACTTATTTATGCTACCATTTACCTAGTTACATTAAAAATTAAAAATAATTTAATTTTGGCGAAGATAATATTTTTTCAGCCCGCAAGCCGCTGAGTGGATATTACGAAGGTTGCGAGGACTGCAAAAAATTGTTATCGAGCCAAAAAATTTATATGGTCACTAAATGTGTCATCGCCGCCGCTGGTCGAGGAACCAGATTTTTACCCGTCGTCAAAGGCTACCCAAAAGAATTAATTGCTATTATCGATAAACCAAATATCCAATATTTAATTGAAGAAGCTATTGGTGCCGGCATTAATCAAATTGCCATTGTCTGTCGAAGTGGCGAACATTCAATTGAAAAATATTTCACTCCCGACGAAGAATTAAAAGAATATCTAACCAAAAACAATAAATTAGACTTTTTAAAGAGCCTGCAAAATATTTGGTCCAAGGCTAAATTAACTTTTATTGAACAATCCCCCAGCCTCCCTTATGGCAACGCCTCTCCCCTTTTAGCCGCCAAAGATTTTATCGGCAATGACAATTTTATCTATATGTTTGGCGATGATTTAACCGTTGAACCCACTCCCGGCCAATTTTTAACCAAAATGATTACCACTTTTGAAACATACCAACCAAGTATCGTTGTCGCTGTCAAAGATGTTGGAGAAACCGAAATCTGTCGCTATGGCTCAGTTAAATATGTCGATGATCCCAAATATCCTAACCGAATTTCAGCTATGTTAGAAAAACTACCTGCCGACCAGGCACCTTCGACTATGGCTCAAGGCGGCCGTTTTGTTGTTTCCGCCGCCAAAATTTTTCCCATTCTAGAAAAACAAGGCTTATCTCGTGACAACGAACTTTGGTTTGCTGATGCCGAAAACACCTTAGCCCAAACTGATGTTGTTTTAACAGAAAGCTTTGAAGGTAAAGAAGACTGGTTAACCACCGGCGATCCACTTCGCTGGCTTCAAGCCAACATCACCCTCGCCCTCCAAAACCCTACTCTACATAATGATTTAATTAAATTTATTAAATCAAACACTTAATGAAACATTGCTCAGTAGAGATAGTAAAAGAACCAACCAGAGATGAACGAGTAAGAGAAATTTACCAAGAAGTATTCGGTATACAAATTAGACAAGAAGAGGATTATTCTAAACATCCCTCAACCTGGTTAACAGAAGCTAGAAACATGGATGCTTATAAACAAACACATAAACCAGATATTGCTGATCCAGATTCAGAACGTGTAGAAACAAATATACAATCTGGACTCATTCATCCTCGCCGAATAGTCAGTCAACCTCTAAAACAACCCTAATTTTTATCCTATATTTTTTATTTTTTGTCTCTAGTGGTAAAATCGGCATATATTTCAAAACAAATTGAAATATAAAATTAGATTAATAATTTGATTCTCGCGTCAAACAAATCTTAATCTAAGTACCCTAACAGTCAGAGTTACAGATACCGAAAGGTATTTTTATATAGCCACCTCTAGACCTGATAAAGCGAACGGAGGATAAAAAATGAAAAAGCAAACCCAAGCAAGAGTTTTCCTTGGAATTATTGTCGCTATTTTGGCGATAATAATTATCGCATCCTTAACATCTTCTCGCGAGGATGTTAAAAACGAGCAAGGGAAACTCTCCACCCTCGAGATAAGAGCTGCATCTGCAGCAACAACAACCACCATCCCAATCACCACCCTTTCCACCGCACCCACCCCTGCCCCACTACCTCCTCCCTCGACCGCACCCACCCCCGCTCCAACCAACTCTTCCTAACTCTGACCGTTTAACCGGATACCGCTCATATAGGCTTCGCCTATAGCAAGTTTTATCACTTGTCGCAGTATCCGGTTTTCTCTTTAATTTTTATCCTATAATCTTGATTATCGGACTGGTTTTTGCTATAATTGTCCGGTAAAATCCATTACCTCAAAAATTGCTTTTGAGCTAAAAGTTTTACTGAACTTTAAAAATGTGTGGTTAATAAAAAGCAGGTTTGCTAATTGGAAATTATTTTAGTTTCTAGCTAGCAAATCTGCTTAGGCACCTTTGCACCAGGGAAAAAATAAAATAATAAAGGAGATATCTACCATGAAAAAAATTATCGCGTACCTCCTGTTCCTGTTTCTTATAACAATTTTTGGGGTTATGTTCGCCTACCAAGCCCCAGCCAGCGCCAACGGCAACACCGTCAGCATCAACGGTATCACCAACGACGAAGCAATCGACATCAATCAAACCACAATCGATGGTGATACCACTACCAACCTGACTGTAACCAACGACAGCGAAAACTATGACATCATCATGACCAACGTCATCGACCAAGAAACCGGATTTACGCTAATAGCATACAGTATCGGCAACGATGCCGACGGCAAATATTTCATTATTGTTCCTCCAGTGATTACCACCAGCAACGAATGGGTTACTGTTAGGTACATTAATGGTGAACTGGTTGTCCAATGGATATTGGACAGAAAACTCATTGAGGTGATAGAACAAATCATCCCCAGCCTCCCGAACGATAGTAAATACACTATTGTTTTTCCACAAGACATTGATGATGAATATGTCGTCATCGAAAGCTGTATCAACGGAGAAATAAATATCTTATGGTATAGAGACGGCGAAGTTGCTTTGTTTGAACTCCACGAGAGCGACCTGCGCTAAAAACGCACAAGCTTGGGCTGCTCGTCCAACCAAGCTTTCCCCCTCGGGAAAATATTAACCACACGACCGACGCCGAGTCAAAAGGAATAGAAAAATTTTTGCATTTACACGCAAAGCAAAAACCTCTATTTCTCACCTCGGCATCCCAACATCCGATGTGTATCGGATCTGATGAGTCCAAAAGGACGAATTGGGAAAATATAAAATAACCAGAAAAATTATCCTATAATCTTGACTTTTAAGCCTTTTTTTGATACAATCCCCCCGATACTGTAAAAAGTATCAAATCTTAACAAAGTAAAACTAAATAAATCAAAACAATGCGTTTTGACCAAAAAGTTTTACGCACGTTAACAATGTGTGGTTAATAAAAAAACAGTAAGTCTGTTAATTGGGAATTGTTTTAGTTCCTAGCTAACAGACTTACTGAAGTAAACGCACTCAGGCAAGCTCTGATTATATAAAAGAGAGGTGGTGACACAATTTGTCTACCATCGACTTTTTCGCTGACTATCCCTCACTGACCGACAGGTGGCTTTTGTGTCACCACGTTTCTCTTGAACCAACGAATAAATCCGACAAAGTCGGATAAGGAGGATTTCACCATGAAAAAGGTTCTTGCGTATCTCTTGGTTCTCGCAACTCTTGGAGGACTAATGGTCCTTACCGAAGCCAGCGCCGACGATTATTGGGTAGTAGATGGCTATGTTATCGAAACCGAAGGCAAAGCTTACATCGAAGCAAGCCTTGACGGCGGCAAAACCTGGTCTCCGGCTGGGGTATACCTTAACGACTGGCAAGGTGAACGCATCACGTTTACCTGCCGCAACTTCATGTACCCCGAATTCGATCAGAACGAAGTCATCGGCGAATACAAATGGGGTCGTGTCGAAGAAAAGGAAATCATGGTCAGAACCGTTGTTCCAAGCTACGCTATGGAACGCGACTTTGCGTACTCAATTGACGACGTTCTCGGAGTCATCTCCACCCGCGTCAACCCCTACCAAAGAACCTATGAGTTCACCATGATCAACGGAGAAGTAGTTATCTGGTTAGCAAAGCAAACCGCCAACGCCAACTCAGACCTGCTGGGCCGAATCCTGCGACAATCCGAGAACGGAAACTTTGATGTGAAGCATGAGCTCTACGTCAAACATGTCACCCCCGATATCTATGCGCTGCTGCCGCAATACTTCATTGACGAACGTGGTATTCAAGAGATTGAATACCCAACACCCGTCAAATGATGACGACGCGCCGCGAGGACGAAAACAAGCTTGGGCTGCGATTGCGCAACCAAGCTTTTCTCCCTCGGGGAAAACCACACAAAAAGAAGGATTATATTGATGAATATAGAGATGATGCTGTGAACATTCGTTCACTCCCCCATCCCTCCCTGTCATCAGTATAAATCCCCACGTATACCGATTACTTCGGTACTGATGAGTTCAGATTAAAAAAAAGAACGAAACGTGATAATTTAAAAAATTATGAAACAAAAACCATTAATTACCATCTATATGCCGGTATTTAATGCCGCCCAATTTCTAGACCAATCAATCTCTAGTATTCTCTCTCAAACTTTTTCTAATTTTGAATTTATTATCGTCGACGATGCCTCAAATGACAATTCTTGGAAGATTATCAAATCATACGCCAAAAAAGATAAACGAATCACCGCTATTAAAAATAAAATTAATTTAGGTGTCAGTTTAACTTCAAACATTGCCATTTCTCAAGCCAAAGGTAAATTTTTAGCCCGCATGGACGCTGATGATATTTCTTTCCCTGACCGTCTAGAAAAACAATTAAAATTTTTACAAAAAAATAAATCAATTATCGCTACCGGCGGACAATGCATTGTTATTGACCAAGATGATAATGTTATCGGTAACAAAAATTTTCCCACTCAATTTAAAAAACTCAAAGACATGATTTTTTGGGCTGTTCCAATTCAACAACCATCTATGATGGTTAACCTTTCTAAATTACCCAAAAACTTTACTTGGTACCAACCAAACCAATCTTCTGCTGAAGAAATAAATTTAATGTTTAAATTTATGCAATACGGTCAAATTTCCAATCTAAAAGATAATTTGCTTTTTTATCGTCATTTAAACAATAGTCTTTCTCATAAAAATCCAAAATCTACTTTTAAATTAACTATCAAAAGTCGTTTTAACGCTCTTAAATTAGGTTTTCGACCAAGTTTTAAGGCTATTATTTTAAACTTAATGCAAATTATCGTTATTGGATTAATTCCTAATCATTTCATTTATGAAATTTGGTATCGTATCCGCGGTATCAAAAAACCCACCGGTATTACTGTTGGTTCATTTGCCCAATCTCAGCTATAATCTGATTAGTGAAGTTATCTTTTTTTAAGAAAAATTTTTACCCGCTAATTCTAGGCCTCATTCTTTTGTTTCTCTGTTGTCGCAACTTCACTCCAAACACCTTTTTGATCGGTTGGGACAATCTCATGCCAGAACTTAACATCTGGATGAATTTAAAAAGGTCAATATCTGCTGTTTGGCAAACTTATCAAGGATTAGGGTTAGTTGGTGGAATGGCTCACAGTACAGACTTAATTCGCCAACTAATCATCCTTCCTTTTACATTAATTCTCCCCACCAGTCTCATTCGTTATCTTTGGCATTTCGCCATGATTTTTTTGGGTACTTTTGGTGTTTATTTTGGCCTCACCAAAACCATTAAATTTCAAAAGTCTACCGCTTTTGTTGCCGCTCTTTTTTATCTTCTCAGTTTTGGTTCTGTTCAAAATTTTTGGGCTCCCCTAGAAAGCTTTTCCGGTTTTTGGGCTTTCTTCCCTTGGCTAATTTTTAATTTATTAGACTACCTTGATCAAGCAAATCACAAAAACTTAGCTAAATTACTTCTAATAAATCTTTTGGTTATTCCCAGTTTTTATGTTCAAACAAATTTTATTGTTTATCTTCTAGTCTTGTCCATTATCTTCATCCTTCATCCTAAAAGATCTTTCTCTCCCCTGCTAAAAATTATTCTCATTAATTCTTTCTGGCTTCTTCCTCTGATTTATTTTTTAGCCACCAACCTCAGTCAAACCGCTAATTCTTTTGGAAATATCATGTCCAATGATGAAACTTTCCTAAGAAACTATCATCGTGGTGGTATCATAGACTTTCTTTTACTTCGTGGTTATTACTATGACTTCCCCAAAGACAATGGTTATTTTATGCAATCGTGGCGAGACTATTTTAGTTCCTTTATTCCTGTTTTTTTTGGACTCATTTTAGGTACTTCAGCCGTTACCGGATTTATTTTTTTACTTAAAAAAAAGACCAAAAATTTATTTGAAAAATTTCTCATCAGTCTCTTCATCCTTTCTGCTATTGCTCTGCTTTCTCAAATCCCTCCATTTCAACAAATCAATCAACTTGTTCGGTTTATTCCTCTGATCAATCAAATCTTTAGATCCCCTTTTACTAAATTTATTACTCCGGCCGTTTTTTCTTTTTCCTGTTTAATTGCTGTTTTTATCGAAAAATTCCCTCAAAAAATCCAAGAATATCCTACTATCATCGGTATTATTTCCATTTTTATTTTCTCTTTCCCAAGTTTTAATGGTAAATATATTTCTCCAGATTTTCGAAAAAATATCCCCCAAGAGTATCAAGAGCTTTTTTATTTTTTCAAACAACAAAATCCAAATGGCCGTATTACCAATTTACCCCAAGGATCTTTTTGGGGCTGGACTAACTATCGTTTTGGAATAAGCGGATCAGGTTTCTTGTGGTACGGCATCAAACAACCGATTCTAGACCGGGCTTTCGACGCTTGGAACTTAAAAAATGAACAGTATTATTGGGAGCTTTCTACTGCTCTCCAAAAATCTGATTCGCAGGAATTAAATAAAATTTTTCAAAAATATTCCATTCAATATATTATTTTCGACAATAACGTTTATTTCCCCGACGAAAATATTTATAACAACATTTCCGTCACTACCAAAGAAAAATTAGACAGCATAGAATCTTTCGAAAAAATCGCTCAATTTGGTCAAATAAGTGTTTACCAAACCCCATATACTACTCAAAAATATTTAGTTAACAACCCAGTTTCTGTCAATAACTTTGATTTTTATTATTCCGACCCAGCTTTCTCTGAATTCAGTAATTACATCAATAATTCTTCCCCTAATTACAATTATCCATTTATTAACCTCTTTACCAGTCGCCTAACTTCAGAACAAAATTTTTCCGTCACCAAAACCGATCAATCTATTACCATTGACAACCAAAACCAAAAATCTACTTTTAGTCTGGATAACTCAACCAACTCCGAATACACTCTCGCTCTACCCACAAACAAATCATTTTTAACTGTTTACAACTTTCCAACAGCCAAACTTAATCAAGATTATTTAGTCGAAGTTAATTATAAATATATTTCTGGTCTTCCGGCTGAAATCAGTGCTGTTTCTACTAATTCTCGTCATAAATATTTTGACACCAAACTAGAAAAATCCAAAAAAAATTCTACCGCTTGGTTTATCCTTCCAGCTTATGAAACTGACGATTTCCAACCCGGAATCAATATCATTTTCAATACTTCCCCCTTAAAAGAAATAAATAGTCAAAACCAAATTAACTTCGTTAAGCTCTATCCTTTTGATTTAAAATCATTAATTAATCAAAAGGAACAAATTTTTACCCTTACAGAATCAAAATATATTTTCTATCCCCAGACTTATTCCTCTGGTTGGAAAGCTTTCTACTTTAATTGGGGTATCCCCACCTTCCTCAAAAACCACGCTTTAGCCAATAACTGGGCCAATGCTTGGGAATTACCAGCTAACAAAAATCTTACCGCCAAACAAATTCACGTCTTTTTCTGGCCTCAAAGTTTCGAATACATCGGTCTAATCATCACTATTACCACCCTAGTTTTCGTTTTCAAAAATAGAAAGATTCCGCAGGAATAATATAATTCAAATTTTGAAGTTGCAATTTCGTAACGTGTTTCAACGTGGGTGACCACATTGATTTTCCAGTGGAGAAATTCGTAACGAAAAATTTGATGCTACAATTAATCTATGAATAATTTTTATCAACTTCTCAGCCAACCTTATTTTTATTTCCCTTTTTTAGTTTGGAGTATTTTTTGGAAAGGTTTAGCCTTGTGGAAATCATCCCAAAAAAAACATTTACTTTGGTTTATTATTTTACTCTTTATCAATACTTCCGGTCTTCTTGAAATCGCCTATATTTTCTTTTTAAACAAATGGAGTTTAGACAACGGCAAACTTCTTAAATTCCTCGAAACCAAATTCTCTAAGAAAAATAAATAATTCCAAATTTTGCAGTAACAATTTTTTATAAAAAATCTGCAACTATAATTTTTCGGTGAATTTCAACACGCCAGTATTGACTGAACAGAAAAATTGATAGCAAAGATTTTAAAAAATTGTAAATTAAGCTTTTATAATTTTTGCCATTTTGTTGGCTAATTTTTCAAAATCCTTTTCTTTCCACCCCTTGGTAGTCATGGCTGGAGTCCCAATTCTAATCCCTGACGGTCTAAATGGACCGGCTTTATCATGAGGCACAGTGTTGGCATTACACACAATTCCATATTTTTCTAATCTAACCGCAATTTCTTTGCCCATCCCCTTGCCTACATCCACCACCATCAAATGATTTTCTGTCCCATAAACTTTAAGGCCATTTTTTGTCAAAGTATCCGCTAACACTTTAGCATTTTTAACTACCTGAACAGCATATTTTTTAAAACTCGGCATACTTGCTTCTCTAAAAGCCACCGCTAAAGCCCCAATATTATTCTCGTGAGGACCACCCTGAAGCCCTGGAAATACTGCCTTATCAATTTTTTTATCCAACTCTGGATCTTTCTTCATCCCTTTTTTGGTTATAGCAATAAATGCCCCCCTTGGACCCCTCAAACTTTTATGAGTTGTACTCATAATCACATGACAATATGGCACTGGGCTAGGATGAACTCCCCCTACAATCAAACCGATTATGTGTGACACATCCGCTACCAACCACGCTCCCACCTTATCAGCAATTTGGCCAAATTTTTCAAAATCCATAATCCACGGATAAGCCGTCGTTCCCGCCATAATCATTTTTGGTTTTTCTTTTAATACAAATTCCTCCAATTTATCGTAATCAATCCGTCCGTCTTCCTCTACATCGTATTGGACACTTTCAAAAAACTTACCCGAAAAAGTAATCTTTGGATGACCATGAGTCAAATGCCCACCGGCTGATAATTTAAGCCCGCAAATTTTATCTCCTCTCTCAAGAAGTGCCATTTGAATCGCGCTATTAGCCGGACTACCGGAATATGGTTGAACATTCAAATGCTCCACTCCCAAAAGTTTTTTACCCCTTTCTATTGCCAAAGTTTCCACTTCATCAATAATTTCATTTCCCTGATAATAACGTCTACCCGAATAACCTTCGGCATATTTATTAGTCAAACAACTTCCCAAAGCATATCTTACTTCATCACTGGCAAAATTTTCCGACGGAATCAAAGAAATTACCTTATCTTGTCTTTCCTCTTCTTTTTTTATTAAATTTCTGACCTTTTTATCTATCATAAAAAACCTTCTATTAATTATTAACTAAAACCAAGGCAGAAATTTTCTATATCATGAAAATATTTTACAATATTTTCTTTTTATCTTCCCATTTAAATAGCTCTCCTAGTGATCTTTCGGTATGAATTCTTTTGATAATCTTGGCCAAAAGCGGAGCCAATGACACTATATGCATTTTGTCAAATTGTTTTTCTTTGGGAATTGGTACTGTATCCAAAAAGATAATTTCATCAACCGAACTTTTTTTAAGTTTCTCAACTGCATCCCCATTCAAAAGTGCATGAGTCGCCCCGGCAATAATCTTTTTGGCTCCAAACTCTCTCAAAGCCTCAACTGCACCACAAAGAGATCCGCCTCCATCCACGATATCATCAACTACAACAGCCGTCTTCCCTTTTACGTTTCCTACTAAATGAGACACTTCAGACACATTATGATCGGTTCTTATTTTATCTACGATAGCAATTTCCGTTCCCAACAAATCTGCCATTTTATGAGTCCGTTTAGCTGCTCCGATATCCGGAGCTACCATTACCAAATCTTTATATTTCTTCTTTTGAACATATTTCGCGATTAATGGATATCCCATTAAATGATCTACTGGAATATCATAAAAACCCTGAATCTGAGAAGCGTGTAAATCCACCGTAATCAATCTGTCAGCCCCAGCCGCCGTGATTAAATTGGCTACCATTTTGGCCGTAATTGGCTCATGAGACTGAGCTTTCCTATCTTGCCTAGAATAGGCTAAATTTGGGCACAAAACATTTATTCTTCCCACCGAAGACCTCTTCAAAGCATCCATCATAATCAGCAATTCCACTAAACTATCATTTATATTATCTCCAAAAGTCTGAAGCAAAAAAACATCCATCCCTCTGACGTTCTCTCCAATTCTTACATAAATCTCTCCGTTCAAAAACTTCTTAATCGTTACCGGAGTCAAAGGCATCCTTAACTCCTTGGCAATTTTTTTGGCTAACTCCGGATGCGAAGTTCCGGCAATTAATTTGAGTTCTCTCATATTATTTTTTTATCTATTAATATTTTAACAATATCTTGATGAATTTGTTCTCTTGTTTTATCTCCATCCACCCACACACAGTCATCGCCGGAATTTTCCGAATACCACCTATACCCTTCTCTATTCCTCTCCATTATCTCTAATTTATCAAAAATATCAGCCTCTCCTCTTTTATTCATTCTCTCGATTGCCACTTTAGCTGGAATATCAATAACAATTACCAAATCCGGTTTACCTACCACCATTTGGTTTATTTTCAAAAATTTCTCTCTCCATTCATCAGTCGAAAAAGCCACATTAACCGGATAATACCTATTACTAACCACCAATTTTCCCTCCTCCAAAGCTGGCTCAATTACTTTTTTAAAATGATTTCTTCTGTCGCTAACAAATAACAATTGCAAGGCCTCTGGGTCAACTTGTTCTTCTTCTTTTTTAATAATTTTCTCAATTAAAATCCCCAATGAAGTATCCCGTGTGTGTTCGCGGGTCACTAAAAAATCTAAACCTTTATCACTTAAATATTTTTCCAACAACTCAACTTGTGTATCCTTTCCACAAGCCCCAATTCCATCAATTACTACAAATTTTCCTTTCATCTAACCTTATTGTACCAGCGAAAATAATAATCGTAAGGGTTATTTTTATCTTTCAAACCCTTCTCTTTAGAAACTAATTTCCACTCACCCAAATCAAACTCTGGGAAAAAAGTATCCCCTTCAAATTCTTGGTCTATATATGTCAGACAAATTTTATCAGCATAGGGCAAAAATTGTCTATAAATTTCCCCTCCCCCAATAACCATTAAATTCTTATTCTTAAAATCGGTCATTAATTTTTGAATATCATTATAAACCAAACATTCACCACATTTATAATCGTTGTTCATACTTAAAATAATATTTTCCCTCCCCCGCAAAGTTTTTCCTATTGATTCAAAAGTTCTTTGACCCATCACCACTGGACAAAACTTAGTTACTTTACTAAAAAAAGCCATATCTTTTGGGATCCTCCACGGTATACCACTCTTACCCCCTATCACTCGATTTTTAGACATTGCCGCAATCAAGGTTATCATTTTGTTTTTAATCGTGATTTTAATTCAGCCCCTTTAATCGTTTTCCATAAACCACAGCTCAAATTTCCTTCCCAACAAATTCCTTCAGATATACAACTTGGTCCTGCATATTCAAAAATTTTTGGTGCCACTTTTTTAACTTCAGAAAGCATTTTATCAGCCAAAGCCTTTATTTCCCATTGAGCCCTCAAACAACACCTTTCTCTAAAGAAATTTAAAAGCGATCTAGCATTCATCGTTACCACAATTTTTGTTTGACAAGCGTTTGGCAAAATAAATCTGGCATCCTCTGGTTTTACTCCTGCTTTTACTAATTCTTTATATTCTTTTTCGATTCCCTCAATTGCCTTTTTATATTTCTCTGACATTTTTTTATCTCGTTTAATCTCCGGCGGCACAATATAACCCAATTCGCTTTTGCTTAAATCTACATATCTTTGCGATTGCATTGAATAAGAAGCCATTCGATGTCTGACTAGCTGATGAGAACAAGCCCGACTAATTCCTTCAATTGCAAAAGTAAACACTGCATGTTCAACTGTTGAAGTATGCCCCGATTCTACCACCTGATTAATCAACCTATCTTTAACCTCTTCTTTGGTTTTCTCTTTTAACTCTTCCGCCCCCACCGCACTGTAACATTGTCTAATTGCTGACACTACATTTTGCTCTGGATCTGAAGTGTAACCCAACAAAACTACTTTTATTTTTTCTTCTTTTGCCATTCATCCCAATTTAACCCAAAGGTTATCTTTATTCAATTCACTAAAACTATGTCAAAACAAAATATACATTGATACAATATATAATATGAGCCAATATCGTAATAAAGAGCTCTCTTCCACTACTAATCTAGAACTCGGTCCCTTCACCAGAATATTCTTAAGATTAGAAGAAGGAAGTGATCTTCCAGAGGGACGATCTATATGGATAAGTATTCCTCACCAAAGAGGCAACCTTTATACTCAAAAAAAACGAGAATGGGTTAGTGATAGAAATAAAACAACATATGACAAATATTTGTTTGGCGCTCCTACAACCATAAAAGAAGATGTACCAAAAGAATATACAAGAAAAAATCTCTTTGGACCAGGAAAAGTTGTAGTCGATCTAGGAAGCGGACAAGCAACAGCATTAAAAGAATATTCCAAAGAATTTCCAAATACTATTTTTATCGGAATAGACTCTTGTTATCGATACTCACCTCAAATTGACACCACTCAATCAGGTGTTCAATTAATCAAAGATAATTGGAGTAAACTTAACTCAATTCCAGCAAATTCGGTAGACACCATCCTATCAGTTGAAGGAGGATTCACTTGGTCCTGTATTGTAAGCGAACCTAATCAAACTTGTACTCCAGAAACATTTATTAAAACTATCACTCGAGTCGCTAAAAAAGGCTGTGTCTTGTTAGTTGGACCTACCGATAGTCCAGACAACACCCGAGAAGGATTTATACCTCAAACAAGTTTTGAACAAGAAAAAACATCCACACTATTTAGACAATATGGTTGGGAGAAAACAACTATATGCGAAAGAACCATTTTTGTTTTAACTTAATTATTATATTATTGTTATAATCCTCTAGATGCAAGTTGAAATTATAAAATCTAATTTTATCAACCACCATCTTTCTTATCTCCGTCAAAAGGATCTTCCTTCTCAATTATTTCAACAGCACGCTGACCAAATATTTAACCATTTAGGTGGTAGACTTTACGATTTTCTCCCAATAATTACCCAACAAATTGAAACTCCCCTGTCTCAAATGGAAGCTGAATTTACTGACACAAAAGGAACTTTACTAGTAGCCGTACTTCGATCAGCTTATCCGATGTGTCAAGGAATTCAAAAAAGTCTGGGAGAGTCTACTTTAGCAGTAGTTGATATTAAACGTGATGAAGAAACGGCCGAGCCCCACCTCAATTATGACGGCATCCCAAAAGATTTAAGCCAATATAACAGAATTATTATTCCCGATCCGATGCTTGCCAGCGGTGGTTCTGCCTGTATGGTTATAGATTTATTAAAACAACGTGGTGCTAAAAACATTATTTATGTATCTCTAATCTCTGCCGAAAAGGGCATTAGTCGTATTAATCAAAACCACCCTGATGTCAAAATTGTCGTTTGCGCCTTAGACCCAAAATTAAATGATAAAAGTTATATTGTTCCCGGCCTTGGTGATTTTGGTGATCGTTATTTTTCTGACCAAGCTCTTCAAATCCCCGACACTATCAACAATGTTACTCTAAATTACCAACCCAACGGCAAATTTACTCTTCAACAGAACTCTTAGCTTCAAATTGTTTGTAAAATCTACAAAATACTTCGTATCCTCCAAACATCATCACTGTATAAAATAAATCTCCTAAAACCGTATTTTTAAAAAACGGAATTGCCATTACATAACACTGCACCAAACCAGCTAAATTTTGAGAATACATATTTCCCATATTCATCAGCCACACTCCAAAATTCGTAATCACAAAAAACAAAATTGACGACAATAAAGTTCCTCCTAATACCCATTTAAAACTATTATGCTTCCTTAAAAATATTCCAATCAATCCTGTTAACAAAAAACTCCCGTAAACAAAAGGCATTGTGTTATGAAATCCTAAAAATATATCCGACAAAAACATTACTATTATCGGCATCAATAAAGCGTATTTTTTATTAAAATGGGCTCCCCCAAACAACGCCATCGCCGCAATTGGCACTACATTGGCTGGATGAGGCAAAAACCTTATTAAAGCCGCCATCAAAATCAATAAAACCGGGATTATTTTACTTTTCATTAGTTTAATAATTCTCTATTTTCCAATTAATAATATCCGCGTCTTTAGTTTTATAATCTGCTGCTCCTACCTGAGCCATTTCCCCATTTACATAAAACCCCCAAAACTCTCTTTTTTCCGAATCTGCTTTCATTCCACCAATCGATACCACCATACCCACATCATCTAATTCAACATCCGTCCTTTCTTTCAACAAAGTCAAAGCATCTATCCCATCTTTTCCCTCATACTCAAAAATTTTATTGTCAACCAATTCTTGTTTATTTTCTTCACTCCCGGATCTAATTTCTTTCTCTTTTAAATCCATTACGTAACCTATTGCTAAAACCACTCCCACCACCAAAAGTATCTGCTTCCAGTTATTTTTTAACCAAATATTTATTTTTTCCATTTCTAAGTTAATATAACACATGACCAGTCTTATTTTTATTGCAACTCTTTTACTTTCTTTATTAGCTCTGGGCACAGTTATCTATATTATCTATCTTCAACTTATTCCCGGTGCCTTTTACTATCCTAGTGCTACAGACAGAGTCAAAACTATTTTCGACAATCTTAAAATTTCAAAAAAAGACGTAGTTTTTGACCTAGGTTCTGGTGATGGCCGGTTACTTATTGCCGCCGCCAAACTTGGCGCCAAAGCCATCGGTTATGAAATGAATCCAGGTATAGCTCGTAAATCTCGCCAAACAATAAAAAAACTAAATTTATCTAAATTAATCACTGTTAAAATTAAAAATTTCTGGAAAGCTGATCTCTCCTCCGCCACTGTTATTTGTGTTTATCAATTTCCCAAATATGTCAAAAAACTAGAAAAAATTCTCAAAAAATCCCAACACCCAGTTACAGTTATCAGTAACAGCTACCCTTTCCCTAATCAAAAACCATACCTAGTTAAAAACAACATCTATTTCTATAAATTTCCATAAATATATCAAAGAATATCAATAAAGACATCAAAATATATTAATTTAGATATTCTCTCCACAACCAATACAAGTAAGTTGAAAGTTTATTAATATATTTTAAAGCCTTCTCATCAAAAAACTTTTTTTGCTTCTCATATTCTTCTTTCAAAGAAACCAGCTCCTCTTCTGCCAACCTACACCCCGTCCGACAAAAATTTAATCTAACCTCCAACTCATTTCTTCCAGGAATCAAAAACTTTTTCGGATCACCATACTTTTCACTATAAAACTTTATTTTATTATCTAAATCTTCTATTTTTTCTTCTCCTTCCTGCCACTCTACCCCTTTATATAATGACCCCATTATTTGATACAAATTCTTTTCTATATTCTCAAAATTTTTATTTTCTTTATCCTTTAGCAAAACTCTTACAAAAGCCACTCTCGCTTGAAGTTCATCAATCATCCCCACTGCTCTCACAAAAGGAGAATTTTTCGACACTATCATATTACATTCTCCCAAAGTAAAACCTTTATCCCCCCTTACACTCATAATTTATTTTACTATTAACTACACTTCGAGTATCCACAAAATGGATTAGTACACTTAAAACACCCTTCTTCTGCCCTTAATGGCGACCCGCAATCAGGACAAGCCCCAAACTTACTTTCTGCCTGAGTCATTTCTTCATTACTTTTAATCACATCCACCTTTATCACTTCACTATTATGTTCGGTAAACATACTTAATTGTTCCCCTTTGGCAATTTCAAGTAAAGATTTACCCACCGCATCAAACATACTTAAAACCGCATTGTTCCCCATTCCTACCTTTTGACCACAGGAAATTCCAATTAATTGTTCTGAAATTTCATCCAATGTTGCTCCATATTTTAACGCCAACGAAGCCAATCTGCCTGTTACTTCTGCCGAAGCCGCCAAATAACCACCGGATTTTCCTAAATTTACAAACACCTCTACCGGACCATCTCCTTTTTCATAAAAAATTGAAGTATAAACACTTCCCACATCACATTTTTTCTTTACTCTAGTCCCGTTAGCCACAACTGGAGTCGGCTTCTTTTTTGGTAATACAACCACACTTTCTTCTTTTTCATTCTTATTTTTATCCTTTACTGTTTGTATCGGCTCAAAAGATCTAGATCCGGTCCGATAAATTGTAATCCCTTTGGTTCCAAGTGAATATGCCAACTTATAGGCATTTTGAACATCCTCTACTGTTGCATCTTCTGGTAAATTAATCGTCTTTGACACAGCATTATCCGTAAATTCCTGAAAAGCCGCTTGAATTCTAATATGCCACTTCGGATCAATTTCCAAAGCCGTAATAAAAACTTTTTTTACCTCTTCTGGAATTTCTTCTATGTCCTTCAAACTGCCACCATTTTTAACAATTTTTTCAATCAAATCTTCAGAATAAATATTTCTCTTTTTTAATTCGTCCACCAAAACTGGACTAACCAAATAAAGAGTCTTCCCTTCAACCGTATTTTTTTGGAAACCCAAAGAAAATACTGGTTCAATCCCCGAACTAGCATCAGCAATCATACTAATAGTCCCAGTTGGAGCAATAGTCGTTAATGCCATATTGCGAGGTCTGTATTCAGTGTTGGCAAACACACTTACATTCCAATATGGAAAAACCCCACGAGTCTTTGCTAAATCACAAGTCGCTTCTTTAGCTGTATCTGTTACAAACTTCATTATTTTTTTAGCCCATTCAATTCCCGCCTCCGAATCATATTTCACTCCCAATTTAAACAAAGCATCAGCAAACCCCATAATCCCTAACCCAATTCTTCTGGTGTTACTTACCATTTCTCTGATTTTTTGC
This sequence comes from Candidatus Parcubacteria bacterium, assembly GCA_023396915.1. Taxonomy (GTDB): domain Bacteria; phylum Patescibacteriota; class Microgenomatia; order UBA12405; family UBA12405; genus WARW01. The sequence continues at coordinate 41,158 of JAEWUV010000009.1, forward strand.
ACCGGGAATTCATTAATTTCGACTACATTATCCAAAAAATGCACCCCAGCATAAACAATTCTTTTAAGTTCACTCCAATCTATGTCAACAGCTGGATTCCCTGCCCTGTCAAGGGAAGGGTTAGGGAAGGGTTTGACTAACTTTGCCAAATTAATACTTCCCAAATTACACGCATCATAAGGTAATAACGGTTGTTCTCCACAAGGATTTGTCGCTTCAATCTTTCCTACCGACGGCACCGGGTTTGAACTTGGTTCATTCATTCTATCTATAAAAACCAATCCGGGATCCCCAAACTGCCAAGCCAACCTGGTTATCAAATTAAACACTTTAGCCGCATTCAATTTCATCGCCACTTGACCGGTTCTTGGATTAATTAATTCATAACCTTCACCTTCATTTTTTGCCTCTGCCCATTCATAAAGTTTTTTTACCCCAACTTCTACCTCTCTTAATCTGGCATCCGCACTTCTATTTGCTTCCGCCTCTTTAATTTCTTCAACTACATCCTCAGGTATAGAATTATCCGTCAAAAATTTTTGATCCGTTTCAATCTTCTCCATGAATTTATTAGTCACTGCCAAAGAAATGTTGAAATTTGTCAAACTCCATTCGTCTAATTTCACTACCGCAAATCTCAATACATCCGGATGATCAATCGACAACATTCCCATATTTGCTCCCCGTCTAACTCCGCCCTGTTTAATCTGAGCTGTTACATCATTGTAGGCCTGCATAAAACTCACCGGCCCAACTGTTGTTCCACCACTCGATTTTATATAATCACCACTGGGTCGTAATCTCGAAAAAGAAAATCCAGTTCCTCCACCACTTTTATGAATCTTGGCCATATTCGACATCGTTTCCAAAATCGAATCCATCGAATCTTCTATCGGCAACACAAAACAAGCTGATAATTGTTGATGTGTCTTTCCTGCATTTACCAAACATGGTGTATTTGGTAAAAATTTCTGTTCCGCCATCAAATTATAAAAATCCTTTGCCAAAATTATTACTTCATCTTGTGATTTCCCGAAATTCAAATCCCCCTTGGCCACGGTACTAGCCACTCTCCAAAAAATATCGGAAACATCTTCAAATGCTTCCCCTTTTTCTGATTTCATTGAATATCTAGTCTTGGCTATATACTTAGCATTGTCAGACAATTGAGGCTCTACCAATCCAGTTTTATCAACATTTTGACGAATATCTAAATCACTCATTCTTATCTTTTTTAAAATCAACCAATAATTTTCTGAAATCTTCAATTTTATCCAAATTCAAATAAACCGTAGCAAATCTAACATAAGCCATCGGATCCACTTCTTTTAACTTTTCCATCACCATTTTCCCAATTTCCTTACTTGGGATTTCTACACTTTTCCAATTCAAAAGCTTCATTTCAATTTCATCAATCATTTGGGCTCTTTCCTCTACTGGTAATTTCCAACAAGCTTTTTCAAAACATTTTTCCAGTTTTTCTCTGGAATAATTTTCTACCTTTCCTGATTTTTTTATAACTTTTAAGTCAATATTTTGAACTCTTTCATAGGTAGTAAATCGCTTTCCGCACTTGACACATTCCCGTCTTCTACGAGTCGCCTTTCCATCATCCGCTTCACGGCTTTCCAAAACATTACTTTCATCAAAACCACAATATGGACAAATCATAATTTTATTCGATTTTTACAGTAATTTTTAATTTTTACGAAACCACCATTTATAGTGGATACGCAACATAATACACGCTACCCTTAGATTATAACAATAATACAAACTATCTCAAAATTTTTTCCTTCGCCAATTCCGCGAATATTAAAACCCCTTTGTCCCTCCGGGACATCTCCCCTTGATAAAAGGGAGAAGCACTTTTTCCACTTTTAAAAAATCATTCAAAATATCATCATTTTTAAACCTAATTGTTTTTATTCCCAAACAATTCTCTAAAAATTTGTCTCTCTCTAAATCATAATTTTGTTTATTAATATGAGAATCACCATCTATTTCAATACACAACAATAATTTAGAACAATAAAAATCCAGTATAAATCTATTAATCGGTTTTTGCCTAGTAAACTTACAACCAAACTTATTTTTTCTTAAAAATTGCCACATAATAAACTCTGCTTGAGTTGGGTTATTCCTATTTCTCCTTGCAACCTCTCTTAATTGCTCTAAATACCTAATATTTAATTTACTTGTCTTAGCTCTAACATCAGTGATATATTTCACACAACAAGTTTATTTTATATTTCTCCCCTTTATCAAGGGGAGATGTTGAGCTTAAGCGAAACAGAAGGGTTTTGTTATAATACACTCATGCAAAAAGTCATTAAATTTTTAAAGGAAGTTGCTGTTGAGTTTAAGAATATCACTTGGCCCAACAAAAACACTTTAATTCAATTAACAATTGTGGTAATATCAATCTCGATTATCATTTCCCTTATCTTAGGTGGTTTTGATTATCTTTTTACCGAGTCAATAGGACTGCTCGGCAACTTAAAAACTCAAGGTTCAACTCAAACGATTCAAACAGTTGAACCATCAATTATTCCTCTGCCATCGGTCGCTTCTACCGCTGGAACTAAAAATTAAATTATGCCAAAAACATCAACTAAAACTAAACAAAAAGAGTTTTTGTTTAAACTCTCTTCTTATGAACCTAGTTTTGACGCCGCTTGGTATGTTATCAATACTTACTCCGGCCACGAATACAAGGTTATAGAAGCTCTCAAAACCCGTATCAAAACTATGGGCTTAGAAAATCAAATTTTTCAAGCTATTGTTCCTATCCAACCTAAAATGGTTATCAGAAGGGGTCAAAAAGTTAAATCTCAAGAAAAAACTTTTCCTGGTTATGTCTTAATCCAAATGTCGTTAAGTGATGATTCCTGGATTACTGTCCGCACCACTCAAGGAGTTACCGGATTTATTGGCGTCGAAAATAAACCCCAGGCTATCTCCCAAGCGGAAGTTGACAAAATTCTTAATCAAACTCAAGAAGACAAACCAAAATACGAAACACCTTTTGCCATTGGTGATGTTGTCAAAATTACCAGCGGACCATTTGCTGATTTCGTCGGCACTATTGATAGTATCGACCAAGAAAAAGGTAAAATCCGTTGTCTCGTTTCCTTTTTTGAACGGGAAACTCCGGTCGAACTCGACTTTTTACAAGTTAGTAAGGAACTCTAATTATGCCTAAAAAAATTAAAACAGTCGTTAAAATTACCATCCAAGCTGGTTCTGCCACTCCTCAACCTCCAGTTGGAACTGCTCTCGGTCCCCAAGGTATTAAAATCATGGATTTTTGTAATGAATTTAATGAAAAAACCAAAGATCAACGAGGCTCAGTTATCCCAGCTGTTGTCACTATTTACGAAGACCGCTCTTTCACTTTCATAATTAAAAAACCCCCAGTTTCCGATATGATCAAAAAGGCCGCTGGAATCGAAAAAGGCACTGGTCTTACTGGTCGCGAAAAAGCCGGTAAACTCACTATGGCCCAAGTTGAACAAATCGCTCAAGCCAAAATGCCTGATTTAAACACCAAAGACTTAGAAGCCGCTAAACGCTCTGTTGCCGGCACCGCCCGATCTATGGGTGTTGAAGTTGTTGAGTAATTACCAATTTACAATTTTCAAATATCAATAAATTTATTAATGTTTTAATTTAAGAATTAAATAATTAATTCATTCATTGAAAATTGGATTTTGAAAATTCGAAAATTAAAAAAAATTTTATTATTAATTAAATTTTTTAAATTATGAGCAAAACCTCACAAGAAAATAAAGCCAAAAAGGCAAAAGAAAGTGTGGAAGTTCAAAGCCAAGAGCTTGAACAAAAGGCCGTAACTGAAGAAGTTAAAACAGAAGAAACTGTTATTGAAACTCCAGAAACTCCAGCCGAAGAAACCCACAAAGTTAAAACCGCCAAAGTTCGTGGCAAAAAATATCAGGCATCCAAAAAGATGGTTGATGTTAACAAATATTATCCTCTCAAAGAGGCCATTGATTTAGTCAAGAAAACTTCTTTTTCTAAATTTGATGGAAAAATCGAAGCCCACGTTACTATTTTTGATATAGGCAACGTAGGTGAAATCACTTTCCCCCACTTAGAAATCGCCAGCAAAAAAATAGTTGTTTTAAACGACACCATTTTGGCCGAAATCAAAGACGGCAAAGTTAATTTTGACATACTTATAGCCACTCCGGCAACCATGCCAAAACTTCTCCCTTTTGCCCGTGTTTTGGGACCTAAAGGTTTAATGCCAAATCCTAAAAATGGTACTTTAACCGACAAACCCGAAGAAGCTGTCAAAAAACTCTCAGTTGCTAAAACTGTAGTAAAAACTGAAAGCAAAGCTCCTGTGGTTCACATCATTGTCGGTAAAGTTTCCCAAGACCAAAAAGAACTAGAAGCTAACATTGATGAATTAATCAAAGTGATCAAAACCAACAAAATCAAAAAATTGGCTCTCTGTGCCACCATGGGCCCTTGTGTTAAAGTTGAAGTTAAATAAAAACTTATTTTGATTCCTAAATCCCTCCTTTTTGGAGGGATTTTTAGTTTCCTATACAAAGGGCTTTTGCTCAACCGACTCCAAATCTTTTGCCAAAATATCTTTTGCTTTCACCTTACCCCCAGGTTTTATTGCCAAAACATTTATGTTCTCAAAAACCTCTGTATCATAACCTAATGACCTCAAAACTTTTGTAAAATCATGATATGTATTGTAATTCGCACCAAATTCACCAACTCCCTTAAAACTCGCTTTAATTAAACCACCAAGCACCAAAACTCTATCAATAGCTCTTATCACCATCTCAGGAGAATTACTATAAGCTATTGATTTCATCGCCACCACTCCTCCAACCGAGTTATCAGCAAAACCTTTCATAAATTCAGCCGGAGTAATTTTAACTCGGCCATCAAGCCTATCTGCAACCTCCTTATCATATATCAAATTCGTTGCCCAAAATTCTAAATCGTTGCCATATTTCCTAGCCAACTCCGACCAAGCCAGACCTTTCCCCGTCCCTATATCAACAACCAGATTACTTTTTAACGTTTTTATATAATCAAAGCTTCCAGTTAAACCTTGAAATTCCCACAAATACATAAACGCATCCCTTTTTGTAAAATAAACCGGATCCCCCCTTTCTGCTGTTATCGTTTTTCTCAAACCATTCAATACCACTCCTTTTTCTATATCCTTTAATTCTCCTACCATTTACATAAAACTATATCAAATAACAAAATTTCATTCAATAAACACCTTTCTGCTAAACTATACTCAATGGAATATTTTTCCACCACTAACTCCAAAAATAGTCCGACGCTGGTTTTTCTCCACGGCTGGGGTGGTTCATGGGCTTCATGGTCCCCTATTTTAGAACGGCTCAAGAAAAATTTTGATCTTTTTGCCTTTGACTTACCCGGTTTTGGTAATCAATCTATTCAAATACCTTATTATTTAGATAACTATGTCGACTTTGTTATAAATCTTCTTAAAACCAGAAAAATAAAAAATCCCATTTTAATCGGTCACTCTTTTGGCGGAGCTGTTATTTCAAAAATCGCCGCCGAGAACTTATACCCCATTAAAAAACTAATTTTAGTCGATGCCGCCGCTATCCGTCACCCTTATTCTTTTAGGCAACTTATCACCCTTAAAACAATTAGTTCCATCAAAAAAATTTTGTCTCTGCCTTTAATCAAAGTTATTATGCCACCAATTCAAAAACTTTATTACCGTTCTACCAACCAACAAAATTCCGATTATGCCGCTCTCAAAGATAATCCTATCATGCAAAAAACCTTTCAACATATCATCAAAGATGATTTATCTGCTTTATTAACCAAAATTAAAACTCCAACCCTAATTATCTGGGGAGAAGACGATCTGTCTACTCCTCTTGCCGATGGCCAAAAAATAAATTCTCTTATCTCAAATTCCAAACTAATTATCTACCCTAATTCTTCCCATTTCTCTTATCTTGAAAACCAAGATATTTTTGTAAACGATATTAAAAAATTTATTAAACCATGAAAACTAGAAATCTAATTTATCTTGCCCAACTCGAAGAATACGACATTAATCGTATCCAATCTTGGCTTAAAAAAAATCCCAATAAAACCGTCCCTGAAATCAAACATCATCTAAAGTGGACCAAAAAAACTATTCTTATTTATATTAAAACCTCATTTCTTGGTTTATTCGTTGGTAACCAAAAAGCTTTATTTTTAACCCTCAAAGTTTTATCCCCTTTTGATAATTTTTTCAAAAATTTAATTGTCTTTTTGGCCACCATCAAGTTCAAAATATTTAACAAAAACACTACAGTTATTGGTATTACTGGCTCTTGGGGTAAAACTACCACCAAAGAAACCCTTTATCACATATTAAAAAACCAAAAAAACATTGCTTACACTCCAGCAAACAAAAATACCCTCTTAGCTATTGCCAAACAAGCTTTATTTTTATCACCAAAAACCAAAATTTTTATTACCGAAATCGGTGCCTACCAAATCGGTGATATTAAAAAAGTTTGTAACATCATCCATCCTCAAATTGGTATTTTAACTGCCATCGGGCCCATGCATTTAGAACGTTTTGGCAGTTTAGAAAATGTTATGAAAGCTAAAATGGAACTAGCCGAGAGTCTGCCAAAAACCGGATTATTTTTCGCTCCAGAAAATTTAAAATCAAAAATAAAAGATTTTTCCTTACCTCAAAACATCAATTACTTTAACGACTATTCCGATATTTATTATTTTCTAGGCCACCAATTTAATCTTTCTCAAGACGAAATAAAAAAGTCTATTGAATCAATTCCAACCACCGAACACCGCCGTCAAATTATCAAAAACGGCCCCATCACTGTTATCGACGACACTTATAACTCCAACCCTGCCGGTTTTAAAAAAGCCTTAGATGAGCTTAAAAATATTAAATCCGTAGAAAAAATATTAGTCACTCCCGGCATGATTGAACTAGGCAATCTCCAAGACAGTGAAAATCAAAAAATTGCTGCCTATGCCACCGCCATCTGCACTCATATTATTATCATTGGTCAAACTAATCTTAAAAGTTTAGAGAACGGTATAAAATCCGCCAAATCAAAAACCAAAGTTTTTACTGCTCCCGATTTAAAATCCGCTCAAGAAATTATTCAGACCATTATTTCTAAAAACTCGGCCATCCTTTTCGAAAACGACCTCCCCGACCACTATTTTTAAATCAAGCTGTTTACTTGTCAGGAAGAACTATAAAATAACGAAAGCGGGCCTTATCTTTAGAACGAGTATCCGTTTTTAACCTTCTCGTATAGTTAGGGTCGCCATTCCATTCTATTGTAGGATAGTTTAAAGAATTATTGGTCCATTCTATACTGTACCAATTATAGTCTATTTGACCTCCGTCATAATAACCATGATCATAATCAAACCAGCTTATCCCAGCACTTCCAATCTCAAATAGAAAAAACTCCAATGAATTTGGTGTGCGTATTTCACCAGATTTCAATCCCAACCATTTAAGAACTCTTAATTCGTCACGCTCAATAATTTCATTCATAGTATTTTTAGTCAAATACCTTTTTTCTGGTGGAAGAAAAGGATAATAATATCTGTCTTGAGCAGTTTCCCACTCTATTTCTGTTCCTTTAAGTGGGCGTGCAAGATTTTTTAATTTTTTGCTTAAAAACTCTTTTCTTGTCATTGTTTCTATAGCAATCCACCTACCAGGCAATTTAGGAAAATCAACTGATCCATTTTTAACATCGTTCCAATATGAATTATCTTGATCCGCTACCCAAGAATTATCTGATACTTTCTTCATTCCATGAATGTGTAAATTTGGGTAACGCTGTTTTAACCTTACAATAAATTCATCTACTCCTAGGTTTTGTAATTCTTCTAATGAACCAAAATCAAGATCAGGATCAAATTTTAATTCTATATTTTTACTTTCAAGTCTATTTAGCATTTCAGGAGTTACACAATCCGGTAGTAAGGGCACTTCTATCCTAGCTCCAGTTCTTCTCTCTAATTCTAATTCAGATTTCTTTTTAATAAATTTCTTTTTAGATTCAAAATCACGATCTTTGTTTAGATTAATCTCTAATAAATTAATAGTTTCTTTCATCTGTTCGCCTTGTAAATCAGGGTGAATATCTTCAATAAGTTTTTTAATTAAATTAGTTAAATTAGTTAAATTAGTTAAAGTCGAAATATCTTTTCTTTCATAGAATCCCCCTTGATAAATTCTTTTAATCCAAAAATTACTAGCAGACAAAAAACGACAGATTGCTTGATAATTAGGATATTCTATTAAATTGCCTAAATCAAATTTATGAAATTCAAAAATTTTCCCATATAAAAAATTACATCCCGGTTGATTGAATAACGATCTCTGTAATCCATCAGGAAGGTCCTCTACAAGTGTAGATCCTTCAAACATATTTCGAATTTTATTAGCCCTCTCATAATATTCAGCCTGTATTAATGGTTCTTGTATCTTGGTATGAGCTTCAATGACTGCCTTATGTATCATTAATTTAGCTTTATCTTCAGTAAAAGACTCTATTAAAGTTTGGTATTCAGCTGTTGTAGCTACTTGAACCTCTTGGTTATTAGTTTTCATATTCTCTGCCATTTCTCTTTGTTGTGGATCTTTAATCTCTTTGGTTTCTAATTGACTAGTCTCTTCTAAAGCCTTTTTATCTCCAGCAACTATTTGTTCTAGTAAGTCAACAGCTTGTTGGTTTTCATTAATAGCTCTATCAAAGAGCTTAAGAGAAACTTGCTCTTGTAAGTAGATATCTCTGTCCTTATCATTATTTCTTCTGTCTTTTTTAATATCTTTTATACTTTCTAAGCTATCAATTAATTGACCATGATTATCTCTAAGAGTATTGATTAGTCTACTTAAGGACTTAATTACCTTTGGTCTGGTATTGGCTGAAACATACCTTTCTACAAAGTCAGCTAAACTTTCAATCTTTGAATATTGTTCAGATTCTTCTTGAAAAGTTTTAAGGTCTCCAATCGCTTCATCAATTGCTTTTTGATGCAAGTCTTCTTCCCCTTTAGTCTTAATTACCATTGGCAAATTATCTAGTATTTCTTCTTGAGGAATCTGGTCTATTGGTTCACGATCACTCATAAACTTTACTCCCCTTCCCTAAATTTTTCAGCAACCCCGAATCATAGGAACGCATTAATTTATTTCTTTCTTCAAATCTTTCAAAGCCTAAATCAATTAACTTATCCAACATTTTAGAAAAAGTATAACCAGTCTTTTCCCATAAATAATAAGACACAGAACCAGGAAGTGTATTAATTTCATTAATAAAAATTTCCTTCTTTTTTATATCTACCAAAAAATCAATTCTAGCAACCCCCGAAGCCCCAATTGCCCTAAAAGCCGTTATGGCATAATCTTGAATTTTTTTAGTTAAATCCTTACTAATTGGTGCTGGAATTAATCTGGACAAATTCGCCATTCCTTTTACTTTACTGCCACTCATATATTTATCGGCATATGACAAAAATTTATTACCGGTAATTGGCTGCTCACAAACCGATGCTTCAAAAGTATTATTTCCCATCACCGACACATTTATTTCATCAATATTTTCTTTGCCTTCTTCTACTATCAATCTGGTATCAAATTCGCGCGCCACATCAATCGCCCACTCCAATTCCTTTCTGTTTTTAGCCTTATTAATCCCCACACTTGAACCTAAATTTGCCGGTTTTACAAAAACTGGATATCCAATATTTTTCTCTATCTTGGCAATAATTTCTTTTTTGTTTTTCTTATAATCCTCTTTGGTAAACCACTCATATTTAACTATCGGCAAACCATTTCTAACAAATACATCTTTTTGGATTATTTTATCCATTCCTACTCCCGCCGCCGTTACTCCACAACCAGTATAAGGCACACCATTCATCTCTAATAACCCTTGTAAAGTTCCATCCTCACCATAAGTTCCATGAACTGCCGCAAGTACTATGTCAAAATCTATTGCTTTTCTCATTACTCCACCAATTGGAATTAATTTTTTCTCACCATTAGTCAAAAGCGAATATTGACCCAAACCAATTCTGTTTTTTAATACCAAATTTTTATAATTCTCTAACTTTTTCAAAGCACTTCCACTCCACCATTTACCACTCTTGTCTATATAAACTGGAATAATTTCATACTTACTTTTATCCAAATTTGCCATTATTTGCATGGCAGTTACAACCGACACCTCATGTTCTACACTTTTACTCCCATAAACCACCGCTACTTTTATTTTTTTCATAAAACTATTTTACCATTCTAAACCAAATCTTACCCAAAAAACAAAAAACCCCAAAAGGGGCTTTTTGGCGTACTACAGTGTACACGAGTATTCTAACAACCAATCAATATCAAGTCAAATAAAAACAATAAATTTAGCGGAGCATGTAGGTCTGGAACCTTTGTATCCCTATAACACCCACTGTCTTATTCTACTCTCCTTTTGTGCCTAAATGAGACAAATGAGACAGTACAAAAGGGTATATTGGAACTATGATGTAGTTTGATATACAAATAAATCTTTTATGTTTTTATAGCGCTAAGTGCCGTCCTAAAATCATCCCCAATGCTAGACACAATCTGTTTTATAGATTCATCTATTTTGAATTTAAATGTTCCGTCTGAATTTTCCGTCCAAAACTTATGGTCATCTTCAAATCTGTAAAATATTAATTCTGTCCCTTTCCAAATTGTTAAGAGTAAGTAATTTAATAATGAGTAGTTTAATAAAGTTATATGAGATGAAGAATCTGTATAGCCACCACCAATAATAATTGAGTGTGACTCCTCATTATAATTATTTCCAGTTGTTCTCTTTGATGGATGGGCGACATCACTTAACTGACCATATATTTGTCCTAATTCTGGAAGAATTTTTTTAGCAATCGAGAAACTATTATTACCTGTTAGATCTTCATTTAAATATTTTATATAAGCATCCGGGTTAGAGTGAAAACTCAAAGCTAAAGAAAAACTTTCAATTGCTGTCCTCATCAAAAATTGAGGTTCTAATGGATAGCCTTGTCTAATTAACTGAATTGCGGCAATCATACTATTACAAGCCTGCCATATCAAAATTTGTGATTCAAATTCTTCGTCTGATATCTGACTTTGATCTTGGCGATCGACCATAATTTTTATTAAAGTAAATATTCTTGTAAGGATAAAAACGCTGCTTGCAAACTGCGTTTTATATTTATCATCAACTTCTTTTTCGGCAGTAATTGAAAATTCTTTTACAACTTTTACAATAGTTGTGGCAATTTCTTTAAATATTTCATTTTTATCCATAATTCAATTTAGTCGTTTAATTATTTATTTCGATTATCAAACAATCCACCACTATAGCCAATTATCTCACCAAAATAGCTGTAAAATATACCCAAAGGATACTAATTATGATATCTAGATCCAGTTATAGTAAATCAAGACAAAGACTTAAGCTTATTTTATCTAGGCCAGATTTTATTGAAAAAGTTAAAGAGCTTAGAAAAGAATTCAATATACCGTCTGATGGTATATCCTCAAACGAGGAGTCTAAAAAGTGGCAGGATGAGCTTTGTCAAAAAACTGAAGAATATTTTGATACATTTCCTTTTGAGAAACGGAAAGAAATAGTAGATTTAAAAAAGAATGGAGAATATCGCAAAGCGGAATTACTTGAGAAACAGGAAAACGCCGCCGCTCCATTAAATTTATGGAGGATCAAAATCAAGCTACTTCTAAAAGATTATAAATTACCTCTAAGTTTTGAAGAATCGATTAGAAGAGTTGTGTTATTCAACGAGTCAGCAGATAAAGCATGGATAACATTTAATATTTTTATAACAGAAAAAATAGATGAAGACACCGGACTAAAACAATTATTAATTGGGATAAATGATGAGACTACTTTAGATGATATTAAAAAAAATTGGTCTTCGATTTGTTTTCACCGTGACCGTCTTTATTCGAAAGTTAAAAAAAAGAATCAACCAATTAAAAACTTCGAAAGAAATAAAAGAGCTTATGACCTTAAGATAGAGGGTAAAAATCTTAATGAAATAGCTGATCTTCTCTCAGAAGAATACAAAAAAGATTATGTTTATAGTGATGTTGCAGATTTTATAAAGAAACACAAAAAGAGTGTTGGCATCAATTAGGACTGATTGGTGCCATATATCATGTATCGATTTCATTCTATGATCTCGATATATGAAAAATATTCAAAAACTATTCTGGAAAACAGAGAAAAGAAAAATTAAAGATTTAATTCCTTTTGATAAAAATCCAAGGATTTTAAGTGATTTTCAAAAAGATAAATTAAAAGAGTCCTTAGAAAAGTTTAATTTAGTTGAGATACCAGCAATCAATATTGACAACAAAATACTCGCTGGACATCAAAGAATTAAAATAATGCTTCTTCTAAATAGAGGTAATGAAGAAATCGATGTACGGGTGCCTAATAGAAAATTAACAAAAGAAGAATTTGAAGAATATAACCTACGCAGCAATATTAGTAGTGGAGATTGGGATTTTGAAGCTCTTAAGAGTATCGATATCGAAATGCTTATGGATGTCGGCTTTGATAATGACGATTTATCCAAAATTTGGGATGAAAATTTAGAAACTGAGGATGACAATTTTAATACTCAAAAAGAATTAGAAAAAATAAAAGAGCCAAAAACCAAAGTAGGCGACATTATTAAACTTGGGAATCATCTGCTTGTTTGTGGAGATAGTACCGACCCAAAAGTTATCGAAAAATTATCAAAAGAAAAGATTGTTGACATGATTTATTCAGACCCTCCTTACAATATCAATCTCGATTACAACAAAGGTATTGGTGGTAAGAAAAACTATGGTGGTCAAACTAATGACAATAAAAGTGGAATTGAATATTTGGAATTCTTAAGAAAAACTCTTCAAAACGGATTATCCATTTCCAAACCAGATTGCCATATCTTCTATTGGAATGACGAAAATCACATTGGTTTAATTCAAAACTTATTTAAAGAAATTGGAATTGAAAACAAGAGAACTTGTCTTTGGATTAAAAATGGTTTTTCTCCCACACCTAATATTGCTTTCAATAAATCTTATGAAGCCTGTATCTATGGCACCGTTGGTAAACCCTACATCTCCGATTCCTTAAAAAATCTTAACGAAATAATGAACAAAGAAATCGGATCTGGAAATCGAACAATTGATGATATTTTAGACCTCTTAAACATTTGGTTGGTCAAAAGATTACCTAGTGGCGATTATGAACACCCTACAGAAAAGAGTCCAACACTTCATGAGAAAGCCCTAAGACGATGTACTAAAATTGGCGACACGGTTTTAGATTTATTTGGTGGTTCTGGATCAACCTTAATTGCTTGTGAACAGCTAAAACGAAAATGTTTAACCATCGAAATTGAGCCAATTTTTTGTGACTTAATAATTTCCCGATATCAAAAATTAACTGGTAAGGAGGTAGTTTATGTCAATCAATAGAGGAAACCTTATTAATCTCGGAGATCACTTGTTGCTATGTGGCGACTCAACAAATAAAGAAGAAATCCAAAAGATTTTACAAGACAAAAAAGTCAGTTTAATCCTCAGTGATCCGCCCTATGGTGTTGCTTATGTTGAGAGTAAAAATGGACTAAATAATGTCAGCAAAATTCATAAAGAAATTGCCAATGATCAAATACAATCAGAACAATCGTATCAATCTTTTACTCAGAGTTGGCTAGAGGTTGTTAAACCATTTTTAACTCCTAAAAACTCCTTCTACATTTTCAATTCCGACAAAATGTTATTCGCTCTCAAGAATGGTTTGAATGATAGTGGTTTTAAGTTTTGCCAATTATTAATTTGGATAAAAAATCATAGTGTCATTGGACGCCTAGATTATTTACCTCAACATGAATTAATCGCTTATGGTTGGTATGGCAGTCATAAGTTTTTCAAAAGTAAAGATAAAAGTATTTTGGCTTTTCCTAAACCTCAAAAAAGTTCACTTCACCCAACCATGAAACCAATCTCTCTTTTAAGGCACCTTATCCTTAACAGCACCCAAATCGGTGATTATGTTTATGACCCTTTTGGTGGTTCAGGTTCCACTCTAATTGCCTGTGAACAAACCAAAAGAAAATGTTTGATGGTTGAATTAGATCCTAATTATTGCCAAACAATTGTTAATCGATTTCAAAAAATGAATAAATTATGAAAACTAATAGAAATAAACAATTACTAATTGAACAATTAAGAAAGACTCCGATTGTTTTAGTGGCTTGCGAAAAAACTGGTATTAGTCGGGCGACTTTTTATCGATGGTTTAAAGAAGATGAAAAATTTAAAGAATTG
>JAEWUV010000001.1 GCA_023396915.1 Candidatus Parcubacteria bacterium
AGAGACCGAGCTGTCTCGCGACGCTCTGAACCCAACTAACGCAGCGCTTTAATGGGCGAACAGACCAACCCTTGGCCCCTTCTTCAGGGCCAGGATGCGCCAAGTCGACATCGAGGTGCCGAACCACATCGTCAATATGAACTATCGGATGTGACTAGCCTGTTATCCCCAGAGTAGCTTTTATCCAGTAAGCCCGTGCCTATACCAAATAGGTCACGAGGATCACTAAAACCGTCTTTCGACCCTGATTCCGTTATCAAAATTGTACGGAACTCCCCTAAAAGGGGATTCGACTTGTAAGTCTCACAGTCAAGCCAACTTATGCTTTTACACTTATAGCCCGATTTCTTGCCGGACCAAGTTGACCTTTGTATACCCGCGTTACTCTTTTGCAGGTGCCTGCCCCAGGCAAACTAGCAACCATACACGGTCCCTCTCTGAGATTCATCAGAGTAGGTTAGACTCAAAAATAACAAAGGGAGGTGTTTCATTTTCGCCCGAAGGCTCCCTCCTACGCTAAACAATCATTAGATTCTTGTCAATGTAAAGATCCAGTAAAGCTTCATGGGGTCTTTTTGTCCTGTAGTAATTAAACGGCATCTTCACCGCTCTTTCAATTTCACTGGATAGATAATTAAGACAGTTGCACAGTCGTTGGACCTTTCATACGTGTCGGAACTTACCCGACAAAGGACTTCGCTACCTTAGAACAGTTAGAGTTACTGCTGACGTTCACTAGGGCTTCAATCAAAAGCTCAAAGGATTGCTCCTAATCACTCTCTCAGTTAACCTTCTAGCACCGGTCAGGTTTCAGCCCATATACATCCCCTTACGGGTTAGCATGGACCTGTGTTTTTGCTAAACAGTCGCCGTGCAGTCTTTTGTTGTAACCCCGAGATTAATCGGGGCAGGGCATCTTGCAAAGCTTACGCCCAGTTAATTTGCTGATTTCCTTAATTATCTTTCTTCCAATCGTCTTGGTCTACTCGACCTATCCACCAGTGTCGGTTTTGGTACGAATTCCCAATGCTCTACTTGCGACACTTTTCTTGGATACATGGGTCAATTCTATCGTTCGATTACTCGAACTCTTATTCATGCTTCACTTTAAAACGAAAAGGCGGATTTACCAACCCCTTCTAGCTAGACATTTAAAAGCTGACTTCAGATCAACTCAGAACCTACCATATACCGTCATGCCCCAAATTAAAACGAACATTAGGAAGGACCGGAATATTAACCGGTTATCCATCCACTACTCCCGAACTACCGGGACTTATGTTAGGATCGCCTAACCCTCAGTTGAACAACGTAGCTGAGGAAACCTTGGATATTTTGACGTTCAGGGTTCTCACCTGAATTTCGTTACTCATGCCTGCATTCTCACTTCTGACAGCTCCAGCCGGGCTTACGCCTTAACCTTCGCCGCCATCAGAACGCTCTCCTACCAATTGCAGTAAACTGCAATTCTCCACCTTCGGTACTATGTTTTAGCCTCGTTACATTTTCGGCGCAATCTCCCGACCCAAAGGGTCGAACAGTGAGCTATTACGCTTTCTTTAAAGGATGGCTGCTTCTGAGCCAACCTCCTGTCTGTCTTAGGAAAATCACTACCTTCACCACTTAACATAGATTTAGAGACCTTAGATGAGAGTCTGGGGTCTTCCCCTTTTGCCGATCCAGCTTAGCCCGGACCGACTGACTGCCAGGTTAAATTTATGGTATTCAGAGTTTGGTTAAATACCGTAGCTTACGCTACAAATATTCATCCAGTAGCTTTACCCCCACAAATCAACACCTGACGCTATACCTATATATATTTCGGAGAGAACCAGCTATCTCCGGTTTCGATTGGCATATTACCCCTAACCTCAAGTCATCCGACATTTTTGTAGCAATGATCAGTACGGGCCTCCCTCCAGATTTCTCTGAAGTTCACCCTGCTCAAGGTTAGCTCAACCGGTTTCGGGTTATATCCAGTCATCTAATCGCGCTATTCGCACTCGCTTTCGCTACGCCTCCTTCCGCTTAGCGGAATTAAACTTGATGACTAGAAACACTCGCAGGCTCATTCTTCAATAGGCACGACATCAAGGAACAAGTCCTCTTTGTCTGTTTGTTAGCAAATGGTTTCAGATCTATTTCATTCCCTTACTTAGGGTGTTTTTCACCTTTCCCTCACGGTACTAGTTCACTATCGGTCCGCTAAAGTATTTAGCCTTGGAGATTGGTCTCCCCAGATTCCCACAATATTTCGCGTGTCTTGTGGTACTTAGGTATCTAACCAAATAATAATCAGCTTTAAGATACGGGATTTTCACCCTCTCTGATCATCCATTCCAGAATGTTCTCATAGCCTTTCTTATTCTTATGTCAGACCCTACAACCCCTTGATAAATCAAGGTTTAGGCTCTTCCGGTTTCGCTCACCGCTACTAACGGAATCTCTTACGATTTCTTTTCTTCCGGGTACTTAGATGTTTCAGTTCCCCGAATTCCCCTACTTCCCGATAAATCGGGAGTATCCTCAATATTTCTATTGAGAGGATTGCTCCATTCGGACATCGTTGGGTCACAGTCTGTTGACGACTCACCAACACTTTTCGCAGTCTTCCGCGTCCTTCTTCGGCTTTAGCAACCAAGGCATCCACCATTTGCTTTATTAAAATTCTTCAATATTTTGGCAACTCAATTTAGTTGCCAAGAATAAACGAAATTGAAAATAAATTACTTCGATTCGATAAATTGTTAATGTTCAAATACTTAGTCAGAGAAAATAAAAAATTTATTTTCTCATTTCTAACTATTTTAGTGGACCGCGTCTCGCCGTAGCTTCAGCGAAGGTGGACCTGGGGAGAGTCGAACTCCCGACCTCCTCATTGCAAATGAGGCGCTATAACCAACTAAGCCACAGGCCCATTGCTCTACAAAGTACTTTTCGATTCCATAAAAAAACCGAAAGCTTGTTGCTTTCGGCGTTATTCAATCAACCAATTTTCCGTCTCGTCTACACAACCCCTCCTCTAAATTTGTTTGGTTGAATGAGTTTAAGCTTAAGCATTTTTACAAGTGGACTTATTGTATCTAAATCATACCTACTCGTCAACTACCTAAAACGACCAAATTAAATCATCATTTCCTTCATACCCCAACGCCCAATATCCAAAGCCTTCAAACTTATTTTGACGCACCAAATCAATCTTCGCCTTCAAACTTCGCTCATTCTCAAAATAAATCTGATGAATTTCTCCATTCAACTCAAAGCTAAGCCACGGCGACATCGATAAATCATCCCACTTGACCGCCGAAGTTTCAACGAAGGCGGTTTCTATTAAATTTTTTACTCTTGCCCAACTGGCCATCTGATACCAACCTCTTATTATTTTTGATCCCAATTCATTTGTTTCCGTTTTCCATTCATATCCATAAAGCGGATAAGCCAAAATTATCTTATTTTTATCCAAAGCATTATTGATACAACTCTCTACCACCTCATTTATATTCCTCTCTCCAGCCTCAGAACTTATCGGTGCTACCGCCCCGGCATAATCTACCCCAGGGTAATGAAAATCATAAGCCATTACTACCAAATAATCCAAATTTTCCATCATTTTTTTTAAATTACCTTCACTCCCCTTAATAATAGTATTAGCAAACACATCCGCACTTACCTCTCCCACACCACTTTCTTTCAAATTATTCAAAAAGTCAAAAAAATCATCTTCTAAAATTGCTACCGGATTCCCCTGAAACTCAAAATCAATGTTCACCCCGTCAAAATTTCCCTCGTCTACTACCTCTTTAATTTGATTAATCAAATTATTTTTAGCTACTTCACTGTCCAAAAGTTCCCCTAATTTTTCATCATCAAACAATTTTATCCCCAAAATATTTTTTCCTCCCGACATTTTAGTCAATTTTTTCTGTTCCAAATAATTCTCATTATTTATCTTTTTACTTTGAACATCCCAAATCAAATTACCCTCTTCATCCACTTCAATTCCCAAAAAAATCAAATGACTAACTTCACTTCCATATTCTTTGGTTTTCCCCACCATCCAGGTTGGTAAAAAACCGAAAGTCACCAAATCACTTTTATTTTTATCTATATTTTTTTTACTAGAAAGCGGACTTAAAATACTCCCTTTATTACTTAAAACCCACCAACTCCCAAAACCAAAAAGTATAAATATTAACCCTAAAATAAAAATTCTCTTCATCCAACTAATTCTCTCTGTTCAATGCCAATCTAACCGTCCTCCAAAAATTCTTTATATTTCCAAACGCCAACACAAACAAACCCCCAATTAAACCCAATATTTTTAAACTTTTATTAAATCTCTTCACTATCTAATTCTACCAAACTTGTGGGTGATGGAGAACTCGAATCTCCGACCCCCGTCTTATCAGGACGGTGCTCTAACCAACTGAGCTAATCACCCTCACTTTCAAAGTGTCTTATTCTACCAATAACCCCACCAAAATTAAATATACCAATTTCTAAAAAAGTCCTGCCCTGTCAAGGGAAGGATTTAGGAAGGGTTTATCTTCCCACCAATGCCGGCGCCACCATTGACAAAATCGTAATCAAAATTGCCGAAATTATTCCACCAATAAATACACAAATCATCGATTTTTTAAAATCCAAACCCATAAATGCCGCCACTGCCGTCCCTGTCCACAAACCGGTTGTCGGCAACGGTATCCCCACAAAAGTAATTAATCCAATTTCTTTATATTTCTCCAATTTTTTCGATCCTTTTTGTACTTTCTTTTCTACAAAATTTGTAAATTTTTCAAAAAACTTAACTGTCTTCATCCAAGCAAAAATCTTATTAAAAAAGATATATATAAACGGTGCTGGTAAAAAGCTCCCCAACAGTGCCACTACCGCCACCAAAAACGGATTCAAATGGTAAGCTAAAATTCCTACCGGAATCGAACCTCTCTGCTCTATTAACGGAATCATGGAAATAAAAGCGATATATAAAAATTTCATATCTCTCAGTCTACCTTATTTCTCAAAATTAATTCAACCACTTCTTTTGCTACATTTATTCCCGTTGACTGTTCAAATCCCTTAAATTGACATTGTCGATTTACTTCCAAAATAAAACTATCCCCATCATTGTCTTTCATAATATCTACTCCACAATAATCCAGTTTGCACACTTTTGCCACTTTTTCGGCCAAAATTCTATCACTTTCCGATAAATTCCACTTTTCCACACTTCCACCCAAACTAAAATTACTCCTAAATTCAGTTCCAACTGCTGATCTCTTCATCGATCCAATCACCTTCCCTCCAATCACAATCACTCTAATATCCCATTTTGTCGGTAAACATTTTTGCCACAAAAACATACCCAAATTTTTTTCATTAATCTTTTTTACAAATCTTCTTAACTCCTTAAAATTATCAAATTTTCTCACCGACTTCCCCTGAAAACCTCTTTCATGTTTAGCAATTACTGGCCAACCCAAACTACCTTCAAACCCGCCCTTTTCAAGGGAGGGGTCTTGGGGGTGGGTTTTAAAATATTTCATTACTTGGTCCTTAGTATAAAAAATTCTTGTCGGAATAATCGGAATCCCATTTTTCAAAAATACCCCATGTTGGGCTATCTTCCCCATTCTATTCCAACCTAAATACCCGTCTTTATTAATTGCAAAAATATCTCCATCTATCATTTTTAACAACAAATCCCTTGCTTCAATATATTTCCCCGAACTGGTTCCTGCCACTCTAAACCATACCCCCAAAGTGTTTTCTTTAGCTATTTCTTCTCCTTTTACCAAAACTTTAGCTCTACCATTTTCTATCGCAAAAACTAAATCTCTATAAAGGCATCTATTAACCTCTACCCCCAATTTATTAGCCTCTGTCTCAAATCTATCTACTTCAAATTTACTCTGCCTTTCCGACATTGTAAAAACAATTATTTTCTTTTTCATAATTTAGAAAAAAACATAAAAACTCGCAGTTATAATTTTTCGACGAATTTCAACGTGGGTGACCACATTGACTGAGGCGAAAAATTTGTAACAAGAGTTTTGTTTTTCAATTACTTTATTTATTAACTTTTAAACTTACTAAAAATTTAACTATTTCTGCTGGCACATCAATTCCCGTTGCCTTCATAAAACCCTTAAATTGTGGCCCTTTATTTACTTCCCAAATGACCGGCTTTTTTATATCAAAATCACGAAAAGCCACATCAACTCCCGCTACCGCTAACCCACATAATTTAGCCGCTTTCACCGCTAATTGTTTAATATTTTCTGGCAAATCAGCCACCTCCACACTTCCCCCTGCCGAATAATTATTTCTAAATTCATTTTTATTTTGACTACTTCTTTTCATTACACCCAAAACCTTTTCTCCCAACACCAATACTCGATAATCCCCATCATTAGGAATAAATTCTTGCAGCATATATCTTCTCCCTTCGTCTATTTCACTTCTTCTTAAATTTATCACTACTTTCTCTAATTCTTCTAAATTATCCGCCTTAAAAACTCTTGTTCCTCTGTCTCCCCCACTCCCTTTCAAGATTACAGGAAACTCAAACATTACATCCCCTGCCCTGTCAAGGGAAGGGTTAGGGAAGGGTTTTGATTTCTTCATTACTTCGTACAAATACCACAAACTTCCATAAACTGTTTTCGGAACATCAACTCCCGCCTTCTTTAAAGTCAACATCTGCCAAGCCTTGCAAGCCATATCCGGTTTCCCGTTTCTGACCAAAGGATCAAGCACCACTACATCATCTCTTTTAATACTATTCAAAATCAAATCAACTTCTTCCCAATGTTTCCCTGTAGTTCTAAAAAATATTACATCATAATCATCCGCTTTTTTAGTTTCGGTTATTTTCCCTACTTGTGTCTCATTTTGTAAATTTGGCCTCAATATCACTTCACCACTATTAGTATCAAAAGTTACCTTATTATAAGAAACCAAATCTAAATTCACACCTAACCGCTTCGCCGCTTTTTTCAAAAGCACCAAATGCTGACTAATCTTCCCTCCAAAAAATACTGCAATTTTTACCATCTTTAATTTTAACTTAATTTATAATAACTGGTAATCCCGCTACTGCGGGATAATTCATATTTTAAAATAAAAAAATAATTTTAAATTTGAAGTTATAATTTTTTGACGAATTTCAACACCCGCCTTTTGACTGAGGCAAAAAATTCGTAACAAAAATTTAAAAAATTTTTAATAAACATAATTATTTTTTTGCGCTAATTAAAAATCCTCCTAAATCCTTTCTCCCCAACAAAAATTTTGTCCTCAATTTATGTCTATCAGCCACGTTTACTGCAGTTGCTATTTTAATCCCTTTTATCCAAAAAGTTACCCCTATCACCGGCCGATCATTATTTTTCCCCAAAGCTGACCGATAATGTCGGTAATAAAGAATTTTATCCTCAGATAATAACCCCAATTTTTCGGCCAAAGATTTATCAATTGAACTCCTAAAAGCCCCGGTATCTATCTTCGCTCGTACCTCAGCCACATTTTTCTTCCCCTTCCCTAATTTTATTTTTATAGTTTCCAAAGGGCTTAAAGTTTTAATTTTTTCCTTTTCCTCTACTTTCTCAAAAAACTTTTCTCCAAATAAATACTTTGCCAAAGTGATTCCATGTTCGACACTTCTTACCTCTATCCCCTCTACTTTTTCCAATCTAGCCCTTAATCCGGCCATATTACAAAGTTGTATCGACAACCCTGGTCTAGAATTAACTTCCAACACCTCAGGCCCATTTTCTTTATCCAACACTACATCCACTCCCACAAAACCCAAAGACGGAATTGCTTTTTGACACCTTATTGCTGTTTCTAAAATTTCCCTCCAAAAGGGAATTTTAATTCCGTTAACTTTTCTCCTCTTCTTTTTCTTAGAATCATAAATTCGATAAATTAGACTATCTCCTCCTTCCACCCCAAAAGTTGTAATCCCAGTTGCCAAATCAATTCCCAATCCAATAGCTCCTTGATGTAAGTTAGCCTTCCCTCCTGATTTTTCCGTTGGAATTCTAAACATCGCCATCACTGGCACATTGTTATAAACAATTACCCGAATATCCGGTGTTCCTACCCTAGTTAAGGCTAAAAACAAAGGATGAATTTTAATTCTTTCCTCCACAATTACCTTATCAGGGCTTGCGTGTAAACTATATCTTCCTGCCAAAATTTCCTGACATTGCAGCTTTAAATCCTGGGTTGTTATTGTCTCACCGTTCATTTTCTGCCATTCCCCCGCCCACTTTCCCCGTCTCCTAATTATCAAGATTCCTTCACCCCCATAGCCCGACTCCGGTTTAACTACAAAATTTCCTTCCAAATCTTCCCATCTAAATTTCTCCAAATCCTCTTCACTTTTAAATCGTGCCAACAACTTTGGCACCGACACCCCATTTTTCATTAATAATTTTTTGGTCCTATATTTACTATCAGCAATCGCCCTCCCCAAAGAAGTATTCTTCCTCAAATAAAATCTATTTCTCTCGTTAATAGTCAAAAACCTGCGATACTTTCTTAAATTCAGCATAAATTATTTATCCTGTTTCACAGAATTTCTTATTGCTTTTTTAAACCGGCCTATTTCCAACCATCTTATTCCACCATAATTTCCTACCAACAAATTAACCGTTAACACCACCAAAACTACCAAATCAGGATAATTTAATACTAATTTCTGTACCGCTGAAAAATTCATAATTACTGCCCCGGTTACTGCCAAAATTATAGTCCCTACTGTTAATTTTTTGGCCGCCTTATTACTTCTGGCCAATTGTGTTCGACTAAACTCTTCTGCCAAAAGAATCATAAAAAGTATCGGAAAAATTGATATCTGGCTAATATCAATCCATTTTACAAACGAAGAAAACACCATTAATAAAAACGTTACAATCGAAATCATCATTAAACTAATAGCTCTGGCCGGCCAAAAATGAAGTTTCAGTTTTTTTAAAACCACATTACTTAATATCGACACTATTAATATAATGGCAAAAAGCATTAATCCTCCAAACACTCCGGTTGCCAAAAATGCCACCGCAATCATCGTCGGCATAAAAATTCCATAACCCGATACTCCCACCACATAATGTAAAAATGACACTAAAGTAGCCACTAGTGGCAATAAAAGCAAAAGAACCAAAGTATTAGTTGACACCCCTTTCTCCACTGCCCAACCTGTCGCGATTCGAAGCGCATTAAAACCATTCCATTTCCCTACCTCATATTTCTCTATTGCTTTCCCTTTAGCCTCAGTTATATTAACTACCGATGTTGGTATTGCCGTAACCACAGCCTCTGCTGACAAACTCGCTTCTGACACTGAAATCTCCACTTCCTCTGCCTTAACGCACCCTACCCTAATCATCCAAAAAAAAGCACACAAACCTAACACTACTTGGGCAAGTTTTTTCATACTTGTTATTATAAAGTTTTTTAAATTTAATTGTTTTTCTACAATCTAATATCTAAGATCTAATTTTGTGCCGTATTATAGCATTATTTCTCAAAAATCTACCTCATTATTTATAGTCCCCAAAATTTAAGTTATAATCAACCAATGAACCATCTTTTACTTGCCTCCGTCGACATCGGCAAAGAAACCCCTTTAAAATCTGGAGTAGCTTTAGAAACTTACGAAAACACATCTCAAATAATTAACCCCCTTCTCAAAAATTCACTTGTCATCGCTGGGATTATCTTTATCGCCTTAATTATTGCTGGTGGTATAGGTATGATGGCCAGCGCCGGCAAAAATGATCCCAAAAAAGCTGAAGCCAGCCAAAAAACCATTACCAGCGCCATTATTGGTTTTGTCGTCGTTTTTTGTGCCTATTTTATCATTCAAATAATCGAGGTCTTTACTGGTGTTGATATCACTAGCCCAAATCTAAATTAATTAAAATACTAAAATATAATTTATAATTAAACCATGCTTAGTATCTTTGGCTCAATTGACAACCCAACTAAATATGAAAGTATTGGGGGTTCAGGATTGTTCACTCTCCTAAGTAATATTTTCAAATTTGCTGGTGTTATCGCCGGCATCTTCTTCGTCGTCCAAATAATCTTTGCCGGCTATGCTTTTCTTTCCGCCAGCGGTGATCCTAAAAAAGCCGAATCAGCTTTTAATAAAATCTGGCAAAGCCTTATCGGCTTACTCATAGTTTCAGCGGCTTTCGTTATTGCCGCTTTTGTTGGTAGTATCCTAGGTATCGACATCTTAAATCCAGACATTACTGGACCAGGGATAGGTGTTAACATTTTAAACCAATACTTTCCTAAAATTTCATAACAATTATGACAGATTTAGTTAATCTCCAACCCAAAAAAGCTTTTGCCTATTCCCTAGGAGATGGCCCTGGAATCAAAGTTGACACTGGTTCTACTCCCGCCACTCAACTTGAAAACATCCTTAGTATGGTTCTTGGCTTTCTTACTATCGTTGCTGTTATTTATTTTGTCATCCAAATAATTCTAGCTGGATATGCTTTTATCTCCGGTCAAGGTGATGAGAAAAAAATTGAAGCCGCCCGCAAAAAACTTACCGACGGCATTCTTGGCCTTACTATCGTTGTAATTGCTCTCGGTGTCTCTGCCTTTCTCGCCAAGCTCCTTGGTCTTGAAAATGTTTTTAATTTAAATGACTTTGTTAATAATCTTCCAACATCAACTAAACCATGAAAATAATAAAACCAATTCACGCTGCTATCAAAAACCCCCTTCTTGGTGACAAGCAAAATGAAATGATTACTTCAGACCCTGAAAATTATACTAACAATGCTATCCAAACCATCGTCACTATTTTTCTTATCGTTGCCGTTATCTATTTCGTCTGGCATTTTGTTATGTCGGCTTATCACATGATTTCCAGTAATGGGGACCCAAAAAAATATGAAGAGGCCCAAAAATCAATCCTTTATTCAATGGTTGGCATAATATTAGCCTTCTCCGTCTTCGGTCTCCTTAAATTCGCCGGAACCTTATTTGGTATCGATGCTCTCCAAAATTTATCCATTACTTGGCCTACTCTTTAAAACTTGCTATTATTAATCCAGATATTTATAATTAATTATTAAATATTTTTAAAATATGTTGAACAAAATAAAAAACAAAATTTCTTTGTTAGCTCTTACTCCAGTTTATGCCGCTGAAACCATCAAACTTAACCCAGAAGCGAATACAGGTTTCACTGGTTTAACAACCCTTTCTGTTCCAGGTATTATCTCAGGAGCCATTAGTTTAATTTTGATTGTTGTTGCCGTAGTTTTCTTCTTCATTTTGGTTCTTGGTGGTCTTAAATGGGTTACTTCAGGTGGTGACGAGAAAAAAGTTGGTGCTGCACGGGCTCAAATTACCAATGCTCTTATTGGTCTAGCTATTGTCTTTTCTGCTTGGGCCATTACAAACCTCTTAGGAAATATTTTTGGCTTTAGCCTTACCAACGGATTTACTTTACCTAGCTTCAGATAAGTCTTTTAGTATCAAAACTTAAACTCCCCTCCAAAAGGGGAGTTTTTTTTGTTTACTAAAATGATAGACTATATTCATTACACCATTAATAAAAAACAAAATGCTAAATTTTATTATCCAACCAGCTTATGCCGCTTTACAATTAAAACCACAAGGAGACGAATTTAGCTCATTAGAAAGCGTTAGTATTGATAGTGTTGTTTCTGGTGCTATTAGTCTATCCTTAATACTCATAGTAGTCGTTTTCTTTTTTATATTAATTTTAGGAGCTTTTAAGTGGATTACTTCAAACGGTGATGAAAAGAAAGTCGCCAGTGCTCGATCCCAAATTACCAATGCTCTAATTGGCTTAGCCATTGTCTTTGCCACCTGGGCCATATTAAGCCTAATTGAAGCTATTTTCAAGATTAAAATTCTAGATGGATTTTCTCTTCCTAGTTTCATTGATTCCACTAATAGTGGTTCAAATGGAGTACTTCGGCAAACTACCCACTAACCCCATTGTGTCTAATGTATAATGAAAATATGACTAATATTTTCAAAATATTTTCTCCTCATCAAACTTTTGCCGCAAATAGTTGGACAGGGGTCAGCAACGGAGTCGCCACTATTGCCGGCGCCGAAGATCTTTATCGAAATATCCTCCAAGCCATCATGGGTCTTGCCGGCTTAGTTTTTTTCGCTATGCTTATTGTCGGTGGCTTCAAATATCTTACTTCTGGCGGTGATCCAAAAAAGGCTGCTTCCGCTTCGTCCACTCTCACTACCTCCATCATCGGAGTCGTTGGTGTTATTCTAGCCTGGCTTATTCTCAAATTTATTACCGATTTTACCGGCATAGATGTTACCAAATTTGACGTTACCACCAAGTAAATGTTTAAAAAAACAATTTTATTTATTACCCTTATCCTTATTTTTCTCTTCCATCCAACTATCTTCCCTATCAAACATGTCTCTGCTGAATTAGATAAAAATATCGTAACTAATCAAGAAAAAGATACCCGTCCTTGGTATGTGATTTTTTGGGGTTATATTGAAAACTTTATGTTCAGAGTAATGACTAGCAAAGATTATATTAGCGAAGAATATGAATTTACCAGCGGTAAAGCAACTGATTATATTAACTCTCAAGCAGACTATTCGTTCCGAAACTTACCTAAAAAACTACAAGACAGACTAAAAGGTGTCTGGTTTTATGAAGTTGTTACCGCCGCAGCCATAGATGGAAAAGTAAAATACCCAGATAACTTTCTTACTGAAAAACCCGACGGCTGCTCTAACCAAATCAAAATTAGTGACATTGTTTATTATTTCAAAACAAAAACTCAAGAAAAAATTCTTTATACTTACGAAAGCGGTGGCCAACCGGTCGATTATCCCCAAATTGATGCAAGAACCTTAGAAAATGAGGATAATTGTTATGAAATTGCCTATAAAAAAATTCAATCAGTCCCCAAAGGTGATTTTTTGCCCGACAGAACTTGGGATAGTTATTATTTAGACAGCACTGTAGCTAGTGTTCAAAATAACAGTCTCATAAGATTAAATCTTCCCCAAAAATATCAAGGAAACGCCGCTCCGTCAGATAATAACACCAAGGAAAAAATTGAAGCATTAATGTTTGACTCCAAAAAACAAGAAATAACTATGAACTTTACCCAAATGCCCGAAAAAGGAAAAATATTATCCGGTATTGATGAAAGTATCTACGACACAATTACCCTAGACTCTGGGGGAGCTGGATATAATAAAGATCCAACTCAGAAGGATAATATCCTCCGTAACACAGCCCGCCTTTGGTTAACACCCCAAAAATGGCAAGACAAAAACACCTCCTCAACCGCCAATAAAATTGAAACCTCAAAAAACACTAATCTTAGTATGGTCTATAACTAGCTTTCTTGAATTATCTATTTTAATTCCTCTATAATAAACATTGTGAGTCTTAGTAAAAGAAACTTCATTATCATTGGTGCAATTATCTTGGTTCTAATTTTAGGCATAAGTTTAACCTTTAAATCAAAAAAAACTACTACTATTCAAACCACATCAACATCTAATAAAGATTTTGACACTGAACTAGAAGAGCCGACTCCTATTCCCACAAAAACTCCCACCTCCACCCCTACCCCTACTAAAACTCCAAGTCCAACTCCCACATTAATCCCAACACTAACGCCCACCAAAGCTCCCACTTCAACTCCAAGGCCAACTAGAGTTCCTACTGCCACTCCCACCCCAGACAATAGTATTTATGCTACCGGAGTAGTTTTAGACGTTACTCAATTAACTCTAACTGTTAATGAAACATACAAAGTAAACTATCGAGTTGAACCTAGTAACACCACCAATCAAAACATCTCTTGGTCAAGTAACGACGGAAACATAGCCTCAGTTACTAGTGATGGTTATATAACTGGCAGGAATATTGGTGAAGCTACCATAACTGCTAGCACCTCCAACAATAAAACAACTTTAATAAAAGTAACCGTAGTTGAAAGTACAGTAACCACAAACCCCACCGCCACTCCCACCCCAGTAAACTACCCCAGTCAAATCGACTTAAGTTTAGTCAGATTAATTTTGGACCAAGGTGAAAACAAACAGCTCTATGTTAAATACCAACCGGAAAATATCATAAATAAAAATGTCGTTTGGTCTGTTAGTAATGCCTCAGTAGTAACCATAACTGCTGACGGTTTAATTACCGGGAAAAGTTCCGGAGTTGCCACTGTTGAAGTAGAAACCGTAAACGGATTAACCGATACTGCCACCATAATTGTCGATCCATTTAACACTGGTTTCAGTTCAGGCTCAAATTCAAACACACCAACCCCAACCATAACTCCTACTCCTACTTCTACTTCAGACGAAAATACCAGTGATGACGAAAATCTCCAAGCACTTCAAAATCTAATAACAGGTGGTTCTGGCTCTAGTCTAGAAGAGTATTTATCTTCCATATCTGGCATGTCCCAAATAGATAGCAGTTACTATCAAGCAGCTGGTGCCATCCCTAGTAGTTGGAAAATAGGAACCACAGCCCCCAACACAATTACTTGTGAAAGTGATATGACTAAATATCAAGTAGAATTAAGCAAAAGACTTACCCTTGCCGGCATAAGAACCAGAGCCGCAGTTGCTGCCGCCGCCCTTTATCTAGCCCAAGATTTCCCTTTTAGAATCCCTTATTATCCTGGTGGCGGGCACAGTGGTCATACCTCTTTTGATAACGACGGTGGCTTCTGGGGAAATGGCGATGGTACTTATACCAACAAATGGGGGTGCCAATTAGACACCACTAAAAATGGCCATGCTTACGATGGTTTTGACTGTAGTGGTTTCGTTGACTGGGCTTATGCTACCGCCGGATTCCAAGTCTATGGCTCAGAACCTCTTTATGGTACATCGTTACCCGGCAGCAAAGGTTTTCCTTGTGGAACAGTCAAAGAAAAAACTAAGCCCGGAGATATTTTATGGAAACATTCTATAGGTGCTGACGGTAAACCATATCTTTCCCATGTTGCCCTGATTATTTCAGTCTCAGACAGAACTGCCCTTTATGCCCAATCATCCGGCGGGCAAGGAGTTAATATTGAAACAGTTGATGTTTGCACCGGGCAACCAACTAATGGTTCAAAAAACTCCTTTGATGAAATAATCTTTATGGATAAATATTTTTCAGCCTACGGAAATTAATAAATCGCATTTTCTCTAACTATTGTTCACTACCAAATTTTTCTGCTAGAATTATATATCCATGGACTTAAAAAAGATTTTTAATCACCTAAATCGCCGTAGTACCCGTCTTTTACCCAAAAACAAAACTTTTACTAAAGTGGTTTTAGTATTATTAATTGGCTTTCTTATCACCTTTCCTATTAAAAACGCCCTCGCCGCATTAAACCAAAACATCCAAGACGCAACCCAAGATGAAGAAGCTGATTACACAGAAAAAAACTATACCGAAACAACAAAATCAACAACGGGGACTGGAGCTAGTACTAAAAACGGAGGTATCCCTATGAGCACTGCTGCCTTAAAAGAATACGAAGAAGAAGTAGACGCCCAAGATCCAGAAAAGGTAAACCAACAAAACTGGATTGTAAGTAGTGCAATTGCCAATGGAATTATTCTCCATCGCACTATAATTGGAACTGATTTCACACAAGCAATGGCCTCCCCTTCCTGGACCCCAGGTGGGCTTATTGGATTTACCAATACCACTGTTGCCAGTCTTTTTAATCCACCTATTTCCGGAGTCCAGTATATCGCTGATTCTGTTAATACTATTTTAGGTAAACCTACATATGCCGCTTCTACCGGCGGGACTTTCAATAAACTAACCGGGATTCTCCCAATTTGGAAAATATGTCGCAATGCCGTTTATATCCTCTTTTCCATAGTCTTTGTCGTCATAGGGCTATTAATCATGCTTCGCATCAAAATTAGCCCTCAAGCCACTATCAGTATCCAAAATTCCATTCCAAAAATAATTATTACCCTAATCTTAGTTACTTTCTCCTATGCCGTTGTCGGCCTTATAATTGATCTTAGTTACCTTATTCAAGCATTATCTTTGTCTTTATTAATCAAATCTGATCCATTAGGCACCTTTCAGGAAAGTTATATATCACAACTACTTCAAGGTACGGGTACCGTCTGGCACCTTATGTGGAAAGCAATTTTCTCTGGTATAGGAACCGGAGATGCTATCACAGTTAGTCTTATAAGTGGTGCAATTACGGCTATAATTGGGTTAATCTATTTCATGAGTGCTTGGGGGTTACTTGCTTTTGTCATAGGAGCTGCCATCCTTTTTATTCTCATCCTTATTAATTTCGGCAAGTTCTTTTTAGGTTGTGCCAAAGCTTATATTATTCTGTTAATCAAAATTATTTCTGCTCCTTTTGAAATTGCTCTCGGCGCTTTCCCTAATAGTAAGGTTGGTTTTGGTAGTTGGTTTGTTCAAACCCTTGCCTATGCTTTAGTTTTCCCAATTTGTATTATCTATCTTGTCTTTTTAAATATTATTATCAATGCTGTTTCTTGGAACAGTATCTGGGTTCCCGGGTTTATTCAAAGCAATACTCAAGGAGTAAACATCATTGCTGCTTTACTTGGAATCTGCGGTATTATGATTCTTGGCAAACTTCCAGATTTAATTCCAGAGGCTATCTTCCAAATCAAACCATCACCATTTGGCAAGGCTATCGGCGAAGGCTTTACCAACAATGCTCTAGTCAAACGTGTCCAAGGCGGCTTCAATTTTGTTACTGAACAAAAGTTAGGTAACGCTATTTATGGTGGTACACAAAAAGCTGCTGATAGAAGAGATGCTATTAAATCTAAAATAGGCGAAGCATGGACCTCACGTAAACACAGTAAAATTAAACAAACAAATACTCCTTTCAATCAAGGCGGTGACAACCAATTAGATGAAAATAATACTAATGATACGACTTTCTAAAAATGAATAAATTATCTCAAAATCAAAACATAATAAAGACTATTGACCTTGATAAAAATCCACCGCCTCCTGCAATCCCTACAAACAACAAAAAACCTAATGAGCCACAATCACAGCTAACCACCACGTGCCCTCCAACCTGGTAAACAAAATAACCTCACTACTTTCCCGCACCAACTTTCCATCTAGTTTCAGCTCTGTTTTTAGCCCTAACATCATTACGCCTAACTCCAGCCTCAACCCCAGTTAATTTCATCTGATAATCTACCCTCTTTGGAGGAATAAAATAACCTCCCTTCACAACTTCCTCTTCCATTTTAAATCTTTTTGTTTCCCGATCAAATTTTGGGTATCGTCTCAAATGAGACATAAAAGCATTATATTTTAAATTCTTAACAAGTATCAAAAGATCCTGCAAAGTCCCTCCAGCATTTTTAAGTATGCCAAACAAATTATTTAACCAATATTCGTTCATTTTTTCCGCCACTCGAAGAGTTGATGCGTCTTTTTCACTCTTGCTTCTCCCATATTTCCAACCATCATATAAATAATCATCTACATCCGTCGTACAATAGACCCTTGCCTCAGAAAACGCGTTCTTAACAATTTTATTTATTCTCGCACGCACAGTCTGAGAAAAATCAGGCCTCGTTATCTCTTGTGAACTTAGACTCTTTAAACTAGTAAATAACCCATCTACAGCTAAAGATTGAGGTGAAATAATCTGTACAAACTGGAAAAGCATGTCATTACCCCTAGAAATATCTTCTGGGCGAAAATCATCAACCAACAAAGGCTCATAAGATGTTCTAATATCAGTATCTTTTCTTCTAGCAAACTCCAACCAATAAGGAGTCAAAGCAGAAACAAATTGTATATTATCAACCGACCCAACAAATTTACTTTTAACCAAACCAATATTTCCATCTTTAGCAATAACCGTTCTATTATCCGCTATTCTTGAGTACTGATAATTTAACAAAGGTGAATATTCATTCCCTGAATATTTAATATCAGATCTATTATCAATAAACGCCACTGCTGCTTGCCCAGCCAAATCAAAAGCTTTCTCCACTCTATGTCTTGCTTCTTCTCTAGAAACACTAATATCACCATCAAACCTTTTCATTTGCATTTTCTGCAACATATATTCCTTAATAAGTTTATATTGCCTTAAACCGTCTCTTTCCATTAGCCAAAAATTTTTATAAATAGGCTTATAAAGTCTCATTTTCTTATCTGCTTTTATTTCTGGTTCAACCCACAAAAATTTCCTAATTGCAAATTTTAAATAAACAGGATCCATATTCTTCCCTTTTGCCAATTCACTCCTAATTAAATTCATACTTATATTAGTTCCTCTAGCCCTATTATATTCCCCCACACAATCCTTAAATTTACTATCTTTATCAACATCCTTCCCCACCCCATCAATAATTTGTCTCAACAAAGTTCCTTCCCCATCACCGGCATTCTTAAGACTTTCTATAAACCAATCTGCTCCTTCTATTTCATTTACAAAACCATCAATCCGATAATTTGCCATTTGTCTTAAATCCCAAGCCATATCCACAGGTATCTCTTTTAAACCCATTCCTACTCTTTTTCCATTTTTCACCTCACGATGCAATATTGTTCCTACTAAACCAGCCGCAGCACTTTCCCCTCCTATATCCCCTTCATACAAAGCCATCAATGTTCTCATATAATCATCAATTGTATGGCACTTTGACATTGCCAAATAAGAATCATGCAAAAATAACCTAGCCCCTATCTCTTTTGTTAATATTCCTAACTTCTCTTTATCTAACCTATCTTTAACCACTTCTTTCCCATTCTTCATTTCAGTAATTACAACATTAGTATAATGACCCATTTGAACCAAATATAATAAACTCAATTGACGTGAATTTCTAGTTAAATCATCACTTTTAAATCCGTTTCCTTCTATATGAGCTAAATGTTCATATATAAGAGATAGAGGAATCGGAGTTCTATTATCAACCTCCCCCTCTAAACGTACTTGTCCTAAATACTCTGTCAAAGCTGCCTTCATCGCTTTATAAGATTGTATCCATTCTTTTAGCTCTTTCTTATGAAGAAGTACATTAGCCCTCACTTCATCACTTAACCCATCCATTTCAGCTTTATTAAACCAATTCCCATCTCTCAATTTCGCCACCATTTCATCAGGCAATGCCTTTTCTCCTAATCCTAAACGCTCTAGTATTTCGTTTGGGTCTTCAACTGTAGTACTTATATTATCTTTACTATTAATATGTTTTCTAAAAATACCATCCACATCTACTTGTGTATTCTCTCTCCCCTTTTTACCATCAACCGATTCAGGTTTTAATGTATCATCCAAAGCTCCAACCACCGCCCCTATCTTTCTTCCATCATCAGAATCCGGGTTAGATAATCCATCAAAGACACCCATTAAAGAATCTATAGTCTCCGAAACTTTCACTTTTCTTCGTTCCTCATAAGCCGACGGTGCCATTGCCGCCCTAACATTCATAGCTTCAACCTCAACTAATTTTTGAACTATCCCCCTACCAACAGTATCACCTTCCCCATTAACAAAAATATTATTGGTTACAACTTCACTAATCCTCGCCATTCCTTCAGTCATATGACTATCTAATTCTCCATT
This sequence comes from Candidatus Parcubacteria bacterium, assembly GCA_023396915.1. GTDB lineage: Bacteria > Patescibacteriota > Microgenomatia > UBA12405 > UBA12405 > WARW01. The sequence goes on from JAEWUV010000001.1 coordinate 19,629, forward strand.
TGTTGCCCATTCAAAAATTTTATCTCCCCCAGCAATCAATAAAGCCCCACCTATATTTTCAGCAACTTTTTTTAACTCCTCTCTTTTTTTATTAGAAAAATTAAGGTTTCTAGCCCCATCTAAAATTTGCCCAAGATTATTATATTTAGCCTCAGGATAGACTTGTCTTAAAAAATCTCTTGTTCTCTGAGCCGCATCATCCCCAGTATAATCTATCAACGGAGCAATCTGTTTGGCCAAAGCAAAAACATTAGTCACCCTCTCTCTATAAAGATTTTGCTGCAATTGGGCATTATTCTCTTGCGCCATACACAAAATTATACCAAATTTTCTCCGCAAAGACTCAATTTCCCCCGTCTTGCCTGCCCGCCTCTGGAGGGGCAAAGAAGGGGTTAGGGGAAGATTGGGTTTATTCCATCAACCCCTCAAACTCTTCCTGCCCAATACTTTCCTTTTCTACCAACATTTTTGCCAGCTTTTCCAATCTTTTCTTATTTTTCTTTAATACCTTTCTTGCCTCATCAATCGAGGTGTTCACTAATTTTTTAATCTCTTCATCCACCTTTGCCTGCATTTCGTCAGAAATTTTAGCCGGTTCCATATAAGCCTTACCAAAATCATTGACATCAATTTGTGGTCCAAAATTTATTGGCCCCAATTCTGACATTCCCCATTCCACCACCATATCTCTGGCAATATTAGTCGCATGGCTAATATCACTTGCCGCTCCTGTCGTAATGTCTCCAAAAATTAATTCCTCTGCTGCTCTTCCCCCCATCGCCATCGCCATTTGTTTTACTAACTTACTTTTTGTCTGATGAATTATATCTTTCTGTGGCGGCACTAAAGTAAAACCAAGCGCCATTCCTCTCGAAATTATTGAAATCTTGGACACTGGATCCAATTTTTCTACAAAATTTACAATTGCATGACCCGCTTCATGATAAGCCGTCATCAATTTATCTTCATCTGTTTGAGTTCGTTTCTTTTCCGCACCTAATTTCACTTTAAGTGCCGCATCATCAATATCTTTCATGTCAATTTCTGTTTTATTATTTCTGGCCGCCGCAATCGCCGCCTCATTCAACATATTTTCCAAATCAGCCCCGGAAAACCCAACTGTCGACTTAGCCACCATATCCCAATTTACAGCACCTGCATTATCCACAGCCGGTTCCCGCCCTGTTAAGGGAGGGTTAGGGAGGGTTTTTTCCTTAAATGGCTTTCCTCTGGCATGAATCGCCAAAATATCCTTTCTTGCCTCTAAATCCGGCATTTCTAATACCACTCTTCTATCAAATCTTCCTGGCCTCAACAAAGCCGGATCAAGTAAATCCCCTCTATTTGTCGCCGCCAACACCACTACTGCCGTATTTGCCTCAAATCCATCCATCTCCACCAAAATTTGATTCAACGTTTGTTCTCTTTCTCCATGGTCCCCTCCTAAACCACCTCTCATCCTACCAATTGCATCAATTTCATCAATAAAAATAATTGCCTTACCGGCTTTTTTGGCTGTTCCAAACAAATCACGAACCCGACTAGCTCCTACTCCTACCAACATTTCCATAAATTCACTTCCTGCCATACTATAAAATGACACATCAGCTTCTCCGGCTACTGCTTTAGCCAACAAAGTTTTCCCCACTCCGCTTGGGCCGACTAACAACACTCCCTTAGGCGCCCTGGCTCCCATTTTTTGATATTTTTCTGGGTGTTTCAAAAAATCAACCACTTCCATCAAATCATCCTTAGCCTCTTTTACCCCAGCCACATCTTTAAAAGTCACATTTTGTTTACCTTTCACAAACAATTTTGCCGTTGATTTACCAAAACCAAACATTCCACCACCAGCTCCACCGGACTGCTTTCTAAATAACCACAAAATAAAAAGAATCGGAATTCCTATAGTCAGCAATATACTCAAAACATCCCCCATCATCTTCCAACCTTGTCGATTATTTACTTCCATATTTACTTTAGTCAAATCAATTCCTTCTCTTTGTAATATTTCTGTCAACGAAATCGTCGGTTCTTTGGAGGTTACCATTATTTTTTTATCATCCTTTAGTTGAGCCACAATCTGATTATCCGAAACCATCAAACTCTCCACCTTGTCTTGTTTAATTGTATTTACCAACTCTGAAATAGAAACCTGATTTACTCCTGCCGATTCCAACAAACCTCCCAAACTAGATAATAACCAAAAAATCAAAATCAAATAAATAAACCACTTAATTATTTGTTTTGGCCCAATTTCAATTTTTTTAATTTTTACCCCCGGTGGCAAATTTTTCAAAAAATCCTCTTCTAACTTCTTGTTTTTACCTATCTCTCCCTTATTTTTTATATCTTTACCCTCAGTTTTTTTCTTCAAAACATCAAATATTTTCATCCTGTCATTATACCATCTCAACCAACGTCTATGAATTAATATTTTGACGCAGACAATGTTTTTTGCAGGGCGCAGTCTCTGAGTGGATATTACGATGGTTACAAGCCCGAAAAAAATATTGTCGAGTCAAAATAAATTTTCAAAATTCGTAACAAAAATTTAAATAAAATTATCTCCGCATTTTCTCCTTTTTTACTCCGCATCAATATTTTCAAACAAAACCTTCCTCCGGGTAAACCGGTATCCTCCCTTAAAAAAGGAGGAAGTATTCAAGCAAAAAAAAAGACTGCTCCCTTTTTTAAGGGGAGCTGTCAAACGAAGTGAGACTGAGAGGTTTTTACTTCAATTAATACTTACTCAATTCTATCAACAAATCTTTATTATCATTTCCTGCCGCTTCTACCCAAAAATGATGATTACAGTTCTCGCAATTATAAAAAATTCTAAATTTTCCATTTCGATATTCACTTCTGATCGGCCTCATTAATCCTTTGCACATACTCGCCCTATCTCCTGGTATTTCTTCATCCACATGCTTTCCCCAAAGACACTTCGGACAATGATCAGTTGTCCCATTACCTATCACTTTCTCCTCACACACTTCACAAACAAAATCTTCCACCACTTTTTTCATACCAAAATTATATCTTAAAATTTAAGTCTAAAACCACATTTTTATTTTTGACGAAGATATTTATTTTAAAAAATTCCATTTTTCACTTATAAAAATTCGAAGCTATAATTTTTCAACGAATTTCAACACGCCAGTATTGACTGAGGTGAAAAATTGATAGCAAGAATTTTAAGTAAAAAAAATAATAAATTTATTTTTAAAATCATTTCCCCAACACCACTCCCATCTTCACATCCTCATCCAGTTTCAAATTAAACAACACCTTCCCCCCCACAATACTTGCTGTCGGTTCAACTTGTAATGGTTGCCAACTCTCGGGATATGATATCAGACTCACCAAACTCGTTTCTCCAGTCCCTGGCTGTTTTTGAATATACTTCATATAAGTAAACTCCTTCCCCGCACCAAAATCAAAATTACTATTGTATTTCACTTCTAAAATTCTTTTCTTCAAAACCGGTACTGTCATCAAAAACCCTACCTCTTTTTTCCCATCAACCTCCTTAATATTTATTTCGCTATTAACATAAACTTTTTTAACTGAAGTATCATATCCATCAGCCACACTAATTTGACTTAATTCCACCTCTTTTGGCAAATAAATTCTCACATAATTCTTATAATCTCCTCCTGGCCAATTATCATTTTTAGCTGTATTTTCATAAGTCACCCGAATTGTTCTGTTTAAACTCGACTGAGTAATTTCGGTTACTTCTTCAATCCCCTTTTGAATAAAATAATTTGCCTTATTTACACCTAAATTTGCTTCAACTAAATACCAAAAATCAGGGACACAATTTTCCCGAGCACATTTTCCATTATAAATTTTCCCATCCCATCCCAAATCATTAATTTTCTTGGCCAAACCACTATTATTAACCGCTATCTGAATCTCATTTTTTTGAAGCAAGTCCAACATCGAATCAACCAATAACCCCATTTTTTCTATATTTAAATTTTTAATTTCCTCAAACATCTGAGCCCCTAGCCCTCCCAAGAAACTCGCCTTTTGCACCGACCCTGGAAAAAATTTAGTCTCAGCATAAAACTCTGCCTGTTCATAAAGATTGTCAGCCGATATTTTTTCATCAAAATCAGGTACGTGAACTTCCCCTATTACCCCCAACATCGACTTAGCCACCGCCAAATCAATCCCTATAATTCCATCAACCTTCTGTCCTGTTTCTTTTTCCAAAAACCACTGAATGTCAGCCCCTGTCTTCACAAAATCCGCCTTCCAGTTAGCATCTCTCATATACCAATTTGCCTCATTTAAATGACTTTTAATTTCCCAAGGAGGTTCTACATGACCCTCCAATTGACCATCTGCTTCATAAACATCTTTAATTTTAAACTCTGTCAATTTTCCACCCTTAAAAGTTATCAACCCATAACTACCAATAAACCCTCCTGTCGGCCTCAACTCCGACTCGTTTTGAAATAAAATCATATATTTTCTTTCCTTACCGTCTACCCCCAAAAATTCTGGCAATAAATTAACTGTCTCTTTCCCCAAAGTAATCTTCACCCTAGTCTCATCCAAAACTTTTTCACCTTTCTGCAAAGACGACCTCCAACCAGCCGGCAACCAACTATAATCCCCTGATAATCTCGCTTGTAATAAACCAATATTATTTTCTATGTCCCCAATTCCTGTTTTTAGTATATCCAATTCCGTTGTCCAGTCTATCTGATTTCCCTTAAAAATAGCATTATTAATTTCTTCTGCCGCTTTAACTGTTGTTGGTAAACTTTTTTCTAAAATCAAAAAATCCATCAAAACTTTTAACCCACTTTGATAATTTCTCCCTAAAACAAAACTATTTAAACCCAATTCGCTTATTCTAGTATCAATCTCCTCTAATCCTTTAAGTCTTTTATCTGCCAAAATCTCAACCTGATTATATTTTTTATCCTTTATCAATTCCGGTATTTCTTTAACACTCCTCATAGCTCTATTTGTCACCCAACCCCATCTCATTGGTTCAAACAACAAAACTATTAAAAAACACACTACTATCACCCACCAATATCTCCACCCTTTCCACCTTTTTTGTTTCTTTACCTTTTTCTCATTCTTTGTCTCACCAAAGATTTCAGCGACAGCGGCCTCCTCACTTTCCTCTTCAATATAATCTTTTTCCTTTGTCTCCTTTGTCTCCTTTTTCCCTATCAACCTTGGTAAATCAAAATCGTCACTTTTTTCCTCATAAACTACCATTTTTGGTTCTACCTTCTCCTTTTCTTCGATTTTTTCCTTTGTCTCACCAAAACTTTCAACGAAAGTGGGTTTTTCCTCTACCATCTCATTTTCCTCAACTAAAATATCAAATAATTTTTCATGTGTATCCTTTTTTATTTTTTCTTCCATTTTTTTATCCTGAGCTTGTCGAAGGACACTTGCTGTTTTTCGTCTATTCTCTTCATCCATTAAAGAAAAAAAATACTGCAAAGTTCCATCAATTCCTTTATTAAAATCCATTTCTGCTTTCCAACGTAATTGTCTTTCACTTTCATCAGCTAATTTTTCATTCCCTTGATTAATTTCTTGATTAACTTCCATCACTTTAAATCTCGTCATTTTTGCCTTATCCATCAAAACCTTAGCTAGTTGTTCAAAGGTTATCTCTTTGCCTAAAAGTAAAAAATATTCATTAGCCGTCCCCGACAAAAAACAAGCTCTTAAAATAGCTTCCACTAAATCACTTACAGCCAATAATCTAATTGTTTTACCGGCTTCAGGTAGCTCTAAATTCTTATTTCGCACCGCCTCTTTTATAACCTTAGACAAAAAATTATTTTCACCCATTCTTTCTCCATAAACACCCAAAGCCTCTACAATTCGCCAATCTCTATCCAAAGTAGTTGCTTCCCGACTCAAATAACTTTTTCTCGTTTCATTGTCCACTGAAACCAAAACCAGTTTCTCTCCTTTAATTTTCCCCCAATCGTTTTTATCGCCATAGAAATCAAAAACATAATCAAATTCCCCCTCAACTTCATCCAAATTCATTGCCCATTCAAAATTTTTTAAATCAGACAATCCATTTATCATCTCTCCCACCCCAACCACATGAATATCTTTTTCTACCAATTCTTCCGCCAATTTTTTTGCCACAAAATGATCAATTCCCAAAATTAATGCTGTTGGAACCCCATGACTCATATCAATATTTTAACCTGTTTTTACTCCTTACTACCAACCAATAACTAATAACTAAACAATACGGTAATATTTCGGTTTATTTGCGGTTATTAACTATTAAAAATGTATGAACAGCCATGAGAGGGAAGTATCAGAACGTGAAAAAACGTCATAACGTCAATATGTGTATCTGTATTTACAAAAAATTAAATTCCAAGCTAAAAATCTCAAAAACAAACAGTCTAATAATCAAAATTTACGTTCGAACCTGATTCCAAAGTTGTCAAAACAAAATCATATTTTGTACATATTCCAAAGCAAAAACAACATCAATAATTTTATATTTAAATTCGAAACTATAATTTTTTGACGAATTTCAACGCGACAGCATTGACTGAGGCAAAAAATTCGTAGTGAGAATTTAAAAAAACAAAATTGTTATCAGGCCAAAAAATAAAATTATCCAAACCTACTTTCTCTTTACCAACATCCCTGTCATCAACACTACCGCTATCAATTCTGTCAAAACCGTTATCCAAGCCGCTCCATTAATTCCAAAAGAGGGGATTAATAATAAGTTCCCCCCAATATTTACCACCAAAGAAACTAGACCTACCAACAAAACCTGTTTTTGTTTTCCTAAAGCAATCAAAGTAAAACCCACTAAATGCCCCAAATAAGCAAATATCATCGCTACCAACAAAATTCTCAAAACCAATACTGATTTTTCAAATCCATTTCCAGACAATACCCCAATAATCCACGGCGCCAAAAAATAAACCACCCCAGACACCACTATTGCTCCTAGAAACATCAAAACCCCGGTTTGCCAAAAAAGTCTCTTTCTGTCGTTTTGCTTATTCGACAGCATTGGAAATACACTGTTAATCAAATAATATGCTGGCTGAACCAAGTTCCCATAAATTTTGTACGCCAAACCATAAAAAGCCAAATCTCTTACCCCGATCAACTGTTTAATCAAAATCGAATCTACCGCCCTGTCGTAACCAGAAAACAAAATCATATACACCCCCATCGGCCACGACTGTTTCAAAAAATTTACCCAAAAAGTTTTATTAGGTCTAACTAGTTTTAACCTACCCAAAAGTTTACCTGTTAAACCCAAACCAACCCCCAAGCTAATAATCCGGGCTATCAAATAAACCCCAAAAACTCCAATTAAATTAACTTGGGCTTGCCAACCGAATAACCAAACCACAAATATTAATGGGAATAAAATATCTATCCATACTTTTAACTCCATTCTCATTTCTGTTTGAAAAATTATTTCCAAACTTCCAGCCACAGCCGTAAACCCAACCATCAACAAACCCATTAACGCCTCTATTTCTATCCCATCAAAACCACTCCACAGTAAAATTACTCCCAATCCTACCAAAAACATTAGTAGGGAAGCAAACAACCTAAACCAAGCCACCTGAATATAAATTTCTTTTCTTTTTTCTTCGCTTTCTTTTGCTGCCTCCCTAACCCCCATCACTTTAGTTCCAAAATCAGCTGCCGAATCCAACAGTAGCCACATTGAACCAATCAACATATAATTTCCATAAACTTCCACCCCCAATTTTCTGGTCAAAATCGCTGTTGTTACCAAACTCAAACCCACAGTAATACATTTCCCCAACACTTGTACCAAGGTGTTCCAAATCGGTTTCTTCATCAACATAAATCTATTTTATCCTAAAATTTTTATTTAAATTCGAAATCGTAATTTTTTAACGAATTTCAACACGCCAGTATTGACTGAGGTAAAAAATTCATGATGAGAATTTAAAAAAATATTACCAAGCCGAAAAATTTTTAAACCAGTGCTAATACCAAAGACAACAGCCACATGTTCTGGGGTAGGGTAAACCAATAATGATCTACCATCCCACTCATAAAAATTACCCCCAATACCACCCAACTCCATTTACCCAAGTCTCCCCATTTAATCTTTTTAGCCAATAACAAAATTGTTCCCATTAATCCCAAAATTCCTACCTCTGACACCAAAAGCAAAAATATATTATGTACCGGTTGTAACCAAAAAGTATGGTTATTTTTTAAAACATTAGGCAAATTAGCCAAATAATTTCCCAGCCCTACTCCTACCCAAGGTGATTGTCGAATCATTTCTATTGCCGCTAAATTTAATTGACCTCTTTTGATCATTCCATTCTCATCCCACCCACCAAAAAAATTACCCAAAGGATAATTAAAATCAACCAATTTTAATAAAAACAAAATTAAAATTAATCCCAATACTACAAATTTAATTTTATTTCTGATTTTCCAATCATTTTGCCAAAACCAAAAACACATTACTCCCAAAGTTAAAAACCAAATTGTTCTACTTCCAGTCAAAAATATTCCCATCAATCCCAACCAAAATACCCCCCACCATTTAATTTTTTCTAAGACTGCTCCCTTTTTTAAGGGGAGCTGTCCCGATTTATCGGGACTGAGAGGTTTGTTCCTTATCCACCACACCAACCCCACTAACAAAAAACCAGCCAAACTATTCGGGTGAGAAAAAGTTCCATAAGCCCTTACTAAACCTGTATTAACCACTGACATTTGAGCAATTCCTATTGTATTAAAATCAAATCTTCTTTCACCCAAAAACCACCACAAACCATTCAAACTTCCACCTTTAGATATTTGTCCCAATGCTAAAAGTGACTCAAGTATTATCCAATAGGGAATAACTTTAATCATAATATCTCCAACAATTCTCTTATTTTTTACTACCCAAAACCAAAAATAACCCAATTCCACCACTCTCAACCACTTATAAACCGCCACCCATTTATTAATCGACACTAAAATATTTATCCCCACAAAAACTAATCCCAATAAACACCAAAAACTAACCTCCCATTTCCTCTTCTTACTTTCTGCCAACAAATTAGTTATTAACCAAAGTACAAAGACTAAATCTACTAAATAAAAAGTCGGTGAAAAATAATCAATCCTTATTCCCAACACTGTCGACCAATCAAACCAAAAATGTTTTCCCAATTGTGTTGGAATTAACAAAATCAACCAAAACAACAAAATTTTTGTCACCTTACCCCAAAATCCTTTCACAACCCAATCTTACCACAAAGCCAAAAGTTTAATTGTAATTTTGGCGCAGATAATATTTTTGAAGGGCGCAGTCTCTGAGTGGATATTACGATGGTTACAAGCCCGAAAAAATTGTTATCAAGCCAAAAAATTACAATAAAAATATTATGTACTTAAGCCTTTGGCTTAATCACCACATGCCTTTGTTCACCTTCGCCTTCCGACTCACTTACCACCCCTTCCATTTCCGAAATCACCATATGACAAATCCGTCTTTCATAAGAACTCATATTAGCCAAAGCCACATCTTTATTGCTTACCAAACATTTCTCAGCCAGACCTCTCACCATATTTGTCAATCTTTCTTTTTGTTCATTTCGATAGTTATTAATATCAAGAAGAACTCTGACTTCTTCACCGACTTGATTCCGCACTATCAAAGCCAAAATTAACTGCACTGCCGCCAAGTTTCTTCCTCTAAAACCAATTAATCCTGCCGGATTAGCTACTGTAATTCCCACTAATACTTGATTTTCTTCACCCTCAACGTCTTCCACAAAGGCTTTTTCCACTTCAAAATTGATCTGTGCCAAAAAATCACAAGTAAGTTGTAAGATTTTTTCATTTCTTTTTTTATTATCCATAGCCGCTATTTTAGCATAAAAATTTCCCGATAAAATAATAAATTTAAATTTAGAAGTTATAATTTTTCAGCGAATTTCAACGCAAAGCATTGACTTAAGATGAAAAATTCGTAACAAGAAATTTAAATAGAATTATTTTTTACTAAGTCTATTTACCAAAACCTGTTGGCCGACGGTTAATAGAGACGTAGTAAACCAATACAACAACAAACCCAAAGCAAAATTCCAGCCAATAAAAATTGTCATCAATGGCATCATATAAAGTGATTGGGTTCTCATCGCCGCCATCATATCATCACCTTTTTCCTTTGTAGTATCGGCAATATTTTCACTTACTTTAGGGCTAGGCATCATAATTTTTGCTGCTAAAAACTGTAAGGCTCCTGAACCTAATAATAAAACTACTGCCATTATCAAATTCATTCCCATACCCTGAGCAAAAGCCTTTGATGGAGTCAAAGATAAATCACTCCCCAAAAAATTTAAATTAAAATTAAAACCTTCCTCAATTCTAAAAGAGGGGATTAATTGGGCATTGATATCCGCCACACTACTTTTTTGTCCAGCTCTCGAAAAACCACTTACCATATTAAAAGCCGAAAAGAAAAGCAATAGCACTACTATTTGTAAAATCTGTGGCAAACACCCCGACATTGGATTAACCCCTTCTTGTTTATATAAACTCATCTGAGCCTGAGCCAAAGCTTGTTTATTAGTTCCATATTTCTCTTTTAATTTATTCAATTTAGGTTGTAATTCTCTTATTTTTCCGGCCGATTTTAAACTTGGCCAAATCAATGGAAAGAGTATTACTCTCAATAAAACTGTTACTGCTACAATCGACCAACCAAAATTCCCAAACCAATAATAAAAAGCAAACAATGCATTAACAAATGGCGCTATTAATAAATTCATAAGTAATAGTCATTTTAACAAATCAATTCCTTTTCCACCACCCGGCCTACACCTCAAAACCCGATTTAATCCCAACCATAAACCTTTTACAACTCCATATTTTTCTACCGCCTGATAGGTATATTCCGAACAAGAGGGGATAAATCTACATTGTTCACCCCTAGAAATATATTTTTTATACCAAACCAACAACTTTAAAACTATTTTTTTCATTAAAGCTTTGGGATTAACCTGTCCACCTCTTTTTCTAAATCAACCACACTTGCCTCTAAAGCTGCTTTTTTAACCAAAAACAATACCCTCAACCCACTCTGAAACTTATCCAACTTTTTACTTAAAACTACCATTAGTCTTCTCTTAATCTTATTTCTATCAACCGCTCTTTTAGAAATCTTTTTAGAAATAATTACCCCAAATTTAAGTAATTTATCCTCTTTATCTTCCGTTACCACTCCAAAAAAAGGGGACGACAACACCATTTTCCCTTTTTCTTTTAAATCCCCAAACTCCTTCCTTTTAGAAATCCTGTTTATCTTTTTCAGCACAAGATAATTATACCTTAGGCACTAATCTTTTTTCGTCCCTTAGCCCTTCGTCTTTTCAAAACATTTCTGCCAGTAGCGCTTTTCATTCGCTTCAAAAATCCGTGAACCCGTGAATGTCTTTTACTTTTTGGTTGATATGTTCTTTTTGTCATAAGTCGTATTTTAACATATAAAAAGTTAATTATTATAAATTCGAAATCGTAATTTTTTGACGAATTTCAACACGCCAGTATTGACTGAGGCAAAAAATTCATGATAAGAATTTATAAGTTTGCTTCAAATTATCCTCTTTCATTTTGTGGAAAACTCATTTATTATGATGTGGATAACTCAAAAACAACTCCTCCGGTTGTTTGCAGTCCCGCTACTGCGGGATTATCCTTCCCCACACCACTGCCTAATTTATTTTTTTAGTCATTAGAAGTTAGTTATTTTTATTTATGGATTTAGATCGTCTTTGGAAAAATACTCAAGAAGAACTTAAAATTGTCATGGCTCCGGCTGTTTACCAAACATTTGTCAGTAAAACCCAACTTATTAAATTAGAAAATAATCTTGCCATTCTAGCCTGTCCTAATTCCTATTTAGTAGATATCAACAAAAAACGCCATTATCAAACTTTTAAACTAGCCCTAGATAACCAAACCAAAACAGATAATCATATTGAATTTACTATCCAGCAAACAGAAAAACAAAACACCTCAATAGACTCCTCTCCTTTATTTGAATATTCTAAACAAAAAAACACTTTTCAGTCTGGTCTCCACCCAAAATACACTTTCGACACTCTTATTGTTGGTAATAGTAATAATTTTGCCTATGCTGCCGCCCAAGGTATTATCAAAAACCCCGGTCTGTCTTACAACCCTTTCTTTATTTGGGGTGGGGTAGGAGTCGGCAAAACCCATTTAATGCAAGCTATTGGTCATGAGCTTTTAAAAAATAATCCTGATTATAAAATTTCTTATTTCCCCGCAGAAACTTTTGGTAATGAACTCATCGCCGCCCTTAAAAGCAAAACTATGAACAAATTCAAAGATAAATACCGCAATCTTGATTGTATTTTAGTCGACGATATTCAATTCATTGCCGGAAAAGAATATATCCAAGAAGAGTTTTTCCACACTTTCAACAGTCTTCATATGAATGGCAAACAAGTAATTCTCACCTCTGACCGTAAACCCAGTGAAATTGACCACCTTGAAGACCGATTAGTTTCTCGTTTTATGGGTGGATTAACCGTTGATATTCAACTTCCAGATTATGAAATGCGAACCGCTATTATTAACCAAAAAATAGAAGAAAAAGGCTTAAAAATTACCCCAGAAGCCGCTTCTTATTTAGCTAATAATATTGAATCAAATATTCGTGAAATTGACGGCAAATTACAACAAATAATTATTCAATCAATCGCCAATAAAACAGAAGAAATTGATATTAATTTTATTCACCAGTTTTATAGTCCCCAATCAAACTTTGGTTTTAATGACTCCAACCAAAACATTAACCCTCGTCATATTATTTCTGTTTGTGCCAAATTTTTTAATATTAAAACAGGGGATTTATGTGGTAAAAGCCGAAAAAAAGAACTTGTCCAAGCCCGTCATATTACCGCTTATCTTTTACTTAATGAAATTAATCTTCCACTTGAAGAGGTTGGTCGCCTTCTTGGGGGCCGTGACCACACCAGTATTATGCATGCCCGAGACAAAATCCACACTGACTTATCCACTAATTCACAAATTAGCAAAGTTATTAACCAAATTAAATCTGCTTTTTAATCAAAATTTACTTATCCACAAAATTATTAGTTTATCCACCAACTTATCCACAAAATTATTTTTCTTTTTCCCCCGAAACTTACCCCAACTCCATATTTATTTTATAAGATAATTAAAATCAAAAATAACCAAAATATCGCCAAATTTAGTTTTTAAACACAATTAATTTTCAAAAAACATGATTCTTACCACTTTTTCATCAAACTATTCCACTTATAAACCCCACCTAATAACTAACACTACTATTTTTTTTATTAATTTATATCTATAATAAAGCCAATGAATCTCTCTCTTCTCCAGGAGAACCTCAACCTTGCCCTGACCAACGTTTCCCGTTTTGTTTCTTCTAAAAATCAACTACCAGTATTAAATAATATTTTATTGTCTACCAATCAGGGTCGTCTCAAGTTATCTGCCACTAATTTAGAACTAAGTATTAATTATTGGATTGGTGCCAAAATAGAAGAAGAGGGGAGTATCACTATCCCCTCAAAAGAAATCACCGAATTTGTTTCTTATCTACCAACAGGAAAAATTGACTTAGAACTCAAAAACAACCTTTTAACTCTTTCTTCTGAAAAAACCAATTCCGAATTCACCACTACTCCAGCTACAGATTTCCCCGAGTTTCCTAAAATAAATCCTGAAACCATATTCGAAATTGATTTTGATCTTTTTACTCAAAGCATTAATCAAATTTCTTTTTCCGCTGCTCTTGATGACACTCGGCCTATTTTAACTGGTGTTTTATGTATTTTTGAAAAAAAATCTGTCAAATTTATTGCCACTGACGGTTTCCGTCTTTCTTTAAAAGAAATCAAATTAGAAATACCACTTGATATTAAAAAAGAATCTTTGAGTTTTTTGATTCCCGCTAAATCCTTAATAGAAGTCACTAAACTGGCTAAAAACGATTCAAAAATTAAAATAGGTCTTACATCTGATGAACACCAAGTAATATTCATTCTAGACGATATAGAACTAGTTTCTCGACTTATAGAGGGTGAGTTTCCGGATTATAAAAAATTAATTCCTGAAAACTACTCTACCAAAGTCTTTATAAATAAAGATGAATTATTCCAATCAGTTAAACTTGCCTCTGTTTTTGCCAGAGAGTCAGCTAATGTAGTTAAAATCAATATTAAAAATAATAATTTAGAATTAACCGCTAACGCCCCTCAGGTTGGCCAAAATTTAATTAAAATAGACTCAAAAACTGAAGGAGAGAACTTAGAAGTTGCTTTTAATTATAAATTCCTAATCGATTTTCTTAATGTTTGCAAAAGTAATGAGATTCTAATTGAATTAAATGAGAGTCTCAGTCCTGTTTTTTTTCACGACCAATCCGACCCTTCCTTTACTCATATAATAATGCCAGTTCGTTTACAAGACTAATTACTTGTCTCCACTGCATTTTCATCCCAGAATTGTGCTCCCTGAAAATAACCTGGCCCAAAAACTTGTTGATTAGCAAGGAATAAGGACCCTGCTATAATTGCAATCAAAATTCCAGCCGACACTGCTACTGCCGCTTTTACTTTAAACCCTCCAATAGAAGAAAGTGCTCCCCCTAAACCATTAACTCCCTTCAAAAATCCACCTCCAAGCCTCGTAATTCCATTTCCCAACCCTTTTCTAATCCCTGGCCCTAATCTACTCCCTAAGTCTCCCAAAGATTTTTTCAAAAAACCACCTGTTGTTGCCGACAAGTTCTTTAATCCATTTGAAATATTTCCCATTAATCCCAATCTCATACCCCCTCCATTTGCCATACCAGCATAAACCCTCCCCATCGCATCACCAAGACTGTTCCCAGTAAACATTTTTATCGACCTTTCTATATTTTGATTTTGTTGGCTCCCAATTTTTCTTTGTCCGCCCATAAACCGGTACATATTTACTTTTGTTTCCCCAAAGAGAGCCCTTTTTCTTTGAATTCGCTCCAGTGCTCCTTTGACTTTCTCATCTTTTCTTAAAACCGCATTTACTCTGTCAAAAGCATCTAAATTAGAATCAGCTGGAATTTTTAAACCACCCAATACTACATCTGCTTTTTCCGACTTTTCCAATATATCTCTTGTTTCTTTAGGAGATATATTTACATATCCCGCCGTTACATTAAAATTATCAACGGCAATTTTAGCTTTACCGGAAGGGTCTTTACTTAATATTGAATTTTCTTGATTTTTAATTTCATTGTCTAAATTAAGCACTTGACTAGATAATTTCTTTTTTACCCTTACAGCTTGTTTTTGCTCTTCGGTTATTTTCCCTCCATTTTCTTTTTTAACTTTTTCTACAAACCTTTCAGTCAAATAATTATCGACTGCCTCACGATGCTCAGATGCCCATTTTTCTAACTCTAATGTTATCGCTTTAATTTTTACCTTATATTCCAATTGAGATATTTCTCCTTTAGCCACAGCTCTGGTTAAATCATTTATTTTTTCTTCATTACTCTTAATTTCTGACCCATCTATAATTCTTTCCATTTCAGTTTCAATTCTGCTTATTGTTTCCTTATCTACCTCACTCTTCCCGGATTCTTGAGCCAATTTTCTGCTTAAATCTTGAATTTTCCCCTTCACTAATTTCACATCTTCTTTAACTTTTTTATCAACAACTTCTTCCCTTACTACTGTCCCATCTTCAGCCTTACTTTTATCTTCTGGTTTTTCCTCTATAACAACCCCTTCCTCCGCTTTAATTTTTTCACTTTTAAGTTTAGTTTGAGTCTCAATAAATCTTCTTATATTTTCATCAGCTAAACTTGGTTTTTTATCTAAAATATCTTGAATTTCTTTTAAAACAGCCTCACTACTATTATCATTTTTGGCTTGTTTTTCATCAAACTCTTTTAATAATTCATCTAGTTTTTGCTTACTAATTTGCTCATCACCAATCTTTTTTTCCGCATCTGCTTTTCTTTCTAGACTATTGATTGCTTCGTCAACTTTGTCAGATATAACCCCTTTAACTAATTCATCGAGAGATTTTTTAAACTCACCATTTGGGTCTAACTCTCCTCCTAATTCTTTTAACTGTCGCAAATAAATTAAACCATCATCAAAAGAAATTACTTTTATACTATTCAAAAAAACAATTTGTCCTTCTCTGTCATTTGGTAACGCCATTTACTAAATTATAGCAACTAATTACTACGCAAATTAAATTATTCCACTATCTAGTAAATCGTCAGGAGTAGGTTCGTTGCTGTTTGTTTTATTCTCAAACAAAGGCGTCGGTTTTTTTGCTAATTGTGGCGGTTGGGGAATATTGGTCTCTTCTGTTTTTACAAAAATCGGTTTTTGTTTTTGTTCTGGTTCTAGTACCTCCATTTTAGGTGGTACAAATCTGTCTTGTTTTTCTTGACTATCCAATCTAATCTCTCCTGATAAATTAGGCTTTTTAACCTCAGCTTTTTCTAACTCATCAATCTTTTTTTGAAGTATATCTTCTACTTCATTTTTTTGAACCTCTTTACTTTCCTCTGAACTTTCACTTTTTGGAGTTTCAGTCAGAGGCTGATTAACCACTGGCTGAGGAGCTGGAATTTCAGCTTTTGGTTGAGGAACTGGAGTCTCAGTCTTTGGCTGAGGAGTTGGAGTTTTTTCAAGTGTTTCCAATTTTCTTTTTCTCAAAACCTCTTCCGGGTCAGAAGTAATTAATTGATGTTCTTCCTCTGAAGCAATAACTTCTACTGCTACATGGTTCTGTCCAGCAAAAAAGAGACCTTGGCCTTTATCAGCGGTTAATAATAATTGTTTTTCTCCTTCACTTAAATAAAATACCTCACCCACCTGATCAATTGCCGCCGCGTGTTGTTTAAGTAAAATCTGAATCGAACTATTAGTTACAATTTCTTTTCCGTAAGTACTCTTTAAAAAATCATTAACATCCTGAGTAATTGTAGTCACACCCAAATAATATTTTCTACCTCTTTTAACTACCCCTCTTAAAAACTGAGCCGAATCTTCGTATTGCATCATATACCAAGCTTCATCTACCACTAAAATCCTTTTCTTTAATGTCTTTTTAACTATGGTCCAAATATAGTCCAAAATAATATGCATCGCTACTGGCCTCAAAGTTTCTTCTAGATTTTTTATCCCAAACACCACAAATTGATTGGTTAAATTAACTGTAGTTTTTTGATTAAAAATACCCGCAAACGACCCTTTAATATATTTTTCCATCCTAGCAGCTATCATTTGGGCTTTTTCTTCCTCTCTTCCTATTAAAGCTTTATAAACATCCTCAATCAAAGGTGGCTCTTTATTTTGGGTTTCTGGGTCTGGGGTTATCCCTTTTGCTTTATAAGCATCCATCAAAGCCTTATCTAAAATAGACTCTTCCATTGGATCTAATGCCCCCAACATTACCTTCATTAATTTATGGACCGAAAGAGTTTTACTGTTCAAAGCATTCTCTCCTTCCTCTTCTACCAAAGACAAATCCATTGGGTTTATTTTCGACTCTTCATTGTAGCCAAAAGCAATATATTGCCCTCCGGCCGCATCGGCCAAGTCCTTATATTCGTTTTCAGGATCTATTACAATTACTTCTGTTCCAAACATCAAAGATCGCAATACTTCCAACTTAATCATATAAGACTTTCCTACGCCTGAGGTAGCAAAAACCACTGAGTTGTAGTTCGGCATGGAAAATCGGTCAAAAATTATTAACGATCCATTATGGGCATTAATCCCATACATTACTCCCTTATCGTCAGACAAATCAGAAGATACAAATGGAAAAGTTGTTGCCAACGAAGTGGTGTCCATATTTCTGGTTATTCCCAATCTGTCACTATTAGCCGGTAAACAAGTTATAAAACCATCTTCCATCTGCAAAGTTGCTCTTTTACTCACTACCAACAAAGACCCTAATGCCGCCTCTAAATTTTTATTAATCCTATCCAAATCCTCTTTAGAATCTGCTGAAATATTTATATAAAGCCCAAACTGAAAAAACCTTTCTTCTCCTTTTACTAAATCTGCTTGTAAATTCAAAGCGTCTTCAAGCTTTGCTTGTGTTGCCGGATTTACCAATCGACCACGTTGGATATCAGTACTTAATTCCGCCTCCATTTCTGTAATTTTGCGTCGTAAATCATCTAAAATCGCCTTGCCATCAGTTGGATAAATATACATCGAGATATTCAGTGTCCAATCAAAATTAATCAAAGAAGACAGCCAATTCATCCCGACAAACCTTGGATAACCGGATACAAATAAGGTTCGAAAATATTTATCACCAATTCTGACATGGTTAAAATCAACTTCCAAAGATGATGGGGCAATTATATCTTTAATCGAAACTAATCCATCGGAAAAATCTCTTTTTTTAGTATTATCAACAACTCCAGATTCCTCTGTTTTTTCCTTAGAATTACCCTTGTTTTCCACAGCCACAGTTTTTGGTTTTCTAATTATATTTTTCAATAAATCCATAGTTATTTGGTTGTGACCATTGGGCTGTAATAATTAACCTCTTTAAGTTTTTGGTTATCCGCTACTTCCGGGTTATATATTTTATAAAATAATTCAGTTAACTCTTTGTTTTCCAAAAGTGAAACCTCCAAACCTAATCTCGAGAATAACCTTATCAAATGATCTTTTTTCGGTTCTAAACTCGCTTTCGCCTTTTCTAGAATATAACTTTTAGGATAAGGCAAACCAATATTTCTATCTTTTTTTATCAATCCTTTTAAACTTTGTTTACCCATACTCTTAATTCCCAATTCTGCCGAAGAAAACTTGACCACCACATAAAACGATTTAGATAAAACATCATTTCTTTTAACTATATCTTCGATAAACTTTCTATATTTTTTAATTCTCTCTTTCAACATTTTATTCTCCTGTTTTTCTTCCGCTTCATTCAACCTTTTCATATAAGACCCAATGTCTTTAGTGTCAGATTTAATTATTATTTGAACAGGAAAGTTTAAAGAATTTAAAATTCCACCGTAAGCCATTATCAACGCCGATTGTTCCCTCTCTGACAATAAATCAAAATTTACCGAAGAAACTCTTAATATTGAAACCGCTGAACCGTCTTTCAAAATAACTACATCCTCAATAATATCCTCAATCGGCAAATGCTCTTGAGTTGTACCTTTAATAGCTATTTTAAGAGGATCGTTTGGCATATATTAATAATAAACTAATTGTGAGCTATTATTCTAACTGGGTCAACAATTTCACCTTTCAAATCAATATTAACTCTATCAAAACCATAACCTTCCTTTTCGGCAATCAATAGATACCTTCCATTAGCCAGTGGAGTCGATATTTTAAACTGACCCAAAGCATTAGTTTTGATAACCCTAGTTGGATTCCCATGCATGTCTTGAATTTCTATAATTACTCCATCAACTATCTTCCCTTCACTATCTGTCGCCATCCCTACAATTACATTGGAAATATCTGGTCTATTCGGCATTGGAATACTGCCAAAAACTGCCTTTCCTGTGGCTTCCAATTTTTCTTTCTTTAAATTTAAATCAACTGTTTTCCTCTCTTGAATATTAATTTCCTCTATTTTTTCTTCCGGTATCACTTCTGTTACTTTTCTGATTTCATCAGAAACAGGTTCAATTACTCTTTCTTTAACACTGTTTTGTTTTGGCTTTATTTCAATTGCCTCATTTTTTTTATTTTTAGCGATTTTAATTTTAAAATTACTCCCAACATTAGAAGTATTTGTTTGATCTATCTTTTTCTTAAAAACAATATCAGCGTTTTTATTTTCGTACAATTGAGCCGTTTCTTCCTCTTTTTTTTGAGGGCTACTTAATTCCAACCAGTCTTCATTTTTCTTCTTGTAAGTATATATTGTCGGAGCATAAATCGACTTTAGAAAAGCTATAGCCCATGTTTCCAAGGGCCTATCTTCAAAAGGAATAAAAGCCAACGCTAATCCTAAACCGCCGGTAGCAAACATTAACGGCCACTTAAATATCGCCAATAATTTCGTTTTATATATTAATATCGCAATTATTATGCCTCCGGCAGCTTTTGCAAACTGCTTTAACGTCATATCTCCTACCAATTTAAATTCATAGGATGATATTTGTTGTGGAATCGGGTGTTGCATTTCCATTACTAAATTCTACCGTAAAATCTCCGCCAGTTTCCAGTTTGATTTTTCATAATCACCTGGGTTATACCAATATGTTTGCCAACCCATTTGTTTAGGTATTTCTAAATTTTCCTGTTTATTATCTATGAACAAGATTTCACTACTTTCAACCTCGGCTCTTTTTTGGGCAATTTCATAAATTTTTCTATCCGGCTTTCTGCATTTCTCTATTGACGAATCCGCAATCACATCCCAATTCATGTTTGGAATCAATCCTTTTTCTTTAATCAAATTCAACATCCCTTCATACATATTTGTTAACAAACCCACTTTATATTTATTTTTAACACTATTTACTATTTGCCAAATTCCTTCGTTTCTAACAAAAAAATTATTTACCATATCATCACCAATGGAATAATTATTCGGCAAATTAATCCCAAATCTATCTCTCATTATTAAGGGAAAATCTCTCAATTTTTTACCTTTTTCTAAATCTTTTTCAAAAATATCAAAAAAATCATCAAATTTTTGTTGTTGAGAATCCTTTAACCCTAGTTTTTTTAATAATACTTTCCAACCATTATCATCGTCACTCAAATCTTTTATCAATACCCCGCCAACATCAAAATAAACAAATTTCATATTTAATTCTACCTTAATCTATTTTTTAAGCCCTCCCTTTTTCAAGGGAGGGTGCCCGATAGGGCGGGTGGGTTTAATTCTGCTAAACTACATCATGTCTAAATTATTGATTATTGACGGTCATGCTGTTATTCATCGGGCTTACCATTCCATTCCTAACCTTACTGTCAATGGCCAACCAGTCAACGCTCTTTATGGGTTTTATTCCATGTTACTTTCGGCCATTTCTCAAATTAACCCCAAATATTTAATTGTTTGCCTTGACTCTCCTGGTCCAACCTTTCGTCAATCAGAATTTGTTGGCTATCGGGCCAAACGCAAAGCTCCAGACAGGGAATTAATTTCTCAACTTCCTCTTTTAGCCACCACTCTTGAACAATCTAATATCAAAACTTTTGCCATAGGTGGGTACGAAGCAGATGATCTTATTGGCACCATCGCTCGTAAGGCCTCAAAAAAGAAGTTTATCAGTGAAACTATAATTATCACTGGCGACAAGGATTTGATGCAATTAGTCGACTCTAAAACCCATTTACTTATGCCTCTTCGTGGTCTTTCAGAGACTAAATTATTTAAATCTCCAGATGTTGTCGAAAAATTAGGAGTAAAACCAGACCAAGTCGTCGACCTTAAAGCTTTAATGGGGGACATGTCTGACTGCTATCCTGGCGTTGCCGGTATTGGTCCAAAAGCCGCGACAAATCTTTTATCTGAATATCAAAATTTAGACAATATCTACTCTCACCTAGAAGAAATTAAACCAAGCATCAAAGAAAAATTAGCCAAAGAAAAAGACAATGCCTATCTTTCCCAAAAATTAGCCACTATTATTGACAACATCCCTCTTGATTTCAAATTCTCAGAAAGCAAATGGAGCCCGGAAATTATCTGTAGTCTCAAAAATATGTTTAAAAGTTATAATTTTAAATCTCTCATTTCTCGTCTCGACCAAGACACCAAACCCCAACAATCTTCTTTATTTTAATATGAAAAAAAATAACTTAAAAATTGCCCTTGTCCATGATTATTTAAACGAATTTGGTGGTGCTGAAAGAGTTTTGTCAGTTCTTTCAGAAATATATCCAAAAGCTCCAATTTATACCGCTTTTTACAAAAAAAACTCTACTGCTTACAACCACTTTAAAAATAAAAAAATAATTCCTTCATGGGTTCATTACATTCCTTTTTTTAGTTCAAAATTACACAGCCCTTTGCGGTTTTTAACTCCTTTAATTTGGGGAAGTTTTAATTTCTCAAAATATGATGTCATTATCGCCTCATCAAGCTGGTACATCACCAAAGGTTTTAAAAAAGGCCCAAATACCAAAGAAATTTGTTATTGTCACACTCCACCTCGTTGGCTTTATGGTTTTAAAACATCAGTTGGTTTTCAAAAATATTGGATAGTCAAACTTTATGCTATCGTCGTTGGTCATTTTATGCGTCTTTACGATTTTAAACAGGCCCAAAAAGTCGATATTTTTGTCGCCAATTCTAAAAATGTTGCCAATCGTATCAAAAAATTTTATCGTCGTGATTCTGTTGTTATTTATCCACCAGTTTCTCTTTTACCAGTTCCAAAAGTTGAAAAAGAAGATTTTTATTTAATTATTTCTCGTATTGTTGGTGCCAAAGGTATTGATTTAGCCGTCAAAGCCGCCAATAAATTAGGAATTAATCTAAAAATTGTTGGCGAGCCAGCTGGTTATTATTCCGAATATAAGGAACTTCAAAAAATATCTGGCAACAATGTTGAATTTTTAGGCCGTCTTTCAGATGAAAATCTAGTTAAATATTATACCAAAGCTAAGGCGTTTTTAGCTTTATCAACCGATGAAGATTTCGGTATGACCCCAGTTGAATCAATGATGGCCGGTACTCCAGTAATTGCTTTTAAAGGTGGTGGTTATTTAGAAACTATTATTGATGGTAAAACTGGTGTCTTCTTTGACCAACCTACTGTTGAATCATTAATCTCTGCCATCAAACGATTTCAAAAATTAAATATAAAATCGTCAGATTGTATTTCTCAAGCTCAAAATTTTTCCAAAGCCAAATTTATTTCCAAAATTAAAAAATTGGTTTCACAAAAATAATTATTTTTATATAATACAAGCATGACTACTTTTAAAATAACCTGTCTTGCTGAAAATACCACCTATAGGCACAACTGTTTAGCTCAACACGGACAATCTTTTCTAATTGAAACTGATGGTTATAAATTACTTTTTGATGTTGGTGAAGTTCCTGGTGCCGTCGAATACAATCTTAATCAATTAGGAATTAGTTTAGATGAAATAAATGATGTTTTAATTTCTCACCGGCATATTGATCATGTGGGGGCATTAAACGAAATACTTCCAAAATTGAACAAACAACGTTTATTTTTACCAATACAACTTGGGGAAGATGATATTAAAAACCACCCTTATAAATATAATTTTTTAAAGAAAGATAATGAGGATCAATATAATTTAGCGATTTCAAAAAAAGATTTATCGGTCATTGAAAACTATCAATATAAAAATATCATTAGCAATGATGGCGTTGAATTACGCGATTCAATATTTTCAACCGGTTGTATCGGGGAACCAATGTCTGAACAAGCAGTAGTAATTGACCAAGGCGATTTAGGTATCACTTTAATTTTAGGCTGTTCCCACCCAGGGGTGGAACCATTGATTAAAAAAGCTATGGAAGCAACGAAGAATAATAAACTTAGAGGAATTATTGGGGGAATGCATTATACTGATTTTTCAAATGAAGAAATGATAACCCACGCAACCAATTTAAAGCAACTTAACCCAGAGTTTATCACTCCTGGTCACTGTACTACTATTCAAGGTTGTTCTGTTTTATCCGAGATCATCGGAAAATCTGTTATTCTATCAACAACAGGTTCTTTTGGAGCAGGTAATTCTGTTATCTTGGGAGAAAAAATTGAATTCGAATTCGTTTAATTTATTCTTTTTCTAACCACTTCTCCGCATCCAGTGCCGCTCGACAACCTTCACCCGCCGCCACAATTGCCTGTTTATGTTTCACATTTACACAATCTCCGGCTGCAAAAATTCCTTCCATATTTGTCATCGTTACAAATTCACTATTTTTACCTGTCAATACCTGCCCGGTTTCCGATAAATCCACCAACCCTTCCAAAAATTTGGTTGCCGGTTGACTGCCAATAGCCACAAACAAACCATCTAAGACCAATTCTTTTTCTTCGTTAGTTTGATTATTAACCACTTTAATCGACTCTAGCATTTCTAGACCTTTTATTTCCTTCACTTCGCTATTCCATAAAATTTCTACATTTGGGTTATTCAAAACTTTTTTTTGTTCAGCTATTGACGCCCTAAATTGATCTCTTCGATGAATCAAATAAACTTTAGTACAAATCTTTGATAAAAAATTTGCCTCTTCACAGGCCGTATCTCCACCTCCAACCACCGCTACTGTTTTACCCCTAAAAAACATTCCATCGCAAGTGGCACAACCACTTACTCCGTGACCAATTAATTTCTTTTCGTTTGGTAAATCCAACCATTTTACCGCCGCCCCTGTTGCCACAATTACTGCCTTACTTTCCAAAATTTCTCCGCTTTCCAACTCAACCTTAAATTTCTCACTTATTTTTTTAACTAATCCCGATTTTATTTCCACTCCTAAATTCTTCACCTGTTGCTGCATATCCATCATTAACTTCACTCCACCAGTTCCAGTCGGAAACCCCGGCCAATTATCTACCAAAGTCGTAATTGTTAACTGTCCTCCCGGTTGATTTCCAGCAACTACTATTGTTTTTAAATCAGCCCTGGCATTATAAATTGCCGCCGTCAATCCAGCCGGCCCCGAACCAATAATTACTACATCATAAATTTGATTTTTTTCTTCCATAGATGATTTTAGCATTACTTTTGGCTTTACTTTTTACTTCTTTAACCGGATAATTTAATAAACTGCCATGATTAAAAAAACCAAAATTACCTTATTTTTAATTTTCAAGATTATCCAAGATAAGCCCCGTTTTTTGTTTTGGTTTTTTATTCGTTTTCTTTCCTCTCTTTTACCACTCCTAACCATTTATCTCTATTCCCGAGTTATTGAAAATATTGAAACTAAAGTAGTTTTTAGTACTCTTTTCTTTTTGATTCTTATTATCCTTCTGGTTCGTTTAGTAGATAATTTTCTGCGTTTAAAATCAATTTTTAAACTAGATGAGTGTATTAGTGATATTAGTTTTGATATTCATAATTTTTTTACCAAAGATCTCCATACCAAAGACAAAGAAGAACGCCATCAAAGCATTCAGGCCATTAGAAACTTTTCCGATGCCAGCGCTATGACTTTAACTTTATTTCGGCAACCTGGAATCGACAGTATCGTTTCTTTGTCTATCATCCCTGCAATCTTGTGGTTTGTTGATCTTCGGGTATTTGTCTTAGAAATGGTTTACATCGTTATTTATATGATTATTGACTATTACACTACTCAAAAATATGTCAAACTCAGAGATTTGCAAAACACTAAAACTGAAACTTATTATGGCAAATTACAAGAAAGTAATGATGTTGAATTAGAGCAAAAATCTTTTACCAGACATTTTACTCGTCTTTCAAACTGGAATTTTACAGAATGGTTTGTTCTCCAAAATGGTGCCGTTTTCTTTTATTGTCTTATTTTGGCTTATTCCATAATTGCTGTTTACTCTGGCACAAAACAAATCTCGGACATAGTTTTAATCATGGGTTATGTTTCTTCCACCCAGACTTATCTTAATTCATTTTCAGATATCAAAGATAGTTTAGCTGACATGACTGTTGCTGTCGATCACCTTGCTAAAAACAAAAGTATTTCCGTCATCGACCTCGACGATTTAGTCTAAATTAATTAAAAGGTTCATTAATTGCTGTATCTACAATTAAATAAGCCTCGGTTGCTCCATGAATTAACATGTCTCTTTGTTCCGGTTCTTTACCTGCAGTTATTTTTGACATAAATTCTATAAACACCGGATCAATCTCTCTAACTATTTCAATTTTTCTTTTAACAAAATCAACCAAATTCCCTGACATTTTCCCTTCCATATTTTTCGCAAGCCGTTTATCGACATCTTTATCCTTTATAGAAGGAAAAGGAAAGTTTCCATTACTAGTTTCAAAAGAATTCTTAATTAATTTTAATCCGAGATAAAAACCTTCTGTTATATCCCCACGTTCTGTGTAATTAACCGTATTAACATCAGCAATACGACTTAATAATTTAATTAAACTCAAGTTTTCTTTTTTATTGGTAAAATCATACATTTCACGGCACACCTGTGCCAAACCCCCAGAAGTAATTTCTACCAAAGTTCGTTCTGCGACATCTGTACTTATTGGCAAAGGAAGCCCGCTTCCTACTTTTTCCCCAATCACCTTAAATTCTTTCATGGCGTATAGTAGCATAAAGCTGTTTTTGGTTCTAGAGTTATACTAATAGCTACTTATTAATTAACTAGATTGCTAATTTATGCCTGAGCTTCCCGAAGTCGAAACAGTCCGTCTCTTTTTAGACAGCCATATTTTAAATAAAACCATTTCTAATATCGAGATTTTAAACACTAAGTCTTTTGTCGGCGATCCAAAATTAGCTCTTAACCAAAAAATAATTTCTACATCCCGTCTAGGTAAACAACTTTCAATTCATCTAAAAAATGGTCTAATTCTTCTTTTCCATCTCAAAATGACCGGTCAGATTATTATTGGCGATTCAGTTTTAGGTCATCCTACCCCAAAAGAAAACAAGTCTCATCTACCCAATAAATCTACTCGTCTCATTTTCACCTTTTCCGATAGCACTAAACTATTTTTCAACGATCAACGCAAGTTCGGTTGGGTTAAATTATTTACTCAAACTGAATTAAAAAATTTTCAGAAAAATGTTGGTGTCGATATTTTGGATTCGGCATTTACTAATAATTATTTTTACAACCAAATCCAAAAAACCTCCCGAGCTATCAAATTAGTTTTACTTGATCAATCAAAATTTGCCGGCATTGGTAATATCTATGACAATGATGCTTTGTTTTTAAGCCATATTCACCCCGAAACTTCAGCCAATAAATTAACTAAAAATCAATCTCAAAAACTTCATCAAAATTTAGTCGATTTAATGAAAGAATCACTGTTTCATGGTGGTTCTACCGCCAAAGATAATAAATATATTCACCCCGACGGTTCTGTTGGTCAACATCAATATTTCTTTCGGGTTTATCAAAGAGCAGGGGAACCTTGTCTTGTCTGTAAAACGCCTATTAAACGAATAAAAATCGGTGGTCGGGGTACTTTCTTTTGTCCCCATTGTCAGAATTAAAAGCCTCCTTTTTTAAGGGAGGTCCCGATTTATCGGGGGTGGGTTTAATTTTCCTCATTGACACATTTTTATTTTTTTAATAAAATCAATTCGGACAAGTTTAGTCCGATATAAACTAAATGAAGTTATCTACTAAATCTCGTTATGCGCTTCGCGCTTTGGCCAACCTAATGGATCAAGGTTGTTGTTGCTCCGTCAAAAAAATTGCCCAAAATGAACATTTACCCTCTGATTATCTTGAAAAAATTTTTGCCAAACTAAAAAAAGTTGGAGTTCTTGAAGTCGAAAGAGGTGCGTCTGGCGGTTATATGCTTTCTCGTGACCCCAAAGATATTTCTCTAAAAGAGATTATTACCGCCCTAGAAAAACCGGAGTTTTCTTGCCCTGACGTCTGTCAGTGTCACACCAAAAATCTTTACCAACAAATTCAAACTGGATTTAATCAAGTTCTTAGTTCAATTAGTCTAGACTCTGTCGGTGATTCCAATAAAACAGTTTATTTAGATTATGCCGCCTCCACTCCAGTTGACCCCCAAGTTGTTTCCACTTTAGTTTCATATTTAAACCCTAAATACTCCGGTAATTCTTCTTCTCTTCATCAATTTGGTCTAAATGCGGCCCAGGTAGTCGAGGACAGTCGTACTGTTTTTGCTAAGATTTTAAATGCCAAAGAAGAGGAAATAGTTTTTACTTCTTCAGCTACCGAATCCAACAACACGGTTTTAAAAGGTGTTGCTTGGGCCAACTCTAAAAAAGGCAAACACATTATAATTTCCAGTATTGAGCATGATTGTGTCAGAAATTCAGCCCAATGGTTAAAAACCCAAGGTTTTGAGATTACTCAAATTCCAGTAAATCAGCAAGGCTTTGTTGATATAGATTTTATAAAGTCCAGTATTCGTCCCGACACTGTTTTGGTTTCTGTCATTCATGGCAATAACGAAATTGGTACTGTTCAGGATATCCGAAAAATCGGTGAAATTTGTCATAAACATGGAGCTTATTTCCATACAGATGCCGCTCAAAGTTTTTC
The DNA here is from genome assembly GCA_023396915.1 of Candidatus Parcubacteria bacterium. Classification (GTDB taxonomy): domain Bacteria; phylum Patescibacteriota; class Microgenomatia; order UBA12405; family UBA12405; genus WARW01. The sequence continues at coordinate 47,878 of JAEWUV010000001.1, forward strand.
AAAACTACCTATTGATGTCCAAAAAGATAATATCGATTTTTTAACTATTTCCTCTCAAAAAATTTATGGCCCAAAAGGAGTTGCTCTTTTATATGTCAAATCTGGCTCAAAAATTACTCCACTACTTCATGGTGGTGGTCATGAGTTTGGAATTCGTTCTTCCACGGTCAATGTGCCTTTAATCGCCGCCTTTACCAAGGCCGCCCAAATTGCTATTGATTCTATGGATTCGGAGAACAAACGACTTACTCAACTTCGCGATTATCTTATTAAAAATATTTTAACCAAAATCCCAGATACTCATTTAAACGGTTCCGTCAAAAATCGTCTTTGTAATAATATCAATATTTCTTTTGACAAGATTGAAGGAGAGTCAATTTTACTTGATCTCGACATGAATGGCATTATTTGTTCTACTGGTTCCGCTTGCTCTTCACATTCTTTAGAACCAAGTCATGTTTTATTGGCTCTAGGCCAAAAACCAGAACAAGCCCACAGTTCCATTCGTTTTAGTCTTGGTCGTTTTACTACCAAAGCCGATTTAGATTATTTGTTAAAAATTTTGCCTCAAACTATCAAAAAATTAAGGCAACTTTCACCCTTTAAATAATATGGCTCAACCCGTCGGTTATTCCAAAAAAGTTTTAGAACATTTCAGAAATCCACATAATTTTGGGGTTATTAAAAATGCCACTACTGTTGGCCAAGTAGGGAACCCCGCTTGTGGTGATGTTATGAAACTTTATTTAAAAATTGACAAAAATAAACAAGGTCAAGATTTTATTAAGGATGTTAAATTTGAAACCATGGGTTGTGCTGCCGCCATTGCCACCAGTAGTGTTGTTACCGATTTAGCTTTTAGTAAGACCATAGAAGATGCTCTAAAGTTGGACAATAAAGATGTTATCGAGGCGCTCGAATATCTTCCCGATATCAAGATTCATTGTTCTCTTTTAGCCATCGATGCTCTAAACGAAGCTATTTTTAATTATTACCAACAAATTAAACATTCCATTTCAGAGTCTCTTCAAAAGAAACACGATAGAATTACTGTTTGTCAAGCTAGGCTCCATGACCAACATCGATAAATTTTCTTGCCCAGATTGCCATCCTCAAAAGAAATCTAACCTATTGTTTTTGGTTATTTTTATAGTTCTAGTTTTTTTCTTTTTTATCTTCAATCAATTTAATCTTCTTCCGTTACTTAGTCTTGATTTTCAAAGTTCTCTCCCTTTATTTTTTCTTCTGGGTGTTTTAGCCAGCCTTTCCAGTTGTAGCGCTATTATTGGCGGCCTATTGCTTTCAATTTCTAAAAATTGGTTGGATTTTAAATCACATTTATTTTTCAATTTATCCAGAATTATCACTTTTGTCCTTCTAGGTGGATTACTTGGACTAATTGGTTCTTTTATTAATATTTCTTCCTCAGTTTTTCCAATCATAATTACTACTATTTCCTTAATTATGATTTACTCTTCTTTACCACTTTTAGGGATTAACCTTCCAAAAATTTCTTTTCTCCCCAAAAAGTTTCTTAACAAAACATTTTCTCAAAATCTTTCACCAATTATTTTTGGTATTTTAACCTTTCTTCTCCCTTGTGGTTTTACTTTTACCGCCCAAAGTTCTGCTTTAATTTCAGCCAATCCGCTTAGAGGTTCTCTTATTCTTCTCTTCTTTGTTCTGGGTACTACCCCCAGTCTTTTATTAATCGGTTTTTTTAGTTCCAAACTTTTCAAAAACCCTGCTCTTTCTAAAAAATTTTCTCTTTTAGCTGGCTTTCTTATATTATTTTTCGCCTTATCCAACATTTTTATTCAGGCCAAAAATCTATTCCCATCAAAAAACAGTTCATCGGTTGTCATCTCCGATCAAAAACAAATTATCAATATGACCGTGACCAACTCTGCTTATTCCCCCAGTTATTTTGAAGTCAAAACCAACACTCCAATTGTCTGGCAAATTACCCCAAAAGGTATTACTAGCTGTACCACCACTTTAGTCTCACCTTTAATTTTGGATAAACCAATTAATCTTTCACCTTTTCAAAGTACAACCGTTGAATTTACTATCAAAAAGCCAGGAACATATAGTTTTTTCTGTTCTATGGGGATGGTTACTGGAATTATCAAAGCAGTCGACTGATTATTAATTTAAAGGGAGGCCACATATGGCAGCATCAAAAAAATGTAGCTGCGGTTGCACTAGCTGCAATTGCGGTCCAAAGTGTTCTTGCGGTTGTAATTCTAAAAAATAAACCGCCCACAAGATAGCCCCGCTTTTAGGGGCTGTCTTGTTGTTATAATTTAAACATCTTATGTTTCTAGTAAAAGCTGCTTACGCTCAATGCCCGGTTTGTATTGTCACCGTTGGGGGGGGGATGATTTTGGCCAAAAAACTTGGTATTGATGATTTTTTGGTTTCTCTTTGGATTTCAGGACTCAACACGGCTATCTCTTTTTGGCTAGCTCAAAAAATAAAAAATAAATTTTTTGGCAATCCAATTATCTTGTCTGTTTTAATGTTGGGAGCCACCTTGTCTTATTTTATGTTTACTGACCAAACCGGTTCTGCCAGTAATCAATTGTTTGGTCTAGATAAAATTATTTTTGGCCAATCTTTAGGTTTATTAATTTGGCTTTTGGGTATTTTTGTTGATCGTAAAACACGTGTTTTAAATGGTGGTAAAATTCTTTTCCCTTATCAAAAAGTTATTTTCCCTCTTGGAATTTTAACTTTACTAACTATTTTATTTAAATTAATATTTAAGTTATAAAACCCCATTCCCCGTCTTGTCAAAGAAGGGGTTAGGGGAAGATTGAATTAAATTATGAATTCAAAAGACCTTCAAAAATTTATCGACAAAGCCAAATCACTTGAAAAAGGTCATCAAATGGACTTATCTTCCGGTGAAGATTTATCCGTTGCTATCATGAATCTTATTGGAATTGAGGAACATATGTTTTTTACCTCTCAAAAACTAGGCGACACCAAGTATATTGATGTTTTAAATACTGCCCGAGAAATGAGAAAGGAGTTAATGAAAAAAATAGTCAAAGAAGGCCAAGGTGAAGTTTGGTGTACCAGTAAACACCTTTTATCAGCTTCTATGAGACTTATGGAAGTTGGCACAAAAAGTTTAACTAAAGGTGACAAAAAAGAGGCCAATGATTATTTCAAAAAATCTTTTGATCTTTATAATCTTTTTTGGAGTTTAAATTTAGGTTTAATCAAACCAGATAATTCTGTAGAGACGCATCATGATGCGTCTCTACCTGTAAAAGAAAAGCCACTACCAACCAAAGATTTTTTGGGTAAAGTCGGCCAGACTATCAATAAAATTCTTGATTGCTGCCGAGAATAATTACTTTTTAAAATATCATTTTAATATCCAAACATGTCAGGTGAGGGGGGCGAAAAACCACAACCAAAAATTCACATAAAACACGGGCTTAATCAAACTCGTGCCGATCAAGTCCTTCAAACACCTCACCCTTATCAAGGTCCCTCTGTTATAGATACCGCCCAAAATATTTTTGATCATATAGAATCACTCAAAAAAATAATTGAAAGATTAAAAAATGAAAAGAAAATTAATTCACGGACCCAACTTCCTAATGAAGAGGCTCTAAATGAATTTATTAACATTTTTGATAATAAACCAGGTAGTATTATTGCCACCTATATAGATCTTAAAGGTTTTGGAGAAATTAACCGAACCGTTGGTCATAATGCGGCCAATAAAAAAATTTATGAATTTGGTAATTTCTTTCAAGAAAAAATTAGAGAAAATGATCTATTGTTCCATTTACACGGGGATGAGTTTGTATTACTTTCTACTTATAGAATTGACCCCAAGGAACCAAATAACCCACAAGAAGGTTTAAAAAATCACCTAGAATCTATAAACGGGGAATCAGAAGTTAAATTTGATTTTGTTTCAGTTATTTATGATAAGAGTAAACACAAAAGTCTTATTGATACTGTAAAAGAAGCGGATAAAATCCTTATGGCAAAAAAAGAAGCTGCTCGGGAAGCTAGAAAAACAACCCCAAATTCATCCTAACTCTAGTTTTCATAACTTCTCTAACTCATAAAACCTAATATTTTCATTTAAACTTTCCTCTCTTTTTACCTCAAACTTTCCAAAGGAATTCACTTCCCATACCGTTTCAATTTCTGGTGGTCGATCGACTGGCGCGACTAAAAATAATGTTTTTGCTTTTGGATATTCTTCCACTCCCATCGGTTTACATCCTTTAATAATCAATAAAAATCTCAAATCATAAGATCTCGTATCACCCGTAAGAGTACTTGTTATGTTGTAATTTTCAGGACATCCGTTTATTAAGATTTTATTTACTGCTTCTTTTTGTCTTAAATAATTCCATCCTTTTGGACTTTTATATGGCAAAGGATAATTAAGCAAACGCATTTGTATCAAACTAACTCCTATAATCATTACTAAACAAACTAAAAGTTTACCCTTTTTAATTTTATTTAATATCCAAGCCAATCCCCAAAAAATAAAAATACCCAAGGAATGGGTAAAATAATATAGTTCTAAGTGTTCTTTACCTAAAGTTTGTCCCATTACCAAAAAGACTGTCTTTATATTGTAAAAATTATTTCTAATTTCAAAAATAAACCAAGGTAAATCGCCTATTACAAAAAATAAAGAAACAATTAATATTTTCCAATTCAACAATTTTTTATTTTTCAATAAAACTATTAACAATGGGATAGCCCAAAGTACGGATGAATAGTGGAACCCAAATGCTAACCCCCACAAAATACCAAAACCTAAAATATATTTAATTTTTTCAGTTTGAACATATTTATCCAACGCTACCACTGCCATTATTCCTAGTGGTAACAAAAAATGTGGGTTCCAAAAAAAACGACTATGCATAATAAAGTACTTTGAAAAAGATATTAATCCAAATATTGTCAACGCTTCCACCACCCCATATTTTTTACGTATCCAATTTACAAAATATACGAAAAATATTAATTCAATAAACAAAAAACTTAGGCTAATCAATATTGGATTCCATCTGGTCAATTGGCCAAAAATTGCCAAGACATAATAATATTGAGGTCCAATAAAAAACCCTCTATCCAAAAACGTCTTTGAAGTCACCATTGGGCCAATCAGTCGAATATCTTTATTAGTCACCATTTCCCAAGTTTCTAATAATTGAAAACCTTGATCTAAACCAAAGGCTGTTTTTTCTTCAAACTTAAAAATCCGTAAAAATAAATAGATCCCTACTAAAGTCATTAACCCAATCACGAAAATTATTTTTTTACCTTTCATTAATTCTTAAGTTTATAATACATTAATGCGTTGGTTGGCCAAAACTATTTTTATTTTTGTCTTATTTTTATTTCTTCACCAATCTACTCTCGCCAACGAAAAGTTTGTTACTATAGTCAACCCGGTCAGAAGTCGCGAGTTGTGGAAAGACAAGAGCTTAAAACCTCTAGATAATCAATATCAAATCATCGACAGGCTTCAACTCAAGGCCACCTGGTTACTCCAAAATGATGTTTTTAGTGACGTCGATTTAGTTTCTAAATTTAAAAAATTTAACTCCAATCAAGAATTCGGACTTTTTTTGGAAATCAGTCCCCATTTAGCCACCAAAGCCAGAGTTTATTACCCCAGCCAAACTGAGTGGTATTCACCCAAGGCTGTTTTTCTTTCTGCCTATAATCCCACCGACCGAAAAAAACTCATTGATCAGATAGTTTTAGATTTCAAAAATACTTTCGGCTTTATCCCAAAATCTGCCGGTGCTTGGTGGATTGACAGTTGGTCCCAAAATTATTTGGCTCAAAAGTACAAAATTTATTCATTAATGATTGTTGCTGACCAAAAAACCACCGATAATTACGGGGTTTGGGGACAGTGGTGGGGTTATCCTTACATTGCTTCATCTCAAAATATTTTAGTTCCCGGAAATTCTCAAACTGTTGTTATCCAATGGGCTCAGAGGGATTTAGAAAAAGCTTACAACGGTTCTGGACCTTTAGTTTCTAACTATTCACTCCAGGCCAATGATTATTTAAGTCAAAAGTTAGATTTTAACTATTTTAAAAATTTAGCTAGTCAATATTTATCAGTTGAACCATTGGGACAAATTACCGTTGGTTTAGAAACCGGTATGGAAAGTGTTGGTTATGAACAGGAATATAAAAAACAGTTAACCTGGATTTCAGAAAATAAAATAAATCCTCTTACCATGAGTCAGTTTTCTGATGTTTACAAACAAATTTACAATAACCACAATCCATCAGAAATTAAGTTGGGGAATTGGTCATTAACTTCTCAATCACGTAGCAATCCAAATTTATCTGATGAAATTATTTATCAGCCAAATATTAGTTTTTCTGACAAATTTATTGCCGACCAAAATTCCTTTTTAAATCGGGATTTGAATAATTTATCAGCCAAAATTGAAATTTTTTATTTTCCTTTTTTTCTCTTATTAATCCCAGTTTTATGTTGGTACAGTAAAAGTTTTGTCCCGGTTATTTTTACTCTCATATTATATTTTCCTATTTTTAGATCATTTTATGGATCTGGTTGGAAAATATTTTATGGTCCGGTTCTAAATAATTTATTACTTTGGCAGGTTTTAATCTTAATTATTTTTACAGTTTTAATTACTAAATTTAATCAAAAATTTAAAATTCACTGGACATCCTGGTTTTCTGTCTGGGTTTTGAATTTACTTCTTTTCACTGCTAGGTATTCAATTGTCGACGGTCAACGCTATTTTGGTTTTTTGCTCGATAAATTTAGGTTTATCGGAATTACTCTCGGAAATAGGGTTCACTTTTTTAACCAAGATTTATCCGGTTTGGTTGCTTCGTCTATGCTCAAATTTGACCCGAGTTGGATTTGGCAAAACTGGTGGTCCTGGACTTTGGTTTATCCAATCATGGAAATAATTTTAGTTTTAATAATTAACAAAATTATTCTCAAAAAGTTAAGATTTTTTATGTTTATTTTGTCAGGCTTATTTATAATTTACTTATTCAACCAAATTCCTTTATGGGTAAAGTAATTTCCCAAAAAATTAAAATTCTCTTTTTCTCCTTAGCCTTTATCATTTTATTTCTTTTGCCTGCCAAAACTTTTGATTCAATTGATGGGTTAATGTATTTAAACACAGCCAAAAGTATTGTTTATCAGGGTAATTTTTCAATCAATGAAAAAATACCCAGTTTAATCAAGGGAGTTACCGGAGAATTCTATTCTGTTGGTGGTCTAGGTTGGACTATTTGTTTAGTAATTCCAATTTGGATTAATAAAATTGCTGGCGGAAATATTGAAAATATTCAACTTGTTGCCAATTTTACTAATCCGTTTTTATCTTTTTGTTTACTTATAGTTTTATATAAACTCTATTCACTTATTTCTAAAAATCAAAAAATTGCTTTAATTGTCGCCGCTATCACTGTTTTTTCCACTAACTTATTACCCTTATCCAAGCATTCATTTGCCCACATGTTTTCAATTTTAACCATAATTTCCAGTATTTATTTTGGGTTGAAATGCTCTTCACTTAAGAAAACTAAAAATCTGATTCTATCAGGAATCTTTTATGGATTATTTATTCTTAGTTACAATTATAGTTTTGTTTTGGTTAGTTTTGTCTTATTTTTAGTCTTAATTTTCAAAAAAGTTCTTAATAAAAAAATTATCACTTACTGGTTTATTGGAGTAATCCCGTTTATCTCTCTCTTCTTCTTTTACAATTACTTCCGGTTCGGAAATATTTTTGAAACTGGTTATCTTGCCGGCAGCAGTACCAGTACAGAAACCAATCTTAGAAATAGTTTTATCGACGGATTTTGGGGGTTACTCTTAAGTCCTGGTAAAAGTATTTGGGTTTATAGCCCTATTCTGATTTATAGTTTTTATTTAAGTCTTAAAAATATCAAAAAAAACTGGGTTTATGCCCTGTTTGTAAGTTTCCTCACCTTAAACACTATTTTCTATGCCAGACTGGCTTTTTGGAGTGGAGAACTAAGTTATGGCCCTCGATATTTTGCCATACTTATTCCATTTGGTGGTTTAGTTTTGGTTCAGCATTGGCACCAAATTAATAAAAAAATCTTGACTGGTTTAGTGCTACTTGGGCTATGGGTTCAGTTTGTTGGAGTATCAATCCCTTATACAAAACAGTACCAATGGTACGATATGGAATTTATGTGTGTTGGCAGTCAAGGCCTAAGTCGTCAAGGCGAGTTTGATTATTGGTCTATTGGCCAATTTATTCCTCGATATTCTCCTCCATATAGGCTTAAAAAAGAATTATTTCAAAGATGGAATAATCTAATTTTTAAACGAAATGGGGATCTTCCTGATTTTTGGTGGGTAAAAGACTAACTCTTAAACTTTTCTCCCCACGCCTCTACCAACGAATAACAACAACCGCAATAATTTTGCTTATAGAACCCGCTGGTTTTTAAATCTTTTACAACTTTTTTCGGTATCAAAAATTTTATTCCATATTCTTTTTCTAGCGTCTTTCCGATTTCCTCAATTTTATTTTTATTCTGATAATGACTGGTTAATAGGGTAGTTGAAACCGCCTCAAAATTATTTTTAGATGCATACTCAAACGTCTTTCTTAATCTCAACTCCCAACACCCATCGCATCTGGTTTTACTTTTTAATGGCTCCATTTCATCAAGGGGAGCTGTCCGCAGGACTGAGGGGTTTTGTTTTAAAGTCTCCCTTTCTTCAAAGGGAGAAGCGGCGTAGCCGAGAGGGATTTTAGAAAACCATTCTCTTGGGCTCCAATCAGCCACCACCAATTTAATTTTATTCTCTTCCGCTATTTTTTGAATCGCTTTTAATCTGGATAAATATTCTGCTCTCGGATGAATATTTGGATTATAAAAATAAGCCGTTACTTCAATGTCTTCATTCTTCAATGACGCCACCATTTTTACCAAACAATCCGCACAACAAGCATGAATTAGAACCTTCATTTTTTTGCCAAAAGCTCCCTTATTCCTTCTAACCCTTCTTTTGCCTCTCCGCTTTCAAAATGTTTTCTGGCCGGCTCTAACTTTTCAATCAACCAATCAGCCAAGCCATTTTTTAAATCTAATGGGAATAATTCTCCTGATTTATAGTCTTCAATTAATTTATTAACGTTTGTATACAACAAATCACCTCCAAATTTTTCTGGTCTAGAAATTTTAAATTCACCCGTTTTTTCTCCCCAAAAGACTAAGGTTTCTACCCAATTTATTAATGGGTTAAACTCAATTTCTTGTGGTGGTCCGTATGCTTTTCTCACTTTATCCCTAATTTCATCAGGTGTGTCATGAATAAAAATTGCACTATTTGGCTTTGATTTACTCATTTTCAAACTTTCTTCAACTGCAATTTCTCTGTTTTCTTCAACTGCTTTTTTATCTTGTTTAATTTCAAAAGCTTTATCTGGTCCAGTTAATCCCGCAATCAAATTTTGGTGAATTGCAATTGGAGCAATTACTTCACCTTTTTTATTTCTAAGTGGGTTAATAGTTAGTTTTTTGGCCACATCTCGGGCAATCACATGGGCCTTTCTTTGGTCCATTCCTGCATGAGCAATGTTTGCTTTTAAGGTAAAAATATCGGCCACTTGCAGTGGAGGATAAAACAGTGTTGACATATTTACGTCTGTCCCTTGAGTCTTACCCATAATCGAAATTGACCGTAAATTTCTGGATAAAGTTACATTACTACCTACTTCCATAAATGTTTCCCAGTGAATCAAGTTGTTTTCATATAAATCTCGTCCCATCACAAATTCAACCTGATTTTCTTCCACTCCAAAACATTTTAACGAGGCAATTAACCCTTGTTTAAAGTAATGCTCAGTTGCCCAGCGAATATTTTCCCAGTTCCCTCCAAGTTTGTTATTTAAATAAGAATGGAAATCTGCCAAAAATATCTTACATTTAATCCCAGCTTTTATAAAATCAGCAATTTTCCCCATCGACATTAATCCTGTGCCTAAGTGAATTAATCCTGAAATTTCAAATCCAATATAATGATTTATTTCAGTTCCAGATTCAATTAGCTTCCTTAAATCTTCTTCGGTCAAAACTTCCTGACAGTTTCTGGTTATCAAATGGATTTTTTCTTCAGTAGTCATATTTTTTAGCCTTATTTTTTGTAGTATTCCTTTACTTGGAACAAGACATACCAACTTAACCCGGTTCCGATAATTAATTTTCCTAAATCCATACTCAAAAGTGCCCCGACTGCATTAATTAAAGACATCCAAAACATTATTTTCCAAACTCTTTTTTCTCTTTTAAATAATCCCGGAATAATTATTACTGCCAAAATTGCTCCTACCAACAAAAATAATATTGAAAGTGAATAAGTCAGACCAAAATGCATCCCTCTCATAAAGTAAAACGGAGTCAACATCGAGAAACCCAAAAGTGCTAAAACCATTGGAATAGTTACTATCAAACTTAAAATCACCAAATAAGGGGCAATTTTAACTATTACTTCCCGTACTTTTTTAGGTAATTGCCAAACTTTTTTGGTAAAAAACTCATCTAATTTTTTCTCTAAATTATTAACCATCTCGACAAAACCAGTTGCTTTTTTATTTGTTTCTTTTTTTACTTCTTTTTTCATATAACCGATTTTATCATTCTTTTCTTGTTTTTATAAAAATATTGGTTTATAGTAAATGACTCTTACCCCTATGTTTACCAAAACCAAAGCTATTATCAAAAAACCCATCTTTAAATCGTTAATTAGTCTTTCTATTCCCATAATTTTAGCTAACCTTTTTCAGGTTATGTATCAGATGACCGATTCTTTTTGGCTAGGTCGTCTAGGCGGTGCTGCTTTGGCTTCAGTTTCAATTTGTTCCCCAATTATTTTTTTAACTGTAGCCTTGGGAATTGGCTTTGCTATCGCCGGATCAACTTTAGTGGCTCAATATTTCGGTGCCAAAAATTATCACATGGTTTCTCATTCAGCCGCTCAAACCCTTTTAATGATTACTGCTACCTCATTAGTTTTTAGTACTCTTGGTTTTATTTTTGCTCCTCAAATTCTTCATTTTATGGGAGCCAATAGTGAAATATTTCCCTCTGCCCTCGGATTTTTAAGAGTTTCATTCTTGGCCATTATCTTTAATTTTTCTTTTTTCATGTTTCAATCTATTATGCGGGGGATTGGTCGACCCCAGATTCCAGTTTACATTGTTGTTGGTACCGTTTTGCTCAATTTTTTTCTTGACCCATTGTTTATTTTTGGTTGGAAATCAATTCCTGCTTTGGGAGTTTTAGGAGCCGTTATTGCCACTATTATTACCCAAGGAATTGCCGCCATAATTGGCTTAGCTATTCTTTTTGGTGGTAAATATGGAGTCGATTTAAAAATAAAACATTTTATTCCTGATTTTAAATTCATTAAAAAATCGTTTTTTATTGGATTGCCAGCATCAATTGAACAATCCAGTCGTAATTTAGCCATGGCTTTCATGATTTCTTTGGTTGCTGGTTTTGGTACCACCGCCGTCGCTTCTTATGGTGCCGGATCAAACATTATCCAAGTAGCCATTTTCATTGGTATGGGTTTAGCAGTTGCTAATGGTACTTTAGTTGGTCAAAATATTGGCGCAAATCAAATCGACGAGGCAGTTAAAGTTTCCAAACTTAGTGCTGTAATCTCTTTTTTAGTTTTATCCCTCCTCGGTGTTGTTACTTTTATTTTTTCCAAAAACTTAGTTTCCTTTTTTATTCCAAACGACTCAAATGTTATTCAAAGTGGTTCAATTTTTATAAAAATTGTTGCCCTAAGTTTTGGTTTTATTGGACTTCATATGTCTTTTGGAAATGTTTTTTCAGCCGCCGGTCTTACTCGAGTTCCTATGTTTTTAACCATTGCTTCCCAATGGCTTTTCCAAATTCCTTTGTCTTTTATTCTTTCTAAATATACTTCTCTTGGTCTTTATGGTGTTTGGCTCTCTATCCCTTTTACTAATATCCTCGTTTCTTCGATTGCCTTTATTTTATACGCCCGTGGTTCTTGGAAAAAAGTTCGACTTATCGAAGATCATAAATAATTTTTCAGCTTCTTTTCAGTTTCCGGACTATAATAATACTTATGAAAATACTTGTTATCGAAGACGAACATTTAATCGCCACTTCACTCAAAAAAGGTCTAGAGCAAGAGCACTATACTGTTGATGTCGCTTTTGATGGTATCGAAGGTTATGATTTGGCCTCAGCCGAAAATTATGATCTTATTCTTCTTGACCTCATGCTTCCGGGTATGGACGGACTTTCTATTTGTAAAAAATTACGAGAAGACAAAAATAATACCCCAATTTTAATGCTAACTGCCAAAAGCCAATTAGAAGATAAAGTTAATGGTCTAAATTGTGGTGCTGACGATTATCTAACCAAACCTTTTGCTTTCGAAGAATTATTAGCCAGAATTCGTGCCCTTAGTCGTCGTCCTCAACAAAGTACGGGTAAAGCACTAATCGTAGGCGACTTAACCCTTGATACTACTTCTTATCAAGTTAAACGAGCTAACAAAGAAATTCGTTTATCTAGCAAAGAATATTCCCTTCTCGAGTGTCTCATGCGTCATTCCGGCCAAATTTTAAACAAAGATCAACTTATTCAATATGTCTGGAGTTATGAATCTGACATCCTCCCCAACACTGTCGAAGTTTATATTAGAAATCTCCGTCAAAAAATCGACAAAAATTTCAAGAAAAAGTTAATCCAAACCATTCGTGGTTTCGGTTACAAATTAAGTGAATAATATAAATACTAAAAAATTTTTTGAATTAATATTTCTCCCTTTCATCAAGGGGAGATATCAATTTATTGACAGAGGGGTTTTAAATGTTTAAACAAGCCCGTCTTAAATTAACTGCCTGGTACCTTTTAATCATCACTGTCATTAGTTTATTTTTTAGTTTTTTAATTTATAATCTTGCCGACAAAGAAATTAATCGTTTTGCCGCTTCTCAACGAAATCGAATTGAGCGTCGTTTGGTTATCCTTAACCCGGAATTACCGCCCCAACCAGTTACTATCGTCGATCAAGATCTCATTAACGAAAGTCGAGAGCGCCTTAAATTAAGCCTTTTAATAATTAATGGAATCATTATATTTTTATCCGGCAGTCTTTCTTATTTTTTGGCAGGTCTTACTCTTAAACCAATCCAAGAAATGTCCGAAGACCAAAAGCGTTTTATTTCCGATGCTAGTCATGAATTAAAAACTCCGATTACCGCCTTAAAATCTCTTTTTGAAGTTACTCTTCGTGATAAAAAACTAAGTCTAAAAGAAGCCCAAAATGCTCTTAAATTAGGTATTGACCAAAGTAATCGTCTTACCAATCTCTCCAATTCTCTTTTAGAGCTTAGCCGTCTTGAAATAAATCATATTGCCAGTCAATTTTCACTTCTTGATCTAAAGAAAATAATTTCTGAATCCATCTCTCAAATCAAACCACAAGCTGACAAAAAAAAGATAAAAATTATTTCTCGCCTTACCTCTTCAAAAGTCAAAGGAGATCAAAACAGACTTGTTGAACTTTTTACTATCTTTCTTGATAACGCCATCAAATATAGTCCCCAAAAAACTACCATAAAAATCATTTCTGAAAACAAAAACAAACAAGTATCGATAAAAATTATTGATCACGGTATAGGTATTGACCAAAAAGATTTAAATAAAATTTTTGATCGTTTTTATCAAATAGACAATTCTCGAACTAAAGTAAATAATTCTGGTTATGGCCTAGGACTTGCCATTGCCAAAAAAATTATCAGCTCACACCACGGTTCCATCAAAGTTTTTAGTAAACTCAACCAAGGAAGTAAATTTATTATTACCTTGCCTCTTTTCAGTTAGTCTTCAGTTTAGAATCCTAAACTCCCGATTATGAAAGCTATCAAAACTTTTTTTGCCACTTTTTTGGCAAAATTTACCTCTTTACCAAAGTTTTTAAGAATTTTAATTATCATTGTTTTGGCCGGCGGAATCGCTTTTTTTACCTACTCTAAAATTCATAATTCAGGTAAATCTCAAACCAGTTACAAAACTACTACTGTTGAAAAAGGCACCTTAATTACCTCAATTTCTGCCACTGGTACCATCACTTCCAGCAACAAAACCGCCATTACTACCGGAGCTACCGGTACTATCAAAAAAGTTTATGTTAAAAATGGCGACACTGTCACCAAAGGTCAAAAAATTGCCGATATTACTCTAGATGATGATGGTATTTATAATCAAACCACTGCTTGGGCCAACTACACTTCCATGCTTGAAAAACAGCAACAAGCCATTGCTGATCAGACCAGTGCTGATATTCAAATGTGGAATGATCGTCAAAGCCTTTTAGATGCCGAAAAAGAATATAACAAGATGATTGCCGGCGCTTGGAACGATAAAACCAAAGCCGAATACACTTATAACGAAAAGGCCATTGTCACCAAGACTTTTGAATTAGCCAAAGAAAAATTTACCACCGATGAAACTACTTTTAATAACTATAACGCCGTTATTGCCAAAGCCAAACAACAAACTAGTAATGCCTATAATAACTACAAAAAAGTTTCTTCGGTTATTTATGCCCCTGTATCTGGTGTTATTAGCAATTTAAGTCTCGCCGAAGGTGTCATTATCAGTAATTCTTCCACCTCTATTACTGTTTCTACTGGCACCAATAGCAGTGAAAATTCATCTTCTGTTACCTCTCATACTGTTGGTAGTATCACTAATCCAAAAGGTCAATATCAATCAACCTTAAGCCTGACCGAATCGGAAATTGTCAAAATCAAATCTGGTCAAAAAGTTACTATGACTTTAGATGCCTTTTCGGATGCTACCTTTACTGGTGAAGTTTTATCAGTTGATGTCGCTGGGTCCACCAATTCCGGGGTTACTTCTTACTCGGTTGTGGTTTTACTTGACGATACCGACAAAGAAATTTATACCAATATGGCCGTAACTGCCACTATTATTATTAACTCTCAATCAGACGTTTTATTAATTCCATCCACTGCCATTGATACTGACGCCAATGGAAATTCTACAGTCCAGTTAATCAAAGACGGAGTAACTTCTAGCGTTATTATTACTGTTGGCTCTACTAATGACAGTCAAACCGTAGTTACTCAAGGCCTAAGTGAAGGCGACACTATTATTGCTTCATCCGTTACCAATCAGGCCAAATCCAACAATAATACTTCCTCTGACTTCAGTTCTAGCAACAACAGAAGTGGTGCTGGATTTATTATGGGTGGTGCTCCTTTGGGAAGATAATTATGTCCAAAACCAAGGCAATTATTGTTGTTAAAAATCTTTCCAAGATTTATCAAACCGACATGCTAAAAACGGTTGCTGTCGATAATGTTTCCTTCCAAATTAACCAAGGTGAATTTGTGGCCATTATGGGTCCATCCGGTTCTGGTAAATCAACCTTAATGCATATTTTAGGTGCTTTAGACAAACCCACCTCTGGTCAATATATTCTTGACGGCAAAGATGTTAGTCATCTTTCCGAAGATGACTTAGCTGACATCAGAAACCGTAAAATTGGTTTTATCTTTCAGGCATTTAATCTTTTACCTCGTACTTCAACTCTAAAAAATGTTATGTTGCCCATGTCTTATGCCGGCATTCCCAAAGAAGAACGTGAAGCCACTGCCACTAAATTTTTAAAAATGGTTGGGCTAGGGGATCGCCTCAATCACACCAGTAATCAAATTTCGGGCGGTCAACAACAACGGGTCGCTATTGCCCGATCTTTAGTTTTAAATCCAGCCCTAATCTTAGCCGACGAACCCACCGGTAATATCGCCACTTCTCAGGCCGACGAAATTATGGAAATTTTTGAAAAGTTAAACGACGACGGCCACACCATTGTCATGATTACTCACGAACCCGATATTGCCGAGCACGCCAAAAGAATTATTTTTATTCGAGACGGCAAAATTGTCAAAGACAGTATCAACCACCAACGTCGTGGTTCCTCAATCAAAAAGGAGGTTGCCAAAAATGACTGAATTTTGGGAATTACTCAAAGAAAGTTTTTTAAGTCTTAAACTCAACAAAATGAGAACTGGCCTAGCTATGCTGGGCATTATTATTGGTATTGGATCAGTCATTGGTCTTATTTCTATTGGTGAATCATCAAAAAAATCCATCACTTCTCAAATCGAGGCCTTGGGTTCTAATCTAATTACTGTTTCGCCTGGTTCTCAGCGTTCCGGTATGGTTCGAAGTTCTAGTACTGTCAAAACTCTCACTCTAGCCGATGCTCAAGCCTTAGAAAAGGAAAATTTATCAGCCATTTCTTTAGTTTCTCCAGAATATTCAAATCGTTACCAAGTTGTTGCCGGTGACGCTAATACCAATACCACCATTTATGGGGTTACCTCCGCCTATACCACTGTTCATAATCTCAAGGTCAGCAGTGGTCGTTTTATTACTGACAGTGACAATAATTCCAATTCTCATGTAGCTGTTATTGGGCCCGATACCGTTTCCGAACTTTATGGTGATGCCAATTACAATTGTCTAGGGCAAACCATTCGTATTAATGGTCAAAATTTTACCATCATTGGTATTACTGTCGCCAAAGGAACCACTGGTATGAGCAGTACCGACAGTGCTATTTATATTCCGCTTTCAACGGGGCTAAAACAGCTTTTTGGAGTTAATTATTTAACTTCTTTATCCATCCAGTCTGCTAGTAGTGATGTTATTATTCAGGCCCAAAATCAAGTTGGTTATTTTCTTCTTGCTCGTCACCAAATTAGTGATCCATCCAGTGCCGATTTTTATATTCGATCTTCTGCCGAAATGTTAGAAACTGTCAATAGTGTTACCGGCACTTTTACCTCTCTTTTATCCGGCGTTGCCGCTATATCACTAATTGTCGGCGGTATCGGTATTATGAATATTATGTTAGTGACCGTCACTGAACGTACCCGCGAAATTGGTCTTCGCAAAGCTCTTGGTGCCAAGAAAAAAACCATTATCACTCAATTTTTAACCGAGTCAGTTATCCTTACATTTGGCGGAGGCGTCATTGGGGTAGTCTTAGGAATTGCCCTATCTTATGGTTATTCTATTTACAATTCGTCCATTTTCACTATTTCTATCAACTCTGTTTTATTAGCCTTTTTTGTCTCTGTCGGTATTGGAATTCTTTTTGGTTGGTATCCTGCCAAAAAAGCTTCATCTCTTCAACCCATCGAAGCCCTAAGATACGAGTAATTTTTTTAGTTTAAATAGGTCGAATTTTGAAGCATAGCATCAAAATTTGCCTATTTACACAATCCCGCTACTGCGGGACAAAACACATTATTAATTAATTATTAATTAAAAAAATATGACAGAAAAAAATAAAAAATATATTCTTCCCGTCTCTTTGTCCGTCGTCTTTTTAGTTGTTGGTTTTGGTCTAGGCATTCTTTATCAAAACAATCATATTAAATCTACTTTCACCTCTCGCATGGGTCAATTTCAAACCGGTGAAGGCTTAGGTAATCGCACCGGCACTGTTCGTAACAATACTGGCACCAGAGGTACTGGTATGGGTCTTCGGGATGGTTCTGGTAGTGGTGCCACTTTTGGTGAAGTTACCAAATTGGACGACTCTTCTTTAACCATCAAAACCGCCGATGGTAGTTCCAAAATTATTTTACTTTCCGATAGCACTGTTTTTAACCAATCTATTACCGCCGCCAAAACTGACTTAAAAGTTGGCGATCAAGTCCGAGTTGATGGTACTACTGACAGCAATACCGGCAGTGTTAATGGCGAAACTATTGAAATAAATCCCGCCAGAATCGGTCAAGATACCCCTCAACAATAATAAATTCTTAAAATATTTCCCCTCCTTTCCTCAAAGGAGGGGAATAAGTGGTAGATTTTGATTTATTTTATTCTAAATCTGACTAACTGATTAACTGAAAAGCTGACAATCTAATTTTTATTTTTCCCCGCCCACAAATTCAACCCACCAATCACCATCGCCGGCATATAAATTACCCACGCTTCCAAACTCATCACCATAAAAGCTATTTCCAAAACCAGCCACAAAATCCCTCCCAAAACCTCTTTCTTCCACGAAATTATTGTCACTATTATCAATACAAAACTCGGTATCAAATGCATCATCAACGCCACCAACCATTGTTCTTCTCCAACCACATCCACCACAAACAAACTAATAAACAAAATAAAAACTATCGATAATATCCTAGTTATTTTCTTCATAATAATAAGAATAATCTATTCCTTTCATAAATATTTCCCGACTATTAATTTTATTAGTTAAAGCCTTTTTTAATAATTTTTTTATTTCACTATTATCTTTCGGGCTTTGTATCATCGCTTTTAGATAATCATTTTTGCCTATTTTGCTCCAGTCAACGCATTTTTTTAGCTGTTTTTTAAAAATCAAATCCAACCAGATCCGGGTAGTTCTACCGTTACCTTCCATAAATGGATGAGCCAGATTCATCTCCACATATTTATCGGTAATTTGGTTAAAAGTATCTTGAGGCATTTGCTCAATCTGTTTTAGAGTATTGTCTAAAAATTGAGCCATGGCAAATTGAAACCCGCCTTTTGATATATTTTTTTGCCTGATTTGCCCGGCAAAATTATATAATCCACCAAACAAATAAGCATGGATCTGTTGCAAACCTTTAATTGTACCGATTTCTATTTCATCTATTAAATTACTTTCAAACAAAGCATAAGCTTTTTTCTTGCTTTGCCCATCAATAGTATTGTCACTATAAGTAAACCAATCAAGAAACGACATAGATTTTTTACTCGGAATTGCTTTTACCACCTCAACAATGTCATCTTGTGAAAAACAATCAGTAGCGTATTTTTTCCCATCTGATGCGACTAATTTCAGTTGCCTACATTTTGTAGTCAACTGATTTCCTTCTTTTTTTAATCGTGTTTTCAACACACTCCAATATTTTCGTGGATTCGCACTTTCCGTCAAAGCAGCCACGATATCAAGAACTGAAAACCACCACTTATTTTTCTCTTCATCCCAAACCGCCCGCACTTCTTTATCATCAAAAAACCGAATTGATATTTTATCCATAATTATTCTTTAACCTATCTTAACATTTATTTAATCTTTTCAACTGCCTTCACATAATTGCAGTAATCACAATCAGCACTAGATTCAGGAATTTCTTTGCTATTCAAACACTTATAAATATCCTTAATCGTTTGCTCAATCCAATCAGTCTTGCCAGTATAAGGTAGTAATTTAATATCAAATTCCAATTTTCCATCAAAAGCCACTCTATCAGTTTTCCCGTTACAATAGACAAAATAGCCAGTATCCGACACCTCAAAACCATTTTTTCTAAATAGCCACTGATACACTTCCATCTGTCTTTTGTATCCATCTTGCCATTCCGCATCCAAGTTTACTTCACTTTCTTTTGATGTCGATTTGTAATCTACAATTATCAATTCATTTTTTGAATTAATCCAAACATCATCGACTGCTCCAGTAATTAACAAATTAGTTTCTGGATCCAAATAGGTAATTCCTTTAAAATTTTCTCGCCATTCATCCATTTTTGGATGTTCAAAAGGTACTGCATCCAATCCATAAGCTTTCATCAATGGGTGAGTTGTATGTTTATTTCTATGAATATCAAATTCTTTTTTAAGCAGCTTATCAACCGCTGAATTTAATGAAAAGGGGAATCCTGGTGGTTGGGCAATTCCAAGCACTCGATCCAAATAAAAACACCTTGGACATTTTATAAACAAATCAATCTTCGACCGACTTATCTTAAACGCTTGTCGGCCTGTGGCCGAGTTTTTTCCTTCATACAATCCCAGTTGTCTGTTTGGCTTATAGTATTGCGACATAAGCTATTTTACTCTAAGAACAAATCGTATCAAAAAATAGTTGTTAAAGATTACTCTAAGCAATCCTAAAAATTGCAGTATCCGAAGGCTGGAACTCACTGTGTTTAATGTATTTCTTTAATGAAAAAAAATCTTCATTATTTGATGACAATATTTTTGGTGTAATTGTACCTTCTTTGATATGTACATCAATATTTTTATCTTTGCAAAATTTTATTACGTAATTTACCATAGAATTATAAAACTCTTTGACACCAACTTGATTAGAAATCATACTATTATAATTCCATCTACCAAACACAATTTTATCCACAAATGAAATCGACTCCAAGATAGTCTTAATGTCTTGCTTTACTATATTTGATGTTGGATATGGTTCCATACTAACCCATGTTTTTAACCCAGATTTATGTAGCTCTTTTAGAGACTCTATTCTCTTTTTAATCGGAGCAGCTCCAGGTTCAAATTTCTTCCTATATTCTTCTGATAACGAAACTATTGTTGAACCATATTCGTTTAAAGAATTATATTTACTAGCGTTAATTAATTCTTTTGGATATATCCCTTTTGTTATTATTGTTGACCTTATACCATAAGTATTTAATTTTTCTAGTATTTTCAACGTCAATTTAATAACTTCTAGTTGTTTATACATAAATGGATCAGATGAAAAACACAAAAACACACAGTGGATTTTATTTTTTAGTCTTGGAAGTTCTTTATCCAATAATTCCATTGCATTTCCAACAATTTTTGGGGATATCCACTCATTATAACTTTTAACGACTCCACATCTTTTTTTCATCATGTATGCATAACAGGGAAATTTACATCCATGAGAACAACCTTCGATATGATTCAATCCATAATCCGCATATTCGACATTACTTTTGTATAGAAGTGATTTACGATTTATTTTAGGTAAACTTTTCACTTATTTAGTTTAGCAGTATTTTTACTTTGGAGTATAGTCTTCTTTATCAAACATATACATTTGTCCTGTGTATGTGGATTTATCTTTATTTTTAAATATATGGTCTATTATTTTTTTTGCACTTGGACATCTTGATGCAAATAAAAGAAAATAGGAGGTTTCATTTTTATTCGGTCTTAACATTTGGTATACAGATAATTGATTTAATTTTGAATCAGCAAATATTTCTTTAATAATCATCAACATTAAATCTTTGTCTTTTTTACTAAAACTATCAGTTAATGATTCAATCTCATGAAGCGATTTTACAGAATTTAATAGTTTTTCTATTTTTTCTTTATTTCCATTGTTACTAATTAATTTCTTTACATAAGCCAAAACTCTCGATGTTCCACAAATATAGTTTAATATCAAATCATTAGGGCTTTTCTCTCCACGGCTTACTATTTGTTTTATTGTTTCTTTCTTTATTTCTTTTGGTCCCCACGGATCAATAAAAAATAAAACTGGTCTATATTTTATTTTTTCAATAATATTTCCAATTTCTATATTAATATCACCCAGTATAAGATCAATATTAACAAATTTTCTGTAAGGTTCACAAAAATTCTCCAATTCTTTAACTGATTTTTTATTTTTTTCAACAAAAATACAATTCAGCTTTACAGTTCCAGAGTGTTTCAAATAAAGAGATTTTGCATATTCTAAGGCAATTAATGGAGATCCATTTATCGAATCCATTATTCCATTATTGTGATACATTCCTCTCCCAGCATAACAGTCTATATAATAAGCAGTTTTTGCCCATTGTTTTTGATGATTTAGATATTGAGCAAAAATAATAGTAGCCCATTTATTAAGATATTCTTTTAAAATTTCCAATTTTCTTTTAGTATGGGGTCTATTTGTTATATCCCAATAATTACTTTTATTCATAAAACACAATCTATTTTACATTTTCTTCTGTAATTTTAATTTCTTCCTCAATTTTTAAATATACTTTATCAATTCTAATTTGAATTTCTTTTGTTAATTTTAATACTGTCACCACCCTACAATAATGTCGAATATCTTCATCTGATAAAGTTTTTTCCACCCTATCTTTAAGCCACTTATCTAATACTTGATATCCGCCAATATAATAATTCCAAATCTCAGGAGTAACATCATCAAAATATTGAGAATCATTTATATAAACACGATTGTTTTCTAGATCGTATTTTCTTTTGTTAACTTTTCCTTCTCCCTGACCAAAAAATCTTGTAGAAGGGTTATCTAATTCTGATGAATTTAATAAATGTAGATTTATTAAATCTTCACCTAAAGAAGATAGTAATTGAAAAGTTTCTAAGTTTTCTGTAAAAGGAATCCTAGGAAAATCTATTTTTAAAAATTCTTTGTATTTCTCTCGATAGATATTTGAATAAAGAATCGCATAAATATAATAAAAAATTGCCTCATTTGTTTGAATAAAATTACCTGATATTTTTGATGCGAATGATGGAACTTGTTGGATAAAATTTGGTAACTTTGACCAGTTGTAATTTGACGACCTAATTTTTGATTCCGACAACTCTTGTTGAGAACTGTAAATATAAAGTGGAAATGTATATGCCGAATCTTGAGCATTATCTAAATAATGAAAATCGGTTATGGTATTTGTTATACCAAAATAATTTAAACTTAACTGACGGTTTCTTTTAGCAGATATTAATATCAAATTGTTCCGCATAAAAATATGTTTTGTAACTTCATTGCGTACTCTCCATATAGCAGATGGATGATTGAATATCCAACGATTATCAAATGGTCTATAACTGTAGTTTGAATAATATTTATTAATATTCTCAAGATTTTTTAATTTCAATTTTGTTTCAGGAATTCGTTCAGAATAAATCTTACTTAATTTAAAAGTATTTTTAATAAATTCATCATCACCAACACTGTTTATAAAACTATTAATTTTTGTTTCGAGTTTATGTTTATCAAAATCAATCACAAAGTTATCATTCGCGGTTAGAATACCAGTACTATAAATATTAAAAATATCCGTTAAAGGTATAAACTTTTGGTATTTTTCATTACCTTCTTCATTTCTTGGAACTAAGAAATAATAAGGTTTAGATGGAATTAATTTTTGCCATTTTGTTGTTGTAATATCATTTGATTCAAGCCATTTATATTTATCTTCACGTAAACCCCATTGATCACAATAGAATATTTGTTTAGTTTTAACAGGTGTCTTACATAATAAAACAATAGATACTCCAGTTTGAATATCAAAAACATTTTCGTCTTTTTTACCTTCAGGTGTCTTTTCCTTTTTAAGGATACTACCGTGTAAATTAACAACATATATTTCATTAAAAGTATTTAACATGGAATATCTCATACCACGGAAAGTTGGATTATCAAGCCAAGCATGATTAGTAATAAATCCTAAAATTCCCTGTTTATTTTGTTCAATCTTCCATTGAGAAAATCTGAAAAATTTTACATAATCATCTTGCAACCAATCTTTTTTTTCATTTAATTTTTCTCCCTCAATCTGGCGATATTCATTAATTTCCCCCAGTATCCAATCTCCTTTATTTGTAGAAACAGCTGAATAGGGTGGATTACCCATAATAACCATTACCTTTTTATTTTTTTTAACATCATTAGCTTGACGAGATTCTTCTGATAAATCAGAAAATAATGGAAGATCCATGTGTGGAAGATTATTCAAATCAAGCGTATTAGTTAAAAAAAGATTAAATCGTTCATACTGCCCTAATTTATATTTGTGTTCATCAAAAATCAAAGATGCTTTAATGTGTCCTAAAACATAAGGTGACATCATTAATTCAAAAGCAAAAAAATGAGGGATAATATGATTTTTTATCAAATTATTAATTCCTCCATCACCATATCTGTTTTTATATTCATCTATGGCTACTTTAATTGCTTCAATCGGAAAGGTTAATGTACCAGCAGCAGGATCAAGTAAAGTTACTGAATTACTAGCTAATCCATCCGGTCTTTTAAATTTTTTTTGAAGAATTTTATGAACTGAATTTACTATATATTTAACTACTGGCTCCGGTGTGTAATATACTCCTCTTTTTGCCCTCTCTTTTGGATCATACTCAGCAAGAAAAGTTTCATAAAAATGGATAATAGGATCATTACCCTTACCATTTAAATAATAATTATCAACAATCTTTGTAACATCCGTGTTTTTAAGTAATTCGGCAATATCGTCAATAATCCATTCCATATTTTTAGGTAAATCGTTAGATGAAATGAAACGAAATATGCTTCTTAAAACTCCAATTGTAGATGGAATAGTTTTAAAAGCATTTAAACGATTAAAATCTGATGATGATCGAAGACGAGCTGCGAATAAACCAAAAGTAATGGTTTGAGAAAACAAATTTGCAAAATCATCAAGATTTAAAGAGGATATTAAATATTCTTTGAACAGTTTATAAATTCCCTCAAGTGTTTGAGTTCCAGTTTGTGTTTCCTCTTTTAACTCCTCAATAATGCAGTTTTCTTTAAGAAAACTAGTTCTTTTAGCAAGTTCTATTGCTAAAGTTTTAGCTGTATTGATTTTTGGAGTAGAAAAAGAGAAAAATTCAGCTAATAACTTTTGGAGATATAACTCATTTTCTACCGGCGGAACAATCCCAAGCTGATTAAGGATAACAGGACGACCTATCATTACTTTATCTATTTGTTCTCCGTTGCGGTAAAGTCTAAATTCGAGAAAATTTGTCAAAATCAAATTAGGGAAAGTTTTAAGGTATCTTTGTAGTTGTTCTGTTTGTTCTATAGCGTCGAGGTTTTCAATATTTGGTTCTTTTGCTTCTATATAACCAATAAGTTGATATTTCTGAGTTTGAATTCTGAAATCAGGATTTCCTGCTTCAGTTTTTTTAGGCAAAATAGTTACACTAATTTCTTTTTTATTTTGGATTGCATAAGCCTCAATTAATTTTTTCAGATCTGGGTAATAACTTTCTTCACGAACATCTCCAGCGTTAGTAGTCGCAGACAAATCAGATAAATATTCTTTAAACATATCCCTATTTTACCTCAAACCTCATCTTTTCTCGCGCTATACTTTACCTATGGAATATTTAATTATCATTGTTTTAATGGTTGTACTTTTTAAGATTTTTTATAAACGCATTTTTATACAAGATGAATCAGAAAGTCATAATAAAAAATTTTCAAATTCATCCAAAATCACTCCAGGCAATTTTCGACTTCGTCCATCACTTTTAAATAGTAATGAACGAGTCTTTTTTGAACAACTCAAATTAGCAGTAGGGAATCAATACGATATCTATCCTCAAACTTCTTTAAGTGCTATTTTTGAACCAATTGAACATTGGAATAACTGGGGTGATCTAAGTCGTTTGAACAAAAGAATTGATTTTGTTTTGTTTGACAAAAATACTCAAACTCCAAAGATTGCTATCGAGCTAGACGGTGACTCCCATTCTAAGTTTAAAAGTATTAAACGTGATGAATTTGTTGGCGATCTTTTTGAAAAATTTAATATTCCTTTAGTCCGCTTTAATAATGGCAATTATTCTGCCGAAGAGATTAAAAACAAACTTTCTATTTTTCAATTACTTTCTTTTTAACTTTTTTCTCTACTGCTTTGATACTTTCCAAATAATCTTCTTCCACCGGTGACAGAGTTTTTATTTGATATTTTTTATATTCTGCCAAGGCTTTTACTTCAGCTTCAATTTTGCTGATTTTACCGGCATTTTGTAATACAGTTCTGTCCATTGAAACCACCAACTTATCCAATTGATTTATATAATCTTCCATAGTTGTCTGTATTCCGTCAATTGCCCTCAATTCGGCGATGTCAAAATAAGCCGATACTATATTATTTAATTTTTTAAGTTCCTGTTCGGTCAAATAATTTTTAGCCACAGTTATATCGGATTTTCTGACTCCGTCTTTTGAAAAAGTCATCAATCCCATAAATGGTTTATCTGCATCAGCCCGTTCAGAAATTAATTCAGATGCTGTTTTTCCGTTGGCAGCATAATGAAGTTTATTTTGTACTATGGCAAAAAACTTTTTCGATTCCTGACTTTGTGGATTGTAATCAATACTGGTGGCATACAAATCTAATACTTGTCTGTACAAAACCTTTTCACTACTACGAATATCCCGAATTCTATCCAAAAGCTCTTTCCAATAATTTCCACCACCATTATTTTTTAGTCGCTCATCATCCAAAGTAAAACCTTTAACAATATACTCGCGAAGTCGTGCCGT
Organism: Candidatus Parcubacteria bacterium; assembly: GCA_023396915.1. Taxonomy (GTDB): domain Bacteria; phylum Patescibacteriota; class Microgenomatia; order UBA12405; family UBA12405; genus WARW01. Next base: position 74,036 of record JAEWUV010000001.1, read on the forward strand.
TGCCCATTGGCGAAAACGAGTCCCTTCTATTGAACTAACCCTATACCCAACAGAAATGATAACGTCCAAATTGTAATGTTTTACGACATATTCTTTACCATCAGATCCAGTCCGTCGGAATTCCCGACATACTGAATTTTCTTCCAATTCTCCTTCATTAAAAATATTTAAAATGTGTTCAGTAATAGTAGATCGACCTTTATTAAACAGTTCAGCAAGCTGATCCTGATTAAGCCATACTGTTTCACTCTCTATTCGTACCTCAATTTTCGGCTGACCGCCGTCTCCTTGATAAATAATTATTTGGTTATCCGGTTGTTTATTTTTATCCATGTTTTATTTATAACCCAAATAAAACCCGAAATCAATCACTATTGCTAATTTTTTTTATTTACTTCTATAATTAACCAAATGCTTAAACAATTTTTTGTGGCTTTGGGGAGTTTTTTAGTTGTTGATGGTCTGTGGCTTACCCTAATTGCCAAAAATTTTTATAACAAACACCTTGGTTTTTTGATGGCTAAAACCCCAAATTTAATTGCCGCCGGCATTTTTTACCTCATCTACGTTTTTGCCATGGTATTTTTTGTTGTTTCCCCGGGAATTGAAAAAGGTTCTTTTTGGTCCACTGTTTTAAGTGGTGCTTTGTTTGGTTTAGTTTGCTATGCCACTTATGATTTAACTAACCTGGCCACTGTCCAGGGTTGGCCGTTAGTCGTCACTATTGTTGATTTAATCTGGGGAACTTTTTTGTCGGCCACTATTGCCGCTATTAGTTTTTTGATTTTTCAAAAATAAATTTATCTCGACAACCCTAGTGCTCCTAAAATCATCACTGCTGCTGCCGCAAATCGAACTATATATACTTTGACTGTATGTTTTTCCAATAAATCCGGTTTCCAAAAAACAAAAAATAACGACAATACCATCGATAATGGCAAGCTAAAAATTATTGACGACACCCCAACATTCCCTTCATATGCCTTGTATACTGCCAAATCACTTAATCCTCCAAAAATTGCCAACAACACCACCCCACTATAATCCTTTATTTTTGTCTTTTTTAAATCTTTATAAAATCGCGGGTAGTTTATCCCAAAAGAAAAAATAATGGATATAATCACCATCCACATCATCCCGGTCCAATAACTGTTTTGACTTAAGGCTCTGTTAATCAAAAGTACTTGGATTGAAGCAAAAAACATTAAAAATATCCCTAACATTATATTTTTATTCAAAAATGACTTTAAACTAAAACGTTCATCCATAGTGGCAAAAATTCCGGCTACCACCACCACTCCTATCAAAACCATCATTCTGGTTGTTAATATTTCACCCAAGAAAAAATATCCCAATAAAACTGTCGCCACCGATTTTAAATTAAATAAAGGGGACAAGACTGTCACGTCTAATTTTTTAACTACTATCAGATAAATTAAGTTACTAATGGCCAAAAATAACCCGGCCAAAATAATGAAAGTCCAATTTTTTGGCCACCCGGCTCCATTTAATAACGCCATTCCGATAGTGATAAATCCTCCAAATAAAGTGGCAAAAAAAGAAAATTGAGACGGATTAGTAATCTTATATTTTCCCGTTAGTTTGGCAATAATCGCATAAAATCCCAGCAAAAGTGTTCCTACCCAAGCATAAACATAATAAGGCATGAAGTGATTTTAGTACAAATCAATAACCACCACAATGATTGGAATTTTACACATTTTTGCTACTATTAAATATGTCTCTTAAAATTAATCCAGATTATTTTCGCAGTATTGTTTTTGGTTGCCAAGATGCTTTGGTTTCTACCACCGGTGTTGTCGTTGGTATCAGTGTTGGTGTTCAAAATCGTCAATTTATTATTCTTTCGGGTTTAGTCACCATTGCCGTCGAAGCTTTGTCCATGGGTGTCGGCCAATATTTATCCGAAAAATCAGTTCATCAATTACCTGGAAGTAACCACAAAGACAATTTAATTACCGGGGGAGTATTGATGTTTTTATTTTATCTTATCGGTGGTTTTGTCCCTCTTTTACCAATATTTTTTACTCTACCTCCATTTAGCTCACTTTTATCTGTTGCTTTTGCTTTTGTCGGTTTATTTACCTTAGGTTTTTTCAAAGCCAAATTATTTGCCAGTCATATTTGGCGCAGTGCTTTTGAAATGTTAGTCCTTGGTGGTTTAGCTACCTTAATTGGTCTGGCTGTCGGTCTTATTTTCAAAATTTAGTTTTTCTTTTCCAATATTTCCAAAATCTTATTTAGTTTTTCGTTTTCAATTCTAGCCAAAGATTTTTGCAAATCTTCAATTTCCCGCTTGGCTGCTTTATTTGTATCAAAATCACTTTTTGCCTGTACTCTATCGCGCTGATTTTGTCGGTTTTGAGCCATCATGATAATTGGTGCCGCATAAGCCGCTTGAGTCGAGAATAATAAATTAAGCAAAATAAACGGATATGGATCCCAATGATTAATATAAGCGGTCAAGTTAAAGGCTATCCAAACCAAAATCATCACTGTTTGGGCGATTATAAAAGCCCAACTTCCCATAACCCTAGTTATTTCATCAGCAATTTTTTGTCCGGGGGTTAATTTTTGACGATGTTGTTGATGCCAATCTAAAGTATTTTCATCCATAACTTAACTATACACTATATTTTTTTAGCGTTTATAGCTTTAATGTTAAAATAGGCTATCTATGAAACAAAAAAGAATTGCCGTTTATGCCGGTACTTTTGACCCTCCTACCAATGGTCATCTTTGGATGATTCAAAAAGGAGCCTCTCTTTTTGACCAGCTTATTGTCGCCATCGGTAGCAATCCTGACAAAAAAGCTGTTTTTACAGTTGAGCAACGCCTGGAGATGCTCAAAGCCTTAGGAAAAAATATTAAAAATATTACTTTGACCCATTTTGATAATCAATATTTGGTTGATTTTGCCAAAACCACCAAAGCTAATTTTATTCTTCGCGGTGTTCGCAGTCAGTCAGATTTCCTTTACGAGCAAGAAATGTGCAATATTAATCAGGATATAAACAAAAATATTACCACCGTATTTTTAATGCCCCCCAGAAAACTTTGTGAAGTCAGTTCCAGTATGGTCAAAGGCCTGGTTGGTCCCGCTAGTTGGCCGGAAAATGTCAGCAAATATGTCCCTTCTGCAGTTCTTGATCAAATGGTCAAAAAATTCAAATAATTTTACAAAACCAATTTTGCCTTCGTCGGTTTCATTAAGTATTTGTATAATTTTTCTGTTTTTTCTTCTAATTCTTTCAAACTACATTCCGTATCAATTACCACATCCGCTTTTTTCTTTATCAAACTTTCTTTACTTTGGTTTTTAATCCTTAAATTAATCTCTTTATCAGTCAAATTATTTCTCTTTTTTATTCTCTTTTTTCGTTCATCAATTTCACAAACTGTCACTATATTTTTTACCATGTCCTTGTTTTTGCCGGTTTCAAACAAAATCGCTGTTTCCACTAAAACTATTTTTTCTTCACTTAGTTTTTTAATTAATTTATCTAATTTTAACCATACCTTAGGGTGAATTAAACTTTCAACCTCTTTTTTCTTTTTTGAATTTTTAAAAATAATTTCTTTATTTTTTCCCCAAATTTTTTCCAAGCTTTTTTTAATTTTACTTATTTTACTTATTTTTTTTGCCTCTGCATCACAGTCAAAAACTACTATATTAGAATATTTTTTTTGTAACATTTTTGCCACCGTACTTTTTCCACTTCCAATTCCACCAGTTAACCCAAAAATTTTTTTAGTCATTTTTATAAAAAGCGGCGATAGCCACTCCCTGAGCACAGGCATTAATACTCATGTCATCGCCACACAAAACCGGTTGTTCTCCTTTTGCTTTATCTATTATTTGACTAACTCTATTCATTACTCCCGGCACTCTAAAACCACCACCATGGTAGGCTACTACTGTGTCTCCGGCTTTAGTCATTAAATTATTAATGTTAGCCACTCCAACTATTCCACAAGCGAGCAATATTGCCGAATTTTCATAAAGTTTTTTGGCCAGTTCATCACCTTGTTGGTATTTATTACTTATTTCTATTCCACTCAAACTCTCTCCGGTTATTTTTTTATAAATACTTTCCACTCCGGCTCCACTAGCCGCCACTCTTTCAATACAAACATAATCTCGTCCCAACAAACCACATGGGGTATCTTGTTTATGCCAATTTAGTTCATCTGCCAATCTGGTATGACCCACTTCAGTGGCAATGATTTTATTGTTTTTTATAAACGCTAACCCAAATCCACCCCCATCTATTACAAATTCCAACGACCCGTTTTCTTTCATTTTGCCGCTTATTCTGGCTTCTACTGCCGCAGTTTTAATTCCCGCCTGAGCATCATTATTAACTGCTTTTAAAGTCGGGAACAAATTGGCAAAATCTCCATTATATTTTCTGTCTAAATCAGCTTTAAAATCAGTCGCATTGGGGATTCCCTGAGGGCATGTTCCTGTCAAAGGTCCAGCAAAAGAAATTGCTACATTCATTTTTCTTACTCTTGCTTCCTCAGCCGCTTTTTCAAAAAATTCTGTATAGTTAGCTCCCTTATCTATTTTTTTAACTCTTTCAATTGAATTAGTGTCGGCTACCAATCGTCCCTTAATTATTTTCCAAAAAATCCTAGTTACCTTATCTCCACCCATATCTACTGTTAACAATTCGGCTCCTTCATTATCTTGAATTAATCTTATCGCCTTATCCGGATTAAACTCTTCCACTTCCTGTTGAAATACATTCTCAGGTACAAATAATTTCATCTGTTCATCGGGCAAATTTGGCACTTCTGCCAAAGTCAATAAATCTTTTCCCAAAGACGTATCTATGCAATGCATAAAGTCATTATAGCAACCCTCGTCAAATTAAAATTATCAAATTCAAAATTTAGTAATTTTGTATTATAATTCCCTGTGACTAAAAAAACTTTTGACGTTGTTGTCGTCGGTGCCGGTCCGGCTGGAATTTTTGCCTGTTATCAACTTATCCAAAAAAACAAAAAACTCAAGATCGCTTTAATTGATCGAGGTAATCGAATTGAAAATCGCAAAGCTAATGAAATCATGTTTGGTTTTGGTGGTGCCGGAGCTTATTCCGACGGCAAACTTCACTTCACCCCTAAACTTTCTCACGAACGAACCTTTGATATTATCGACCCCGAAGATTATGCCAAAATCCTTGATCAAGTAGATAAGATTTTTATGGATTTTGGAGTTGATACCCCGGAATTTCCCAAAAACAAAGCCGAAGTTAATCAGTTAGTTGAAGAAGCCCAAATCCACGACATTGAATTAGTTGTCAGAAGAGCCAAACACGTTGGTACCGACAAACTAAAAATCGTTATGGAAAAATTCCAAAAATATTTAGAGAAAAATGGCGTCACTTTTTTTGATAAAACCGAAGTAACCGATTTAATTGTCAAAAACAAAGAACTTACTGGTGTTAAAACCGAAAAGTTTGATTTATTTGCCAAAAAAGTTTTACTTGCCCCGGGGCGGGGAATGGCTCGATGGTTTCAAATCATGTCTGATAAATACAAAATCCAATACACCTATGATATGGTCGAAGTTGGTGTCAGAGTCGAATTTCCTGCTTATGTTATGCGCCGTCATGCCGAAGCCTTGTATGAAGTCGTTTTTAAGATTAGAACCAAAACTTTTGACGATATTATCCGAACCTTTTGTAGTTGTCCTAACGGTTATGTTGCCAAAGAAGATTACGCTGGTTATGTTTGTGTCAACGGCCATTCACTTTCTGACCACGCTTCACCCAATTCTAATTTTGCCTTTGTTTGTGAAGTTCATTTAACCGAACCGGTCGAAAATTCATTACTTTACGCCCGATCTATTGCCGAATTAGCTACTACCATTGGTGGTGGTAAACCTGTTCTTCAGCGCCTTGCCGATTTAAAAATGGGTCGCCGCACTACTGTTTCTCGTCTCCGAAAATCCATGGTTACTCCTTCATTAAAAGATGTTACCCCGGGGGATATTTCTATGGCCCTACCTCATCGTATTGTTACCGACATCCTCGAAGGTTTAGAACAACTAGACAAAGCTATGCCGGGAATTAACTCTGGTTCAACTTTATTGTATGCTCCCGAAGTTAAATTTAGATCTACCAAAGTCAAAGCTGATTCTAATATGCAAGCCAATATTAAAAATTTATTTATTGCCGGTGATGCTTCTGGTATGGCTGGTTCAATTACTGGTGCCGCCGCTACCGGTATCATGGCCGCTGATGGTATTCTTAACACTTTAAAGTAAAATTAGTTAATGAAACAAACATCTGTTGTTGATTTTTCTTCTTATACCTCTCCTTTTACTTGGCGTTACTCCTCTCCCGAAATGCGTTTTCTCTTTAGTGAAGAATATAAATTCAAAACCTGGCGTCAACTTTGGGTGGCTTTAGCCGAATCTCAATACAAATTAGGTCTAATTAGTAAACAAGAATTTTTAGATTTAAAAAATAATCAAGACAATCTCGACATCGACAGAATTTTAGAAATCGAAAAAGAAACCAAACACGATGTGGTTGCCGCTATCAAAGAATTTAGCGAAAAAGCCACAGTCGGTGGGGGGAAGATTCATTTAGGGGCTACCAGTATGGACATTAATGATAATGCCGAAACTTACCGCATTAAACAAGCCTTAGATTTAATCGAAAGCAAAGTAAAAGATATTCTCAAACTTTTTTCCCAAAAAATTAATGAATTTATTGATGTTCCTTGCATTGGTTATACTCATCTTCAACCAGCCGAACCAACCACTATTGGTTACCGCTTTGCTCTTTATGCTCAAGATTTATTAATCGATTTTAATTTCCTTCAATTTGTCAAAAAAGAATTAAAGACCAAAGGTTTTAAAGGCGCTGTTGGCACTGCCGCCAGTTATGACGAACTATTTAATCACAAACATTCTGACACTCAAAAAATGGAAGATTTAATTATGAAATCTCTCGGACTCGAGGCTTTTTTAATTACTTCCCAAACCTCTACCAGAAAAATTGATTACCTTCTTCTATGTCTCCTTTCATCAATTGCCTCAACTCTTGCTAAATTTTCTGGTGATCTTCGAATTCTCCAATCACCTAACAATGGCGAATGGCAAGAACCTTTTTCATCAACTCAAGTTGGATCTTCAGCCATGCCTTTCAAAAAAAATCCCATAAGTTCCGAAAAAATTTGTTCTTTAGCTCGTTATATTAGTACTCTTCCTCAAGTCGCTCTCGAAAATGCTACCCTTTCGTATCTCGAGCGAACTCTTGATGATTCAGCTAATCGCCGCATTATTATTTCTGAAAGCTTTCTAGCTCTTGATGAAATTTTAATTACCGCCCAAAAAAATATTTCCGGGCTTATTATTAACAAAACCAAAGTCCAACAAAACTTTGACAATTTTGCTCCTTTTGCCGCTACCGAATCAATTATTATCGAATCAGTCAAAAAAGGTGCCAATCGCCAGGAAATGCACGAAACCCTCAGACAATTATCTCTAACTGCTTGGGCCGAAATCCAACAAGGCAAATCAAATCCGCTCAAAGAACTTATTATTAACAACCCCGAAATTAAAAAATATTTATCAGAAATTGAAATAAATAGTCTTTTTAATCTGAATTCTCACTTGGGGACTGCTACTATTCGTTCCCAAAAACTAGTCAAACTTATCAATCAAATCCTCTAACCAGGATTCTCCGTAACCACCTAAACTTATCGAGGCTAATTTTGTTCCAATTTGTGCTGCCTCTTCAATAGTTTTATTTTTAATCATCCCATACAAAAACCCGGCCGCAAAAGTATCTCCCGCTCCAGTACTATCAATAATTTTTTTTGGTTTAACCGAAGGCATTTTAAATTGTTTTTCAGCCGTTGTTATCAAAACTCCATCACTCCCCAAAGTACAAACCACTATTTTAGGGCCATATTCTAGCAGTTTTTTACTTTCATAAACAAAATCTTTGGTTTCATTCAATCTTTCCATTTCCCATTTATTAGAAAAATATACTTCTGTTTTTTTTAGTATTGGTTTTAATTTATTTAATCCATAACCAACATATGTGGCCGAAGGGGTAAAAGTAATTTTTGGTCCTTTAATTTCATCCACTAAATCAACTACTTTTTCAAAAGTAACTTCCATATCTTTAGTAAAAAATGGCGACAAATGAATAAATTTAGACTGGTTTATATAATCCATATTAATCTTATTAAAGACATTATCTTCTTTTTTATTTGCATAAACTACAAAAGTTCTTTCTTGCCCTTTATTAGTTATTAGGCAAAAACATTTAGCCGTTTCTCCTCCGCTTATGACTTCATCGATATCAATACTTTTTATTTTTTCGCGAACAAATTTCCCATCACTATCATTACCAATAATTCCCAAAGTACCGCATTTTAATCCTAATTTAGACAAAACCATTATCGTATTTACGGTCATTCCTCCCAGACTTTTAGTTTTTAATTTCAATCCTTTTAAAAACAATTTTTGATTTTTTTTAAATTTATCTTCCCACAGACAGTCTTCTTCTATCGTTAGACCAACTTTTTTTAAGTGATCTACTTCAGTTTCAAAAAAATAATCAACAAAAATTGATCCTAAGCCGACGACATCAAGCATGCCTTTATGTTATCATCAATTTATCATGAATAATCCAACTATTAGCATCATTATGGGTTCAGATTCCGATTTGCCTATAATGCAAGACGCCGCTACTTTTTTAGAAGAAATGGGAATTAGTTGTGAAGTTTCGGTAATTTCAGCTCATCGTACTCCGGATTTAGCCTTTGATTACGCCAAAAAAGCCAAAGACAGGGGAGTTAAAGTTATCATTGCCGGTGCCGGCTACGCTGCACATCTTCCTGGTGTCATTGCCGCTTTAACCACTTTACCGGTTATTGGCGTTCCTATCATGAGTAAATCCCTCCAGGGACTAGATGCTCTTTTATCAATTGTTCAAATGCCTTCCGGTATTCCTGTGGCTACTGTCGGTATCGACAATGCCAAAAATGCCGCTATTTTAGCCGCCAAAATTTTAGCTCTTAACAACCAAGATTTACACCAAAAACTGGTTGAATTCCAACAACAATTAGCTACTAAAGTTTCTGAAAAAAATACTAAACTTCAACAAATTGGTTACCAACAATATGTTAATGATTTACTTAAGGATAAAAAATAAATGGTCTCAGAGTTAGATGTCAAAAATGCTTTAGACAATGTTTTAAAAACAGTCGATCTCCCTTTTTTGGGCGAAAAACACCAAGGTAAGGTTCGTGATTTTTATATGGTTGGGGATAAAAGAGTTTTAATCACCACCGACCGCCAATCAGCTTTTGACGTAATTTTAGGACATATCCCTTACAAAGGTACCGTTTTAAATTTACTAACTCAATTTTGGCTCGAAAATACCAAAGACATTGTTCAAAACCATATGGTTTCTGTTCCTGACCCAAACGTTATGATCAGTCAAAATTGTGGCCTTATTCCTATCGAAATGATTGTCCGAGGTTACATTACTGGCGTTACCAACACTTCTATTTGGACTGCTTATCAAAAAGGGGAAAGAGTTTTTTGTGGCAATGTTCTTCCTGAAGGTTTAGTTAAAAATCAAAAACTAGAAAAACCCATTATTACTCCTTCAACTCACGCCGAAGCCGGAGCCCACGACGTCAATATGAGTCGAGCCGAAATTATTGAGCAAGGAATTGTCAGTGAGGATATTTATTCCCAAATGGAAACAGCCGCTCTAAAATTATTCGCTCGTGGTACTGAAATTTGTCAACAAAAAGGCTTAATTTTAGTTGATACTAAATACGAATTTGGATTGCTTAATGGAGAATTGATATTAATTGACGAAATTCATACTCCGGACTCTTCTCGTTTCTGGAAACTTGATTCTTACCAAGATAGATTATCCCAAGGCCTAGAACCAGAAAATTTTGACAAAGAATTTATCCGTCTTTGGTATGTTGATCATGGTTACAAAGGCGACGGGGAACCTCCCAAAATGCCCATAGAGTTGGCTGTCGCCGCTTCTCAAAGATATGTTGGAAATTATGAGCTTATAACAGGGAATGAATTTAAACCTTACCAATATCCTATCAATCAACGCATCATCGACAATCTAAAAGATTTGAAGATTTAATTTATCTTTTGTCTCCACATTTGAGACAAAAATCTCTGTGAACACAAAGTAATTCCCAACACTTTTTACACGTCCATTTCTTTTTCTGATTATCAAAAAACTTTTTAAGCCCCAACTTTTTAATATTTTCCAAATTTTCAATCATACTCATTTGATATTTTGTTCTGTATCTTTTATCTAAATCTTTTAGTCGTTTACATGGATATTTTTCACATTTACTCGAACAAAATTCCATTTTATTGTCTTTTAAAATCTGACAACTTCTAATAATACATTTTCTCCCATAACTACTCTCATAGGCGTCTCTTTTTTTACATCCCGGACATCTATTTTTTTCTCTTTGATACCCCAAACAAAGTCGACAATCCATTCCGCACGGTGCAATTAAGTTTTTATTTGTCATATACAGTTATAATACCAATATGAAAGCAAAGAGGGTGATTATCGTTACCAATGGGGTATTAGACCAAGATTTTATTAAAGATATAAAAGCATCTGATTTTATTATTGGCGTTGACCATGCCGCTTATTGGCTAATCAAACACAACATTACCCCTAACCTGGCTATTGGCGATTTTGACTCTACCACCAAAAAAGAATTACTCGATATAAAAAAATCTTGTCCAAATACTCAAATTTTTTCATCCAAAAAAGATTTCACTGACACTGAGTTAGCTGTTAAAAAAGCCATTAAACTAAACCCTCAAAGTGTTATAATTTACGGGGCCATAGGTAACAGAATAGACCATACATTAGGCAATATTTTACTTTTAGAAAAACTACTAAAAAAAGGAATAGTCACCTCTATTAAAAATTCAAACAACCAAATTTATTTAATTGATAAAACTTTAATTTTAGACAAAGACAAAAATTTTCCTTATCTTTCCATTTTGCCGCTTACTAAATCTATTAATATTTCCTTAACTGGTTTTGCATATAATCTAAACCACAAAATCATTACCCGCGGCCAATCTATTGGTGTTAGTAATCAGATCACAAAAACAAAAGCTAAAATAACTCTTCATTCTGGCAAAACCCTAGTCATCAAAAGCCGAGATTAAAGTTTAAGTTTTACTCCCAACTCTTTTTCTAATTTTTCAAACAAATTTTTTCTGATTATTTGAGTATCTTCAGACGATATTTGCTTGTCACGGTCTAAATATTCAATGGATAAAGTCAAGTTATTTTTATAAATATCTTTAAACTTAAGTTTTACAATTCTTTCATCAACTCCTAAAATTAATTTTTTAATATCCTCATAATCAGCCTCCATTGGCACTACCACAGTAATATCTTCTTTTATTGAATTAAAACTAGTTATTGGGGTATAACTTTTTGTTTTAGAAGCTAAGCTTATTAAAGCTTCCAAGTCCATTTCAACCGCCAAACAACCATCTTTTTCTTGTGCAATCACATAATCTGGGTAATTTTTTATTCCCATTTCATCAAAAAGAGCCTCGACTATGCCTTTAAAAACTATTTTACTGACATTTTTAACTACCAAGCCAATTTTATATTTCTGTTCTGGCAAATCATTTTCTTGTGGTTTATAAACAGCCGCTAATTCATAAACTTTTATTTTTTCGCTATAAGCTTGGTTTTTTTCTACTACTTCAACTAATTGAGGAATTAAAGATTGTTTTAAATATTTCAAATCCTCTGACAATGGATTACTGATTTTCAACGCCCCTTCACCGGCCTTTTCTTTGGTTGTTGCCGAATAAGTGTAGCACTCAAAAAATCCTTGGAATTTAAGATAAGTTTTTATTACATTTTCCCAATAAAATTGTTCGTTGTTAGTATCAAACGATAAGTCAGTCAAAGGTAGTCTGTCTGGAATATTGTAGTAACCGTATAATCGAATCACTTCTTCTGCTAAATCTTCCATCATATCAATATCGTTATATCTCCAAGACGGCACCAAAATTTTATTGCCGTTTATTATGAAACCCAAGTCAGTCAAAGTTTGATTAATAAATTCCGGTTCAATTTTTACTCCGGCTACATCAGAAATCTTTGTCAAATCGACTTCAATTTCTTTTGGTTTGTATTCCAAATTAACAATATCTATTAATTTTGAAGAAACTTGACTCCCGGCATTTTCATTAATCATATTTACCGCCTGCCACAAAGAGGGGACAATTCCGCCATTATCAATTCCCTTTTCAAATCTGACTGCCGCATCGGTTCTGTGTCCCAAAGTCATCGAAGCCTTTCGAATTCTTACCGGGTCATATTCCTGAACGAACAACAATACTTTTTTAGTATTTTCATCTATTTCACTGTTTTCTCCACCCATTATGCCACACAAATCTATCAGTTTTTTATCTCCGTCTTCAATCACAATTACTCCGGCAGGAAGTTTTCTTTTAACCCCATCCAAAGTAGTTACTTGTTCACCATCCAAAGATTCTCTGACCACCATCGTATGCTTGGCAATCTTGTCAAAATCAAACGAATGCATCGGCTGTCCTTTGTCAATCATCATGTAATTAGTAATATCCACCACATTACTAATTGGTCTGATGCCTATTTTTTTAAGTCTCTCTTGAATAAACTTCGGCGAATCTTTTATTTCTACATTATCCAAAACTACTGCCGAAAATCTTGGTACTAAACTTTTATCCCTAATATCCACTATTAACTCATCACTAATATCTTTTACTTCTGCCGCTTCATAAATTTTTTGATGCCACGTCATTTTTTTATTCTCTTTTACCAAGATTGCCTTTAATTCTCGAGCTATTCCGATAACTGATAAAGCATCTCCTCGGTTAGGGGTAATTTCTATTTCATAAATCGAATCACCATCTTCAGTTGTGGTAATTCTTTCCACATTAAAAGCATGCAATGACAATAATTTGGCAATTTCTTTTGGCTCTAAATCAGTCTCGATATAATCTTTAAGCCAGGAATGGGGAATTAAAACATTCATATTAAAATTGTTCCAAAAATTCTAAATCATTATTAAATAAATGACGGATATCATCAATTTTAGTACCCGATTTCATCATATAAGTTCTTTCTACTCCCCAGCCAAACGCAAATCCCGAATAAACTTTTGGATCAATATTGCCAGCTTTTAAGACATTTGGATGAACCATCCCCGCCCCACCTAACTCTACCCAACCTTCTTTACAAAATCGACACCCCTTGCCATGACACAAGCCACAATTAACATCAATTTCAAAACTCGGCTCAGTAAATCTAAAATCATAAGGTCTTAAGCGTATTTGTCTGTCTTGTCCAAAAAAGTTCTTGGCAAAATAAGTTAATACACCCTTAAGGTGCGTTATATTTATTCCCTTATCTACCACTAAACCTTCAAATTGAAAAAAAGTTGGAATATGATTGATGTCAATTTGTCTGCGACCGCATCGGGAAATATTTAACATTTTTATCGGCATTTTCCCTGTCAACATTTCTCTCACTTGGCCGCTGGAAGTGTGGGGTGTAATTACCATTCTTCCGTGTTTTTCATCTCTTTTTGTGTCCATGAAAAAAGTTTCCCATTCATCTCTGGCCGGATGTGTTTCTGGAATATTCAAAGCCTCAAAAGCAAAATATTCCCACTCAATTTCTGGATATCTAACCCGGGTAAAACCCAATGGTTTAAAAATTTCCACAATCTCATTTATTGCTTGGGTAATGATATTAGTATGGCCAACTTCTGGCTTAATTCCCGGCAAAGTATCTAATAATTTTCCTTCACTTTTAATAGAATTTTGATTTTTATACTTACTTTCCAATTGGGCAACTCCTTCCTCAATTTCTTTTTTTAAACCATTTACTTTAGCCCCAAATTCTTTTCTTTCTTCTACAGAAATTGTCGCAATCCCTGAAAACAACTCCGCCACAATTCCTTTCTTATTTAAATATTTATTTTTAACCTCTTCTACCGCCGCCATCGAATCCACTATCTTTACTTCGTCAGTAAAATTTTGTCTTATTTGATCTATTTTTTGAGTATCCATTGTTATCTAAATTTAGTTGTATTCTAGCAAAAAACTCTCAATTTCGGCAGGAGCAGTTTTACTTCGTTATATCTTTTTGCCAATTTTCAGGATAGAATGAATTGTAGAAAGATTTTGAAAAGAGAATTTACTACGGTTAATAGTTTTCATTTTAAGTATGGCAAAGAAATTATATGTCGGCGGCTTGTCTTATCAAACCAATGAAGATACTTTAGGAGCAGCTTTTGCTCAAGCCGGTACAGTTGTATCAGCAATAGTTATTAAAGATAGATTTTCCGGTCAATCAAAAGGTTTCGGTTTCGTCGAAATGAATACCGATGAAGAGGCTACCAAAGCCATCCAATTATTAGATGGTAAAGAACTTGATGGTCGCACCATCAAAGTTAACGAGGCTAAGCCCATGGAAGATCGACCCCCTCGAAAAGATAATTTTGGCGGAAGTAGGTATTAATGGAACAAAACTATAAAGTCGGTGATTTTATAATCGACTTTGTTTGTATTTATAAAATTACCTCCATTGAATCAACTAAAAACGGTAATTTAATTCACTATTGTCCAATCAAGGGCACTGATAAGATTTTTACTGATATTATTCCTGAAAATAATTTAGAAAAAAGTGGACTCAGACCTCTTTTTGATACAAAAAAAATTAAAGAAATTTTAAAAGAATTCAAGACTTCTCAAGAGGACTGCCTTCTGGATCTTCGTAAATTCAAAGAAGATCTTTATGTAAATTCACCCCAGCAACTAATTTCTGACTTAAAGTGTTTTTATCATCAGAAAAATCCACTTGTTAGGGCCGAAGAAGAACTAAAAGACATGATTCTAGATCATTTTTGTCTAGAAATGTCTTTTGTTACCGGCAAAAAAATCTCTGATATAAAAAAGACCATCGAATCCATGCTATACTACCCAGATTTGTATTTAGGCAAAGAATCATAGTCTGCCCCCAGAAAATCTTTTAAAGATATTTTTAATAAATTAAGGGCACATTAGTCTCGATATGTCGGGACAGCCAAAAATTTATTAAAAAATATGTATTATCATAAAAACTTTAATCGGTTTAATAATCGTCGAAAACCCAGTTTTAGAAGTAAGATTAACCCTTCTCTTTATATCAAACAGGCGGAAAAATTAGTTAAAATCGAAGACGAATTTACAACCAACACTTTCTCTGATTTTGGTTTTGATTCCAATCTTTTGGCCAATATTAAAACCAAAGGCTATCTTAAACCTACTCAAATCCAGGACCAAGCCATACCTCAAATTTTACAAGGTTCTGATGTTTTAGGTATCGCCAACACTGGTACTGGTAAAACCGCTGCTTATGTTTTACCTATTATTAACAAAATTATTGATAATCCTAACCAAAGAGTTCTTATTTTAGCCCCGACCCGTGAACTAGCTCTTCAAATCAAAGAAGAAATACGTTCTTTTACTTGGGGACTAAAAGTTTTTGTAACCTTGGCTATTGGTGGTGCTTATATCAGAGAACAAATTATTGGAATTAAACGTGACCCTCACATTATTATTGGTACCCCCGGTCGTATTTTGGATCTTGGTAAACGACATGTTATCAATTTTTCTAAAATCAATGTTTTGGTATTAGACGAAGTCGACAGAATGTTAGATATGGGATTTATTCATGATATTAAAAATATTGTCAATCAAATTCCCACTTCTCGTCAGACTTTGTTTTTTTCAGCTACCCTTGATCGTAAAACCGAACCCCTAACTCGTGAATTTTTAAACAATCAAATCCAAATTTCTATCAAATCACAAGATGCTTCATCTCATGTCGATCAAAATGTTGTTAGGGTTCCTCGTCATGCCAAGGAAGAAACTTTACACCAAATACTTTCTAACGCCGAGTTTAAGAAAGTTTTAATTTTTAGTGCCACCCAAATGATGGTCGAACGACTTTCAACTTCACTATCCCAAAAAGGTTTTAAAAGCCAAGGGCTTCATGGAGGTAAGCGCCAATATCAACGCCAACAAATAGTCGATAATTTCCGGGAAAATCGTATCAATATTTTGGTTGCCACCGATGTTGCCGCCAGGGGATTAGATATTTCTGACATCACTCACGTCATCAATTACGACGAACCAAACAATTATCAAGAATATATTCACCGTATCGGCCGTACTGGTAGGGGAAATGCTGTCGGTTGTGCTTTAACCTTTATTGAATAAAATCGCAGTTTTAATATCTCTTTTTAATAGGCCTAGAGATTATTAAATAAATTCCAATCAAAATAACATATAGTAAGCAGGCGTATAAAATATTTTTCATCGTTTGTTCACTAAAAGTAGCCATTATTTTTAGTAAATAAATTGTCCCAAAACTTAATATTAAGCCTAAAATTGGGTAGAAAAACACACTATCAAAATCCATTGGTTCACGAATATTTTTAATCTCTACTTTTTTATCAATTATTTTTAATAACTCTTTTTCAAACTTTTCAAAATCATCAAGCCCGTTAATAAACAAACTTTTACCATTGCTAAAAAATATTCCAATTTCTCGAATTGTATTATTAGTTGTCTTTTTAATTCTTATTTTTTTAATTTCTTTTATCAAAAACTTTTGTTTTTCTTTAATTAAAAATTCTTTTGACAACGAAATCTTTACTTTCAAAAATTTCTTAAAAAACATTCTCAACCATAAGTTCGATATTAATAATATCGCCCCAAGCAATCCCAAAAATAAATACGAAATTGGAAAATTAAATAATATTGAAGCCAAAATTGAACCAAAAAACAAGCTTATCGACAATGCCAAAAACGCCTTTTCTCTCCTAATTATTTCTCTTTCCGAGACTTTATATTTCATTAACACAGTTAATTATATATTGTGACGACAGGCTACGGCGGACCATTGACGCAGTTAATTTATTCATTCCACTTAATATGTCTTTTTATAAATTCTCTTCCTGATCCAGTTTTCATATATTTTTCAAATCTAAAAGCCACTTTTTCATCATTAAAAGCAAAATATGCAATTAAATTCCAAGGTCTCAAGTCTTTTGTCGCCGGAACATAACCCTTATTATGTCTAATTAATCTATCTTTCAAATCATTAGTACATCCAACATAAGGGATTTTATCTTTGTTTTCCAAGAAATACACATAAAACATAATCAATTCTATACCAAAGGCGGATTTATCCGCCGGAGTCCATTAGTAGAAAACAATTGAACAATGAATAGTGAAAAAACTCTCAGGTAATCCGCCTACGCTTGAAAGCTCCGGCGGACGTAGGCGGAGAAGGCGAGATTCGAACTCGCGAGGCCTTGTGGGCCGCAGACTTTCCAGGTCTGTGCACTGAACCACTATGCGACTTCTCCAGTGTGCCTATTCTATCAAATATAAATTTAGATTTCTCCCTTTCTTCAAGGGGAGATGTCACGATTTATCGGGACAGAGGGGTTTTTAAACTTTCCAATCTTTTTTTTGCCTTGTCCAAAAGCACCGTTTCGCTATCAAAAGCTAGTTTCTTTGATGCTTCTTCAAAACTATACCAGCCTCTTTCCACTACCATTTCCTGGTCAAAATACTTCAAATCACTTTCACCTACATATTCCATCAAAAAAAACGTTACTTTTTTTATTACTTTTTTCTTTTCAATTTTATCCCACAAAATATAATCATTTGAACCAATTTTCGACACAATTTTTGCCTTTATTCGGCCTTCTTCCTCCACTTCTCTTAATGCCGCTTCTTTCAAGAATTCCCCGTCCTTTAAATGACCTTTTGGAAATTTATAAATTGGGAATTTACGTCTTTTTTGAGAAGATTTTAAACTAACAGTTCTTATAATAAACCATAAAATTTTCCCATTTTCCCGTTTGAAAACTATTCCACCGGCTGACCTTTCATCATAATATAAATTATCTTTTATTTTTACCGCCCCGTTTTCCATAAGTAAGTGATTATATCTCGAAATGTTAAAATACATTACCCATTAAAATTTAATTGACAAAAATGAGAAAAACTTTAAGCCTTAGCCTTATTTTAGCCAGTTCTTTATTATTATCTGCTTGTGGGGTTAAGAATAATAATTCTGCAGATTCTTCAGATAAATCAGCTTCCAAAACCTCTTTTTCACTTCGTGAATTAATCGCCCAAAATATTCCTCAAAAATGCACTTATTCAGGGAGTAACGAAGACGGTTCTTTTGATAGCGAAATCATTATTAGTGGCAAAAAATTTAGCCAAATTATTAGAACCAAATCTGTCGATGGTGAACAAACTATAAATTCAGTTAGTGATGGTGAATATATTTATACTTGGGGGTCCCATGCTTCCAATGGTGGCACTTTTGCCATGAAGCTCAGGGCTGATTTTGATACTACATCATCTTCGGAAACTAACGATCAACCAATCAATCAAGAAGTTGCTGGTTCTCAAGTTGATTTAGATACTAATTTTCAAGGTAAATGTTCACCTACAGTTGTGACTGATTCCAATTTTCAACCACCTAAAGATGTTAAATTTGAAGATTATTCAAAATTTTTAGATGATCTTAAAAGTAGCATTCCCGAAATCAACGTCACAGACTCTGAGTAATAATCTCAATTACTCGACTAGTTGATTGAGAAGGAATTAATTTAGTTACTTTAACTACTTTACTACCTATTAATTTTGCTTGTTGTTTTTTTTGAGTCAAATTTTTATCACCCTCACTGACTGCAATAAAATCAGGCTTTATTTTTTTAATAATTTTTGTATAATCTTCGTTACTTGTTAAATAGGGAAGTTTTATAACTTCATCCACCATTTTTAATTTTGACAAAACCAAAGCTCTATTTTTTTGACTATTTATTGGTCTTGTTTTCCCTTTATTCTCTTTGATATTTTTATCCGATTCTAACAAAACGATTAATTTATTACCCAGTTTTTTTGCTTTTTCCAAAAAAATTATATGACCAGGATGTATGACATCAAAACACCCCCCAACCAAAACAATTGTTTTTTTATCTTTCATGTTTTTTATTTTTTTTACTACCCTCCTTTCATCAAGGGAGGGTGTCCCGCTACTGTGGGACAGGTGGGTTTTAACTGTGTTCCCGGTGAGAATCGAACTCACATCACTCCCTTCGGAGGGGAGAATTCTATCCATTGAACTACGGAAACCTATGGAATATTATACTCTCGCCCTTCCGAAGTCCCGAGTTCACCGAGGGACGAAGGGGGGTCCATTGAACTACGGAAACCTAAGTCTCCGTAATTATAACAACAAAAGAAGTTATCTAATCAAACCTAAAGCCATATACCAAGTAAAAGGTTTTTTACAAACTGGACAAGTAGTTGGGGGAGTTTTGCCTTTATGAATATAACCACAGTTTAAACATTTCCATTCAAACTCTCGATTCTGATTATACAAAGTTTTGGCTTCAATATGTTTGGCCAAGATTAAATATCTTTCTTCATGTTTTTCTTCAACTTCTTTTACTTCACGAAATAACCTTTCTGCCTCCAAATCTCCATCAGCCTTAGCCTGTTCCTCAAAAGAAGGATACATTTCTGTCCATTCATGGTGTTCACCTTCAGCCGCATATTTCAAATTTTCCAATGTATTTTTAGAAAATGGTTTAATCGCTAAAACGTCTTCAGTGGTTACTAATTCAGTAATCATTTCATACTCTTCTTCAGCATGAACTCTTTCTTGATCTGCGGTTTCCTCAAACACTCGGGCAATCCATTCTAAATTCTCCTTTCGTGCCATTTTGGCAAAAGTTGTGTATCTATTTCTAGCCTGGCTCTCCCCGGCAAATGCTTTTAGCAGGTTTTGTTGTGTTTTTGTCATATAAACCATTCTAACACTATTTACATTTTTCCTGTTCCAAAAATCAGACAAGTTGCCAATCCATCAACCCCAATTCCCACAAAATTCCATCTATTATCTAACTGGTTATCATTATGAGGTTTATCGCCGGCATACATCCACTCAATCGTATGAACTCCATTTAATTTATAGCCGTAACTAATATTTTCACCCAGCATAGTAAAGCCCAATTTATTAAACCCATCTTCATTTTCTACAAAATTATTAAACCCTTGATGCTTATCAACATTCTTAATACCGTTTAGATAAACAGCCCGACTTTGGGCATAATTCCCTAATTTTTCATCCCAAGTTAAAATCTGTGATCCGTATCTTTGCCGATAATTATTTAACGCTTCAAAAATTTCTGCAGCCGTTGCCATTTTTTCATCATCTCCTACCTTCATCGTCCAAGTTACTTCGTCAATTTGTTTTGATACTCCCCAAGGTTCGTTATCTGGAGTTGGGGTTACCACTATCACTTTTTTCATAATCGTTGGCGTAATTTTTTCTTCTCTTTTCATTTCTACAATCTTCATCTCATCAACAACCACTCCAGAATTCCCAACTCCAACAGACTCTTTGCTCTGATTTTCTCTATTTTCTACCCACAAATTCACTTTTTCTTTTAAGAAATCTTTGTTTTGCCACATCCAAACCAGCAATAGTAACTCAATTATCAAAACCACCCATTTAATTTGTCTCATAACCTATTATAAAAGATAAAAAATTCAGTTATTTTACAGCTAAGTCTCATATTATAATTTCATTATGAAAACATCAATCAAATATATTATTCCTTTAATTCTTGTTTCTTCATCCGCCTTAGTTTATACCACCATCAAAAATCAGACTAAAACTGATAATAGTGACAGCTCAACAAATTCATCTGAAGATAAAAACAGTCAATTAAATCAGAATATTAATTTAAAAAAATTATCTGTTTTACCCCAAAAATGTATTGGTTGTGGTAAATGTACTCATATCGACCCCAACCATTTTGAGATGTCAGGACAAGTATCTGTTGTTATCTCTTCTGCTAACCTAGATTCTTCAAATTTAATTTTAGCTATTAATAATTGTCCAGCTCAGGCAATCGTTTTAGAATAAGCCATGTCTGGATATAACTTCTATTTAATCACTCTTATTGTTCTAAGTACTTATTTTCTCAGTTTTTGTTTGGTAAAAACCAAAAAAATTACCCCAATTCAACATCGTCGATTTTGGAATTTTGTTTTATTAATTAGTTTTTTAATAAGTTGTTTACTTGGTTTATTTTTAGCCTTTTCTATAGATCAAAAACTTTCTTTGTCCTGGTATTTACCACTTATTTGGTATCACGTTGAATTTGGTATCGTTATGAGTATAGTTGCCATTTTTCACACAGTCTGGCACATTCCTTACTATAAATCCTGTTTTTCTAAACCAAAAACATCATCAGATAACCACTAACTTATAGTGTAGAATATGGGAATTAATTAAAATCCATTCCCAATGATTTTTGAAAAAACCAGTAAGATAGTTTTTAAATCGGATGTTCTAGTTGGACTTTATGTCTTTTGTATTATCACTGCCGAGCTCATGGGATCAAAAAGTTTTCCTCTTTTTAAAATCTTTAATTTTAATTTAACTGGATCCGTTGGGATGCTTCTTATTCCTTGGATCTTTTCTATCAACGATATATTTACTGAGGTTTTTGGTTTTAAACGTACCAAAAATTTGGCCAAGATTTCTATCTTAGTTGTTTTTCTTCTAATTATCTTGGCCGCCTTTGCTGTCGCCTTACCCCCATCGGCCCGTTATACCTCTAGTAACGAAGCCTACAAAATTATTTTTTCTCAGTCAATCAGAATTTCTATCGCCAGTTTGGTTGCCATCGCTATTTCTAACTTTGCCGATATCAAAGTTTTTTGGAAATTAAAACAAAAACTATCAAAACAAGGTCTTTGGCTCCGTAACAATCTTTCTAATATTCTGGCTACTCTTTTAGATACTGTTGTTTTTATGACTTTAGCTTTTTATGACCCTAACCATACTTTTTCTAATAATTTTCATTTTTTGGTTGGTTTAATTACCCCTTATTGGCTTCTTAAAGTATCTATGTCTGTTATTTCTACTCCTTTTGTTTATATAGGGGTAAAATGGCTCAAAAACGATGGTAAAAAACTTCCAAAAAGCTATTGATTTTTTAAATTCAACCGTACCAGACAGTAAACACAAGTATCCGGGTGATTTAGGTATTTTGCGTCAGGCAGAAATTTTGCGTCTTTTAGATAACCCTCAAAACAAAATCCCTGCTATTCATGTCGCCGGTACTTCAGGTAAGGGGTCAACCTGTTTTTACTTAAGTCAATTACTTAAATCTCAAGGTTTTAAAGTTGGTTTAACCGTTTCTCCCCATCTTGTCGATATTCGTGAGCGTTTTCAAATCAATAATTCCTTAATTTCTAAAAAAGAATTTATCACTTATCTTAACCAGACAATCCCTATTATCAACTCTGTTGATTGCCAAAAATTTGGTAAACCAACCTATTTTGAAATTTTAATTGCTTTAGCTTTTTACATTTTTTATCAAAAGAAAGTTGATTATATGGTTGTCGAAACCGGCCTTGGTGGTTTACTGGATGGTAGCAATGCCATCACCTCATCAAATCAAGTTTGTGTTTTTACCAAATTTGGTCTCGACCACACCTCAATTTTGGGCAAAAATATTACCTCTATTGCCACTCAAAAAACCGGCATTATTCATCCTAAAAATCCGGTTTTTTCCGTTCACCAAATCAAAGTTGCCCGAGACGTTTTATCAAAACAATCTATCAAAAATCAAACTACCGTTAATTATGTTTCGCCAAATAAAAATTTCAAAAACATTAAAACTAAAAATGGCTTTCTAGAATATAATTTTTATGATAAAAACCTTAATCTTAAAAACTTAAAACTAAATTCACTTGGTCTTTATCAAGTAGAGAACAGCGCCTTAGCCTTATCTGTTGTTAACTTTCTAAGCGCCAGAGATAAATTTAATTTAGATACCAAAAAAGTTTATAAAACTCTTTCATCTATTGCTTTTCCGGGGCGTATGGATATTAAAATGTTAAATAACCATCAAGTTATTCTCGATGGAGCTCATAACCCTCAAAAGATGATGGCTCTGGTCAAAAGTCTTAAAAAGTCTTTTCCTGGTAAAAAATTTGTTTTTCTTTTGGCTTTCAAACAAAGAAAAGATTTTTCCAAGATGATCAAAATGATTGTTCCTGTAGCCAGCCAAATAACTATTACCAAATTTAAAGTTGTTTCAGACTATAAAATTCAACTATCTCAATCACATCAAAGCCTTGAAAAAACCTTTGCCAAATTAAATTTTTCTAACTTTAAATATATACCTGATAAAACAAAAGCCCTTGATTACGTTCTCAAAATCCAAAAACCTGTAGTTGTTACCGGCAGCCTTTACTTACTTAGTGTAATTTACCCTCTTTTAGATTTCACTAATTCTTTCTAATCCAGTTTACTGCAATAAAAGTAGTGATCGGTACTGCCAAAATTAAGCCAATACTTCCAATTAGTGTTCTAATTATTTCCTCAGCCAAAAATTCATAATTAATAATTTCAGAAAATGGATGAGGATTATTAATAAAGATCAACAGCAAGGGGAGAGAGGCTCCTGCATAAGCCAACACCAAAGTATTTACCATCGAAGAAATATGATCTCGCCCCACATTCATTGCTTGTTTGTAAATTTTATTTCCTTTTACTTTGTTTTCACTGCTTTTCACCAATTCATTTACTACCGCTGCCTGAGAAATTGTAATATCATCCAAAACCCCCAAAGCACCGATAATAATTCCACAAAGCAGTAACCCTTTCATATCAAAATTACCCGATCTTTCAACTAAAAACATTCCAGCCTCCTCCGAAGATAATCCAGTCAGTTTTCCCAAACTAATAAACACCAATGACAAAAGCAACGTTACTATTAAAGCAATTATTGATCCAATAATTGCTACTGTCGTCTTTTGATCTATTCCATGAGCCATATAAAAAGAAATCGGGATAATTATTATCGATGCAATTATTGCTGTTAATACCGGATCTGCTCCTGCTGACAATCTCGGTAAGAGATAGATAAAAACTACCCCAAAAGTAAAAACCATACTTATAATTGACATTAAACCCTTACCTTTACCAATCATGACCGTCAAAACCACAAATAAAATTCCCAATACCCACAGACTATCACGTCTGACAAAATCAGTAATTGAATAAACATCATTACCTTGTAAATCTTCTTCTTTAACCACAATTACTTTTTCACCTACTTCATATTTAATTACATTCGCCAAAGCCTCTTTGCCGTTTTCCACTGTAATTAACTTATCTTTTTCTTCTCCTTTTAAAATCCTTAATTCCAATTTTTGATAAATTTGCTGTTGTCCTTCAATCTCTATTTCCTTTTCTTCATCAATTTTTTCAATTTTTGCTTCAAAAGTTGCAGAAATATCACTTTGCGCCCAAATAGGTTTGATGCCCAGCCCCAACAACCCAATAAAAAGCAAGATAAATATTTTTTTAACCAAACTCATTTTCTTATTCTAACCCAAAATATTTCTCTGCGGAGCATGTAGGTCTGGAACCTTTGTATCCCTATAACACCCACTGTCTTATTCTACTCTCCTTTTGTGCCTAAATGAGACAAATGAGACAGTACAAAGGGGTATATTGGAACTATGATGTAGTTTGATATAGAACATTAAAAATTTTCCAATATTAAGGAAAAATCTGAATAAATTTCTTCCATTGTCTTAAAACTCTTATCTTCTTTAAGGACATTAATTATTGTTGGCTTAAGTCGTTTATTAAGAGTAGGAATGCTATCTTCAATCTCTTTGATCCTTTTATCAAACAAATGACCTGAATTAGATCCGTTCTTTTCAATATATTTTTCTCTGGCAACAAAGGTATTACACAAAAACCAAAGAGCAATACACCATTGGCGTTCGAATAAAGCTACGGTTTCAATTTTATTCATAGGGAAGTTCCACTCCAAAACCACATTTTCATAATTTTCATACAAATAACAGACAAATTTTTCGACCTTATCATATTGTCTTTTTTCATCAAACACTTTACTCCATAAGCTTCTCAAATTATTATCTGGCCAAGTTCCACTATCAATCGAAATATAGGTGTAGCCGTGTTTATCTTTTAAGTATTTTCCAAACTCAGTCTTTCCGCTTGATGGGATACCACAAAGAAGAACTATTTGATGTTTTTTCTTATAATTTTCCAACAGGTCGTTGTTTTCTAAAGCCATAAAAACATAACAATGATCTTTGCCTCGATCATCAGTAATAATTCTTGGCTTTAATATTCCTTTTTTGACTAATTTTTTAATTACAGGTGCTGGAATATGGAATTCACTTTCTACATGCCAATTGGTATACCAACTGTTTTCCTCTTCAAAAACTTCTGGCGGAATAATTCCATTGTCTACAGCTCTTTGACAATCTAAACATTTAAAGCCATATTTGTCATACCAACCATTGGATGAATTTATTGATGTGAAACAGATATGGCATGAATAAGTTTCACCAACAGGTATAGCAAATCCTTTCGGCTCTTTTTCTAATCTTTTCTTTCTGAGATTATCTTTCCCTTCAACTTCAGCATTTAATCTCGCTAGTTGGACATAGGTATGGTTTTCATATTTTCTTCTTTTCTCTTCATCAATCTTTTTTGACGGCTTTTTTATCTCTATTTTTCCAGCCAATTCAATCATTGCCTCTTCACCTTCATATCCCTTTAATCTTCCAAATATAAAACCTAATCTATAACTAACACCATCGCTCATCAGTCGCCAGTTTGTTTCTTTAAGAGTATTAGTTAATAATTTTTTAAGGTCTGAAGTGCTGATATTTTCTTGACGTGATGAATCTGCATCCTGAACAGTAAAAGGAACTATAATTTGTGGTCCTATTTCTGGTTTTTCAAAAGAAAATTTTATAAATTTTTCTTTTTCTAAAGACTCGTTTAATATCTTTTCTAATTCAACAACATTAACTTTCTTAATTTGACTGGCAATTTCATAAACAGGGCTATTATATTTTTGACGTTCTTCTTCACGCACCTCGTGTGCAACTTCTGAAGCTTCTCTTAGTTCAATGAATTCTTGTCCTTTTTCATCTGAAAGACAAAATTCGTCACGGTACTTTTCTAAAAGTTCTTTTTCTTTTTTCTCCCTCGCTTCAGATTCTAATTTAAATTTTTTATGGTCACTGACATCGATATTTTTATAACCGCAATTAGGACATATTTCACTAAAGGTTGTTTTATCATTCTTTTCGTTAAATTTAATATCGGTTTTTAGCTCCTTTTTACATTTAGGACATTTTGGTTTTTCATAAACCCAGTCACTGCCATCTTCAAGAATTGATCTTCTTTTATTGCACTTACTGCATTCAAACATAAACTGCATATAAGGATTGTTCCCATAAGAATCCTGTAAATCCTTCATTATCATTTTCATTTCACCGCCGCATTTTTGACACTTTATATTGATTGGAGTAGGTGTATCGTCGTATTTATTTTGGATTTTTTGATCTCGTTCCATCCACTCTTGAATAGTTTTTTCTTTATTTTCATATCTTTCGCCTTTAAGGATATTAAGATATAAGTTAAAAACTTTTTCCATTTCTCGATTAAAACTTTTCTTTGTGTATCTTTTAAATTTTTCCAGTCTTTCTTTTTCGCTAAAACCGTTTTTGTAAATTTGGCAAAGATCTAGACATTCTTCAATCGTATGTAAGTCATAAAAATCAATGTAATATTGTTTGTTTTTTAAATAATCCATTAATTTAATAATCAGTTTTTTTACCGACCATAAAATATCTTACTGTTTGTTCATAAATAGGGACAAATTTTCCACCTTCATAAACAAACCTTGTTCTTATATATCCTGTTTGACAACATCTTGATGATTCATCGGTTGGATTACGCCATTCGATATAGAATCCATTCCCTGTTTCATGGGGAATAATAAAAGAATTATCTTCATCAACGGAAAAAATAATATTGTTTCCTTTAATAATCGCTGCATTGTAGGAACCACCACTAGCTCGACCAATAGAATTTAGACCAAGGATTTTTTCTTTTATACCATCATTGTCAACATCAAAAGTGTCATACATTTCTATATCAATATAACTTTTCAAAAAATGAACAGCCATTTGACCATAATTTTGGTAATTTTTCTTTATAGCATCTAACCAAGATTCACCCTCATCTTCCTTAATTTTTTTAAATACATCAGAAAATTTTTCTGTAGTTAATGGGATTATATCTGATGAATATTTTTTTATTGTAGTTGTTGTGGTTGGGTATGATTGATAAATTTCTTTACTATCCAATGCTGCTTGATTGTATTCTTCTATGGTATCTTTTTTACCATCTCCTCCTAAAGATCCCCATCGAACATTTTTCATTGAGAAATATTTTAATGGTAAATCAAGTTGGGGATAATCTTTACAATTTATATAGTTCGCATTGACACATTTTTCTTCCGTTACTTTTTGTTCTGTTTGTACTTGTTGATTTGGTTTTTTAGTTTCTGTTTTTTTATTTGACCAAAACCAAAAACCAACACCAGCAATTATTAATACAAAAATTAGTTTTTTCATAATTACAGGATATCACTTTCCAACAATATCGATTAAATTTTACCCTACGTTTATTTGAACGTGTTTAAATATTACTTACTAACGTCTTATCATTATCAGCCAGATCTGCGAATTTAGCCGTCATCGTTGGATTGTCTTTGGTAAGTGCCTTAATTGAAACAGACTCCACTTTATTACCTGCGGTAAGTAGGTGTTTATTCGACAGACGGAGTGCCTCTTTAATACTTTCCAATTTTTTAATCGTTGCATCAATACCATCCATTGCTTCCTGGAACTTATTACTAGAATCCTGGACATTTTTCATAAAACCATCCTGAAATTGCTGTAATTCATTTTCAAAATTAGTTACATCGATATTTTGATTTTTTAGTGCAAAAATTGTTTTTCGTAATTCCTGTGACTTAAGGTTTCCTTGACGAAGGAAGCCAATAATTGTGATGAAGTGTTGTGGCCTAATTGCATACATATTGGGAAAATCTGAAATGGTGACGATATCATCATAGTATTCGTTTTCTTTTTCCAAAAGACTTACCAATACCGCAAATTCACACTTCTTCTCTCGTCGATCTTTATCAAGTTCTTTGAAAAAGTCTTTATTTTTATGTTTAGTTGCAGTTGTATTATCTTCATTTTTCATCTCAAACATGATTGACAAAATTTCATTATCATTCTCGTCAATTTCTCGATAAATATAGTCACCTTTGGATCCAGTATCCGACACTTGATTGTCTTTGCTAAACTGGGCTTTGGGGAAAGCAATGGATCGGAGTTTATTGAACTCGTTTTCACAATGAACTTCAAGTGATTCACCAATCATCTTTGTGCTCATTCGTGAACGCATTTCTTTTAGGGAAACCAATGCTGTTTCACTGGCAGTTAGTTTATCTTTTAGTATTTGTTCACTCAGCTCTTTTTGGTGTTTTACCTCTTGGATTTCTGATTCTTTGTCTGATAATTTTTTTTGATATAGATCTTCAATTTCATTTTTCTCCTTCAAAGATTTTAGTTTTTCTTCCGATTCTACTTGCTTAGAAATACTATCAATTTTGATATTTAAGTTTGAGATCTCTTGATCTTTTTTATTAAGTGCCTCCTTTGCCCGATCAATAATTTCTTTTTCTTTTAGTTTTCCTTCAAGCTCTTTTTTCTCTTCTATTTTCAGTCTCTCAGCCTCTACCTGAGCTTTAAAGTCCTCATTTCTTAGTGACTTAACTAGATTATCGAGTGTTGATTTATCAATATCAGTATCATGGATTGATTTAAGATCAATGAGATCTCCTTTTTGAGCATCCTCTAATAAGGCTAGTGTATTTTCATCTTGAATTGTTACTTTAATGGTTTTCATAATTATTTATTTTAATTACAACATTTTACCTTATTTTTGTTATCTTTCGGACAAAGCAACTAATTCATAATATAATCAAATCATCGTTAGCGTCGAAAACATATAGTAATGGATAAAAAAGATATTATTGATACAAAAAATAGTTTAGCTTTTATCAAAGAGGTGGCTAAGTATTTTATGGATTTTTTGGAAACAGATTTTCATAAAAGAAAAAATCCCAAAAGAAATGTTCAATTAAGGAATAGTGACAATTTATTAATTGGTTTGAATTTAAACAAATATCCTACATTTAATAATCAAATAGTTAAATCTATTTGTTCTGGTTTTGATAAAAACATAACTAAATCAATTGAAAAAGGCGTATATAAAACCAATATTCCGAACAGCTTAATTGATCTTATAAAATTACAAACTGAAAAAGTAACCAAAAAACAAATTAAGAATTTATTGGACAAAATTAGCGAAGAAATAGAAAAAGCAACAGCACTACATAAAAAGGAATATGACCAAGCTCTTTCTTTAGCTATGGACGAGACATCAAAAGCAATAAAAACTAATCTAGTATTACCTTTTGTCTCTAATCTTGAAAAACCAATAGAAACCTTAAATCTTGGAGATGAAAATAGTATTTATTTAATGGAAGAAGAGCTTACCGCAATTTTGTCTTCATTATTGGAAAACAAAATATCGGAAATCATTAAAATAATTATTTCTGGAGAAAAAATTAATATTTCTAATCAGCTTGAAGAGTTATTCGAAATTAAAGATGTTAAATCTAGTATCACTTCATTTTTTGATACGTTTCAAGTTGGTGATTTATTTTCAGAAATATATGAAATCGAACGAAATAAAACAATTTTAGATAAGCAAGAATTTTACTTGTATTTCTGTGATATTTCATTTAACAAAGTTAAGTATCCCATTTTTTATATCCCTTTTAGTTTAAATAAAAATAATGACTCTTTTGGAATTGAATTTGATTCTCAGGTTTACATAAATAAAAAAGCAATCGAATTCATCGTCCAAGAATATAACAAAGAAAAGGAAAGAAAAGGAAATTTAAAGAGTGTTTCAGAGAGAATAATATATTTAGCTCAACATCAGGACAATTTCAAAAATACAATTTCTGAAATTCTTGCGGAGATTGTAAACTTTTTTGAATTAGATAAAAAAATAGATATTTCATCATCCGAGGCACAAGTTTCTCGAAGCTTATTAGTGAGAGTTTCTAATTCTTTATATTTCACTCTTTTTGATAAATCAGATGAGGCTTTGGTAAATGACTATGAAGAAATTCTCGAGCTTTTGTCTTCTGACGATAATATTTTAGCTGGAGCTTTTAATACTCTTATTGAAGATTTTATAGAAAAAGATCCTAAGAGTTTCACTTTAGAAATTGAAGAAGAATGGGAAGATAAAGAGGTTCCTGAAAAACTTGTATTTGAAAGCCCAATTCCTCTCAACTCTGAACAATTACAGATATTAACCGCTTTAAAAAATGATGAATGTAAATATATTATTGTTCAAGGTCCTCCTGGTACAGGGAAAAGCCATACTATCACAGCTGTTATTTTTAATGCAATTTTAAAGAATCAGTCGATATTGGTTTTGTCAGATAAAAAAGAAGCATTGGATGTGGTAGAAGATAAAATTACTGAAACATTAAATAAAGTAAGGACAGATGATAATTTTCAAAACCCAGTTCTTAGGTTAGGGAAAATAGGGAATGCTTATTCAAAAATTCTTAGCCCAATTTCAATGAAGGCTATTACCAATAATTACCTTGCTGTTAAAAAAAATTACAACGACCTTGAAGAAAATATTAATAAAAATTTAAATGGGCTTAAAGAAGATATTGAGGCTGAAATAATTACTTCAAAAGATATTGATCTTCAAGAAATCTATGAATTTTTTAAGTTAGAATTTTATTTTCAAGAAAATGGTTTTCCGCTTGAAATTGACGAATTAAAATACAGCAATGATTCAGGGCTTCATTTAGAAGAGTTAAGGTCAACAATGCTCTCATTAAAGGGAAAATTATCAGAGAATAAGTGTAATCTAGATTTAGAAGTAAAACCAACTGATACTCAAATTAATACTGTTAAATCAAAATTAGAAATAATTGAAAAATTTATAACTAATTTTAATGAATATTTTGACGATGAGGTTATTAAAAAATATGCCTCAAAAATTTTAAAAAATGAAGAAAAAATTAATTGGAATAAGTCTAATTTTGAAGAGGCAGAAAAATATGAAAATGAAATTAGTACATTAAGTGATATTTTTAATTTGTTGTCTATCGAAAAACCTAATCAAATTTGGGAAATTAAACAGTTGGTAGAAGATTTAAAATTCATTAAAAAAATATTAGATGAATTAAATATTATTTTTGGAAATAAATTATATGAATTAAATATACCAGTAACTTTTTCTGACTTTAATTATCAACAAATTGATTTATTTATTGAACAGTATCAAAAAATCAAAATACCTCTGATTGGTTATTTGTTTCATAAAAAAGAAGTTGAGTCTTTAAATAAAAAATTTATTTCAACATTTAATTCAACTGATGTTGAAAATCCTAATCAATATTTAAAGTCATTTAAACAAATAAAGATAATATTTGAAAAAATAGCGGAGTATAGAAACAATTTACCATCTATCTTTAATAGTATTGATTTACTGAAATCAATTTCAATTTTAGTAAAAAATAATGAACAAAGAGAAAAATTAAGTTCATTAATAGCGAGTACAGAAAAATATCAAAACTTCATCAAAGAAAAAATTTCCGATGATATCAAGAATGATTTTAATATTAAAAGCATTATTGATCTAAAAAATCTAACCGTGGCTGTGGAAACAGTAGAAAGTTTTTCAGATTTCATTAATAATGAAACATTATTGTATAACTCAAACATAGAAGATATATCATCGTATTTAAATAAAAAAACTATTCAAAATGAATGGGAAAATCTAAAAAGTCTAGACAACATAATAGGCATAACTTTAAGCAGTTATGAGGATATTGAATATATAAATATAATTCTAAATAAATATCCAAAATTTACTTTAAATTCTGGGATTAAAAAAAGAGACACTAATTGTTTAACAAATAATAAAATTCTTGATGTAAATAGTTTAGATTTTTCTCGTTTATCAAGATATCTTGGTCTAGGTCAAAAAATAAATAGAAATTTTTCAGATATACCTAATTTAAATTACTCTGGGCAAAAGAAATGTATTGAGAACCTCCTAACAGTGCAGATGGCTAATATTATGGATAAAAGAGTATTGGATTTTTCAAATAATCATACAGCTACAGCTGCTGCGTTAAAAAAGATTATTCAAGCCAAAACTAAATTTCCTCGTGAAGAATTTTTGAAACTAAAAAATGCTTTTCCTTGTATACTTGCCGGAATTAGAGATTATGCAGAATATATACCACTTGAACCTGAACTTTTTGATTTAGTGATAATTGATGAGGCATCACAAGTTAGTGTTGCCCAAGCGTTTCCAGCTTTACTAAGGGCTAAAAAAGTACTTATATTAGGTGATAAAAAACAGTTTAGTAACGTAAAAACAGCTCAGGCTAGAGGTGATGAAAATAGAAAATATTTAAGTCAATTAAAAGATTCATTCACTAAAAATATTTCAGACGATGAGGTAAAACTAGTAAAACTTGAAAAGTTTAATATAAAAACATCTATACTCGAATTTTTTGAATTTATAAGTAATTACAATACTCAATTATTAAAATATTTTAGAGGGTATAAGGAAATAATCTCTTATTCAAATAAGTATTTTTATCAAAATAGCCTTCAGGTAATGAAAATACGAGGGAAGCCAATAAACGAAGTCTTACATTTTGAATATATAAAACATGATGGTAAATCGGAATTAATTCCAAATACAAATACGATAGAAGCTGAATTTATTGTTTCAGAATTAACGAAACTAAAAGAATCAAGTTCAACACAGAGTGTCGGTATTATTACTCCTCATACAAATCAGCAAAAAAGAATTGTTGAAATTATAAGCAAGTCGCCAGGAAAAGATTATTTTTATGAAAAATTAAAATTAAAGATAATGACATTTGATACATGCCAAGGTGAAGAAAGAGACATTATTTTTTATTCAATGGTGGCAACAAATGAAGATGATCATCTGTGGGGAGTATTTATAAAAGACCTAAACAATGTTGATAGTGAAGAGGATGGAAAAATTAAAGCCCAAAGACTTAACGTTGGTTTTAGTCGTGCAAAAGAATGTATGTATTTTGTGTTAAGTAAACCAATTGACAAATACAATGGGTCGATTGGTGATGCTTTACGTCATTATGCAAATGTTTTAGAGGAAGCAAAGAAAGAACATGATGTCGCTGAAGTTGATAAAAAATCAAAAATGGAACCAGAAGTAATGAATTGGTTTTACCAGACCGATTTTTGGGATAAACATAAAGATAATATTGAATTTATTCCTCAATTTGAACTTGGTAAATATTTAAAAGAATTAGATAAAACTTATAATCATCCAAAATATAAAGTAGATTTCCTGTTAATCTACACCGATGAATCTCATAAAAATCACAACATAATTATTGAGTATGATGGGTTTAAGGAGCATTTTAAAGAAACAGAAGGAATTAACGGATATAACTATCAAGAATATTATTCATCTGATGATATATATCGACAAAAAATATTGGAAAGTTATGGATATAAATTTTTAAGAATAAATAAATTTAATTCTGGTAAAGATCCGATAAATACTCTTGGTGTAAGAATTGAAGAATTAATAAAAAATGGAGATTATTGCCAAAATGATTTGATTAATAACATTCATGAAACCATAAGTAATTTAAATAATGGAGAAATGAAAGTCTGTCCAAAATGTAAAATGGTGAAATCATTAGATGATTTTAGAGATTCATCGCGTATTTCTGGTTTTGGAAGATTTTGCAGAGAATGTAAACACTTAGGAAATAGTCAATTCTATGGACACACTAATACGACTGAAGGCAATGAAAAATTAATGTGTGATAAATGTAATACTCTTAAACCAGTAGATATGTTTAGAGACGAACATGGTTATCTTAGTAGCAAAATATGTTCTGATTGTAGAACTGGTCAAAAATTATGCCCTCTTTGTAATTCAAAGATGGTTTTAAGGGATGGCAGATACGGAAAGTTTTTCGGTTGTTCTAAATTTCCTTATTGTAAAGGAACTAGAAAATATTAATCAACAAATTTATTTAAATGAATTTTAGAGAGGCAAGAAAGTCAATGTTTGACGACAAAGAAAAAGAAGTAATTATTGATCTTGTAAAATCAGCCCAGGAACAAATTAATAAAATACCAAAGTCATTTTTTCAAATCAATGTAAGTGCTTTACAAGCATATGACACACAAGTCAAAATGTTGTCAGCAGTAGCTAATTCGGAATTTGTTAAAAATGCTTTTAAGGCGGCACAAAAACAAATTGAAGTTTTTAATTCTCTTAATAATAATCTTTTATATACAAACAGACCAATAGAGTATAAAGCCATCTTGCAAATTAAAAGCAATGGAGAGATAGAAGAAGTAAAAGAATTAAAAGCTAAAATTGATTCGCTCGAGGATAAATTAAGTGTATATAAGTCAAGAGAAAATAAATTTGAAATCGAAGTTACTTCTACGGGTGAGTTTTTCTATAAAGGCAGAAAACTTTGTATAACCACAAACAGTATTGCTGGTAAATTCTTTAAACGTTCTCTTGAAGACGGTAATAATTTTATCGCTGACGAATATTGTTTTAATGAGTTTAAATGTGATCAAATTAAAAACCTTAAAAGGGATGTAAACAATAAATACCTCAAAAAGGATAATCTAAAAGCAATAATAAACAGAAGCGGTGACGGTACTGGTTATGTTTTGGTTAGAATTGTTGAATTAAGGTCACTCTAAGGTCACTATTTGGTCACTTTTTTCTCTCTGTTTTCAAATCAATTCTGAATAGAGAATGGTTTATATGAAAACCATTCAAAACTTAATTCAAACCACTCAAGTCAGTATCAACGATTTAATCTCTCCCAATTACAATCCTCGTAAGTGGAGCCAAGAACAAATCAAAAGCCTTAAAGAGAGTATTAAACGATTTGGTTTAGTGGATCCAATAATTGCTAACTCAGCACCTGAAAGAAAAAATATTGTTATCGGTGGTAATTTCAGACTTAACATCGCCAAACAATTGGGGTTCAAAGAAGTTCCAGTTATTTACTTAAATATTTCCGATATTGAAAAAGAAAAGGAATTAAATTTGAGGTTAAACAGAAATACTGGTGAATGGGATTTTGAGTTATTAAAAAACTTTGAAATTGAAATGTTAATGGATGTTGGTTTTGATAATGATGATTTATCTAAAATTTGGGATGAAAATTTAGAAACTGAAGATGATGATTTTGATACTCAAAAAGAATTAGAAAAAATTAAAGAACCAAAAACAAAACTTGGGGACATTGTTAAATTAGGGAATCATCTGCTTGTTTGTGGAGATAGCACAGATCCAAAAGTCATTGAAAAACTATCCAAAGAAAAGATTGTAGACATGATTTATTCAGATCCTCCTTACAATATTAATCTCGATTACAACAAAGGTATTGGTGGTAAGAAAAACTATGGCGGTCAAACCAATGATAATAAGAGTGAAATTGAATATTTGAAATTCTTAAGAAAAACTCTTCAAAACGGATTATTAATTTCCAAACCAGATTGTCATGTTTTCTATTGGAACGACGAAAATCACATTGGTCTAATTCAAAACTTATTTAAAGAAATTGGAATTGAAAATAAAAGGACTTGTCTTTGGATTAAAAACGGTTTTTCTCCTACACCTAATATTGCTTTCAATAAATCTTATGAAGCCTGTATCTATGGCACCGTTGGCAAGCCTTTTATCTCCGATTCCTTAAAAAATCTTAACGAAATTATGAACAAAGAAATTGGTTCAGGTAACCGAACCATTGATGACATTTTAGACCTCTTAAACATTTGGTTAGTCAAAAGATTACCTAGTGGTGATTATGAACACCCAACTGAAAAGAGTCCAACACTTCATGAGAAAGCTCTAAGGCGATGCACTAAAATTGGCGATACAGTTTTAGATTTATTTGGCGGTTCAGGTTCGACTTTAACTGCCTGTGAACAACTAAAACGAAAATGTTTAACTATCGAAATTGAACCAATATTTTGTGACTTAATAATTTCCCGATATCAAAAATTAACTGGGGAGGAGGTAGCTTATGTCAATCAATAGAGGAGACCTTATTAATCTCGGAGATCATTTGTTGTTATGTGGTGATTCAACAAATAAAGAAGAAATCAAAAAGATTTTACAAGACAAAAAAGTCAGTTTAATCCTCAGCGATCCGCCGTATGGTGTTGCTTATGTTGAGAGTAAAAATGGGCTAAATAATACCAATAGTGTTCATCGAGAAATTACTAATGATCAAATACAATCAGAACAATCGTATCAATCTTTTACTCAGAGTTGGCTAGAGGTTATTAAACCATTTTTAACTTCTAAAAACTCTTTCTACATTTTTAATTCCGACAAAATGTTATTCGCTCTTAAGAACGGTTTGGATAATAGTGGTTTTAATTTTTGCCAACTTTTAATTTGGATAAAAAACCATAGTGTTATTGGGCGCTTAGATTATTTACCTCAACACGAATTAATCGCCTATGGCTGGTTTGGTACTCACAAATTTTTCAAGAGTAAGGATAAAAGTATTTTGGCTTTTCCCAAACCTCAAAAAAGTACCTTGCACCCAACCATGAAACCAATCTCTCTTTTAAGGCACCTTATCCTTAACAGCACTCGAATTAGTGATTATGTTTATGATCCTTTTGGCGGTTCAGGTTCCACCCTAATTGCCTGTGAACAAACCAAAAGAAAATGTTTAATGGTAGAACTTGATCCAAAATATTGCCAAGTAATTGTTAATCGATATCAAAAAATGAACAAATTATGAAAACTGATAAAAATAAACAATTACTAATTGAACAATTAAGAAAGACTCCGATTGTTTTAGTGGCTTGCGAAAAAACTGGTATTAGTCGGGCGACTTTTTATCGATGGTTTAAAGAAGATGAAAAATTTAAAGAATTG
>JAEWUV010000003.1 GCA_023396915.1 Candidatus Parcubacteria bacterium
TTTTCAATATACTTTGATTGGTGGATCCAAAGTAAGCTCCACCGAGTAAACTAAGCATGGTAGAAGTAGAAGCACCACGACCAGTAACAGTAGAGAGAGTAGAGGTATTACTGATAGTTCGACCAACACCGGTACCGGTGATATTAATATCGGTTCCAGCGGTAAGAGTAGTAATGAAGGGAGCTGTCTGACCAATGTTAACAAAGTAATTGGCATGTTGACCATCAAGAAGATCAGCATTAAGGTTAGTAACTACAGTAGTAGTTTGAGCCCGGGTAGCATTAAGGGTATTAGTAGTAAGAGTGGTACCGACGGATAAAGAAGTTGAGAAAGAACCATTACCAATAACGGATAATTTTTGTCCTGGACTAGTGGTGCCGATACCGACAGATGAGGCGAAGTAGGCGGTGGAGCCGACAGATAATTTATTAGTGACAGAGAGGTCAGAGATGGTGGCTCCGGCAGAAAAAGTGTGAAGACCGGTCCAAGTGGGGGAATAACTTTGATTTAATCTAAAATCGTTACCGACTTGGGTGATACCGGCTGAGGCGGTATAGATGAAAGTTCCACTGTCGCCAACGCTTAAAAAATGAGAGGCATGATAACCGTCGAGTAAATCGGCATTTAAATTGGTAACTAAATTAGTAGATCCAACTGATACAAAAGTACCGCCAATGGTTAAATTTTTGGTAATTTCAGAATTGGAATTTAGATAAATAATACCGTCATTGGCAGCGGTGAGATTAATATCCAGATTGGCATAGGGGCTTTCGGTTTGGATGTAAAGAGGGGAACTGGATCTGATAGTAGCTGAAGTAGCATTGGTGAAATTTAAATCATAAGCCATAGAGACATCTCCACTGGATACAAAAGAAGTGGGATTATAAAAAGTGTTTTGAGAACTGGTGAAACTGGCCAGGGTGGTACCAGTGCTTAAAAAGTTTAAAGAATAACTGCTCAAGTCTAAATTGGTGTTTTCAGTAAAAGTGCCGCCAAGTTTAAAAGTATTTGATGAAAGAGTTAGACCATTACCAGCAGCATAAGTAGTTCCGATACCGGTGGCGTTGGCATTAATCCAGACTGGAGCACCAGTAGCATTACTCATTAAAATCTGTCCACTAGTACCAACACCAGTGTTGACTATTTTTGATCCATTTCCATATAGTAATGAGCCGGCAGTAGGAGAAATACTATCGAATAAATTAAGCCGATAAGCGGAAGTTGTTAATAAAGTGTTACCAATTGATATATTAGTGGCGGTCATGGTACCACCGATTAAGGTATTACCGTAGGCATCAATCGAGAAGCGGGTAGACAAATTTGTGGTCCCGGTATCGTAATTTTTGAAACTTAGAAAGTTATAGCCGCGATTGGTGTTGCGGATAGTAGCCGAATAGAGATTACCAGTAGAGAGGTTGGCATTGGTAGCGTCAATAAAGCCGTTAACTGCAGTAGAACCTGATCCTTCGGTAGTAAGTTTGATAATACCGTTGGCATCGGGATTGATTTCGATATTACCGCCCGATCCATCACTAGCCTTGATTAAAACTGCCTGACCTTCGATACCTAATGTGCCGGAAGTGGATTTGATAGTAGGTGAGGTTTCGCCTAAATTAAGATTGCCGGTACCATCTATAACTAGCACCGTATCTTTTAGTCCGCTAGCAGATGGTGGCAGACCTTGCAAGGTTTCAGCATTGAGAGCATAGGCAACAGTGGCGATAGGTTGGCGTGGGTCCATAGTTTCGCCACCGGCAGTGATTTGAAGCCAGACAGCAGCATTTTCAGTAAAGACAGAATTAGGGATTTCGGTGCCATGGGTTTTTCCAATAGTAACAGAAAAGATACCATTTTCGTCGGGAACAACTACTTGAGAATTGCCAGAAGCAGATGTATACAAGCTAGTACCAGTGCCGACGGTCTCTGTGTCAAATAGATCAAAGCGTATCGAAGTGGAAGAAGTGATAGGATTTCCGGCAGAGTCGGTTAAGCGACCCTGAAAAGATAAAAAGCGGTCGGCAAAGACAGGGGAAGCGGCAGTGGAATAAGCCATACCGGATTTGGCGTTTTTAATGGATTGGCGATAGAAACCATAGCCGACGGCAGAGGAGATGATTAGAAGAGAAGCGAGGAGTAAATAGGTGAAGAGTGATTTGTTTTTTAAATTAAAACCCTTCCTAAATCCTTCCCTTGACAGGGCAGGACTTGAGGAAACCCTTGCCCTGTCAAGGGAAAGGGTAGGGTTAGGGTTTAGTCCTTTTTTAACTAAGTATTTTTGAAAGGTGGCAAGGGAGGAAAGTTTGCGTTTGATAGAGGCATTAGAAATGCCGGTGCTTTTGAGGTAAGCTTTGTATAGATCAAATTTAGACTGGTTAAATAAGTTTTCAGTTTTCAATTTGTATTTGTCCAATCAATAAATTGACGAATGTCGTTGAGATAGTTACGGATGGTGGATTCGGACTTTTTTTTACTTAAAAATTCTTGATAATTGATTAGTATTTCATCAAGGCCGGGTTTTTTGTTGCGGAGAGCGGCTTTAAGGGGGTTGGTTTTTACAAGACCCTGATTGAGGGCGTATTGGAAAAATTTAGAAAGAGAAGAAAGATAACGACGGTAGTTTGGGTCAGAGGAAATGGTTTTTAAGTAAATTGAAAGGTTTTCTTCTGAAAGTGGATTTGAGGTTTTTGAAAATTCGAAATAAGCATTGATGTCGGAAAGGTAATTGCGGATGGTGGAAGAGGAATAATTTTTAGAGACAAGAAAAGACTCAAAATTTTTGAGAACAGAAGGGTCTTGATTGGTGGGGGTTGCCAATGGAGTCATGAGGTTTTATTTCCAGAGCCAGACGAAAGTGGTGGCAATGATTAAAAAGGGGACAAGCTTTTCAGCCACTTTAGAAAAATCCATTTTTTTGGATTCTGATAAAAAATCAGGTTTAAAATTATATATTTTATACATGGTTTATAAGATTTTTAACGAGTAGTTAATATAACTATCTACTATTAGAAAAAGGCTGTCAAGGTTAAATCTGATGTCTTTATTGATGTATTTTGATAGTATGAAATTGAGTAAAAATAGTGTGTTTTAAGTTTTCATTTTTGTTTACACGGGTGATACACCTACTTACAAAGTAGAACATACTAGTTAATAGTGAATAGAAAATAGCTATTAGCAAAAAATGTAAATGCGGAGATGTGCGGTTTATAGAGAAAGATATTAAGTGATATAGAAATTAGGTCAAAATCTACCCCTAACCCCTCCTTTGACGAAAGGAGAGGAATAAAAAGTTCCCCTTTTGTCAAAGGGGAAAGCAGCGAAGCTGAAGGGGATTTAAATGGTAAGATTTGATAGAGAGTGTATTGGATGGTGTTAAAATGAGATACTTAATTTTGTAAATCGCTAATAGTCAGTAGTAAGTAGTAAAAATTAAAAAGGATTATACTAATATTTACTGTAAAGATGGGGATAAAAAATTTAAAATAATTAGTTAGCAGTTGATGGTATTTAGTGCTAAGTGGGGTTTTTGATATGATTTGCTGTCTTGATTTTTGAATTTTGTGATATTATTTATTTAGGATGGAGAAGAAGGTTAAACCTAATATTAAGAATAAATCAATAGTAATAGCGGTTTTGGTGGTGTTGGGATTAGTCTTAACTTTCTTTTTGGCAACGACAGTAGTGCCACGGGCATTGGTAACTTTAACTAGGGCAAGTTCAAGCGGTAGGGTGGTAGTAAGCGGTTCTTATTTGTTAGGAGATAAGATTTTGGCTAAGGCTGATGGTAAGGATGTCAACAAAGTAAACATATTTTTATTGGATAAAAATGGTAAACCGGTTTCTGGGCAAACGGTTGAATTAACTGGAATGACGACTGGGGTGACTCAAAAAAATGACTTGAGCGATGATGAAGGAAAAATTACTTTTGAATTAATCTCTGCTACAGAAGGACAGTATAGAATAAATGCGTTGTATGGCGGACAGCAATTGCCACAGACGATAGTAGTAACGTTTAGAAACTAAGGATATTTTTATTGAAAATTAACGGCTCCGTTGTTATAGACTTGTTTGATTTGTTCATCGGTGAGGGCGTAGTTGTAGACGCGGACATCGTCAATTTGACCATTGACGAAATAGTTATTGTTCCATGGTGAATATCCAATACCAATTGTGGATGAAGGATTTGAATCAAGTGGTCCAGTAAAGGGTGCTGATTTATCTAATTTACCATTTATAAATAATTTTGCTGTTGAACCATCCCACGTAGCTAGAATATGAGACCATTGGTTTAGTGGTAATTGATAGTTTGATGTGATAACTGTAGGCCAACTACTATTTTTTTTAAGGTGAAATCTAACATAACCAGAGCCATTACTACTATAAAGACTATAGGATCCTCCAGTGCTGTTTGAGTTTGTTCTTTCTAGAAAATTTTGTGTTGCCGTTGATTTGGGATAAACCCAACCACCAAATGAGAGTTGGTTAATTAGGTTTAAAGTCTCTGTTGCAGGGATTAATACATAGTCATTTGTTCCGTCGAGGTTGAGGGAAGAATTGATTTTGCCACTTGAGCCGTTGGTCCAGGCGGCAGAGGTGCCGACTTGGCAAGTACCGAGAGAATTTTGGGAACCGGAAGCGCCAATAGTAATAGTGCCGTTGTTGTCGTTATCGCTCCAGTCATAGACGGTAGAACCTTGGCATTCGTCCATTTTCCACCAAGCAACTGGTGCGCCTTTATTATAATCGTAGGCGATTTGGGCGGGGGTGCGGGCATAGTTGTAGATTTTGACTTGGTCGATTAATCCATGAAATTTTCTACAAGCAGCGGAAGTACTACCACCTATTTGTACCCCACTTGTGGCTGGATTGTTAGTTATGGTTGTTGTGGAAATTAGTTTCCCGTCATAAAAAAATATCATT
Organism: Candidatus Parcubacteria bacterium; assembly: GCA_023396915.1. GTDB lineage: Bacteria > Patescibacteriota > Microgenomatia > UBA12405 > UBA12405 > WARW01. Next base: position 4,918 of record JAEWUV010000003.1, read on the forward strand.
GAATTTCCACTTCTTTGTAAAGTCATAAAGTGCCAGTTTCCGTCATTGAAACCGAGGTCACTGTTAATAGTTTCGGTATAAATGGAGTAATATAGTCTTCCTCCTTGATCACTTCTGGCTGCGCTTAGACCTACTCCATTTGAAGCACCTGGGTTACCTGAAGCAAAGATAGTTCTTAAAGAAGAACAAGCGTCAGATGTTTGGGTAGCGTATTTTGCCCATACTGAAACAGTAAAGTCGTCGGTGTTACTTAGGGTGTAAGAGCTTTGAATATAGTCGTTGGTGCCATCAAAACTCATACCTTTGCCGATTTTGCCTTGCACCCAGGTGGGGGCGGAATTGCCGGTACCAAGAGTGCCGGTGTTGGAGTTACCTGATGTATCGGTGATACTTGTTCCGCTGCCTTCATCCATTTTCCATTCGGCGACAGGGGCGGCACAGTAAGTTGTGTCGCCGGGGATACAATAATCCAAAGAGGTGGTAGTACCGCCGATATTTTGAGTAGTTTGGCCGAATTGGGTAGAGGACCCGGCGTTGTAATCCTGTTTGACTTCGTCGGCAGTGAGGGCTTTGTTGTAGATTTTAACTTCGTCAATGAGACCATCAAAAAAGCGAGAATTAGAGTCTTGTCCAATCATAATAGGTGAATTATATGTATCAATATTGCCTGAAATTTGGGTGTTTTCGACTCCGCTTAGAGATCCGTTATAGTAATGTTTTCTGGTGGTTCCGCTATAGGTCATAGCCACATATTGCCAGACACCGGTTTGAATTTGATTTGAAGCACCGAATGCGCCATACCAAGTAGCACCTTTGTAAAGAAAGGTATAGATTCTATTGTTCCCACTACTATTATTAATCCAAAGGATATAAGGGGCGTTTTTGCCGACGATTGTATGACTGCCGGCAGAAATAGTGTTCGGTTTAATCCAGGCGGTCACGGTTATTTCGGGTTGGCCGAGATCAATTGGACTACCAGTTCCAGAATCGGGGATTGAAAGATAGGATGTGGTTCCGTTGAAACTTAAGGCATTGCCGAATTTGCCTTGAGTCCAGGTTGGAGCAGAATTCCCGACAGCGAAGACTCCACTTAAACCAATGCCACTATTAACAGAGTTATTGACTTTAGTACCCGAGTTTTCATCAAATTTGTAATAGGCAACTAGACCTGATTTGATTGATGGGGCGGTGTTGGATTGGACGCCGAGATTGGCGCCGGCGCCGGAAAGAGATCCGCGAGAATTATAATCGGTGAGGATTTGGTCGGCAGTGCGGGCGTAGGGGTAGATTTTGAGTTCATCGATGAGACCGTTAAAAGCATACGAATAGTTAAGATTTCCCCATTGACCTAGGTAGAAACCAGAATTAAAGACAGCTGTTCCAGTTGTTGCTTTAGTTCCTTCAAGGACACCGTTTCTGTAAATTGAAACCTTTTCACCATCGTAAGTAACGACAAAATAACCCCAAGTACCATAAGGGATGCTAACGCTTTTTGGATAATAATATTCACCACTAGTTCCACCATGGACATATTTCCAACTGTTATCTCCATACCAGTAGAAATTAGTGGTACCTTTACTGGCTATTGGCATATTATTACTAGTGTTGTGTTTGGCCCAAAATGAAATAGTATATTGACTAAATGTTCCCAAGGTAGTTCCTATCGAGACAACACTATCTGTTTCGTTAAAACTTAAACATTTTCCGGAGATGCAGTTTTCTTCGATTTGCCATTCGGGGAGGGTAGAACCGGAGAGAGTGCCGTTGTTGGTGCTGGCAGAGTCGTAAGCGGTGGTGCCGCTACCTTCGTCAAATTTCCAATAGGCGATGGGGCCGCCGCCGGTTTCTTCATTGTTAAGACTGGGAGTGGAACCGATGGCAGCGGTAGAAAAATCGGTGATGGAAAAACCGTTGTCGGCTGACGAATTGCCGTAATACATATAAAAAGTGGAATTACCAGAAATGAGGGTGGGGAAATTAGTATGAATGGTGGTGGCAGTAGTGCCGCAACCAGAGACGATGTAGTAGTCAAGTAAATTGCCATCTTGATTAGTAAAACGAATATCACCACAGTCATTTTGGAATTTAGTGGTGTCAGAGGTATCAGTGGAAATGGTTAGATAAACATTGCTTTGGTTGCTGCCGGTATTGTTGACGGAAATACTTTTGCGGTAGTGCCAGGAGTCATTCCACCAAGAGGCGGAAACTTTGGTAACTTTGCCGCCAATTTTTAAGAAAAATATTATGCCGGCAATGGCAAAAAAGAGGATGGTGAAGAGAGTTTTGTAAGAGAGATTTTGAAGAGATTTCACTCTTTAAGTTTAACAAAAAATCCCCTGATTCGCTTTGCTCATCTGCCCCCTTTGACAAAAGGGGGCCAAGACAAAATGTTTTTAGTCTCCCTTTTGTCAAAGGGAGAAACCCTGAAGGGGAGAGGGATTTTTGAAAGGGAGAACCCCGAAGGGAAAGGGTCGGGGATAGGGTTTGAAAAAGTTAATAAAACACTATCTTGACGCTTTGGGGAAGTTTAGATGATCCGGTTGTAGCAGTGATATTGGCGGTTTGGGCGGTAGAAGAAGAAAGATCAAAAATGGCCTTACCATTAATATCAGTGATTTCCTGTTGATTTTGGATGGTAATGGTTTTGGGCAAGTTAAGAGAAATGGTTTGATTGGCAACACCTAAACCTCGGCCGTCAAGTAAGAAGATAGTAATTCTAATCTTTTCCTTGCCGTCGGCTTTGGCCTGTAAAGGGGAGGCAAACAAATAAGAGTTTTCTAAAACGATAGAAGTGGTGGAAGTAGCGGCGCGTTGATAAGTGGTAGTGGTACGGATGACAACGAAAACAGTAACGACAAGAGCCAAAACAAGAATGATGATAATAATTAAATATTTTTTATTATTCACTAAATAAGTTTAGCAGGTTTGATTATTATTTTTTGACTCGATAATGAATTTTGCAGTGCTCGCAACCTTCGTAAAATCCACTCAGCGGCTTGCGCGCTGAAAATTATTATCTTCGTCAAAAAATATATAACTGCGAATTTAAATTATTTATTTTTAATTTGGCAGGAGGTGGTGGCTGGTAAAAATTTTCTAATAGCTGGTAAATATCTTTTATTTTTCTTTTTATAAAGAAAGAAAAATAAAATGATTAGAGTTAGTAAAATTGAAGGGATGAGAATGATTAGAAACTCGTGTTGTTGCAAAAAGAGATAGAAGAGAGAGGGTAGGACGTAGATAAGAGTGTTGGATTTGGGTGAATAATTGTTGTCAAATTTGGCAGTAGCGTAGAGGCGATAATTACTGGCGTAGGCGGTGGGGAGGTTAATACTAAAATTACCAGATTTGTCGGTAGTGGCAGTAACTGAAGGCAGAGAATAAGCGAGAGCTGGTTTTGGTTTAATGAAGGCAATTAAGTTGGGAAAAAGAGAGAAAGCTTGGGCTGAGCCGTTGACTTTATAAAAACTAATATTTACCTCTGAATTGGGAATAGCTTGGCCGGAGGCAAGTACGGTGCTGTTGGGGCTAATATTACTTTCTTCTAAGGTTAAGGTTGGAGCCAAAAGAATTGGTCCGATGTCGGTACTATAGTTGGTTAGTGGTGGGGCTGGGAAACAGGTCGGGGTGGTAGATCGAGAATCGTTATCAAAGGAGTATAAACAAAGGTCGGGAATTTCGACTTTGGGAAGAAGAATTTTATCAAAAATAAAATAGCCAGTGTCATCGCTGTAGACGAAAGCATAGACTTCGGAGTTACTTAGTTCGACTTTTGAATTAGGTGAAGTGTAACCAAAAATAGTGACCTTATTTTCACCAATAGTAGCGGTGACGGTGGTATTGGAAAATGAGTTATAGTCGGTGGCAAATGTGGGAGAGGGAATTAAAAATAGAAGTAAAAATAAAAACCACATAAATAAGTTTAACATTGTGATTGTTAGGTTTGTGTTATAATCCGTCGTTATGGAGAGAGACAAACTTAGTCCTATCTTTTTAAAAGATAGTTTTCAAAGAGCCCAAGCACGTGGAAGAATATTGTCTTTCGGTGATTTTCTTTATGGGGAAGGAGGGTTAGTGGATCAGAATTGGAGATTGGTGACGATAAAAGGGAGTGTTGATACTCTTGGAGATAAAGATTTCTGGGGCTTAAATCGCTATAAAAATAGTGATGAAACTTTATCAGGGCCAGTTTTTATAACAACACCTAATGGCGTTGTTAAGGGTGGTATTACCCAGAGAGATTATAAAAGGACAATTAATCATCTTTTTAGTAAAGTAGGTTTAATTGAATTAAATATAGTTAATGAATCTGTGTTGGATACTCCAATTTATATGTTGGCAAGGTTTAAATCTCACTCTGTTGACGTAACTGTAAGAAATGAAGGTGTTTATGGATATAAATTGAGTTCGGTATTTGGGTTGATTGAAGGTATTAATTTGGAATTAAATAGAAAATTTAGAAGTTGGTCTGATGTTTGTAGCGGCCTATCTGTGGAAAATTCAACTGTTCAATGTGACGGAGGTGGTTGGAAATGTTTTAGTGGCCATACAAGGGTTTGTTTTTAATTCTAGTTTAATTTTATTGGTCCTTGTATTTTTTCTTTAATTCTTCGAGTTCTTTTTCCAATTCGGCGACTTCGGTATTGGAAGACTTCTTATTTTTTGGTTTGTTTTTGATGACAGTGACAAGAGTAAGAATAATAGCAATCGCGGCGAGGATTAGAATAATCAATCTCCATGGAATTACCCAAAAGAAAATAGTGGCGGAAATTAAACCGCCGGCAGTACCGTAAACAGCATTTAAAGTGGCTTGATAACGACCGAATAACCATTTTTTATTTAAAGTATTTTGAAAATCACGGGTGGTGTAGGGGAAGATATTAGTTTGGTCTAAAGCTAATTGAGCTGTTTTACCACCAAACCAATTTTTAACGGTAATAGCGCCAACTGGTTGGATATGAATGTCGGAAGAATTTTTAATGGTGGCTTTAAAATCAATAGGCCCAAATTCGGAAAATTTTGGGGCAGAAAAACTTTGAACTAAAGCGTTTTGATTAATGTCGCCGGGGATAGTGATATAGACTAAGGTACCGACATTAGTTTGGATAGAAGCACCGGTAGAATTACCAATATAAGCAGAATCAGGACTATAAACTATGGCGGCGTAGTGTCCGCCGGGAAGAGCATTTTCAGGTGGAATAACAGTAAAGCTTAAAGCTTTGGTTTCACCTGGTTTTATAGTTAACGAGGTAGTAGAAAGTTGAATCCAAGAGCTGGCCGACCAACGATTACTGACAGCATCAGAAAGATTGTCAATAAATTGGGGGGTCCCTTGATTGTCAGTAACAATAAAATCACGGGTAGAAATAGTAACTGTTTTAGTTTCAGTTGATTCGTTTCGGACTTTAATACTTTGGGTATTAGCTTGACCGGCTTTGACTTCGATTTCTGATCTAGGGGGGATAGCTGAAAGGCCGTTAGTAGTGGTTTGGGCGATTAGTGGTTTATTGAGTAATAAGTAGCTAGTAGTGATTAAGAGTAATTTAATTATTTTGGCAGGTTTCATTATTTAATTTAACACCTAAAAGGTGGCGGTGGCAATAAAATTAATTTCATTTTGATAAGTACCAGCTGGTTGTTGGGTAGAGATAGTGGTTCGGTAACAAATATAAGCTGAGTCGGTATCGGCAGGGGTATTGGTACGACTGAGGATTGATTGAGCTTGAGCATAACCGACACCAAAGGCTTTGTAGTTACCGGCGGTAGTAATACCCAACACGGCGCCGGCGGAAGTGGAGCCGACTTGCAAAGCATAGCCAAAACCGGAATTAGTTAAAGTGGTCCAGGCGGTATCGGTGGTATAGCTACAAGAACCGTTACAAGTGGTGTTAGGAATTGTAGTGGAAGTGCCAATCATAGTTAACGGGGCTGATTCAAAAGCTTGGATGACATAACCATTAGCAGCGTTGGTAGTGCATTGAATAAATTGAGCTAAATTATTAGCTTGACCCAATGATAATGATCCGAAATTAACGGTAGCGGCAGTGGTGTTAGAGGCGCCATTGCCAATGGCGGTACCGCAAAGAGTGGTTGCTGGTGTAGTAACGCCGCTGGTACCGACGGAAAAAGTAATGGTTGGATCAACGGTAGCAGTGACACGAACTGATTCAGTAACAACTATTTTTCCTTGAGTAGTATCTTCATCAATAACGGTATCAGTTGAAGTTAGATGGCGAAGGATGACAGAGTAAGTATCGGCCGAGGCATTGGCTTGACCAACAGTGTGACCGGAGGCTGGGGCGGGATTTATTAACATAGTACTGCCGGTTCCAATGGTAACGATTCCGGTGGCGCCAGTTCCAACTGGGTTAGTAATTCCGGCACCAAGGGCACAAGTGATGGCATGATAAGTATTAGTAGAAACGGTAACAACGCTAAGAGATGGAGTGGCACCCCAGGGACAAGTAATTCCAGCGGTAGTTAAAGTACCCAAATCAAAACCGGTAGAGTCGGCTGTACCGTCGGAATAATTACTGGAAGCAGCTTTAATTAAAACCTGCCATTTACCTTGAGTAACTGAACTTTGGGGTTGAAAAGAAACAGTGTGAACAGTTTTTCGGGCAGCTTTGACAACATCGCCGCTATCAGCATCACCACTGAGAAGCGGAGTATTAAGAGAAATACCGGTAGTGCCAACTAAACCAGTAACTACATAAGTGCCGGTACCAATAGTTAAAGTATCGCCAATATCCAGGTTGTAATTATTAGTGGTGACATAAGCAATAGAATTGCCGGCGGCATTACTGCCGGTTAGAGTATCAGCATAAGAAAGTTGGGCAGAAGAAAGTTGGTCTTTAAAATTAGTTGAAGGGGCGGAGAGAGTATTAATAGGATTAATAAGGTAGAAAAAGAAGGGTGAAAAAAAGACCAAACAAAGGATAGTTTTAAATAAGGAACGAGTCATATTTAAATAATTTTATATTTACAGGATAGAGGTTTTTTGGATATAGTTCAAGTCTTGGTTTTAAAAGGTGGCGGTGGCGATGAAATTAATTTGGTTTTGGTAAGTACCGGCTTCTTGAAAATTACTGGCAGTAACTCGATAACAAATATAAGCCCGGTCTTCGGTGGCCGGGGTGGAAGTTCGATTCATAATGGTTTTGGCATTGGCATAACCTTGACCAAAAGGTTTGGCGGCGAAACTGGCTCCAGCTTCAAAAGCGACCGGAGAACTACTGATTGATTCGAGTGAATAACCAAATTTAGAACTACTGATGTCGGTAACCCAATTAGCGGAGTTGTTAACATCACATGGAGTAGCGGCATCACAGGTGGTATCGGGAATAGTGGTGGCAGTACCACTGGTAATAGTTAATGGGGTGTTTTCAAAAACTTGGATGGTGTAACCATTAGTAGCGTTGGTGGAACAAGTAAAGCGTTGGGCCAGAGTATTAAATTGACCTAAACTAATAGATCCAAAATTAACTGAAGTTGCCGTACTATTAGAGGCGCCGCTTGATAAAGTAGTCCCACAACGAGTTAGCCCCGGGGTGCTGGTGCCGATGGCATCAATATAAAAAGTAATAGTCGGGTCGATAGTGGCAGTAACTTTGACTGATTCAGTCAGGGCAATTTTACCGATAGTGGTGTCATTACTAATGATGGTGTCGGAAGAATCAGTATGACGGATGATAAAAGTATAGGTATCAGCACTGGCATTGGCTTGACCGACAGTATGACTGACGGCAGGGGCGGGATTAATGAGTTTGTTAGTATTACCTATAATAATTGTACCGGTAGAACCGGAACCAACTGGATTAGTGCCACCAACAGGTAGAGCACAGGTAATTAAGTGGTATGAATTACTGGAAACTACGGCAGTAGTACCAACAGAGGCAGTAGCACTCCAGGGACAAGTAATGTCAGAGCTAAGTAGACCGTGAGCATCAAAGCCATTTTGGTCGGGCATACCATCACTATGGCTTTCGCCGGAAGTGCTGGTAGCTTTGATTAAAACTTGCCATTTACCTTCGGTAACAGAACTAGCGGGGGAGAAAGAAATAGTATGAATAGCCGACCTGGTGGCAACGGCATAGGCACCTCCAAAAGCGTTATCACTAGAAATACTACTAGTAAGAGAAATACTGTTAGTTCCTCCGGTATCACTAACAACATAATTATTAGAGCCACCTCCTGTGTTACCAATAGCTAAAGTATCGCCGATAAATAGGTTGTAATTGTTAATTGATGGGGCTGAGCCAGAGCTAGTCATAATGGTAATCAGAGAACTTCCGGCAGTAGTATCAGCACTAAGACGAGCAAAATAAGAAAGTTGAGCAGAAGATAATTGATCACGGAGATTGGTGACAGGACTGGATTTTACAGGTGAAAGGTAGGCGTTAAGAGTTAGACAAAAAACTCCAAGAGAAATAAAAGTTAGTAAAAATATTTTCTTCACTAGTTAAAGATAGTGTTTTTTAGAGCTGAATGCAAGAATTTAGGTGTTTTTCTGTATTGAAAAAAGTGCCTGATTATATTAAAGTAGAGACGTTGTTAAATATTATTTTATAGAGGAATTTTTATGAATAAGTATGTCTACTTTTTCGGTGATGGGAAAGCCGAAGGTAATAAAGATATGAAGTTTATTTTAGGGGGCAAGGGAGCTAATTTGGCAGAAATGACCAACTTAGGTGTTCCGGTTCCAGCAGGTTTGACAATTTCGGCAGAAGTTTGTCAATACTATTATAGTAATGGAAATAAATATCCAACTGAATTACAAACTCAGATTGATGAGGGTTTAGAAAAGTTAGAAAAAATTACTGGCAAAAAATTTGGTGATATAGAAAATCCACTTTTAGTATCAGTTAGATCTGGTGCTGCAGTGTCAATGCCGGGAATGATGGATACTATTTTAAATTTAGGTTTAAACGAAAAAGTAGTTGAAGGAATTGCTAATAAAACAGGGAATGCTCGTTTTGCTTGGGATTCTTATCGACGTTTTATCCAAATGTACGGAAATGTGGCCGAAGGGGTTGAACACGAGAAATTTGAACATGTAATCGAAGAAGTTAAAGCCAAAAAAGGTATCAAAGAAGACACAGCCATGAGTGCTGAAGATTGGAAAGAAGTGGTAAAGGGTTATAAAGAAATTTATAAAATTGAAAAAGGAAAAGATTTTCCAAGTGATCCAAAAGAACAATTACAAGGAGCTATTAATGCCGTTTTTGGTTCTTGGAATAACCCACGGGCTATCATTTATCGACAATTAAACAAAGTTGATGAAAAGAAAATTTTTGGAACTGCAGTTAATGTCCAATCAATGGTTTTTGGAAACATGGGTGATGATTGTGGAACTGGGGTAGCTTTTACCAGAAATCCATCAACTGGTGAAAAAGTTATCATGGGTGAATACTTGATGAATGCTCAGGGTGAAGATGTGGTTGCCGGTATTCGAACTCCAAAACATCTTGAATCTTTGAAAGAAGATAATGAAGTGGCTTACAAACAACTTTTGGATATTTTTGCCAAGCTTGAAAATCATTATCGAGATATGCAAGATGTGGAGTTTACCATTGAAAACGGTAAACTTTTCTTGCTTCAAACCAGAAACGGAAAGAGAACAGCTCCAGCTATGGTCAAAATTGCAGTGGACTTAGTCAATGAAAAAATGATTGATGAAAAAACTGCTTTAACCAGAATCGAGGCAGATAAACTTGATCAATTACTTCATCCGACTTTAGATCCAAAAGCGAAAGCTGATTTTAAAGTTGTTGCCAAAGGTTTACCAGCATCTCCGGGTGCGGCCGCTGGTCAAATAGTTTTTACTGCCGAAGAAGCAGTTAAGTGGGCTGAAGACGGTAAAAAAGTTATTTTGGTCAGAGCTGAAACTTCTCCAGAAGATTTAGCTGGTATGAATGCTGCCAAAGGTATTTTGACTGCCAGGGGTGGTATGACATCACACGCTGCAGTTGTGGCCAGAGGTATGGGTAAATGTTGTGTTTCTGGATGTGGCGATGCTATTGTGATGGAGAAAGCCAAATTGGTAAAAATAGGGGATATTGAACTTAAAGAGGGGGATATTATTACTTTGGATGGTTCAACCGGTGAAGTGATTTTAGGACAGGTTCCTACTTTGGAAGCTCAATTGTCAGGTGATTTTGGAACCGTAATGAAATGGGCTGACAAGTATCGAAAACTTGGAGTTAGAACTAACGCCGATACTCCAAAGGATGCTAAAACTGCTCGTGAGTTTGGAGCTGAAGGTATTGGTCTTTGTCGAACTGAACACATGTTTTTTGAAGAAGACAGAATCTTTGCTATTCGTCAGATGATTATTTCTGATACGCTTGAACAAAGAGAAGCCGCTTTGGCAAAAATCTTCCCAATGCAGAAAAATGATTTCAAACAACTTTTTGAAATCATGAAAGGTCTTCCAGTCAAAATCCGTTTGCTTGATCCACCTTTGCATGAATTCGTACCTCACGAAGACAAAGATATCCAAGCTTTGGCTGACGAAATGGGAATTTCTTTTGAAAAACTCAAAGAAAAAGTTGAGTCTCTTCATGAATTTAACCCAATGATGGGCCACAGAGGATGTCGTTTGGGAATAACTTTTCCGGAAATTAACCAAATGCAGGTAAAAGCTATTATGGCAGCAGCTTGTGAGGTTAGTAAGGAAAGTGGTAAAAATGTGGTTCCAGAAATCATGATTCCATTAGTCGGTGATGTGGAAGAATTGAAATGGTTAAAAGCCAAATTGATTCCGGTTATCGAGGAAACCATGAAGGAATATGGAACTGAGCTCAAATATGAGATCGGAACCATGATTGAAATTCCTAGGGCTGCAGTTACAGCTGATGAAATTGCTGCTGAAGCTGAATTCTTCTCATTTGGAACTAACGATTTAACCCAAATGACTTATGGATTCTCCCGTGATGATGCTGGAAAATTCATCAAAGATTACCTTCGTGAGAAAATTTTAACTGAAGATCCATTCAAGAGTGTTGATCAAGTAGGTGTTGGTGGATTGATGAAAATGGCAGTTAAAATGGGACGAGAAGGGAATAAACATTTAAATATTGGTATCTGTGGAGAACAAGGTGGAGATCCAGAAACAGTTAAATTCTGTCATAGAATTGGACTAAATTATGTATCTTGCAGTCCTTACCGAGTACCAATTGCTAGATTGGCTGCGGCACAAGCGGCAGTAGAAGAAGAGAAGAAATAAAAAACTTTTCTTGGAAAGAAATTTAAACCCCGTCGAAAGGCGGGGTTTTTGGTTAAATCTGATTAAGAATTTCTTTAGTCAGATGAAAAGACAAAACATCTCCACATTTAGTCTTTTTAATAAAAGCGTTTTTAGTATCTACTTTTATTTTTATTATTTTTTTATTTTTTGGTTTCATAAGTATATTTACCTCCTTTTATATAGATGTTATTCAAAACAAACGACGGTTTGCAACTAAGTTTAAATCCCTCTCGTCCCGCGGTCGCGGGACGTTTCTCCCTTTGACAAAAGGGAGATTTAAACTTTTTACCCCTCCTTTCCTCAAAGGAGGGGTGAGGGGTGGATTTGAAATGAGATAAACTTATTTATGAAATATTTGGCACCGGAGGAATTTAGGACTAAACGAGGTAATTTAAAGTATTTGGACGAGTTAAGACAGTTGGCAAGAGATAACAGGAATAACCCGACAGAAGCAGAAAAAGTAATGTGGAGTATTTTAAAAAATAAACAATTAGGTTTTTTATTCTTGCGTCAGAAACCAATGGGGAAATTTATTTTAGATTTTTATTGTTCCAAATTAATGTTGGCAATAGAAGTCGATGGTGATTCGCATGATAATAAAAAGTATTTAGACAAACAAAGAGATTTATATTTAGAACAAAGGGGCATTAAAACTATTCGTTTTACTAATGAGGAAATATTAGATGATATAGAAAAGGTGAAAGCAATTTTAGGAAGGGTCTTAGACTTATAATATTGACTATTTAATATTTTTGATATAGAATGATGGTCTATGGCAGATAAAGATAATGAAGATTTAAAAAATTTTGTACCTGGTAGTTCTGAGGTATTGGTTGATAGTCCTATTCAACGTTGGAAAAGAGAAAACCTATTAGGGAGTGATGAAGATACATTAGCCAAAGCTGGTAGTCCGGATTATGATGGAGTATATGGTGAGATAATTCCAAGAGGGGACGTTTCTGCACCGGAAATAGAGAAAAAACCTTTGAGTGAAAATGATGTTCAAGGAATATTGGATTCAGCTAGAGGAGAAAGTCCAGTTGTTCAAGCTGGTCTTGATATGGTTGCTGGTAAAGGTGGACAACGTCCAAGTGATAGATAGATTTTGGATTTTTGTTTTATAATGGTTTTATGATTAAAAAGATTTTGGATGATGGTCGGATAGAGAGTTTTATAAAAACAGAAGAGTTGCTGGAATGGCAGGAACGAGTAAGTGAAGCGCATGTAAAGATTCACGAAAAAACAGGTGAAGGGAATGAGTTTTTAGGATGGTTGGATCTGCCGGTTAATTACGATAAAGATGAATTAAAAAGAATAAAAGAGACGGCGGAAAAAATCAGAAATGACAGTGAAGTTTTGGTGGTGATAGGGATTGGAGGTCCATATTTGGCTTCTAAACCAATAATTGAAGCTTTGGGTGGGGACGGAAAAGTACAGATTTATTACATTGGTAATAATTTGAGTTCAATAGAGTTGAATAAATTGCTAAAAAAAATTGAAGGGAAAGAGGTGTCGTTAAATGTAATTTCTAAATCAGGAACGACATTAGAAACAAGTTTGGCTTTTAAAATTTTGAGAGAATGGATAGAGAAAAAATATTGGAGTAATCCAACAGAAAGAATTTATGCCACAACTGACAAGGAGAAAGGGATTTTAAAAAAGTTGGCTGATGAGAAGGGTTATGCTACTTTTGTGGTGCCGGATGATGTGGGAGGAAGATTTTCATTTTTAACAGCAGTGGGTTTGTTGCCAATGGCAGTGGCGGGAGTTGATATTGATGAATTAATTAGGGGAGCGGCTGAGGCCAGAGAAGATTTTTTAAATGAGGATATTTTGGAAAATGAGGCGTATAAAATGGCGGTTTATCGAAATATTTTATATCAAAGAGGAAAGCTAATAGAAATTTTGAGTTGTTGGGAACCAAGTTTGGCTTATGTGGCTGAATGGTGGAAACAACTTTTTGGGGAAAGTGAAGGTAAAAATGGGAAAGGAATTTTCCCTGCTTCAGTAATATTCAGTACCGATTTACATTCGATGGGGCAATATATCCAAGACGGAAACAGAATTTTATTTGAAACGGTTTTGTCGGTAACCGAAGAAAAGGAAAGAATAATGATTACCAAAGACCCATCTGATGTTGATGGCTTAAATTATTTAGCCGGAAAAACATTAGATGAAGTAAGTAAAAAAGCGATGGAGGCAACAGTGATGGCACATACGGATGGTGGAGTACCGAATATAATTTTAAGGCTACCAAGACTGGATGAATATAATTTAGGGTATTTGTTTTACTTTTTTGAAAAAACTTGTGCCATGAGTGCTTATTTATTAGGAGTAAATCCTTTTGATCAGCCAGGAGTGGAGGCCTACAAGAAAAATATGTTTAAGCTTTTAGGAAAACCGGGATATTAAGGTAAATTTTTTATTTTTTGTAAATCTTTGCTATCAATTTTTCTGTTCAGTCAATGCTGCGCGTTGAAATTCACCGAAAAATTATAGCTGCAGATTTTTTAATAAAAATTATTGAAGGCTCCCTTTCATCAAGGGGAGCTGTCGACCCCGCAACTGCGGGGGAGACTGAGGGGTTTGGGTTAGTGTATAATAGGTTTTGATGAATTTGGTAAAGATACCGATTTTAATTGATCCACATACCCATTGTCGTGATTTTGAACAAGCCAATAAAGAAACTTTTTTAACTGCTTCGCAAGCGGCTTTGGCCGGAGGATATGGCTATATTTCGGATATGCCAAATCACAGTCATCCGATTGTTGATAAAAAAACTTTGGATGAATTGAGGCAATTAGCCAGTAAACAAATTGTAACTGATTTGGGAATTTATTTAGGAGTAACGGCTCAAACAGCTGAAATGGCTGGTAAAAATTTTAAAGAATGCATGAATGAGGTAAGAGGTTTGAAGATCTATATGGGAGATACTACCGGTGGTTATATTGTCGACAAAGATAGTGATTTAGATAAAATTTTTAGAGCTTGGGAGAGTGAAAAACCAATTTTAGTTCATATTGAAGGTGATACTTTGATAAAAGCTTTGAGTTTGGCGGAAAAATATAAAAGAAATTTGTATGTCTGTCATGTTTATAAAAAAAGTGAGTTGGAATTAATTGATAAATTTCGGCAGAGGCGATCCAATAATATTTGGGTGGAAGTAACGCCACATCATTTATTTTTGCGAGATGAAACGGTGGGTAATAATCCTTTTTTGCAAATGAAACCACCATTATCGTCTGATGAAGATGTGGCTGCTTTGTGGGAAGCATTAGTAAATGGAGAAATTAATACTATTGGGACTGATCATGCGCCTCATACAATTGAAGAAAAGAAAAGTGAAAAGCCACCATTCGGAGTGCCGGGTTTAGAGACTACAGCAGTTTTGTTGTTACAAGCGGAAAAGATGGGCAGAATAAGTCGGGGAAAAATAATTGAACTGACACATACTAACCCGATTAAAATTTTTGGATTGGATAATAGTAGATATGAAAATTCTTTTGTTTACCTAGAAGAAGGGGATTTTGTCATACAAAATGAAGGTTTAAAAACTAAATGTGGCTGGACACCTTTTGAGGGAAGAAAAGTATCGCATAGAGTAAGTGAAGTAGAATTTGCTGGTAAAACAGTTTTCAAAAACGGGGAAATATTAGTTAATCCCGGACAAGGAGAAATAAGATGAAGTTTTTAGGTAAAAATATTAGTGGTAGATTTACTATTCCATCTGGAATCGTTGGAACTGAAGTAGCGACTATAAAAAGATTGGCGCAGGTAAAAGAAATTGGAGTTTTAACAACTAAAAGTATTAGTTTAGAACCAAGGCAGGGGAACAGAGAGCCGATTTTTGCCCAATTAGAACCGGGAACTTTTATCAATGCCGTTGGTTTGGCAAACCCAGGGGCAGAGGAATTTAGAAAAAGATTAGGTGATTGGCAAGTACCCGAGGATAAATTTTTATTAATATCAATTGTGGGTAAAAATGATGATGAATTTGTAAAAGTGGCAGAAATTTTAAAAGATAAAGCTGATGGTTTTGAAGTAAACGTGTCTTGTCCTCACGGGGTGAACATGGGGCAATCGGTGGGGAGTGATTTTGAAATGGTAGAAAGAATTGTAAAAAGGATTAAAGAGTTTGGTAAACCGGTGGTAGTAAAAATTTCACCTAATTTGGATGTAGATAAAAGTGTGGCGGCAGCGGTCGATGGCGGAGCGGTGGGAATTGCGGCGATTAATACTGTTGGTCCGTTTGAGTCGGATATTTTATCTTTTGGTCGGGGTGGAATGTCGGGTAAAAAGGCCTTAGAAAAAGGAGTTGAAGTAATTACTGAGGTTAAAAAATTAGCGAAAGATGGTTTAGTAATTATCGCCAGTGGAGGAATATCAGTAGCGGCAGATGCCAAAAGATATTTAGAAGCTGGAGCTGATATTTTGTCAGTAGGATCGGTATTGGCAGGGATGACAACCGATGAAATTGAGGAATATTTTAAGAGATTAGAACAAGATATTAATGGGGGAACTGATGAGGCTTCTAAGTTAATTAAAAGAGAATTAAATATGGAATATCAAGATATGGAAGTGGTAGAAAATATTAAATTGACTGATGATTTGTGTAAATTAAAATTAAATAAACCGTTTATAGCCCAACCGGGGCAGTTTGTAATGTTTTTTGTAGCGGGAAGTGGGGAAAAACCATTCTCTTTTTATAATAAGTCCGGGGAAAATTTAGAGATTTTGTGCAGTAAAAGAGGTTGTTTGACGGAAAAAATGTTTGAATTAAAACCGGGTGATAAAGTAAAAGTTCGGGGTCCTTATGGAAAACCGTTAAATATTGCCAAAGACAAAAAGATTTTGTTTGTGGCCGGGGGGACAGGGATAGCGGCGTCAAAAGCTTTTTTTGAAACTTATGAAAATATGACTTTGATGGTTGGGGCCAGATCAGGTTGTCGGTTATCAGGGATTGATAAGTGGCAAGGAAAAGGGGTTTTAATGTGCTATACCGATGACGGGACTTTTGGAACCAAGGGTTTGGCGACTAATGATGTCAAAAGAATAGTTGATGAATTTACTCCTGATTATATTTTGGCTTGTGGGCCAGAAGTGATGAACCAAAGTTTGATAGCCGCACTCTCCGAAGAAGATTTAAAGAAAACTTATTTGATGAGAGAAAATGAGACTAAATGTGGAGTAGGTATATGTGGCAGGTGTGCTGATGCACATGGCAATAGATATTGCGTAGATGGATATAGAGCGGAGAGAAATTAAACCCTTCCTAAATCCTTCCCTTGACAGGGCAGGACTTTAATTCATTTATTAAATTTTTTCTAACCTTTTCTACTTGCTCCAGTATTTCTTCATTAGTAAATCTAATTGTTTTGATACCACAAACCCTTAAAAAACCATCTCTGGCTTTATCTCTTTCTAATTTATTATTATGAGAACAACCATCAACTTCAATAGCCAAACTTAATTCAGAACAATAAAAATCAACCACAAACCTATCAATTGGTTTTTGTCTGACAGATTTATATCCTGTTTGTTTTCTTCTCAACACTTCATTCCACAATTTTTCTTCTGCCTTCGTTTCATTCTTTCTATTTTTTCTCGCTGCCCAAGTCAAAGAATCACGATATCTCAAATGATATTTTTTAGTTTTAGCTTCAAATACTACACGAGATTTCATAAAATAATTATGAATCATTGTCCCCTTGCCCTGTCAAGGGAAAGGGGGTTAGGGGGATAGGGTTTGAATTCAGGTTTTGTGTTTGAGTTTCGAGAAAAGGAAGAAGACAAACCAGATAAAGGCGATGAGAGCGAGAGGAGAGAGAGGAAGAACAAAGAAAGAACTGGAAAAGACTGGGGTGTTGAGAGATGAGTTTAGTTGGATTGTAGTAGTGTAGTGGCCGGGCCAAAGAGGAGTATTGAGAGTGCAGGTTTGGTTATCGCAGGAAAATTTACGATAGTAGTTGGCTAAAACGTTTTGAGAATCTAATTCTAGTTCTTTGACAACCTTTTCGCCTTTGGTAATAGTGATTTTGCCGGCAGTTTTAAAAAAATAATTACTGTTATTTTGGATTTGTCCATTAAATTTAATTGGCGTTAAAAATACATCTTTAATTTTTGGAGTAATAGAAAGCTTTTGGATAGAGCCAGAAGTTTCTGGATTTTCAGTGTCGGAGACGCTAAGGAGAACGTGAGAACCGATTTGGCCTGTGGTTTGGGTAATATTAGTGTCATTAGCAGTCATTTGATTAGTCTGATAGACAAAGAAGGTAGAATAGTAATCGGCTAACTTTGTTTGGGGAGTAGTGGTAATTTTTAAAACTAGTTGTTTTGTTTCGTTGGCTTTTAAAGAAAATGGTTGACCGAGTTGGATATCGGCGTTGTTGAGAGAGAAAATTACATTGGGATTTGAAATTAAATCAGAGTAAGTAACAGAACCGTTGTCGCCGGTAGGCAAGAAAGGTAAAACTTTGGTGTTAACAGTGATTGGTTGATCAGAGTTATTAGTAACTTCGTAGGCTTGGGTTAAGGTGACATTTGGTTTGAGGACAAATTCGACTTGAGGGGGGGATAAAGAGAGATTAAACATAGCTAGTATTTTGGTATAGCAATTAAATTAATAAGGTTTTGATAAGTGCCGGCGGGTTGGTAGGGAGAGATGTTGATTTTGTAAGTGATTAGGGCGGAGTGGTCGGTAACAGAGGAGTTTTCAGACATAAAAACAACCGGTTGTTGGCTTTGGGAGGTGGCGGCGAAAGGTCGGAAATAAGTGGAATCGGTAAAGTAGGCAGAAGTGCCGTCGCCGGTGGCGTTAAAACCAAAACCGTGGTTGGATGATTGGGTCCAAGCACCGGAAGTAGAAACAGAACAGGAGGTGTCGCAATTTGTGGCAGGAATGGTGGAGGAATTAATTGTTTGAAGTTGGTGGTTAGCAATGGCCAAAATTTCGTAACCGTGACCAGAGGGGCTGGTGATGGTAATGGTGTTAGTTTGAGTAGTGCCGACATTAGGGGTTAATGATCCGAAATCGAGGTCAAGATCACTTATAGCAAAAGAGAATTTATTAAAAGTGTCATAAATATATTGGAAACCAGCCTTGACAGTGTAACCAGTTGAGGTAAATTTGCCGGGGGCATTTTGACCGACAGTATCGGTAAGTTGATAATTAGTAGAAGTTTTTTTACCACTGGTCATATTAAAATTACCCCAGTCAATATGGTAACTGGCGGAATCAAAAGTTTGAGCAAGTGAGATTGTAGGTTGCAGGTTGTAGGTCGTAGAAAAAACAAGTAAAAATAAAAACCAGAATTTAAGTCTCCCTTTTGTCAAAGGGAGAAGCGTCCCGCAGCTGCGGGACGAGAGGGATTTATGATTCTTCATCGCTTTGAGAGTCGACTTCATCTTTGAGTTTTTCAGAAGAATTAAGAAGGGATTTTGCCGAATCTTTGATATATTTTAATTTTTCTTTTTGGGTAGGTTGAAGAGGAGTGGACAGTAATTCAGAACAATTATCGATAATTTGGCAAATGCCTGTTTTAAATTTAAGACTTAACCACAACAAAACATTTGTTTCATCAAAACTAATGTCATTTTCAACTTTGGTTTTGTCTAAGTATTGTTTACCGATAAACCAAGAAAGAGGAGTGATTAAAAGTAAGGAAAACAAAGGAATTAATGATTCGGGAGAATCAAGAGACTGAGAGAGTAATAAAATTAAAATTAAAGAAAGACTAAGAGTAATTGTTGGTGGGTTTTGAAAAGCAACAGTAAAAAGTAAAAAATAGATTAAGAAAAAGAAGGGGGAACTAAGACCACTAGTATAGAAAACGGTTAGAGAAATTATAAAGGCGATTAAGTGAAGGGAAAAGTGTTTTTTAAAAAGGGAGATAAAAATAAAGATTGTAGAGACTAGAGCGATGATTTGAGGAATAAAGTTTGATAAGGAGGAAACAGAAATTAGATAAGCGGCAAAAGAAGAAAATAGGAAAAATAAAATGCTAATAATTTGGGTCATTAATATAGTATAGAATAATTTATGTTAATGGAGAAGTTGAGGAAATTTAAATGGATTGATGGATTACTGATTTTGGGTATTTTATTAGTGATTGCTGGAATTGGAATGAATTTTAAAGATAGTTTTTGGGAAAAGGCGGAGGTGAAATTGACTTCTAAGAATATTTCAGCAACACCGACTATTGATATAGAAGTTTCTAGTAAAGTAATGATTGATGTGGGTGGAGAGGTAATGAAACCCGGGGTTTATGAACTAGATAAAGATAGTCGGGTTAATGATGCTTTGGTAGTGGCCGGTGGTTTGTCAGCTAAGGCGGACAGAGATTGGGTAGAGAAAAATTTAAATAAAGCAGAAAAAATAATTGATGGGCAGAAAATTTATATTCCAAAAATTGGGGAAGAAATAAAAACAGAAAGTGTATTGGGAAGTAGTACTAGTGCAAGTAAAATAGTTCGAATTAACACAGCAACAATAGATCAGTTAGATACTCTAAGTGGAATTGGTCCGGCTATGGCGCAAAGAATAATTGATTATAGAGAAGCAAATAGTGGGTTTAAGAGTATTGAAGAGTTGAAGTTGGTAAGTGGAATTGGAGATAAATTGTTTGAAAAGATTAAGGATGATGTGGCACTGTAGATTGGGATATAAAAATTTTTTAATTTTAGTTTTTAGACTTCTCCCTTTTTTAAGGGGAGATGCTGAATGAAATGAAGCAGAGAGGTTTAAATAGAATTTGGTTAGGGTTTTGTATTTTTGCCGTAATTCTGATTTACAAGTTTATAAAAAGGGATAGTTTGATAGGGGTGGTGTATCAAAGTTTGCCAGGGGTAGAGGCGGGGCTGTTGAACGGAATGTTGTGGGGAGATAAGACAGGGTTTAGTCGTGACTTTTATAATCAGCTTAAAAATAGTGGCTTGGTGCATTTGGTGGTGGTTTCGGGGAGCAATATGATTTTGGTGTTTAAGGGATTGGTTGAAAGTTTGGCAAGATGGTTGGGAAGGAAAAAGGCGATAGGATTGGGGTTTTTAATAGCAATATTGTATCTTGATATTGTGGGTTGGGAGATACCAGTGGTGAGGGCGATGATATTGGTGTCAGTGATGTATTGGGCACAGATTTTGGGAAGAAAATATAATTTAGTTAGAGGTTTGATTTTGAGTCTATTAATAATAGTATTGGCCTGGCCGGGATCACTAGGTGAGGTTAGCTTTTGGTTAAGTTTTTTGGCGTTTGTGGGGGTGGTGACAAGTCCTTGGAAGGGAATATTACTTTCAAGTTTCTGGGTAAGTTTATGGATTAGCCCGATAATGGGATTGTTTTTTGGGAAAATTAACTTAATAAGTCCGATAAGTAATCTTCTAGTAATGTTGACGGTAGAAACGATTACAGTAATTGGCTTTTTGGGCTCGATAGTTGGGGTTGTTTTGCCTATTTTTGGGAAAATAATTCTTTTAACTATTTGGCCACTTTTAAAATATTTTACGGTGGTGGTAGAGTTGATAGGGAATTGGGGGTGGGTAAATTTGGATGTTAGTTTTAATATTTTGATATTGTTAGGGTGGTATATGATATTAATTTATTTTTGTCTTAACCCTTGCCCTGTCAAGGGAAAGGGGAGGGTTAGGGTTTGAATTTATGAAAAGGCTTATTTTGTTTTTAAGTCTGATTGGTCTAATTGGAGTTTTTTATTTTACGCTACCAAATAATAAACCAGTAGTGGTGGTGTGTGATGTGGGTCAAGGGGATGCAATTTTGGCAGAATATAAAAATATTCAGCTATTGGTGGATGTGGGTCCGGACAATAAAAAAGTTTTGAAGTGTTTAGAAAATCATATGCCTTTTTGGGACAAGACAATTGAGGTGATAATTTTGACTCATGGGGATAGTGATCATGTGGGAGGATTGAATGATGTTATTAAGACATATAAAGTGAATAATTTTTTTAGTAACGGTTTACTAAATGAGGAGATTGAACAAAAAATTAGTTCTAAAAAAATAGCCCAAAATGATATGGTTGAGGTAGGTTTGTTTAATTTTGATGTGGTCTGGCCGTCCGCCTACGTTGAAACTTCGGTGGGTGAAGAAGATAGTAATAAAAATTCGGTAGTGGGAATTTTGGGGGTAAAAAATAGCGGTTGGTCAATGTTTTTAAGTGGAGATATGGAAACGGAGGCTGAGCAAAAGTTGGTGTGGCGAAAAATTTTAGACTCTCCAGTGACAGTTTTAAAAGTTAGTCATCATGGATCAAAAACAGCAACGAGTCAAGAATTGTTAGATGTTTTAAAACCAAAAATGGCAGTAATTAGTGTGGGGAAAAATAATCGATTTGGTCATCCGACGAGTGAGGTATTGGAAAGATTAAAAAATGTTGGGGCAGAAATTAAAAGGACAGATATGGACGGAGAAACTATTTTATATCCTTATTGATTGATAATGGTTTGATAAATATGTTGAGAAATTTTTTTGATGGTAGTGGCTTCTTTGGTAATATCTTTGCCGCGGGTCATAATACAAAGCAAGTAAGGTTTTTTTGGAGCATAAACAATGCCGCAATCGTGAAGCTGAGTTTCTTGGGTTTCAGTGAATTTTCTTTCTCCAAACTTATGGGAAATAGTAATGTTTTTTGGAATTCCAGCAACTAGACCATTTTGGTATTCTGTTTGGGATAAAAGAGACAGAGCCTTTTCGGACATTTCTTGGCTAAGATAGGAAGCATTATAAAGAATACGATAAAAGGAGGCATATTCTTGTACAGTGATGATATCTCCGTTGGGGTTAGAAAAGGCTTTGGAAATGTCAATATCCAGATCTTTAAAAATTTTATATGTTTCTTCAGGGCTAAGATTATCTATTAGGGTGTTGTAAGCATCGTTATCTGATTCGACAATCATTCGTCTTAAAAGTTCTTCAATAGGATATTCTTGATTATTTTGAAGGGATTCAGAAGGTTTAATGTTTTGGATATCACTACCAGAATTAGAATCAATCTTGACAGTTAATTTTTGTTGAAGAATAGAAGGGTTAATATCGGCTTTTTTAAGGTAAGTCATTAAGGTTGGGAGTTTAATTAGGCTAGCAGGGGAAAAATATTCGTCTTCGTTGATACCAAGCCAAGGACCATTATTGAGATCTCGGAAATAGACGGCAGCAAAAGTTATGTTTTGATTATTTTTTTCTTGATCAATAATGTCTCGAGTAGAACTTTTAAGGGATGATAATTGATTATTTAAGGAAATATCAACATCGCATTCAAGTATGGGGTTAATAAATTGATAATTAAAATTTTTTCTGGTAATTTCTTCTTCTTGAGAAGCATTGTTCTTTTTTTGAATTTCAAATTTATTGGAAATTAAAAACCCCAAAAAGCAACTGAAGAGCATGCTAATAATCCATAAAGAAATAATTTTTTGGGATGACATAAATGGATGAATTATCTTACCACAAAGAAGATGGTAAAATAGGTTCATCATATTTATGAAAGATTTTAAATTAATAGAAGACAAGTGGCAGAAATACTGGGAAGGACATCCAGAGATTTCTAGGGCTGGAAGTATTGATGATAAAAAAAAGAAGAAATATATTTTAGTGGAATTCCCTTATCCGAGTGGTAGTGGCCTTCATGTGGGTCATGCTTTTAGTTTTACCGGGGCTGATGTTTATGCCAGATTTCACCGAATGATGGGTTATAACGTGTTATTTCCCATGGGTTGGGATGCTTTTGGTTTGCCAACAGAAAACTATGCTATCAAGATGAAACGGAAGCCACAGGAAATAACAAAAGAAAATACAGATCACTTCAGAGAACAAATGAAACGATTAGCTTATTCTTTTGATTGGAGTCGAGAGGTGAATACAACGGATCCGGATTATTATAAATGGACTCAGTGGATTTTTATCCAATTGTTTAAACAAGGCTTGGCTTACAAAAAAGAGATGCCGATAAATTGGTGTCCATCTTGTAAAATCGGTTTGGCAAACGAGGAAGTGGTTGATGGGAAATGTGAGCGATGTGGAGCTGAAGTGTCTAGACGTAATATTTCTCAGTGGGTAGTAAAAATCACAGATTATGCTGATAAGTTGATCGAAGGGTTAGAAAAAACTGATTTTATTGAGAAGGTAAAACAACAACAGATTAATTGGATAGGAAAAAGTGAAGGAGCAAAGGTTAGATTTAAAATTGATGGTTTAGATAAAGAATTAGAGGTGTTTACAACTCGTCCAGATACACTTTTTGGAGCAACATTTATGGTAATAGCCCCAGAACATGAATTGGCTTTAGAAATGTCAAAGAAGAATGAAGAGATTGAAGATTATATTAAAAACGCCAGAAAAAAGAGCGATATGGAAAGAGCAGAGTTGAATAAAGAGAAAACAGGGGTCTTTTCTGGTTTATATGCTATTAATCCGGTAAACGATAAAAAGATTCCGGTTTGGATTTCGGATTTTGTCTTGGCTAGTTATGGAACCGGAGCGATTATGTCGGTCCCGGCACATGATGAGCGTGATTTTGCTTTTGCTAAAAAATTTGGATTAGAGATTATTCCGGTATTAAAACCAAACAAGGATCATGATTTTGAAAAAGAAGCTTATGTGGATGACGGAATATTAATGAATTCTGAATTTTTAAATGGTTTAAGTAAAAAAGAAGCAATTGATAAAATGGGTGATTGGTTAAAAGAAAAAGGTATTGGAGAGAAGACGGCCTCATATCATTTGCGTGATTGGATATTTTCTAGACAACATTATTGGGGGGAACCAATACCAATGATTAAATGTCCTAAGTGCGGCTGGGTGCCAGTAGAGGACAAGGATTTACCAATAGTTTTACCAGAGGTGGAGGCTTATGAGCCGACGGATGATGGTAAAAGTCCATTATCAAAAATTGACAGTTTTGTGAAATGTAAATGTCCGGTTTGTGGTGGAGAAGCAGAGAGAGAAACGGATACGATGCCAAATTGGGCTGGTAGTGATTGGTATTTTTTGGGATATCTACTGGCGGATAAAATTAAAGCTAATGATATAGTTAGTGATATATTTAGTGATAGTCAGAAAGAGTTAGGTTACTGGTCGCCGGTGGATGTTTATATAGGTGGAGATGAACACAATGTGTTACATTTGCTTTATTCACGGTTTATTTATAAATTTTTGTGGGACTTAGGGGTGTTACCGAAAGAAAATCCAGAACCGTATTTTAAAAGAATTTCTCATGGGGTGATTTTAGGTTCTGATAATCAAAGGATGAGTAAGTCTAAGGGCAATGTAATTGTGCCAGAGACGGTGGCTGATAAATATGGGGTTGATGTAGTGAGGATGTATTTAATGTTTATGGGTCCATTTGATTCAACTATGGCTTGGAACGAAAAGACTTTGATGGGAGTGAAGAGATTTTTGGACAGATTTGAGATTTATGTTAATAAACAGATAGAATGCTTGGGTCAGAAATCAGAGGTAGCGAGTGTAGTTGATGTGGTTGTAAATAAAACGATTAAGTCTGTAACAGAAGATTTTAAGCGCTTTAGTTTTAACACTGCTATCGCTAAGTTAATGTCTTTAATAAATGAGCTTAGTGTTAATAGTGGTTGTATTGGAAGAGGTTATATTGAAGTGTTGATTAAGTTAATAGCACCTTTTGCACCATATGTGGCAGAAGAGTTATGGAGTAGTCTGGGAAATGAATTTTCAGTTCATTTAGAAAGTTGGCCAATAGCTGATGAAAAGTATTTGGTTAAGGGTGAGGTAAATATTCCGGTAGCGATAAATGGTAAGGTTAGGGAACAGTTAAAAATTTCCAGTAATAGTTTGGCTGATCAGAAAATAGTTTTAAAAGAGGCTAAAGATTTAGATAAAGTAAAAGAGTGGATAGGGAAAGGAGAAATAGTAAAAGAAATATATGTTCCTGGGAAAATGGTAAATTTGGTAGTAAAAGTGTTACAATGATACATTGCTTGAAGTGATTTGAAATTTAGTGATAGAGTAGTTGGAAGTTGTTCAGATGAATAGGCTAAACTATATCAAGCAGAGCTATGTATTGATTGCTAATACTAATTAAATTACTTGAAAGACCGAATAAATCATGAAAATTGAAGTTAAGGAACTTAAAAATGGAATTCGAGTAGCCGTAGTGCCGGTTTCCGGTTTAAGGTCGGTAACAATAGAGGTGTTTTTAAAGATTGGTTCTAAGTATGAGAATAGGGGTGAGTTTGGAATAAGTCATTTTTTGGAACATATGGCGTTTAAGGGGACTCTAAAGAGATTAACCGCATCTGAGATAAATAAGGAAATAGACAGTAAAGGGGCGGAGCATAATGCCAGTACCAGCCACGAAGTAACTTCTTATTACATTACTACTATCAAAGAAAATATTCCTTGGGGTTTGGAGCTATTGTCAGACATGTTAATTAATTCAGTTTTTGACAAGAATGAAGTTTTAAAAGAAAAAGGGGTAATTAAGGAAGAGATTAGAATGTACCACGATAGTCCGATGAGAGGTTTACCTGGAGAGTTAATTAAGTTTTTGTATGGAAAATCTAAGATTGGTTGTTGGGATATTGCCGGAGAGATAGAAGATATAGAAAAGATAGACCGAGATAAAGTGGTTTCTTATAGAAATAAACTTATTAATCCTAATAATATTGTGGTGGTTGTGGCCGGAAATGTTGATTCTAGGGCTTTTGGTGAGGTCGAAAAATATTTTTCAGGGTTTGATTTAGGCAAGGATAATATTTTACCTAAAATTAATATGGTTTTAAATCCGGGAAAAAGAAAGGAAATAATTAGACCGGTTGAAGGGGGTCATTTTGCTATGGCGGTACCAGCTTTAAATAGAGGTGATTCTAGAAAATATGCTTTTAAGATTCTAAATTTGGTTCTGGCCGGGGGGTCTTCGTCAAGATTATTCCAAAAGATAAGAGAAGAAAGGGGCTTGGCCTATTATGTTATCCCTTTGAGTGAAAGTTTTGCTGAGGCTGGGTTTTGGGGAGTTCAGTCTGGGGTTAAAGCTAATAAGATAGATGAGGCTATGGATATAGTAAGAGAAGAGATTTGTAATATAGGTAATAATTTAACTTTTGACGAGTTAAATTTGGCAAAAGATTGTTTAGTAGGTAGAACAGAATTAAGAATGGACGAGAGTGATTATTGGTCTGATTTGGTAGGAGAGAAATTATTGCTTGATGATAAGGTGGTTGATTTAGATAAAGAGCTAGAAAAATATAAAAAAGTAACTAAAAAAGAAGTAATAGATTTGGCTAAAGATATATTTAAAATAGAAGAGATAAGAGAAGTTTTGATTAAAAAGAAGTAACTTTTTAGCTTTGTTTGTTATTACAGGACAATGTAAGAACTAATTAGCAATGAATAGGTTATTCTGCTAGTATTTGTTTTAAAGGTTTTTTGATGGTGAGTAAGGCTAATTTTTAATAGTTTGGTTTTAGGAAAATATTGATTGGTTTAATAGATAAAAGTCTTTTTTTAAATAATAAAGAGGGTTTTTTGGAAAGAAAAATGATTTTAATTGATATATTTAAAAGGGTAGTTTTTTGAGACATTTTAATGACAGTAGTGGAGTATTAGAGGTGTATTTTTTATTGGAAATGTTTAAGATTTTTGGTTGTTTTTGATATTAATGCGGTAATTAAATTAATTTAAGCTATTAATTGATATATTAAAGTAGGTTTTTTTAGGTATTTTTTACGGTAATATTATATTAGTTAATTTTACTTTAAATTGTACGTTAAAAATGCGGTATTTGTAATTTTAGTGCGGTTAATTAATGTTTTTTATATTTAAAATTTGCGGTTAATGTTAATAATGGCTTTATTTTTACTACTAAAAAGTTGTTTTAAAATTGTTTTGGTGTTTTTAGAAAAACAAATTAATAAAAATGTTTGAGAGTTATTTTTGAAAATTTAATAGGTAAAGAAAAGAAAAGGGTTTGGAAAATATAGACAGAAAATTGTTGATATAGAAAGATTAATTAAGTTATTTTATGTTGCATATAGGTGATTTTATTTAGCAATTGGCCAGTTTATTTGCTAGGTGGTGAAGGTGGTTGTTTTTAGCTTTGAAGATAGGGAAAAAATGATTTTTGTGTCCTCACTAGGAATTGAACCTAGATTTATCCCTTAGGGGGGGATCGTTCTATCCGTTGAACTATGAGGACTAGAGGTCGCCTACGCTAAAGCTTCGGCGGACCACGGTCGGGGATACTGGATTCGAACCAGCAGCCTCAGCGTCCCGAACGCTGCGCGCTAGCCAATTGCGCCAATCCCCGAAGGTAGGTTATTATAACTGATTTATTGACGGAATTAAAAAAAACTTTATACTCATTTTATGACTGATAGTGATAGAAATGTGAGAACTTTAATTGTGTGCTTTGTTTTGGCTTTAATGGCCTTAGTTCCTATGAGAATTGGATCTGGTGGAGTTTTGAATAGTGAGAGTAAGGTTTTAGGAGAGACAAATCAAGTTGTAGTGGAGAGTGCTGTTAGCGAGATAATATTGCCTGAAGTGGGTGGTTTGCGATACTAAAAGATTAGATTATCTTACAGAGATAGTATAGAGGTTTTTTGGGGCGGAAGAATAGGTGCTGGTAAGGATTATTATCTTATTGCCGTCACTCCAAGGAGTAACGCAGTTAGTGTCAAAATTTTCAGAGAAAATATTTTGCTTGTTGGTACCGTCGTAGTCAATTACTTTTAAATCCTGATCTTGGACAAAGATTAAGTTGTTTGAATTTGGTAGCCAGAATATCTGGCCAAGATTGTCCTTTGAGTCAATTAAAAAATTAGTGTCATCTTTGAGGTCATAGACATAGTAGTTTCCGGCTTGAACTTGACGGTGCTGAGTTTGGGTGCTTTGAGCGGGTGGAGGAGTAATTATGTCCGGAGTTATTTGGCCGTTATTTTGGGCTAAATAAAGAATTTTATTATCATCACTGGAGAATTGAAGGTATTGAGCAGATTCAGTGGCAATCAAAGATTGAATTTCTTTTGGAATTCGACTTAACTTTGTATTTATGATTAATGATGTTTGAGTTTGCCATTCAGTATATATGTCTTCTAAACTATCGGTAACGTCAGTTAATTTTTGAGAAGAAATGGGAATATCTAGGGAAATTAAGTAATTAATATTGGTTTTTGGATTGGTGGCTAGTATTTGGCGTGAGTTAGGTGAAAAAACGTAGGTAAAGTCAGCCCAATCTATAGTGGTGGTGTTGGGGCTGAGTTGCTGAGAGTCGCTTCTAAGAAGAGAAAGAGGTAGGGCGGATGATTCCATAAGATAGAGGCCATTGTCTTTGGTGGCTGAAGCGGAGGCAACAGCGTAGACTATTTTAGAGTTATCACCATTAATACTGGGGTTGATGGCTCCGGTAAGGGTTACTGGTTTAAGGTCGGGGACGGCACTAAATAATTGAATATCAGCTTGATAAACGGTTTCTGGTTTAATAGTAACAGTTTTTTCCCAGGGAAGAAAACCATCTTTATTGATTTTTAGATTATAAATACCAGGTGAAAGATTAATAGTGTCATCGGTGGCGGTTACTAGTTTGTCGTCGATGTAAACTGAGGCCCCTTTTGGTTTAGAAACGGCAGAAATTATTCCGGTTGGGTTTAAAATGAATCCATTTTTAAGAGAGAAACGATAGCCACGGGCAAAAAGAGAAATAAAATAGGTGGAGATTAAGATAAAAAAAGCAACAGAGATAAAAATAATTAAGCTCCGGCTGGTGGAATTTTTTCTCATGCTTCTATTATAACTTATTTGATGTTTTAGATTATTAGTTTATTAGGGTATTAGGGTAAAATGAGATATGAAGTTTTTGAAAAAGCTAGGAATA
The DNA here is from genome assembly GCA_023396915.1 of Candidatus Parcubacteria bacterium. Taxonomy (GTDB): domain Bacteria; phylum Patescibacteriota; class Microgenomatia; order UBA12405; family UBA12405; genus WARW01. Next base: position 34,021 of record JAEWUV010000003.1, read on the forward strand.
GACTTGGGTACAGCTAATAGTATTGTTTGGGAGGTAGGCAAGGGAATTGTTTTAAATGAACCAACGATTGTGGCAGTAGGAGTTGAAGATAGAAAAGTTTTGGCAGTGGGAAATGAGGCAAAGAAAATGTTAGGGAAAACTCCGGAATATATTGAGGTAATCAGGCCTTTGGAGGATGGTGTGATTGCTGATTATGAAGTAACTGAAGCGATGTTGAGATATTTTATGAAACAAATTATGGGAAATAGATGGTTTGTGGGACCGGAAGTAATGGTTTGTGTGCCAGCTGGAGTAACTCAGGTAGAACAAAAAGCGGTGTTAGACGCGGCTTTAGCGGCGGGGGCTCGGAAAGCTTATTTAATTGATAAACCTTTGGCAGCGGCAATTGGGGCCAAGGTTCCAGTGTCAGAGTCTTTTGGGAATATGATTGTGGATGTGGGTGGGGGTTCAGCAGAAGCGGCGGTAATATCTTTGGGTGGGGTGGTAACTCATCAGAGTGTAAGATTAGGGGGAAATAAGTTGGATGAGGTTATTATGGAATTTTTAAAGAAAAAATACAATTTAATAGTGGGTGAACAGACAGCAGAATTAATTAAAACTAAATTGGGCTCAGCAACAAAACCAAAAAAAATAGAAACTTTAGAAATTAACGGTCGGGATTCGGTTTATGGATTACCAAAAAATATGGAAGTGGATAATGAAATAGTCTATGAGGCGATTAAACCAGTGTTGGAATTGATTATAAGAATTATCAGAGAGACTTTGGAAATTACTCCGCCAGAATTGGTGTCAGATATAGTTGATCGGGGAATAGTTTTGAGTGGCGGGACGGTGCAATTAAAAAATTTTAATACTTTAGTAACCCGAGAGATTGGGGTGTCAGCTCATGTGGCAATTGACCCTCAATATTGTGTAATTAAGGGGACAGGGATTGCTCTGGAGAATCTGGATATTTACCGTCGGGCGTTGCGGTGATGTATTTTAAATATATATCTTATAAAAGATAAAATCTTAGTTTTCTTCTTTTTTGTTTTAGTTATAAAAGTAACTTATAGTTGTTAACTTTATCTTTTTTATTAATTTTAAGTAAATTTAATTATTTTGGCTAATTTACCTTGTTATTTTGGAGTAAAAATTTTATTCAAATATGCAAATTTAACGGAAGATATAAATTTGGTTTTTTATCTTATATGTCGATATAGAATTAATAGGTGATATAGTTATAGTAATTATCTTAGTTTTTAACTATATAAGATACTTTTTAGAGGTTTTTTGGAAGGTTTTTTAGTGGTAAAATAGTGATATGAAAAATGAGCTTGGGGAAAATGGTAAAAATAGGTCTAAAAGTAGTAAAAAATCTGGTTTGTCTGGTGTTAAATTTAGTGGAAATATATGTAATATATTTAATATTCCGCTTTTTGTCAGAGAAGAGAGTCAAGTGCTAAAAATTTTGAGTAAAAATTTGGATTTAGGCATAAAAAAATATTGGGTAGCAACAGTTAACCCGGAATTTATAATGATGGCTCAAAAAGATGAGGAATTTAAAAAAATTTTGTCGAAGACTCATTTAAATGTAATGGATGGAATAGGGTTGGTGTGGGCACGTAAACTAGATGCTAGATGTAAGATGTTAGATGTTAGTTTTTTTAAAAAAATAATTATTGGCTTTAAAGTGGGGGTGGAGATTTTGCAGGGAAAATATAAATCTCAGGTGGCGTCGGGGGCAGATTTGATTTTGGAGTTGAGTAAAATGGTAAAAGAAAAAAATAAAAAGATTTTTTTGTTGGGGGGGTGGGACGATAGGGCAAAACAAACAGCAGGTTTTTTGAAAGAAAAATATGGGTTAAGAGATAATCAGATTAGTTGGTGTAAGGGAGAACCAAAAGTGGAAAATACTCAGGTTATAAAAGAGATTAATAGATTTAAACCTGATGTTTTATTAGTGGCCTATGGAATGAAGAAACAAGAATTTTGGATTAGTGAGAATTTGTCTAAATTAAATGTCGGAATAGTGATCGGAGTTGGTAGAAGTTTTGATTATTATAGTGGTGAGCTTAAAAGGGCACCTGGTTGGCTTAGAAAGATAGGTATGGAGTGGTTTTATTCGTTGATAATGGAGCCGAGTAGATTCAAAAGGCAACTGGCACTGCCTAGGTTTGTGTGGAAGGTGTTAACGGACTAAAATTCCCCTAAAAATTTGATTTCTGGTTCTAGTCCTATGTTAAGTTTTTCTAAGGCTAACGATTGGATGAATTTAATTAATTTAAAATAGTCGGTAGCAGTGGCATGACCTTTATTGATAATAAAGTTGGCATGAAGAGGACTAATTTGAGCATCACCGATAGAATAACCTTTGAGGTTTAACTTTTTATCAATAATTACGCCTGATGGATCTTGGTTTGGTATATTCTTAAAGACTGAACCCAATGAATTCATTGATTGAGCACTAGTTTTTCTTTGAATTATGTTTTGAAATTTTTGTCTGGCTAGGGTAGCATCGCCTAAATTTAACTGAAGTACGGCAGAAATTATAAAATCATTGATTTTTTCGATAGAAACTAAAAGAGTAGAAAATAAAGTTTTGTCGTCACCATGAATATCGCCAGCAATAGCTCCTCCAATAGTAGAGGGGATGTAGGCGAATTCTTCAAGGCCGACTAAATTATTATCCAAAGTAAAATTTATGAGTTGAGAAAGTTGGGTGCCAGAATCAACTTTTATTTGATTGTTAGGTAAAAGTTCTATATTGTGGGCATCATTTTTGATAACGATACCACGAATACCAGAGTCGGAAATTAAAACATTAGAACCATTACCTAAGATAGTTGGAAAGATGTTAGATGTTAGATGACAGGTAAAATTAAGGACATTTTTGAATTCTTCTGAAGATTTAGTGTGAATAAATATATCAGCGGGGCCGCCGATTTTGACAGTGGTATAGGGGGCAAGGGGATGGTTTTGATAAATTTCTAGGTTAGGAAATTTGGATTTAAGATCAGAATAGACTTTTTGGATGTCCATAGAAGGATTATAACGTAAATTGATAATTATAAAATTCTCATCATGAATTTTTTGCCTCAGTCAAAAAGGCGGGTGTTGAAATTCGTCAAAAAATTACGATTTCGACTTTTATTTTATCAATTTTAAAGCTAGAGAGTATCTTATAAAATAAATCTTTTGAGATAGTAAAAAAATATGGGTTGGTGGTGTGGAAAAGTGGAGAAAATGGGGAATATCTTATAATAGGGTTTAAAACTTGTATTTTCCTAAAATTAGGGAATATAATACGAAATAATGGCACGATTGAGAGAGAGAATAGTTGAAGGGAGGAGTTATGTTTGCCCAACTCCAAAATTTATAGATAAAAAGTTGTTTGATTTATCACAACAAATTATCAATTCAGGAATCAAAGTTGATTTAATAATAGCTATTGCAAGAGGTGGTTGGGCTTTGGCACCAACATTAGCAAATGATTTTGGGATTAAACCAATAAATTCATTAGAATATATAGCTTATAAAGGAACTGACTTTACTGGAGTAAAATTAATTACTGATTTGTCGGAGACTACTAAAGAGGAGATTGAAGGGAAGAATGTTTTAATCCTTGAAGATATAGTTGATTCTGGAAATACTGTACAGCGTGCGGCGGAGTATATAGAAAGTTTTAAGCCTAATGAATTAAAATCAGCAGTTCTTTTTTGGAATGATAAAAAATCGGTTGTTATACCAGATTTTTATGCCTCAAGAACTAAATCTTGGGTAGTATTTCCACATGAACAGGGGGGTTTCATCCGTGAATCTTATAAAAAATGGTCGAATGAAGGTAAGGATGAAAGAGGCATAAGAAGAAATCTTAGAAAAGTTGGATTAAAACGCCGAAAAATAAACTTTTTTATGACTAATAGATTGGGTGAGCCAATCATTTGAGGATTTAATTGAAGGCTTTCGTGGTAAGATTTTTTAGATGGATAGAAAATGGGTGATTATTTTTTTGGTAGTATTTGGGATAAATTTGGGGGTAATTGATTATTTTGTTTTTTTTGGAGGAAATTTAAAGAATCCTGATAGTAAGGTAGCGGAGAAAACTGTAATTAATAATCAGGATATTGATGATTTAAAAAGTAGAGTTAGTGAAATCGAAAATCAAGAAAAAAAGGTGGAAGAGGTTACAGTGACACCAACTGGGGTTAAAGTATTAACTAAAACTGTGAGTAAAAGTAAACATATGAGTTATGTAAATATTAGTGGTGGTTTTGGTCAAGTGGCTTATGATTGGACAGACGTACCGGCATCAGAGTTTTATTTTAATAAGGCTGATTATGAAGGTTTGACGGAAGTTAATTTTGAGTCAAATATGAAATTATTAAATGGCAATGGAATGGCTTATGTACGACTTTTTGATGTAACCCATGGAGTAGCAGTAACCGGAAGTCAGGTAGAGACGGGCAATCAAAGTAATACAGTGGTAACATCAACAGCACTTAATTTTATGGATGGGAAAAATTTGATTAGGGTTCAGATAAAAAGTTTGACAGCGGATACAACAGTTTTTAATTCGGGGCGATTAGTGGTTGAGTCAGAATACTAATGATTTTAGGGATTGATCCGGGGTTAGCAAATACGGGTTGGGCCATTTTGAAAGACCCGACGAAAGCTTCGCATTCAGACGGGCAGGTGAGTGAATATGAGTTGGTGGAGTGTGGTTGTTTGCGGACAAAAATTAGCGACGGGTCGGCTAAAAGGCTTGAGAAAATTTATAGTGAATTGGAGAGGTTAATAAAAAAATATAAAGTAACAGCGTTAGCTTTTGAAAGTTTATTTTTTGCCAAAAATGCTAAATCGGCTTTAAAGGTGTCCGAGGCAATTGGAGTAATAAAAATTTGTGGAGAAAAGAATAAAGTGGAAGTGGTGGAATTTACTCCATTACAAGTAAAAATGGCCTTGGTAGGATATGGTCGGGCCGAAAAAGAACAAGTGGAAGAAATGGTCAGAACTTTTTTGGGGTTGAAAGAAAATATTTCACCGTCTCATGCATCGGATGCAGTGGCGGTTGCCCTGACTTATTTGTTTACCAATCGGGATTTGATATAGTTTAAATAGGGTTGGATGGGGTGATAGTTTCGGGTTTTGTAGGGTATAATATTTTTATGATTTCGAGTTTGAGAGGAGAGATTTCAAAAATTGGAAATAATTTTGTAGAGATTGAAGTGGGCGGGGTTGGATATTTGGTTTGGTGTGGTTTGAATTTTTTAAAGAAAAGAATTGTTGGTGAAGAGATGAAGATTTATACTTATCAGGCGGTGTCGGAAAATGATATTAGTTTGTTTGGTTTTGAAAGTGACGATGAGGTAGGTTTATTTAAAATGTTGATCTCGGTATCGGGGGTTGGTCCTAAAAGTGGGGCTTCGATAATGGGACAAGTGAGTAGTGAGGAAATTATAAAAGCAATTGGAAATGCTGATGTAAAATTTTTTGAAAAAATAAAAGGGATTGGTAAAAAAACAGCTCAGCGAATTATTGTGGATTTAAAATCAAAAATTGGCGGTTTAGGGGAATTGGATTTGAGCAAGGAAGAAAAGATAGTTGATGATGAATTGATAATGAGTTTAAAACAACTTGGTTTTGATAAAAAGGAAATTGATAAAGTGGTGTCAAAATTACCGGCTAATTTAGAAACTACAGAAGAAAAATTAAGTTGGTGTTTGAGTAATTTATAAAGATGAAAAAAAATAAAGAAGATAAAGCATTAAATCCGACAGCTGAAGTGGAAGAAAAAGTGGTGGAGAAGAAATTAAGACCTCAGAGATTAGCAGAGTTTATTGGTCAAGAGAAATTAAAAAAACAATTGGAAATTTTTTTGAAAGCAGCTATATCGCGAGGAGAGGCTTTGGATCATATTTTGTTTTATGGTCCAGCTGGTTTAGGAAAGACAACTTTGGCCTGTTTAATGGCTCGAGAGATGGCTAGTAATATCAAAATGACATCTGGTCCGGCATTGACGCGAGCAGGGGATTTGGCATCGATTTTGACGGGTTTAAAAAAAGGAGATTTTTTATTTATTGATGAGATTCATAGATTAAATAAGAATGTAGAAGAAATGCTTTACAGTGCCATGGAAGATTTTGCACTGGACATTGTTTTGGGTAAAGGACCTTCGGCAAAGACGGTGAGGCTTAACTTACAGAAATTTACTTTGGTAGGGGCGACAACAAGAATTGGATTAATTTCTGGGCCAATGAGAGATAGATTTGGTTATGTGCAGCAATTAGATTTTTATGAGGATACTGATTTGGCAGAAATTGTAGAAAGAACTGCTGAAGTTTTGAAAGTAAAAATTGAGCCAGAAGCGGCCAAATCGATTGCCAAGCGATCACGAGGGACGCCGAGAATTGCCAATAGACTTTTGCGACGAGTCCGTGATTATGCTGAAGTAAAAAATGATGGCTTGATAACTTTGACAGAAGTAGATGAAGCATTGAAAATGTTGGGGGTGGATGATTTAGGTTTGTCTGATGCAGATAGGAAGTATTTAGAGGTGGTCAAAAAACAGTATGGTGGAGGTCCGGTGGGGGTGGAAAATATTGCGGCAAGTCTTTCTGAAGATGTGGGGACAATAACTGAAGTCTATGAACCGTTTTTGATGAAAAAGGGATTAGTAAAACGGACGCCAAAGGGAAGAGTGAGTTTATAAAAGAGATATTGATAAATGGCTTATTGGGGCATATATTATGGCTGATGGAGAGAATCAGAGAATCTATACAATTGCGACAAGAATCAGCACTTAGGCGTAAGAATGTTCGTATTTTAAATAGAATTGACCGAAAAACTAATAATGGAGAAAAATTGTCTCGGAGGGAATTAATTTTTCTTTATGATTTAGACAATAGAAGTGAAATATTAGAGGAAAAAGATAAGATAAGGAGGAGAAAAATTGCTCTAAGGGAAAATGCGATACTTTTTTTGAATAAATTAAGGGAAGGTGAACGGGAAGATGCAATTGATTTTGTGAATATGGTTTATCTAAGAAGTAAAGGTCATAAAAAAATAGAAAAACAGTCTGATTTGTTTGAAGATCCGATTTATATTAGGATTCATCAAATGGTTGTAAATTTAGGATTGGAACATTTTTTTGATGAATCCTTTAAAACAGCTGCTTTTTGTCATAATGAAGATTTAAGTAGTGGTGAAGCGGACGATTTTTTAGAGGATGTTTTAAAGGAAAACAACATTAGGGCAGATTTGGATATTGTTATGTTTCAAATAGATGGCACAATGGAAATAATACCCAGAGAGAATATTGTGTGAGTTAGGCAGAAAGGGCAGGATTTTAACTATTCGGATTGGATACCCAATAGCCAGAGAACGGCTTCTTTGCGATAGCGGCGATCACCACGGGCGTTGATACGAATAGCTGGGAGTTTACCTCTTTTACCCCAACGTTTGATGGTGAGTTTGCTGACACGAAGAAGATCGGCGACTTCGGCAACGGTCAAAAGATCAGGTAAGTTGTCGATGGAAACGCCATTGATTTTTTTTGGGGATGGTTGTTTCACAAGGTTATCTTGTGATTCAGTTTGCATATCCATTTGGTGGCTCCTCTTGTATCAAAATAATGTTTAACTGTCTTCAGTTAATCACATTGGATATAAGTGTGTCAAGAAGAGAAAAAGTGAAATTTAAAAAATGGTGGAACTTTTTTGAAAAAGGAAATTTTTATGACATAATGGTTTATGGTTAAAGACAAGAAAGAATATAAAATTGCGTTTTTTGGGGTTAAGAGTTGGGAGAAAGAAATAATTGAAAAAGAAATTTCTGATTTGGATAGTTTTGGAGTGGGAATTTTTGAGGATGAAGTTCAAGATAATTTGGAATTAGCGGCCAAATATAACATTCTTTCAGTTTTTATTTATTCAACTTTGACTAAAGAGGTTTTAAAGAAATTGCCAAATTTAAAAATGGTAACAACTAGGTCAACTGGGGTGGATCATATTGATTGTGAGTATTGTAAAAAAAATAAGATAGCAGTGGGGAGTGTCCCTGATTATGGTTCTAACACGGTAGCAGAGTTTGCTTTTGCTTTACTCTTGGCGATTACTAGAAAAATTGTAGTGGCTCATCAGTCGGTAGAGGATGGAGAATTTAACCCGGAGGGGTTAACTGGAGTGGACTTACATGGAAAAACATTAGGAGTAATTGGTTGTGGAAAAATAGGGCAAAATGTGATCAAAATTGCTAGAGGCTTTGGAATGAAAGTTTTGGGAGTTGATGGATATAAGAATCCTGAGTTAGAAAAAAAATCTGGTTTTAACTATGTGAATTTGGAAACATGCTTAAAAGAGTCAGATTTTGTGACTTTACATGTGCCATCGATTCCGGAAACTTTTCATTTGATTAATAAGAAGAATATTAAATTGATGAAGCCAGGAAGTTTTTTGGTAAATACAGCCAGAGGGGCGGTGGTAGAGACCGAAGCACTTTTGTGGGGATTGAATAATAAGGTGTTGGCCGGGGTTGGTTTGGATACGACAGAAGATGAGGCACAGTTGGAAAGTATGAGTACTGTCATGAGTCGGGAAATGACCAAAGATGATTTACAAGAAATATTAAGCTTCCATTTATTGCGGGATAGGGACGATGTGGTGTTTACTCCTCACAATGCTTTTAATTCAAAAGAGGCGATTGGAAGAATTGTAAAAACAACAATAGATAATATTAGAGAGTTTATGTCTAAAAATTGATACAATAGCTTTATGAAAGCAGTCATAATTTGTGGGGGAGTTGGTGCTAAAATGTGGCCGATGAGCCGGAATTCGTTGCCAAAACATTTTTTGCCATTAATAAATGGTAAATCCTTGTTCGAGTTGAATTACGAGGTTTTAAGAAAGAAATTTGAAGCAAGTGAGATTTTTTTGCAGACTAATGAGACTCAAGCGGAAATTGCCAAAAAACTGAAACCAGAAGTTCCTGATGAAAATGTTTTTGTAGAACCAGAAATGAGGAATCAAGGTCCAGCAACTGGATTTGCGGCAGCACAACTGATTAAAAGAGGTTTTGGTGATGAGCCATTTATTTTAGTTCAGGCTGATGTACTGCGGGAACCGAATGAAAATTTTTTACAGATGATTGATGAAGCGGGGAAGCTGGCTTTGGAGACAGGCAAATACTTAACTGGTGGTTTTGTCCCAAACATAGTGATAGCAGGAGTGGATTATTTAGTAAAAGGAAATTTGGTTACTGAAGAAAATGGAGTAAAAATTTATGAAGTAGCGGATTATATTGATAGAACAGAAGAAGAGAAGATTAATCAGTATTTAGGAACAGATAAACTTTTGCTTCATGCTAATCATACGACGATGACACCGAGTAAATTGTTAGAGATGTATAAAAAATATAAGTCGGAATGGTATCAACCATTAGTAAATATTTCACAAGGTGAAGATGTGGTAAAAAATTATGCTGATATGCCAAAAGGAGCAATAGAGGAAGTTACCAAGGTGGTTTATAAAAATAACGAAGCATTAGTGGTAGAATTGCCCTTTAATTGGGTAGATTTTGGGACTTGGGAATCGGTGGCAAATTATATGGAAAGTAAAGATATGGATGATAAAAATGATTTAATCCAAGTTGATGCCGATAGAAACTTTGTTTATAGAAAAGATAAAAAAATGGTAGCGTTGATTGGGGTGGAGGATTTGGTGGTGGTAGATACCGGCGATGCTTTGTTGATATCGAGAAAAGAAGACTCAGGGAAAGTGGGGCAGGTGGTAGATAAACTGAAGGAAGAAGGGAAGGAAGAGTTGGTATAAATTATGAAAGATAATAAATTAGTTGTAAAAATTTTAAAGCCCTCTGAGTTAGTTTTTGCTTATTATACAAATCCTAAAAATACTTCTCTTTGGTGGGATGCTGTGATAATTGAAGAAACGAGTGATTGGCCAATTAAAATTGGTACAAAATATAGAAGTCAAAGTAGAGAGACTAAAAATTGGAATGAATATACAGTGACAGATTTAAAAGAAAATGAAGTTTTTGAACTTACCTCAAAAGATGGAAATTATCATGTTCGTTATACTCATAAACCAATAAATGATAATTCTATGGAACTTGAATATTATGAGTGGGTAGATAAAGGGGAATTAGAGGAGCCTTTTACTATGGATATTTTAGATTTATTGAAAACTGCGATAGAAAAACTTTAAATATTTTTATTGATATACTATTGTCATGAAGTTTAAAAACAAAGTTGTTTTGGTTACGGGTTCGAGTAGGGGGGTTGGTCGAGCAACTGCTTTGGAATTTGCTAAAGAAGGGGCAGTAGTTGTTGTTAACTATAACAATGATGAAAATGGTGCGAATTTGGTGGTTGATGAGATTATTAAAATTGGGTCTAAATCGGTGGCGATTAAATGTGATGTTTCTAACGAAGAACAGGTTAAAAGTATGATTGAAAAAATAATATCTAAGTTTGGGAAATTGGATATTTTGGTAAATAACGCGGCTATAGTATTTGATGTTCCAATGTTTGAAAAAACAATTGATCAATGGCAAAAGACAATGGCTGTAAATTTAATTGGTCCATTTTTGTGTGCTAAATACGGTTCTAAGTATTTATTGGAATCTAAAGGGAATATTGTAAATGTTTGTTCAACAAGCGGGTATAATAGTTTTTCTCCAGATTCGGCTGATTATGATGCTTCAAAGGTGAGTTTAATGTCGTTAACGAAAAATCTTGCTAAAGAATTGGCTCCGATTATTCGGGTAAATGGGGTAGCTCCGGGATGGATAGATACCGATATGAATAAAGATTTACCTAAAGATTACTTGGAAGATGAGATAAGTAAAACTTCAATAGGTAGAATGGCTAGACCGGATGAAATTGCTAAAACTATTTTATTTTTGGCATCAGATGATGCTAGTTACCTGACTGGTTCGATTGTTTTTGTTGATGGTGGAACGATATAAATTAGAATTTGAAAAGTTGATAACCGAAGATTGTTTATTTTATAACTGGTTTAGTTATTAATTCATAATAAATATGAAACAATCTAAACCTAAAATAATAGGAAAAGGAAAAACTGTCAGAGGAAAAATTCTTGTTGATTTTTTGACTTTTAAGTTTCCTAAAAATAAAAAGACTAATTAAACTAGAAAGCCCGCCGAAAGGCGGGCTTTAAGGTTTTAAAATAAGAAAATTATTTTAACTCAACTTGAGCGCCGGCGGCTTCGAGTTTGGTTTTAGCATCAGCAGCAGCATCTTTTTTCATAGTGCCTAAGTCAGCTGGGCAAGCATCGACCATATCTTTGGCTTCTTTCAAACCTAATTCTGGTTTGAATTCGCGGACGACTTTGATAACAGCGATTTTGTTTGAACCGGCAGAAGTGATAACGACATCAAATTCGCTTTTTTCTTCGGCAGGGGCACTTTCCCCACCAGCGGCAGGAGCGGCACCAGCGGCAGCTACAGGAGCAGCGGCAACGGCTTTGACATCGAATTTTTCTTCGATAGCTTTAACAAGATCGGATAATTCTACGACTGATAATTCAGAGATAGAATCTAAAATTTTTTGCAATTTTTCTGAAATTTCCATATTGTTTTAAATTTTAATTTTTAATTAATAAATAATAATTTTTAATTTTGTTCTTTTTTATCAGCAAGAGCTTTGAGGGTTAAGGCTAATTGGGTTTGATTGAAACGCATAGCATAGGCTAGACGTTGCAAAGGGTTGACTAATCCACCTAAAAGTTGAGCAATAAGAGCTGATTTGGAAGGCAAAGAAATGAATTTTTTAAGTTCATCGACTAAAATTAATTTTTTGTCATAGATGCCATATTTAAAGGTGATAAAGTCGTGTTCTTTATTGACTTTGTCAATTTCTTTTAAAGGAGCAACTTCATCTTCGTTACAAAAAGTTATAGCAGTTGGACCAGTTAGGGTTTCAGGAAGGTTAATACCGATAGCGGCTAAGGCACGAGTAATAAGGCTGTTTTTAACAACTTCAATTTTTCCACCATTGGCGCGAACATTATCACGAAGAGTAGCAACATCGGCAGCATTTAAACCTTGATATTGAATTAAAGCAACTGATTTAGCGTTTTCAAATTTGCTGGTGATGTCAGCAACTTGATCAATTTTTTGTTGATTAGGCATAATTTTTTTAAATTAAAAAACCTCGCCGAAGAAGCGAGGGTAATTCAAGACAAAATAAATTGTTTTGACCTCAGCTGGACTTATTTTTGCGCCGGCTATCTTCGGTTGATGGGTGATTATAACAGAAAAAAATAGAAATGTCAGATGGAAATAGAAATGAGGATACCGGGGCGTGCGTGTGATTGATAAGAGACGGATGCAGAAGCATCCAAACACACGCAGCCCCGGACGGGAAGATTTGGAAAGTAAATTGGGCGTATCCCAATTTGTTTTCAGCGCTCTTCCCAGGCGCAGTTGCGAATTTATTCGTCAGGGAGGGAGGAATACTCCTCCATAGATAGGAGTACCCACCCACGTTCTTTGGCTGCGGATTCAATGATATCCTGAAGTGTTTCGTCGTAAGAAATTTCTCCAGAACATCCTCGTCCGGTTTGGTACTTCCGAGAGAATGTAATAATTTGATCAAATTCTGCTCTGTTGTCCCATGCCTGTTGTCGTGTCTTAGGTTTTTCCTCCATTTTAAGTACAAAGACCCTCACTATCACAGACGCTCTTCCTCCTAGAAATTTTGTTTTTATATAAAAAAAATACTGTCTTATCTCAGCATCTAATTTTGGCGTAAGTTGAAAAATGATGTTTTTGGAGGGATGTGTTTGATATGTGAAAGAGCAATATCTTTCCTTTTTTAAAATAAAAAACTTAGAAAACATAAGCTATATTATGTTTGTAATTTTTATTTTAAGGCCAATTCTAGTTTGATATTTTGCTTTTGTCAATGTAGATTTAAAAGGTGAGGGTTGTTGTAAAAATATTATTAATTTTGATTTTGTTTGTTGGGGTGGGATATGGAGTTGGGATTTTAATTAATCAAAAAACTGAATGGTTGTCGCCAAAAGGGACTGATTTAATAACTAAAATAATCAAACAAAAAAATACTGGTTACTTGGCACAGTATAATTTTGAAAATTTAAGAAAGAGAGAAAATAAGGCATCAAGAATTACAATTGTGGGAGAAAGCACTATATTGGATGAGGCTAGAAAAAATGTTTTAAAAGAATATAAAAAAGAGGGAATTGTAAAAGAAGATAACTTTAAAAGTTATGAAATTGTTTTTGAGAGTAATGGAAAGAAAATTTCAGGGATGTTGAACATTCCAATGACACCAAAAAGTAATAAATCTCCGGTTATTATTATGATTAGAGGATATGCTGAGTCGGAGGGATATTTTGTCGGGTCGGGCAGTTGGAAAGCGGCGGATGAATTGGCCAGAAATGGGTTTGTGACGATAAGTTTGGATTTTTTGGGATATGGATTATCGGATGGTGAGTCGAAAGATATTTTGGAAGCAAGGTTTGAAAAACCGGTAGGAGTATTGGATTTGATTGAGTCGGTAAAACAGTTGGATTATGTTAATTCTGGCAAAATTGGGATTTGGTCACATAGTAATGGAGGTCAAATTGCGATTTCGATTTTAGAAATTACTGGGCAAAATTATCCAACAGTGTTGTGGGCACCAATGACAAATCCATTTCCGGCAAGCGTACTGGAAACTATGGATGATAGTGAAAATGGCAAAATTGTGAAACAGAAAATTTATGATTTTGAAGATAATTATGACAGTAAGCTTTATTCAATTGACAATTTTTATGAGTGGATTAACGCTCCGATTTTAATTCATCAAGGAACGGCGGATGTGTGGTGCAAGGTGAAATGGCAACAGGATTTGCAAAAAACTTTAAAAAAATTAGGTAAAGAAGTGGAACTAGATATTAGAGAGGGGAATGATCATAATTTGAAACAAAGTTGGGATGAGGTAATAAAAATGGATATAGAATTTTTTAAGAATAAATTTGGAGTGTGATTTTTGCATGAATTTTTATTTTAAATTTTTACTCGATAATATTTTTGCAGTGCTCGCAACCTTCGTAAAATCCACTCAGCGGCTTGCGCGCTGAAAAATACTATCTTCGTAAATTTAAAATATTCCCTTTTTTGGATAAAAATATAGTACAATACAATATGCAGGTGTATTTTGTAGCTTCTTCAAGACTGGTAGATAAGAACAAGGAGATGTATGGGCGAATGTATAAGACGATTGCAGCTGAATACAAAATGGTGAGTGATAAGGTAATGAAGTGGATTAAAAAAGGAGTGTTGGATTTACAAAAGGCTGATTTGGAAACAAAAATAGCAAACTATAAAGAAACTCTTAGGGATTTGAGTAAAGCGGATATCGTGGTAATGGAAATCTCGGGCCACAGTATGTCGATGGGTTATATTTTGACTAAAACTTTGGAATTAAATAAACCGGTAGTAGCACTATATACGCCTGATGCTCAACCGATTTTTATTGTGGGGATTGATAACCCAAAGTTGATTTTGAGGGAATATAAACCAGAAAATATGGAAAGAGTTTTATGGGATTCGTTAAAAGAAGCTAAGGGGTTAATTGATATGAGATTTAATTTTTTTGTTAGTCCTAAAATTTTAAATTATTTAGATTGGGTGGGGCAAAAAAGAATGATTCCAAAATCGGTATTTTTGAGGAATTTGATAGAAAGGGAGATGAAAAAGGATAGGGAATTTAAAGGATAATCTTATGGATTTTTCTTTTGGTTTGAAAAGGAAATATGTTTCTCTTAACACAATTGAGATAGACAGAAAAAATTTATTGTTTAATTTTGATTTTTTTAAAAAAGAGACTGGTTTGGAAGTTTGGCCGGTGTTGAAATCAAATGCCTATGGTCATGGAATAAAACAAGTAACAGAAATTTTGGAAGGACGTGATTTTGGGTATTTAGTGGTAGATGGTTATCATGAGGTTTTGGAAATTAGAAAAGTGACTAAAAGACCGGTGTTGATGATAGGTCCGATGAGGTTGGAAAATTTTTCGGCTATAAAATGGAAAAATTTGGCGGTGATGGTTGGGAATGAAGAAACGATTAAAGGTTTAGGAAAATTAAATAAAAAAGTTAAGCTTCACTTGAAAGTAAATACAGGAATGAATCGGCAAGGTGTTGATATTGACGAAGTTAAAAAAATAATTAAGTTGATTAAAAAATACCCAAAATTAGAATTGGAGGGAGTGTTTTCTCATTTGGCTGAGGCTGATGAGGTTTCTAGTAAAAAAACAAATTTTCAATTAAAACAATTTGAAAAAGCTATAGATATTATTGAAAGTAGTGGGCTGAAACCTAAATTTTGTCATTTGGCGGCCAGTGCTGGGGCGTTAAAAATCAAAAGTAGTAAAGTGAATGCAATAAGATTGGGAATTGGTTTGTATGGAATAAATGTTTTGGAAAAACAAGATAGATGTTTTAAAAAAATGCAAAATTTGAGACAAGTTTTGAATTTTAAGTCATGTTTTACGACTTTGAGAAGAATTAAAAAGGGAGAAAAAGTGAGTTATGGTGGCACTTGGCAGGCAAAAAGGGACACTAATATTGGGGTAATACCGGTTGGTTACAATGAAGGATTGGATAGGCGATTGAGCAATAAAGGTTTTGTAAAATACAAAAATAAGTTTTATCCGATAGTAGGGAGAGTTTGTATGAATTTGGCGATGGTGAATTTGAAAAATACAAAGGCAAAGTTGTTTGATCGGGTAGAAATTATTAGTAGTAATCGAAAAGATAAAAATTCAATTGAAAATATGGCAAGAATCTGCGAAACAATACCATATGAAATGTTGGTAAATCTAAACTCTTCAATAAGAAGAGCAATAAAATAAATACTTATTGATTTTTAGCTTGTTGAATTCATTGTAATTATCATTTAGTGCTATTTAGTTGTTGACAATTGATTCCCAATCATTTATTATTAAATTAGGTTAGAAGTTTATTTAACATAAAATTATGTTAGAAAAATTAAAAGATTTTATTAATACCGCTCAAAAAAATAGAAAGTATGCATCAAATACGGCCTCTGGGCTTAGAGCTGCATTGAAATTATTTGAGCCTCAATTAAATGATCAAGAAAGAGAAGATGTTAATGTATTAAAAAGTAATATTGAAAAAATTGCGGGAGAAGTATTTGCTGTCAATAAGAGCCAATTCACAGCAAATACCATCAATGAATACAAAAGAAGGGTGATAAAATTGTTATCCGATTATGAGAGTTATGGAATTGATGCTAGTAAAATGGCATCTTGGAATCCAGCCACTCGGAATAGAATTCCTGGGAGTAAAAGTACAAAAAAGAAAGGTAATCTTGGAAAGGAGGATAATGTTACAAGAGAGGTTGAACAGGATATACCAAATTTGTCTTCAATGAATAGGATGGAAATTACATTGAGACCTGGAGTAAAGGCTATTTTTATGACGCCTTCCGATTTAAATAAGGAAGATTATCCAAAAATTAAGGCATATCTAGACATGTTAAAGGTTGTATTGGGGGTTGAGGACAAAAATAATTAGGAAGGGTGGTAGAGTGGCTTAATACAGTAGTTTTGGAAGCTACCGAGGCGTATTACAGTGTATGTCCTCCGTGGGTTCGAATCCCATCCCTTCCGCCAATTTTAAGGTGTTCTTAATGACCCATTTAGTATGTTAGTTTTCCCCTAACTTGTTGGTATTTTTTCTATAAATTGGGAATTTTTAGCCAAAATAGCCTGTAATAGGGTTAATTTTATAACTTAAGACGTTTGAATTAACCTTATTTGTTGATAAAACTAACCTAGTCTAAACAAAAATTTCACTAGAAATTGGCAATAATATAGTCCTATTAAAACAAAAGTTGAGGCGACAATAATTCTAGTTATCTTCTCTATTTTTGACACTAACGTAAAAGCTTGATTCATTTTTTGCATACTAAAGGCAATTAAAAATGAAAAAATAATCACGGGTATTCCTGTTCCCAAGGCAAATAATGGTGGTAGTAATAAACCTTCAGATGATTTTAGAACCATTGGAACTAAGATTCCAAAAAATAAAACACCACTATAAGGACAAAAAGCTAAAGCAAAAAGCATTCCTAGCAAAAGTGATCCAATATAACCTTTTTTTGCCAACCATAGTTTTATTGTTTCAATCTTGTGATTACTGGTTTTGAGATTAATTTTGATTACATCAGCCATAATTAACCCAATTAGAATTAAAGCTGGACCTAATAATTTGTCTCCCCAACCTTGAAAAATGGAAGAGATAGAAAAAGAGGAAAGACCAAAATAAATGAGAGTAGTTAGTAAGGTGTAGCTGATTCCTCTGCCTAAAGTATAAAAAAGACCATTAAGCAAAGTTTGTTTACTACTTTTAATGTCTTTGGAAATAAAGGCGATGGCGGTGATATTGGTAGCTAAAGGGCAAGGACTAATAGAAGTCATTATCCCTAATAAAAAGGCGGATAAAAGAGGAATGTTGTAGGTGTCGATTAAATAATTTAGCCACTCCATAAATTAAAGAAGATATTTTAATTTGGCTTCAAAATAATTTTTGAATTTTGTTTCATAAGGAACATATCGCCAAACGTCAGTATCTTCTTCTTTAAACATCTGACCGTCTTTGGTGACAGTAATGAAAAGCGAAGAACCGCTAACTCCATAATCTTTGGCGATCTGTCGATTTTCAGCCAAATCAATATTAATTTCCTTAAAGATTATTTTTCCTGTAGATAATTCTTGGCTAAATTTTTCATCAACAACTGATTTGGTAAATTTACCAATATTGATACAAGAGATACACCTTTGGGTGGCATGAAATAAGAAAACTTCAATTTTATCCCCACTAGTTGGCAGAGTAGTGACAATTTTTGGGGTAGGTGTAGGTGTTTGGTCCGCGACAACAACTTCCTGCTTTGGTTTAAAAATGATAAATACTGAAACTAAAATTATGGCAATAGTGCCAAAAATATAAAGATATTTCATTATTGAAGAAAATTAAATAGATAACCAATTAAAATAATGCCAATGGTGGTAACACCAAAGAAAGTTGCTAACAATTGCCACTTCATAGCTTTTTTGAGGATTAAAGCCTCAGGGAGAGAAAGTGCCACAGTTGCAGTCATAAAAGCTAATGCAGTTCCCATAGGAATCCCTTTGCCAATCAAAGCCTCAATAATTGGTAAAACCGAAACGGAATTGGCATAAAGAGGTACTCCTAAAAGAGTGGCGATGGGAACAATGTACCAAGCCTTAATAGAAAGATATTTTTCAATTAAATTAGCTGGAACAAAACCGTGAATAATGGCACCAAGACCGACTCCTAAAAGAACATAAGGAAAAATACTTTTAGTGATTTTCCAACCATCAACCCACCAATAACCAATTAGTTTCTTAAAAGCAATTTTTTGACCACCATTTTCAGCCTCAACATCAGCCCGTGATTTATATTTTAATAATTGTTGATTAACATATTTTTCTAAATGAAGTCTTTGAATTACCATTCCCCCAAGAATAGCAACGACAATTCCAGCAAGGTTGTAGATAATGGTGGTTTTGAGCCCAAAAAGGGCGGGAAATAAAATTAAAGACGATTCATTAACCAAAGGAGAAGCAATTAAAAAAGCAAAAGTAACACCAAGAGGTATCCCTGCACTTAAAAAGCCAATAAACAGCGGGATTGAAGAACAGGAACAAAACGGAGTGACAACTCCAAGAAAAGCGGCAAATAAATAATCTAACCCATACCAGCGTCTTTTAGTTAAAAGATCCCTAACCTTATCTATTGGGAAATAATAACGAGTAATTGCCATTAAATAATTTATTAAGACCAAAAGAATACCAATTTTGATAGTGTCGTAAATAAAGAAATTTAAGGCACTGCCAAGATAAGAGTCTTTAGTTAACCCCAGCCAATTATTGGTAATGGTATTTGATAGTAATTGAATTGGGTAAAAGATGTCCATAATTAACATTTACCTCCACAACTACAACAAGATTTTTTCTCTGTCGAAGTTGTATCTTTGCCTTTATTAATCACTTCTTTGATTTTTTCTAAATTGTGAGAACCAAGAAGGGCAATCTTGCCATTAATAGTCATAACTGGTGATTCCATGACACCAAGTTCAATGATTTTGGAAATGTCGGTGGAATACTCAACTTCAGCCTCAATGCCTAATTCTTTGACAGCAGCTTGAGTTAATTCATAAAGAGTTTTACAGGTGGGACAGCCTGAGCCTAATACTTGGATTTTCATAGTTTGTTTTGATTGAGAATTAATAATATGTTGAATAGCAGTTTTGATTAAATCGGTGGGAATATCCTCAAAAATAGTGTCACCTTGATTAATAGTTCGACAATGACAATCTGAAGAATCATCGGTAAGGTCAGTGCAAGAGCCGCAAAAATTTTTTCCAACTTTGGTATCAGGAATCAAATTTTCCAAAAGCTCTCCATTGATAATAATTTGATTGGACTCAGCCATTTGGTCTTGGTCAAGTTTGGTTTCTTTAAATTCAATATCAAATTCTTTTTGAAGATCTTTAATCACTTGCTGAATATTATTTCCAGTTTTAGAACATCGTTCGCAAGTAGCACCGTTTTTATCAAAATGTTTCCATTCAATAATTATTTTGGTCATAATTAAATCTGAAATAATAAATTGGTAATTCGCTTGCCTTCGTCAGTTAAGGAATAGTAAACATAAAGACCACGCTTTTCACTTTGAATAACTCCAGCATCTTTTAAGTCACGTAAATGATGAGAAACAAGACTTTGAGAAAGATTTAATTGTTCAAATATCTCACAGACACAATGATCACCGTCTTGAAGAATACAAAGAATTTTAAGACGACTTTCTTCAGCAACTATCTTTAGTAAAGAAGCCAATGAAGATACTTGTTTGGATTTTTTATTTGATGAAGAACAACAACTATATGAACTCATATTCATATAGTACTGCTAATAAATATTTTGTCAATCGGTTCATTTATTTAATACTCAATTGTTTGTTGTGGAGTATAAATTTAGTCTTAATTGCCGATAATACATGATTTCTTTCTTCTGCTGTTCCTACTCTTAAAACGTGGACCATATATTCCTTAACCATATCTTTATTAACGTGATTGAAAGCATCATAGTCTAGTTCTCTTAAGTTACCGCTGATAAATTCTTCATTCAGAACCTCTGATCTTAGTCGGTGAAATTTATCGATATCTTGTTTTAATTGATGAGCTAGTTCTATTTCATCTAATTTCAATTCGTCGATATGAGCCATTAATTGTTTAATTAAATCTTCTTCAGGGATATAGGGTTCATTGCATTCATAATCTTTTGATCTAGAGCAGTGATAATAAACATGTTTTCTAAACCCTCCACTTTTTAATTCTCGATATTTTTCTTCTCCAACAACCGAAGCCCCACATGATCCGCAGATGCATAAGTGTTTAAAAGGAAATACTTGTTTATTCCATTCCCTATCGGGTGCAATTAATCTTCTTTGAACCTTATCAAATAATTCTTTTGTAATTAGTGGTTCATGATTCCCCTTATATTTTTTACCATCAAATTCAAACTCACCGTAATAAAATGGATTTCTTAAAATCGTATAGATTTTACTTAAGGCAATTGGTTTATCACTCCGAGTAGTGAATCCAATTTGATCTAACCATCTTTTAAGAACTCTACCACTTTGTCCTTTGTCAGCCACCCTATTAAATATTTGTTTAACTGTAGGAGATCTGTCTGGGTCGAGTTTCACATAACTAATACGATTGTTATTCATGACGTTTAAGTAGCCCAATGGAGCCATATTTGGTCGCCAACCTGCCTCACACTTGGCTCTTAATCCTCTTTTAACATTTAGCCCTTTTTGATCGTTTTCTAATTTGGCTTGGGAACATAAAATCATTAGCAAGAATTTTTCATTTGGATTATTAGAAAAACTTTGAGAGTAAGTTTGAATTTTAACCAGTTTCTTTTGATCCATAAGATCGACTAGCGATCCTAGATCTCCTGCATTTCGGCTTAGTCGATCAGGTGCCCAAGTTAATATGCCATTAAACTTTTCTTCTCTAATATCAGTAATCAATTGATTAAATACTGGTCTTAAACCTGATGCTTTAGCTGAATGACTTTCTTGTCGAATTTCTTTAATAAATAAACCGTCTCTTTCAGCCATCGCTTTCATTTCTTTTACTTGAGAATCAATTGACATGGCTTGACGTTCGTCAGATTCGGTTGATTTACGAGCATAAAGGCAAAATTTAACTTGTTCATTTTCTTGGATCTTTCCATTTATATTTTCCATATTAATGGACGATACCGCAAGGTTTATAGAAGTCTAGGAGATGAATTTAATGGTAAAATTGGCTATGAAAGCATTTTTTGCTTCAGTTATTTTAGTAGTTTCTTCTTTTTTCGGCTTGCACGACAAAAAGCCAATTGATCTTCCACAGCCAACACCAACGATAATAGTCGATAGTCAAACGATTACTCCAACAGAAACTCTAGAAGCAACTGCCACACCAACGATTAAGGCTCAAACAACTCCAAAGCCCACAATAAACAAAACCAAACCAACATCTTCTATAAATAGTGATATTTTAAAAACTTTTTTTGGAATAACTGATCAAAATCTAGTAAATCAAATATTGAACAATAAAGATCAATTAAACAAATATGAACAAGAATATTATCAAAAGTATAAAAATATACCGATCCCAAGGTTAACTTTGGATCCAAATAAGATATACGGAATGCCTAGTAAAAACGGACTAATGTTCTGTACTGGTACTCAATTAAAAAGTCTTTACGATGAAATCAAAAAGACAGAAGATGAGATCGCATATGAAAAAATGGATAGTGATTGTCATCATAATAGAAGTAAGCAAGAAACTAAAGAATGCCAAGACTGGAGACTAGACCATGATCAAGATAGAAAAACACCAACGGGATCAATTGATGACCAAATTAAGAGTATTGGCGAGAAAATAAAATCAAGAAGTGAACTTTATGATAATTTATTACAAAAATATTGTTCTAATAAATGAAAACTAAAAAAACTCTACTAATTTTTATTATTGTAATATTGTTGTTTGGAACGGGTACAATTATTTTTTTTCGTAATCAAATCCCTTCTGATGATTTCAAAGCTCCAACTAAAAATTGGCAATCAACCAAAAAAGTTGATGACTATTTCACAGAAAAATTACATTTTACTCAAAGTGATTTTGAAAGACAAAAACAAAGTGAAACGGTAGATTTTAGACCAGGCAAAGGATCAACTTTGGAAGCTATTGTCAGTAATCTGAAATATTATGGATTTATAAGAAGTGAAAAAGCTTTAATGTATGCTTTAGAAAATACTAAAGATACTACCCAAGGAAATGAGGGAGCATTATCAGTTGGTAAAAATGGATCGATTGATATTGTGGCTAGTTACCGAATTTCAGAAAACATGACGGCTTGGGAAATGGCAGATACTCTACTTAATAAATCACACTATTTTGGTCCAAATGATGAATACCAATATATGTTTATGCCTTAGTTTGCTAAAAATATTTCTTTGTAATAAATGTTAATATTTAGTTATTAATGGATATAGAAGATCAAAAATTAGTCAAAAAAAATAAATGGTACGCTGGTTATATTATTGCTGGTATGATTTGGTATTTTTCCAAAAGCTTTAGTAAAAATACTAATGATGAAATCATAATTTTGCTTGTTGCGATAGGTTCTGGTTTTATTTATCACCGTCTTAAAGCAAGAATAAATATTAAAAATGAATTTTTGAGGATAATAATAACTTTCTTCTTAATTGAAATAATTGCTGGTGTTGTTGTAGGTTCATTAACTAATTTAATTTAAAAAATGTATAGAATAAATGGAACAGGTGACAGTATGGATGGGCATGTTCATCCAGATAATGAAACAAAAGAAATGTATTGTAAGCATTGTCGAGGAAACACCACTTTTATTAAAATGCTTGGGGTAAAAAGAAATTATATTTTATGGATACCTTTACCAACCAAAGAAAGGGAGACCGTGTACTGGCAATGTAATCACTGCCTTCAGTTTATATACATAGGAGAACCGGAAGAATACGTAATACCAGGTGAGAGAGGTGGTTATATGCGAAACCTAACTAAAAGTGAAATAAATGAAAAACTGAGAAATAATATTGACGCAATAAAGAGATCAAGATCTTGATAGAATCTTTACTGACTAATATCTCCAAACGGTTTCCAAGAATTGGCAAAATTATCAAAATTTCCAAAGTTATCATTTAGAGATATACACGAAATAACATAAAGATCTTTACTGTTTACCAACACCATTTTACCTTTGATGAAGTTATTTGTATCTGAGTTTTTCCAAACGAAATGATAGGCTGGATAACTCCAAAAAGTATCTTTTATTTTTTCTAATTCACGAGTTTCTGGAACCCTACTAAAGAAAGCTTTGTAACTATTATCAAGAATTTTATAATTAAGAGTAGTTTCATCAAGCATATTATTTAGAAATGCTTTGGAATATGAATCAGCATCTTTTGGGCTATATTCTTTTTTATATTTTTGTGACAATTGACTTAAATCTAGATAATCAATTCTGTAATACTTTACGGAATCATTGATAATTTCAGATCCTGTAAATTCTGTAAAATTAACATTAGAGTTATCAACTCTAATTGACCAATCTTTTGAAACATAATCCGAAGGGAATGAAATTTTGTATTTATCTTTTGCTAAAAAATATTCTTTCCATGTTGTTTCTTGATTAACTGTGTTCGTTTTATTCTGACTTACTTCACTTTTATTTATTTTATTTTTTGATGAATATTTCTGATAAAAAACAAAAACTATAATTGTTAAAATAACCGTTATTATTACAACTGATAGGTATTTTAGAGTTGATTTTTTAGTCCGAATTTTATTATTGTCTGTATGAATAGAGTTTAAAAACTTATGTTTGTTTCTTTCATTCTCAACTAAAAATGCTCCAAATAAAAACTTCATTTGAAATGCCCACCATAAAACACGCAACCCTATTGAAGTTACAGAATATTGGTTCATTAAGAATAAAGACCCAAAGCGATCGATTGTTACAAAAATCATCGCAATGATAATAAATGGTCGATATCCTTTCATCACAAAAATTGCCAAAGGTAGATATATTATTATTGAAAATAAATCTACTGAAGGTAGTAGTCCCAAAAATACAAAAATCCATGTTAATAGCAGAGAAGCTAATATTAAATAACCAGCAACTTTTCTAAAAGAAGAATTTTTATTCTTAGAGTATTCAATCAGTTCTTCATCAATATCTTTTTTGTCAATTTTCCACCACAAAAAAGGAGAAAGAAAAGATTCTTTTTCTTTATTATTGCTCATGTATTTATAATGAATTTTATCACTAAAAATATAAACATTTTATTAAGCCCTCTGATTTCTCAGAAGGCTTAATTGTTTAGTTAAATTATTTATTTAGTCAATGATATTTGTTTTTCGGTTCCAAACATACTGCCTTTGACTATTAGTTTTAGATCAGTAGCATCATCAGGGAGATCGAAGACTATATCTCCTGTTACCGATAGCCCTGGTTGGACTTGTTGGAGGAATAAGTCGACTTTTCCTTGAGCCAATCCTTTGGCAGTCTGTCCTTCAATTGAATAGTCAAACTTTCTGCCTTGTGAATCGATTACTTTTAGCATTGAGCTATCAATTGTAACTGTCTCTTTACCTGTATTTTTAATAGTTAAAGTAATAACATTAAATGTTCCTTGAGCTTCTTTCTTAGAATATGAGCTACCTAAAGACTTGGCTTTCGAAATATCAGTGGCAGTAAATGATAAATCATTGGCAGTTACTGCATCTCCAATTTTCCCAATTGTTTCTGTTTGGGTGGTTTTGTTATTTGATCCTTGAGTTGTAACCGTATTTGTTCCTTTGTTTTTATTTCCACTTGAACTTGAAATTATTACTATCAATATTATTACTAATATTCCAGTTAATATTTTGTGTTTTACAAACCAATTCCTTTGGTCAGCTTGACACTTTGGACACTTTTTTGCTTTGTCATCAATTTCTGATTGGCAACTTTTACATTTTTTCATTTGTTTTTCATTTAACTATTAATTGACACAATGCTAACTGAAACTTAGCAGGAAGTCAA
>JAEWUV010000006.1 GCA_023396915.1 Candidatus Parcubacteria bacterium
CACTAATTTTGTCATGATTATTGCGAAAGGAACAATAACTATTGAGCCGACAGTGACTAGAATTGATGCAATTTTACTGGGTAACAGAGTGATAGCCGCAGCGGCTGATGATTCGGTTGAGTCGGTGACCCAATTGGTAATCAATGGTATGGTCCATGGAGTAACAAGTGTAGAATTTTCTAGAAGCTTGGTACCTAAATCTGGAAATAATACTTCCCCATCGGTGGTGGTCAATTACAAACCAGAATTATTGTTTATGGTGCCAGAGAAACTGGCCAAGGCGTTTAGTCAGTGGAAGGTGAATTAAAATTAATGAAAATCCCGCAGTGGCGGGATGATCAATTATTAAAAAATAATTTAAATTAATGATGATCAAAATGAAAAATAAATTAAATAAACAAAAAGGACAAGTGGTGTTGATGGTGTTGTTGGCCTCGGCGTTGGTGTTAACCTTGGGATTATCAGCTTCGAAACAAGCAACAGTGGAAACTAAGATTGAGACTGATCAGGAATTGCTTAAAAAAGCTTTTAATGCGGCTGAATCAGGAATTGAATATTATTTGGGGACGGGAAATAAAAGTTATGATATTGGGGAAAATGAAGGTGTTGCCAATTTATCGACAAAAACGGTTGGTGATTCGGATACTTTATCTTTTGGAAATAAAACATTAGACGGAAATTTTGATTATTTTTGGTTAGTTAACCATAATGCTGATGGAACCATAGGAAATGAATACTACAGTACTCCGACGAATCCTTATACTGTGAACATTTGTACTGGTGACGGGAGTGAGACAAAATTTATGATTAATTATTATTATAATAATGGTGGTGTTTATGGGGTAAAAAATGAAGAGCAAGAGACATCGGATGGTTGTGTGTCAAACTTCTCTTTGGCTGATGGCAATTCTTTACTTTTGAGTGTTATGCCGGTTGGTAATAGTGTAACGATAAAATTGGAAGGAGGAACAAAATTTCCTGTCCAAGGAGAGGAAATTAGCTCAACTGGGGCGGTTAGTGGAGTTAATAACACAGTAACAGTGGTGAACAAATATGTGGTGCCGGAGTTTTTGTTGGAGGCTGTGAGTTCCGGTGGAGACGTAAGTAATTAGCAAACAAATGACAGTTTCGATAAAGAAAAAATCACTAAATTTTTATAGACAATGGATGAAAACTAAGTGTTTTTGTCCGGCGATAAAAGAATGTGTAGAAATTACTTGGAGGGGTTGGAACCATATTGTTGGTAATAAAAATAATACAAAGAGGCCTTGGAATGATGTGTACAGACGATTAAAGCTTTTGCCAGCGGCGAAGGAAATTATTGAAAATTCAACTACAATTCAGAATATAGATAAGAGAAAAGGGAATACTTTTTTTGTTTTAGAGGCGATGAAAATGATTACTGAAAATAATATTAAAGGATGGCGTAAAGTTAGGGTTATTTTAATTGAGGATAAAAAAGGTAAGAAGATTTTTTTATCAGTTATGGACAAAAAACAAAAAACTCCCCGAAAAGGAGTTTTTAAGAAATCAAAAAGGTGAAATGCCTCACGTTTAGGCTGTTTGAGCGTTAACGTCATGGATGGTATAGACCACCTCATTTCACTCTTTCATTCTACAACAAATACCTGTTTTGTCAATTAGTTGCTATACTGAATATATGAGTTTTTTGGGAATAGATATTGGGCAACAAAGTATCAAGGTAGTATCGGTTGAAAAAGATATTAGTGGTAAATTATTTTTGGAAAGTATTGGAGAAATTAAAACTCCGATAGATACATCCGGAGAAAAGAGTAAACAAAAATATTTAGGGGTTTTAGCTGATGCGATTAAATCTTTGTTGTCGGATTTAAAATTGAAAGAGAAAAAAGTTGTTGTGGCTTTGCCTGAAAATGAGGTGGTGAGCCGTTTGGTTAGATTGCCACCACTAAAAGAGTCGGAAATTATGGATGCGTTAAAGTTTGAGGCGGAAACTTTTGTCCCCTACCCTTTGGATGAAGTGTCGATAGATTATGAAGTTATAGAAAAAGACGATGCCGGTCGTTTGGCGGTATTTGTAATTGCGGCTAAAAATAATTTGATTGAGGAGGAGATAAAGTTGTTTAAATTATTGAAGTTAGAATTGGTGGCCTTAGAGTCGCCTTCAGTGGCTTTGAGACGAGTGGTTAAAAACAGTGTTAAGACGGTGGAAAGGGTTATTGTACTGGATATTGGGGAAAAATTTTCTGATATTTATAATTTTAATAAAGGGAATGTTTATTTTGCCAGGTCTTTGTCGGTTGGAGGAGAATCGTTGACTCGGGCAATTTCTTTGGGCTTGGGTTTGGATATGGCTTCGGCTGAAGAATACAAGAAAGCTTATGGTATTAATGAAAATGAATTAGAAGGAAAGATTAGAAAAGTAGCCTTGCCGGTGTTTAACAGTATTGTAGATGAGGTTAGGAAAGCGATAAATGTATTTTCTGAAGATGTTGGAGGAAAGATTCCGGAATTGTTGGTACTAAGCGGTGGTGGAGCGAATTTGCCGGGGATGGCGGAAGAATTAACCAGAACTTTGGGAATTGAGGTACAAGTGTCTCAACCTTTTGTGAATATTGATGTGAGTAGAATAAAAACTCAATTTAATTTAAATATTGAAGGGTGTCGTTTTGGTTTAGCTACTGGTTTATCATTAAGGGGGTTACTGTGAGTGATTTAAATTTATTACCATCAAGTGCCAAGTTTCAGGCAGAAAGAATACATTTAAAGGCTTTGGTGACTAATTTTTTGTGGGTTTTTGGTGGTTTATGGCTGTTGCTAGTGGTATTTGTTTTTTTATTTGAATTTGTTCAAACTTTGAGTTTAAAAAATCTTGATGCAAAGCATAAAAAAGTGGCGGCTGCTTATGAGGCGTTGTCGGAAAATATGGCCTTGAACCAGAAAATTAAATATCAGGCCAAAGTGGTGGCAAGAGTTTTGTCTGACAGATTTGAATATGGAGAATCAATGAAATTGGTTGAGAGTTTGTTTTCAAGTAATGTAGTAATAGAAAATTTGGGGATAGAAGAGTCGAAAAAATTTTCAGTAAGTGGAAGTGTGGTTGATGGAAAATTTTTGGATGAAGTTGAGGAATTAGTTGATGAAATAAATTCTGGTTTGGTTGATAGTTTTAAATCAGCGAAAATTAAAAGTCTTTCGGTTGATCCGATTAAAAATTGGCAATTTGTAATGGAGGTTGAATTGAAATGAGTAATGAGTTTTTTAAAATGCCGGAAAAAATTTTTGGGGTTAGTAGTAGTTTGATTAAACTGTTTTTGTTGCCATTAGGGATTATTTTGATTTTTTTAGTTAGTTTGCGGATGGTAATAATCCCCCGTTTTGATGCAATTAGTTCATTAAATAATTCGATTAAAAAGGTGAAAACTACAATTAGTACGACTGAACAAAAAAGGGCTTATTTAGCTTCAGTTAATCAAGATGAATTGTTGAACAATGAAAGCTATCTAACTAGTGCGGTGTTACAAGAGAAAAACTCTTATTTATTGGTGGGAGTTATTAGAAATATAGCTGATAAATTTGGTTATAGAATAAAATCATTTTCAATAAGCCCGACAAAATTAAAAGATGAAGGAACATCGTTAAAAGTTTCGAATGAAGATGTGGCTACTAAATTGCCGGTTGGAGTAGTATTA
This sequence comes from Candidatus Parcubacteria bacterium, assembly GCA_023396915.1. Classification (GTDB taxonomy): domain Bacteria; phylum Patescibacteriota; class Microgenomatia; order UBA12405; family UBA12405; genus WARW01. Next base: position 3,672 of record JAEWUV010000006.1, read on the forward strand.
GAAGGACCGAATGATAATATGATTGATTTATTAATTTCAATAGAGAATAGTTTACCAATAATGTTTGTGGACAAAATTGATATTAGTAGTAAATTAAATGTTTCTGAAATTAATTTAACGGTGTCGTCTTATTATGTGGCCGATAATCAGAATTTAGTTTCTGGAAATTTAACTCTTAATGATTTAATTCCGACAGCAGAAGAAAATGGTTTATTGTCAAAATTAAGTCAATTTGATAGAAGTAACAGTTTAGTCCAGAGTTTGTCAGAACAAGATTCAGAGCAAAAAGTTTATATTGATTATCAGCGGGAAAATCCGTTTAGTCTTTGATTTTAATAAGGAATCTTTGTTCGGGAAAGGAGATATTGAGAATAGTTCTGATTGATTTGATTATTTTACCTTCTTTACCAATAATTTTACCAATCAATTCTTGAGGGGCATTTATTTCAAAAACAGTTAAGCCTTCTTCTTGTTTCTCTTCGACAGTAACTTTATCGTCTTTTTGAGTGATTGAAGATAAAATGTATTCGAGGGTTTCTTTAATAGTTTTCATAAATTATTCAGTTTTTGTCTCTTCAGTTTTAACTTCAGGTTCGATTACTTCGGCAGGTTCAGGATTGGCTGACTCATTGCTAGCCTCCGGTTTGGTTTCCTCTGTTTTAGCCTCTTCGGTTGGGGTGGGGGTGGCAGGTTTGATTTTGATTTTTTTAGGGTATTTATCTGGATTCAAAAGCTTATCAACACCTTCACTGATTTGAGCACCTTTTTTTTGCCATTCAGTCATACTTTGTTTGTCGATTTCTAAAGTTTTGGTTTGTGGGGTGTAAAAACCTAAATCGGCAATAAATTTACCGTCAGATTTACTGCGAGATTCAGCAATGACGATGCGGTAAGTGATTTGATGTTTTTTACCACGAGGTAAAAGTTTAATTTTAATCATAATGTGTTTGATTATACCTTATTAGTTATGAAGTGGAAAGTGGTGGAAAAACACTTATTTTTTAATTAATTTAGCGGCTTTAAGAGAAGCGGCTTCTTGGGCTTTTTGTTTAGAATTTCCTTTACCTTTGGCTATAAGTTGTTCGTCTAGGTAAACCCCAACTTCAAATGTTTTTTCATGATCAGGTCCTGATTCGGAAATAGTTTTGTATTTGGGAGTAATCCCCTTTTGGGCTTGAGCAATTTCCTGAAAAATACTTTTCGGGTCTTTATAAATTTCTTGTGAGGAAAATTTTTTAATACTTTCTTCAAGAAAATTATCTAAGAAATTAAAAGCTGGTGCGAGTCCCCTGTCCAAATAAATTGAACCTAAAACAGCTTCGAATGTATCAGCTAAAATCGATTGATTATTTCTTCCTCCGTGACTCTCTTCTCCGTGGGAAAGATAGATAAAATCACCTAATTTAAATTCAGCGGCGACCTTGGCTAAGTTTTGAGTACAAACGACTAAAGCCCGGAGATTAGTTAATTTGCCTTCGTCAAATTTGGTGAATTTAGAAAAAATTCTGTCAGAAATCCAAAGTTCCAAGATGGCATCACCTAAAAATTCGTAACGTTCGTTAGATTCGGAAAATTGACGTTGTTCGTTTAAAGATGAGCGGTGGACCAAGGCTTGGTCCAAAAAAGATTCATTTTTGAATTGATATTTTATTATTTGTTGTAGGGTTTTAAGTTTTTGATTCATGGTTTTTTAGGGCACTGCCGATAACTCCATTGATAAAACTAGAGCTGGAGTCGGTGCCAAATTCTTTGGCAATTTCAATAACTTCATCAATGACAACTTTTTCGGGGTTTTTTTTGAGATAAAATAATTCCCAAAAAGCATAACGGAGGATGTTTAAATCGACTCGGTTTATTTTGTCGATAGGCCATTTTGGGGCGTTTTTTTGGATAATTGGGTCAATTTTTGGAATAACTTTGATGATTTTTGGGGTGTCTTTTGTAAAAGGTTGATCATTCCCACAGCTCCAAGCAAAAAGGGCTTGGAAGTTTTTAATTCTTTTTAAATGACGTGGATCGTATTTATTTTTCACTGTTTACAATTAGGACATTGAAAACCGGCCATTTTGGGTTGGCCACAGTTTTTACAAACAATGGGTTTGATTAGTTTTGGACCTTTGTGGGTAGCTCGGCGACGACCTTGTCGACGACTAGAGGGCCAGTGTTTAGGTAATGCAGTCATGGGTGTATTTTAACAGAAAACAGAAAAAAGAGGGAAGAGAATTAATTATTTAAAATATTTTCTTTATTAATTTTGTTTGGAATTAATTGGGAGGTATCAAAAGTTTTTAATTTTAATAAATCGGCAAGGATTTTTTGGGAAAGAGAGATGAGTTGAGTGTTGGAAAAAGTGGCTAATTTTAGTGAAGGAAAACCGTGTTGAATGGTAGAAAAGGTTTCGCCGGGACCACGGATTTTAAGATCATATTCGGCAATCTTTAAGCCACTTTTGTGGTTTTCCATAAATTGAAGGCGTTGGTAGGCTTTGTCGTCTGGTTTAGCTTGGGTAAAAAAATAACAGTAACTTTGGGATTGTCCCCTACCAATTCGACCACGGAGTTGATGAAGTTGGGAAAGACCAAAACGTTCACTTGATTGGATAATCATGATAGATGCATTGGGGATATCGACACCAACTTCGATAATGGGAGTGGTGACTAAAATATTGGTTTTATTTTTTTGAAAATCGGAAATTATTTTTTCTTTTTCTTTAGGTTTAATTTTGCCGTGAAGTAGGGATAATTTTAAATTTGGAAATATTTTTTTAAGTTTTTCAAATTCAACTTTGGCTGATTTAATACTCTGCATCGTTTCTGAAATTTCAATAAAGGGACAAACGATAAAAGCTTGTGATTTATTTTTGAGGATTTCTTTTTGAATCCATTGGTAGCAATTGGGTATTTTGGGTTGAGGGACGAGGAAAGTTTTTATAGGTAAACGGTTTTTAGGGAGTTCGTCAATGGTGGAAATGTCTAAATTTCCAAGTATGGTTAAACTGATAGTTCTGGGAATGGGAGTAGCAGTCATAGTAAGGCAATGTGGAAGGTTTTTGGAGTCTCCTAAAAATGATCTTTGTTTAACTCCAAATTTATGTTGTTCATCGATAATGAGCAAAGCAATCTTATCGGCGATGGCTGTTTTTTGGTAAATAGCGGCATGGGTAGCAATAATAATGGCATTTTTAGGAACTTTTTTTAGGTCGATTTTATTTGATGAGGTGAGTAGGAAAATTGGGACTTTAAGTTTTTTAAGAAAGCTTTGGAAAGTGGCAAAGTGTTGTTGGGCTAAAATTTCAGTAGGGGCTAAAAATAGAGAAAGTGAATTATTAAGGTGGGTTAGATAGCAGGCCAAGATAGCAATAACAGTTTTTCCAGAACCGACATCTCCTTGAATGAGACGATTGGTAACCTTTTTTAAACTAGTAATGTCCTGCTTGACTTCCTGCCAAATTTGTTTTTGAGATTTGGTCAATTTAAATGGAAGTGAAGCAATTAGTTTGTCAATTTTTTGGTCTGTTTTAGTGTCTGATTTGAGAATAATTTTGGGTGATTTTAAGCTCCAGTCTTTTTTAAGAAGATAAGATTTAGTTTGGATTGATAAAATTTCTTGTAAGGCCAATCGTAATCTGGACTGTTGGAGTAAGTTGTTATTTGAGGGGTTATGAATTTGTTCTAACGATTTTTTTAGATTTAAAAGTTGATATTTTTTAGTGATTTCTAAAGGAAGATTTTCTGTTATGTTTGAGGTTAGTTGAGATAAATGATTTTGAATGGTTTTGCGAAACCAATTTGAAGTTAGGCCATTGGTTTCTGGATAAATAGCAATAATTTTACCGGTGTGATATTGGCCGGAAACCGGAGCAATAATAGTTTTTTTATTTTGAAAGGAAGAAATAGTGCCGGCAAAACTGTAGGTTTCCCCTACTGTGAAATTTTTGCTTAAATATGGTTGGTTAAACCAGAGCAAATTTATTTGTCCGGTTTTATCGGCAATGACGGCTTTTTGAAGATTTTTGTGAGACCGGGTAAAAATATTTTGAAAACTTAAAAGTTTACCGGTAACGGTGGCATTCTCGTTCCCTTTGGTGTCGATTATATCGGTAATATGGGAAAAATCGATATATCGGGAAGGAAAATGATAAAGTAAATCATTGGGGGTGTTGATATTGAGTTTTTTGAGTTTTTCTAGAGTTTTGCTGCCAATGCCAGGAATTTGGGTTAAACTGTCCATAAATTGATAATAACAGAAAAAAGTTTTAGTGTTCGGGTTTAATTGGGGTAATGGTTGTTGATTGTGTGGTTTATGCTAAAATTATTTATGAAATTTAAGAAGAAAACATTAACGAAGATTGTATTGGTGGTGACGATGGTAGTGTTGTTAATGTCAGGGATGGTGCCGTTCTTATTGGTTTTAATGAACCGATAGATGTTAACAAGGGCATGGAAGCGTAAATTATCCCATTTTAGGGGTGATTTTAAGAGAAAAGCGAAGATTAAAGAAGTTTTGAGAAGCCGTGAATTTTGGTTGAAATTTTTTAAGGTGGTATTGATTTTAATGGGGGTTGGTCTAGTAGTCTTTGTTATTTTGTTCGTTTATTTTTCAAAAGACTTACCCTCCCCTACTAAAGTAGTAAGGAGAGAGGGTTATTCCAGTAAAGTTTATGATAGGAATGGAAAGGTTTTATACGATATTTATGACGATGCTAAACGTGAACCGGTAAGTTTTGGTGAAATTCCGGATTATTTGAAACAAGCGACAGTAGCGGTGGAAGATAAGGATTTTTACAAACACAAAGGCTTTGATCCGTTAACCCCTCTTAGAATTATTAAAAATATCTTTTATTTTAAAAAAATTACCGGTGGGTCAACCTTAACTCAGCAATTGGCTAGAAATGTGTTGTTAACGACAGAAAGAACAGTAACCAGAAAGATAAAGGAAATAATTTTGTCTATCCAAATAGATGCTAAGTATAGTAAGGATGAAATTTTGGGGATGTATTTAAACGAAGCTCCTTATGGTGGAGCTTCGTGGGGAGTAGCTCCGGCATCAGAACAATATTTTGGTAAATCGGTTAGTCAATTAGATTTGGCAGAGTGTGCTATTTTAGCCGGTTTGCCTCAGCTGCCGAGTGTTTATTCACCGTATTCAAATACGCCTGATGCTTATATAGACAGAACAGAGCATGTTTTGGATAGAATGGTTGAGGATGGTTATATTAGCCAGTCTTTGGCTGATGAAACAATGAAGGAGGTGGAAAATTATGAATTTCAAGATCAGAAAGCAACGATGCAGGCCCCTCATTTTGTTTTTTGGATAAAGGAATTATTGGCAGAAAAATATGGGGAAGATGTGATTGAGGGTGGTGGTTTGAAAATTACCACAACTTTGGATTTGGATTTGCAAAATAAAGCAGAAGAAATTGTGTCTGAAGAAATTGATAAAGACGAAGAAAAAGGAATTAGTAATGGAGCGGCTTTGGTGTTGGATTCAATTACTGGTCAGGTGTTGGCAATGGTAGGATCACGTGATTATTGGTCTGATAAAACTGATGGTAACTTTAATGTAGTGACACAGGCTTTGCGTCAGCCTGGTTCTTCAATAAAACCAATAACATATTTAACGGCGATAAAAAAAGGTTGGACGGCTTCGACAATGGTTATGGATACTCCGGTAACTTTTCCCGGTGTTGGCGGGCAAAAAGATTATTCACCGAAAAATTATAACGGTAAGTTTAATGGACCAATGAGTTTGAGAAATGCTTTGGGAAATTCAATTAATACGGTGGCGGTTAAGACTTTGGCTTTTGTAGGGGTTAAAGATATGTTACAACAAGCTTACGATATGGGTTTGTCAACTTTAGAGCCGACTACTGAAAATTTATCCAGGTTTGGATTGGCAGTAACTTTGGGTGGAGCAGAGGTAAAGATGATTGATTTGGCCTCGGCATACACCTCTTTTGCTAATAAGGGTTATAAGATGGATCCGGTGGGAATTTTAAAAGTAGAGGATAAAGATGGTCGGGTGTTAGAGGAATTTAAACAAACTGATGGGAAAAAAGTGATGACAGAACAAGAGGCTTTTATTATTTCTAATATTTTGTCAGATAACTCAGCTCGAGAATTGACTTTTGGAACAAGTAATTATTTACAAATTTCCGGATATCAGGTAGCGGCTAAGACAGGAACAACTAATGATAAAAAAGATAATTGGACCATCGGTTGGACGCCTAATTTATTAACAGCGGTTTGGGTGGGGAATAATGACAGTTCTCCTATGGGAAATGTGGTTTCAGGTGTTTCTGGTGCGTCTCCGATTTGGAATAAGATTATGAAATATGAGTTGCCTAGATTAGAAAAGAAGGATTTTGCGATACCTGATAAAATTGTTTCTTTGGAAGTAGATAAGGTTTCTGGTTATCTGGCTCATGATGGTTTTGCCAGTAGAACGGATTATTTTATTGATGGAACTCAGCAGGCGGTTTCGGATCCAATTCATGTAAAGTTAAAAGTGTGTAAAGACAAAACCGGTTTAGCAACTCCTGATGATGTGGCTAATAATAATTATGATGAAAAAGAGTATTTTAATTTTAAGGAAGATGATTTAGTTTCGACAGATGGGGTAAATCGGTGGCAGGCGGGTATTGATGAATGGACTTCTCAGCAGCCTGACCAAGACAAATATAAGGTGCCGACTGATTATTGTAGAAGTGATGGTATGGTCAATGTGGGGATAGCCAGTCCGGCCCATGAATCAACTGTGGGTAATACTTTTGATGTTAAGGTAACTACTAATTCTTTGGTAAAGATAACTGAAGTCAAATTGTGGGTTGATGGTGTAGAGAAAAAAACCTGGACAGAAAGACCTTTTGAAATGAGTCTAACATTGGATAATGGTCCTCATACTATCAGAGTGAAGGCAACAGATAGAGAAGGAAATAGTCAGGAAAGAGAGTCAAAAATTGGAGTAAACACTGCTTGGAATTGGAGTCCTAGTCCGACTATGACTCCTACTCTGACTTTAACTCCTACTCCTACGGGAACTATCTAAATTTATTTTGTGGCGGTTTCAACAACAGCCTTGAATCCTTCCGGATTGGTAACGGCAAGATCGGCTAAAACTTTTCTATCAAGAATAATATTTCTATTTTTAAGCATTTTAATAAAGGCGGAATAGCGAATATTAAAGGGTTTTAAAGCGGCATTAATACGGACAATCCACAATTGGCGGATATCTCGTCTTTTGATACGGCGACCGACGTAAGCATATTTACCAGCATGCATAACAGCTTCATGGGCGACCTTATATTTTTTGTGACGAGTCATCCAAAAGCCTTTAGCCTGTTTTAGGACTTTTTTATGACCGGCGCGTCTGACTGTTCCAGTTTTAACTCTCATATTTTTATAATTGACCTAATAATTTTTTAACTTTTATGGCTAAAGCACCTTTTACAACTTGTTTACCCTTAAGTCGGCGGAGTTGTTTTTTGCTTTTTTTACGACGTAAATGTCGGTTAAAGGAAGACATACGTAAAACTTTACCATTTTTAGTGACTTCAAAACGGTTGCTAACCGATTTTTTAATTTTTCTTTTATTGCTTTGTTTCTTCATTTTTGACAACCTTCTTTTTGGAAGGAGTAAAGGTAATCATTAATCTTTTTCCTATTAATTTGGCATCTCCTTCTGGAGTGGCAAAATCTTGAAGGTCAGATTTAAATTTAGTTACTAAATCGTGTCCAAATTGCTGATGAGCCATTTGGCGACCTTGGAATTTTATACTTAATTTGATTTTATTTCCAGTACTTAAAAATTTTTTAGCCTTATCAACTCTAACTTGATAGTCGTTTTTGCCAATAAATGGGCTCATTTGAATCTCTTTGAGATCTCCACCTTTATTACCTTTTTTTTCTGACTGGAGTTTTTTAGCCTCTTGATATTTGAATTTTGAAAAGCTGATTAATTTAACTACCGGAGGAGTAGCATTACCGTTGACTTCAATTAAATCGAGTCCAGTTTCTTGAGCCATAGAACGAGCCTGTGAAATAGGGACAACACCAATTTGCTTTCCGGATTCATCCAATAATCTGATCTCTGGTGCGTTAATATATTGGTTGATTTTATAGAATTTTTTATTGGTGCTTTGATTTCTAAAACTGCTCAAGTTTAGGATTAAATTTTAATATTGGTTATTTTATCAAATTTAAGGATTTTGTGGTAATTTGGTCCTTAATTTGGGATAAAAATTGTTTAAGAGGCATGGAACCTAAATCTTGACCATCACGTTGACGGACAGAAATAGTATTGTTTTCCTCTTCTCTACCCCCAAGGATAATCATGTAAGGAATTTTTTGGCCAGTGGCATTCCTAATTTTATTTTGCATAGTTTCAGCTTTATCATCTATCTCAACTCTAATATTTTCTTGTTTAAGAGCTTTTTCTATTTTTTGAGCATATTCACTCTGTTTGTCAGTAATAGGAATGATTTTAGCTTGGATTGGAGATAGCCAGGTTGGAAAGGCTCCGGCAAAATGTTCAATTAAGATGCCGATAAATCTTTCGATGGAACCAAAAATTACCCGATGAAGCATGACAGGACGTTTTTTTGAGCCGTCAGCATCGGTATAAGTTAAATCGAACCTTTCGGGTAAGTTAGCATCTAATTGGATAGTGCCACATTGCCAGATACGGTTTAATGAGTCTTTGATGTGGAAATCTAATTTTGGTCCATAGAAGGCACCGTCTCCGGGATTAATTTTGCAGTCTTTACCAGCTTTATGACAAGCATTTTCCAAGATTTTTTCACTTTTATTCCAAGATTCAATGGTGCCGATATATTTCTTTTCCGGGCGGGTAGAAAGTTCTATTTGATAGGTTAAACCAAAGGTTTTATAAATTCTGTCAACAAAAGCAATAAGTCTGATGATTTCTTCTTCAATTTGGCTTTCAGTCATGTAAATATGAGCATCGTCTTGGGTAAAACTTCTGACTCGAAAAAGTCCGTTTAGAACACCACTATCTTCATGACGATGAACTTGTCCTAATTCACCGGTCCTGATAGGAAGATCTTTGTATGAGTGGAGAGAATTTTTATAAACTAACATTCCTCCGGGACAGTTCATAGGTTTGATAGCAAAGGTATTATCGTCAATTTTAGAGGTATACATGTTTTCTCGATAGTTTTTCCAGTGTCCGGAAGTTTCCCAAAGTTCTTGGTTGAGCATTATGGGAGTTTTTATAAATTCATATCCTTCTTTGATGTGTTCCTGATACCAAAAATTTTCCAATTCATTTCGAATTATCATCCCTTTTGGTAGAAAAAATGGGAACCCTGGACCGTATTGGCTCATCATAAAAATTTCTAATTCTTTTCCAAGTTTTTTGTGGTCGCGTTTTTTAGCTTCTTCTAGGTTGTTTAGATAGTTTTCTAGATCGGCTTTGGATTCAAAGGCAGTGCCATAAATGCGAGTAAGCATTTTATTTTTTTCATCACCGTGCCAATAAGCTCCGGCAATAGAGAGGAGTTTAAAGGCTTTGACTTTGCTAGTGTAGCGAACGTGAGGACCAGCACAAAGGTCAGTAAATTCACCGATAGTATAGGTAGAAATTATTTCATTTCTATTTTTAATACTTTCGAGCCATTCCATTTTGTAGGGGTTATCGGCAAATATTTTTTTAGCCTCTTCTAAGGAAATTTCATTTCTAATAATAGGTAAATTTTCTTTGACGATTTTGGTCATTTCAGCTTCAAGCTTGGGAAAATCATCCTCGCTGATTTTAAAATCTCCTATCGAATCAAAATCAAAATAAAAACCGTCATCGGTTGATGGTCCCATAGCCGGCAAAAATTTGTCGGGATATAAACGTAGCATGGCTAAAGTAAGGATGTGTTCAGCTGAATGACGAAGTTGATGGAGGTCTACTTTGTCTTGTGGTTGATTATTATTTGACATAATTTAAAAAATTGAAATATAAAAAGTAATATTTCCTATAGTTATTTTAACAGGAAAAGGGGTTTAGTGTGCCCAAATAGAGCGAAATAAAGTAGCCCTATTGTGGGCTATCTAGTTGAACGGGTACTAAAAGTAAAAACACGTTTCATGGTTGGTGGAAGTATAGCACGGTTTGGGACTGAATTTAAGGTAAAATGAAAACATGAAAAGGTTTTGGTCTATTTTGTTGGTTGTAATTTTGTTGGTTGGAATATGGGTAAGATTTAAAAATTTTTTCACTTTACCGGTGGATGCTCATGCAATGAGACAAACAGATACAGAGTGTGTGACTTATTTTTTGTATACAGGAAAAGCTAATTTTTTTAAACCAAAGGCATGTTTAATGAGGCCAGTATCGAATATAGATGGATTTTTCTTTTTGGAGATGCCTTTTTATGAAGGTTTAATTGCTTTGGGATATAAAATTTTGGGGCCGGAAATCTGGGTGGGAAGGGTGGTTAATTTAATTTTGTATTTGTTGGGAAGTTTAGTTTTATATAAATTGTTGGGTAAATGGATCGATAAAATAACGGCGATTTTAGGGGTTGTTATTTATGCCTTTATGCCGGGAAGTATCTTTTTTGTAGGTCATGCAATTCATCCCGATGTTATGGCAGTAAGTTTAATTTGGGTATCACTTTATTTTGGGTGGAAATATAAAGAAAAAAGTAAAATGCTATTTTTAATATTGTCAGGATTGTTTTTGGGGATAAGTGTGGCGAGTCGTCCCTTTGGGTTAATTTGTTTACCGCTTTTATTTTATTTTTTGTGGCTGAGAAAGAGTAAATATTGGAATTATTTGTTAGTAACAATTTTAGGGGTAATGTTTTATGGTTGGTGGCGATGGTGGACTAATTATTTAGGAGTAGATGTAAGTTGGGAAAATTGGGTTTTAAGCGGTAGAGAAAAAATATTTGATTTAGGGATTTTAAAAAATTTGGTTTGGAAGAATGTAGTTGGTGAAACTATGGGAAAAACAGTCAGTGGATTGGCATTAATCGGACTATTAGTGGGGGTTTTTAAAAAAGATAAAAAAATAGTTCCGTTAATTTTATGGATTCTTGGGGTATTTGTTTATTGGATAATGGTGCCAAATGGAAATTTAACTCATCAGTATTATGCTGATGTTTATATACCGCTTTTTGTAATTTTAGCCTCAATTGGGTGGAAATTTGTTTGGAATAAAAGTAAAATTTTAGCGGTTTTGATTGTTCCTATTTTAATTTATAACGGAATTAGGGTGAGTAATTATCATTTTGAACGTGAGATTGAAGCGGATATTGATATTCAGGTAGCTAAAGAAATTGATCAGAAAATTACCGATGATAAAAAAATAATTTATTTGGCCAGAAGTAACTCAGTACCATTGTCTTTGGCACATAGACAGGGATGGATGTTAGGAGAATGGCCAACTGATGTAGCCGGACAAATTTGGTCGTTTATGGAAATGCGTAATTACAAATTTGATTATATTGTTGAGCCGAAACACAAAGTGGATTTAAAAACCGAAGATTGGGAGATAATTAAACAAAATTATCCTTTGGTAGAAGAAGGAGAGTTGATAAATATTTTTAGGTATCAGTGAGTCTAAGAGGACTCGGACCTCTGACCTCTTCGATGTCAACGAAGCGCTCTAACCAACTGAGCTATAGACTCTTAAAATCTTTAACCAACTGACCCGCCTTCGTGTCCTATCGGACTACGTCGAGGCGATGGTTATAGACTCGTAAAAGGGATTATAACAAATTAATTTGCTGAGCGGGAGGCGGAGTGTTCGCCACTGAAAAGATATTGCTCTCCTCCGTTCTTTTTGTTGTGAACGTTACCCCAGAAAGCGTTTTTACGGGATTTTTTACGGCTGAAACATTCCATCCAGATGCAAGATTGGTCGATATTTTGACGGAATTGAATGATGATATTTTTGATTCTTTGTAAAAATTTTAGTTGATATTCATTGGCTTCGGGTATATTTTGTTCACTAGCTTCCTCAACTTCGTGGTCAAGGTTGTTAATGGAAAGTTTTAAGTTTTTTATTTCATTTAGAATTTCACTAATGGCTTGTTGAATTTCCTGAGAATGTTGGTTAACAAAAAGCGGTTGGGCTTCGGTAGCGGTTTTAGCTAAGAACTCACGGTTCCAATTGATATCTTTTTGGGGTTGTTCTTGATTTAAATGAATACTTTGTCCGGGAAAAAGTCTACCAAAAAGTTTTGGTTCAGATTTTGTAGGTGAAACATCGGAGAAGTCTTTGAGAATCTCACTGTTATTTTTCTTGACTAGTTTTTTGTGTTTGAGGTCAAATTTAGACCCGAACCCACCTGCCATAATGGCTGTATTATAGCACGAAATTATTGTTTCTTAAGAAATTCAAAAACTTTTTGTTGGGTTAGAAGGTAATAGACCATATTGATATTTTTTGAAAGGGCCGGATTTTTGTCTAAAAGGTCTTTGATTTCAGCATCAGAAACTTCAATTTTATTATCCTTGGCAATTTGACTAATGGCCAAATTTATAGTCCATTCTTCAATAATTCTTTTTCTTAAACTTTCTTTGTAACCGTCAAGAGTTTGTTTTTGAGACTCCAAATATTGTTGGACAGTGATACCTGCTTGTGAGGCTTGGTTTATAAGTCCAGAAAGGTGTGATTGTAAATCAGATTCAATTAAAATTGGGGGTAAGTCTAATTTGGTATTGGCAACTATTGATTTAATAATTTGATCCATTTTTTGGTTTTCATCAGTTATTTTTTTGTCAGTATTTATTTTTTTAACCTCGTCTAGATATTTTGAATTTAATTCAATTTCCGGTAGCTCACATGAAGTTATTTCGATTTGCCAATCATGTTCAAAATCTGGGTGGTCATTTTTAAATTTAACTTGAGGTTGGATTATAGGTTTTAATTTATTTTCATCTAGAGCGTGGCCATAAGCATGAGAAATTAAATGTGAGGCAACTTCTTCAAATAATTTTTCGGCAGAGATGTTGGCTTCAACGACTTCCAACGGAGCTTTACCTTTGCGGAATCCTTTATTTTCAAAATTAGCTTGGGCAATTTTTAATTGTTGTTGGTATTCTTTTTTGATATCTTCGACTTTAATTTCCAGTTGAAGAATAAAAGTTTTATCCTTAAGTTTTTGAAGATTTTGATTTTGTTTCATAGTGGCCTTATGATACCATGATATATCCATGGAAAAACTAGTTAGGAAGATTAAACAGGCGATGGTTTCTTTCGTTTTGGTGTTGTTTGGTGTTTTTGTAGTTGGTGGGGAAATTGTTTATTTAAATAGTCAAAATACTGGTAAAATTTTGGGAGTTTCGGTTGTGGGGCCGATAGATTTGATAATCGGAGATAGGGGTGAGGGTGATAAAAATATAAAGATTGAAGAGAAAATTGAAGGAGAAGATGCTAGACCAGTTGTTATTAGAAAGTATTTGGAAAAGTATAATTCTCCTTTAGTCCCCTATTCTGATTTGATTTTTGAGGTATCTGAAACTTATGGTTTTGAATATTATTGGATTGTAGCAATTGCCCAGCAAGAATCTAATTTATGCAAAAAAGCCCCGGAAGATTCTCATAATTGTTGGGGTTATGGAATACATAAACGAGGAACGTTAAAATTTGATAATTATGAGTTGGCTATTAAAAGTTATGCTGAGTATTTAAAACGTGAATATTTTGATAAAGGCTTAAACACTCCAGAGTTGATTATGCAGAAATACTGTCCAAGTTCAAATGGTTCCTGGGCATTTGGGGTGCAACAGTTTATAGATGAGATGGAGAATGGGACATTTTGATATGTATTTATGGTATAGACTTGACATGTTTATAATATTTTGATATATTACATATTAGATCCCGGGGTGGCTCCTCTAAAAAGCATGCTCTGGGATTTTTTTTGGTCTCAAATCCCTCTGTCTCACTTTGTTCGACATCTCCCTTTGATAAAAGGGAGAAATTTTAAAAAATTAATTTATGTGTTAGAATTTGCCTTATGGGAACAATATCAACATCACAATTTAGAAGAGGGATTTATATTCTTTTTCAAGATGAACCTAATATGATTGTGGACACTTCTTTCGTGTCCCCGGGTAAAGGTTCGGCTTTTTACAGAACAAAATTAAAAAATTTATATACTGGTCGAGTAGTAGAATATACCTATAAATCGGGAGAAAAAGTAGAAGAAGTGATGGTGGAAACTCATGAAGCAGAATATTCTTATTTTGACGGAACAAGTTATGTGTTTATTGAACCAAGGACTTTTGAACAATATGCAGTGCCTGTAGATTTAATTGATGATGATAAAGTTTATTTAAAAGAAGGTTTGCTTTACAGAATTAAGTTTTATGACGAAAAACCGGTTGGTGTGGGTCTACCAAAAACAATTGCTTTTACGGTGGTTGAATCGGAGAATTCGGTTAAAGGAGATACAGCGACCAACGCTACAAAAGAAGCTGTTTTGGATACAGGACTTAAAGTTCAGGTGCCGTTGTTTATTAAAAAAGGTGAAGAAATTTTAGTGAACACTGAGACAGGTTTGTATTTGTCGAGAAAAAACTAAAAGTAGAATAAGTGCCGCAGAGAGGATTTGAACCTCCATGGATTGCTCCACACGGTCCTAAGCCGTGCTTGTCTACCAATTTCAACACTGCGGCGGGATAACTCCTCTGAACTGGCATCCAGTACTATAGAAATAATACCGATATGCCAGATCAGAAAAGTCAGTTTTGGTGGGTCCGGCGGGACTCGAACCCGCGACCAATCGCTTAAGAGGCGATCGCTCTACCAACTGAGCTACAAACCCTAGTTTAAAAATGTACTGTTTGATTCTCCCAACTGACCCGCCTTCGTCCTGTCGGACTGCGTCGAGGCAATGGCTACAAACCCTAGTTTTAAAAAGTACGCCCAGAGGGAATCGAACCCCCATCACTAGTTCCGAAGACTAGTACTCTATCCATTGAGCTATGGGCGCAAGCCCTCGTTTGGTATCCCCAGCAGGGATCGAACCTGCGACCTCTTCCTTAGAAGGGAAGCGCTCTATCCAACTGAGCTATGAGGACAAGTAAGGGTATTTTACCAGAATTTGGTAAAAAAACTTTTAATTTTGTCAATAAAGTTGATTTTTTGGTGATAGATTACAGCATTTTCTGATAGAAGGATAATATCTGTAGAAGGAAGATTCTCCCAAGATAGGGTTATTTTTTTGTTAAAACTACTATTAATTTTAAATTTGAATGGAAAAATTTTAATTTGTCCCGGATAAATTTTATCTTCTGAAGTAACGCAGAGGTTACTTAATTCAATTTGCTCATCGACATTTGAATTTAGGCAGAAAGTAGTTTCCCCCCAAATTGATTGTCCGGTATTTTTGAGACTGATTTGACCATTATATTCATGGTCGGAAAATACAAGAAAAGGAACTTGGGTTTTGTAAAGTTCGTATTTAGTAATTTGTTCTGGTGAATTAGTCTCTTTAGTTTGGTCTATAAATTTTTGATATTCAGGATAAAGTTTCTGGTTTTGGTCAAGCCAAGAAAAATGATCAAAAGGCTTGTCGGGATAATTATAAATAAAAGGAGTAACAGCCTTAATTCGACTGTCTTTGGACCAAATTTGATAGGCATCGAGCAAAAATTGGGAAGTGGTTTTGGTGGTATAGAAATTATTACGGCCGTCGAGGCCTTCACGGTGGGGCCAACCGGTTTCGGTAATAAAAACAGGAAAAGTTTCGGTAACCCCTAAACTTTTAATAAAGTCCAGTTCCCATTTGTAGCCCAAAATACTGTGTTGTCCGGTGTCTTTGGGTGTACCAATAAAACCATGATTTGGGTATGAATGTGAGGCGATTCCGTCTATATTATCAAAATATTCTGGTTTATAGCTGTATATTTGTTGATAGACGGTTTTGGCGGAAAGATAATCGGGTGTTTTATCTGGAGAGGCAAGGTCCAGAGCTGAACTAAGAACGAAAAAATTAGGGTTTAGACTCTTGAATTTTTGGGAAGCATAAATACTAATATCAACATAATTTTTAATATCTACTTCACCACCCCATTCTTGGCCATGATTAATTTCATTAAATAATGAAACATATTGAATTTTGGTCGGCCAATTTAGAGAATTAAAAAAGTCGGCAAGATTATCTATTTCTGAGGTGCTTGGTTTTTTCCAACAATCCCCTTCTCCGTAAGTTGCCAATCTAATAATGGGAATTAGGTGGTATTGTCGGCAATTGTCAAAAAAATCTTGCCAGGTTTGATAATCAAGTTGGTTTAGAGGAGCGACGATGGTAATCCAACCCCAGTCGCCACCGTTACTATTTATAATGTCTTTGGCAGTTGAAATATCGCTAGTTTGGGTTAAATGCAGGCCAAATATGTTACTAGATGCTAAAATAGGCGTAGTAAAAAAAAGCCCACAAAATAGAAATAAAAAAATGGTTAAAATTTTTTTCAAGGTAAATCCGCCACAGGCGGACAAGTAATTTTATCAGATGACAAAAGAAGAAATTATTAAAATGCAGATATCCCGAGTGGAAAAAGAAATTCGGGATACTCCATATGATAAATCGAGTGAACATCACCATGGAGTGTTAAAGGCGAAATTAGCCAAACTTAGGGATGAACTTGAAGGTCCAATGAACAAAGGCGGTGGCGGCGGTGTTGGTTATGCTATTAAACATTCCGGAGATGCGTCAGTAGTGTTGGTGGGGTTACCAAGTGTAGGGAAATCAACACTCTTGAATAAAGTGACTAATGCTGAGTCAAAAATTGGGAATTACGATTTTACGACTTTGGGTGTGGTTCCTGGGATGATGGAATATAAGGGAGTGAAGGTCCAAATTTTGGATTTGCCAGGAATTATTGAGGGAGCTTCCGGTAATAAGGGTTTTGGACGGAAAGTTATTTCAGTCATAAGAGCGGCGGATTTAGTGGTATTGATGACCGATATCCAAAGGATGGGCTGGTTAAATGTGGTTAGTAATGAGCTTTATAATGCCGGGATTAGATTGAATATGAAACCGCCAAAGATGTCAGTACATAAGTTGCATAAAGGGGCAATTCAGGTAATTGATCCATATAATTCTTTTGAAAAAGAAGAAGTGGTTGATATTGCCAAAGAAATGGGCATAGGCAATGCCATAATTCAGCTTAATGAGAAAATTGAAAGTGTTGATAGATTAATAGATGGTTTGGTAAAAACGCGAAAATACATGCCGGCAGTAGAAATTGTGACTAAGATGGATTTGGCAAGACCGGTTGATTTAAAAAAGATTCCTCATGAGGTTTTAAGAATGTGTGTTGATCAGGATTTAGGAATAGAGGAATTTAAAGAAAGAATTTGGCAGGGACTGGGGTTGGTTAGGGTTTATCTTAAAAAAGACAGAACTAGTGAGGCGGATAGAAAAGAGCCGCTGATAATAAAAAACACAGCCACTCTTGATGGAGTGTTAAAAAAAATTTCCAATCAGATGCGTGATGATATTAGTAAGGCCTATATTTGGGGTAAAAAAGCCAGATTTCCAGGACAAGAAGTATCCTTTAATTTTCCGGTTTTTGATGAAATGGAAGTGTACTTTGGACGGTAGGTTATTTAGACCCTTAGTGCCTTGATTTTTAGTGGTGAGTCTTCTCTGTTTATAGATTTTCCTGTAATTTTTTCTCCATTTTCTACAAAAAAGCCAATTACAGAAAATCCTTTTCTTTTGTTTGTTGGAGAATTAGCAACTGTTACGAAACCTCCATTTTCATATCCTTCTGCTGTAATATATGTGTTGTTTTTAGGGTCGTGGATGGCGTGATTATTTACTGTTCCATTTCTAACGAAACAAGACTGATTACCACATTCAATCTTTACTGACATGTATAATTTTAGCAGATTTATTGTCTTATAAGGTTTTGGATTTGAGTAGATCGGGATTTGAGGGTTTCTTTGTTAATTTTAGGTGAGTTTTCAAAAATTATTCTGGCTTTGGTGCCGGGGCGAGGAGAAAATGGGAAAGTGTGGATTTTGGTAAAGCCGATTTTTTTACATAAGTTTAGAGTTTCTTTAAAATCTTTTTCAGATTCGGTCGGGAAACCTACAATAATATCAGTGCCAAAACGAAACCCTCCCCTAGCCCCTCCCTTGACAGGGCGGGGAACTATTTTTTTGATTTTATTAAATTTTTCTAGAATTTCAGACTTAGCGTAGGGACGGTTCATGAGTTTTAGGATTTTGTCAGAACCGGATTGAATAGGAATATGGAAAAAATTTTTAATTCTATTGGGGTAGTTTTTAATTAAATCAATGAATTTATCGTCAATACAGTTAATTGGGATAGAGCCAAAACTAATTAATTTAATTTTTGTTTGTTTGAGTATAAATTCGAGTAAATTAGAAAAGCCATATTCGTATTGGTCTAAATTAACACCGGTGATAATTAATTCTTTATAGCTGTTTTTAACGGCTTGGTTAACTGTGTTTACGGCATCTTTTATGGGTAATGACCATAAATAATCTCTTTTGAAGGGGACAATACAATAAGAACAAAATTGAGTACAGCCTGATTGAACCTTGAGAATATAACGATTAGTATGACTAAATTTGTCTTTAATCTTTGGGGAATATAAAGATTTGAGCTGGTTTAATAATTCTTCTTTTTCGTTATTTTTAAAAAACTTAATATTAGAGAGGTTTTCTATTTTTTTAAAATTAGCACAGCCAGAAACATAGATTTTGACTTTGGGATAAAGTTGTCGAAGCTGTTTGACTTTATTAATTGATTCTTTTTCTCCTTTTTTGGTGATGGCACAAGTGTTAAGTAAGATTATAGATGGTAGGTCGTAGGTTGTAGCAGGAACAAAACCTTGGTTAATCAGAAGTTGAGACCATTGATTGGTTTCGGCGGCGTTAACCCGACAGCCAAAGCTAATTGATAAAAAAGTTTTTGGTGAGGCCATGGATTGAATTATAGCAGAAGGCAAATTTATGTATAAATATTTCCTATCTTTAGGTAAAATTAATTTTTATGTACTATTTAGCAGTCAGATAATCACTCTGCTAATTATATTTTACTATCGAAATATATCAAATAATATAAAAGTATACTGATTATTTTTTGGGGTGTTTTGAAACAAAGTCTTTGATGTAGTCCATAATATCAACAGTTGTTTTCCAACCTAGTTCAGTTCTGGCTTTGTTAGAAATATTTTTACCAGATTCAGTGCGACCGGGATAACCATTTACCATTTCAATAGGTCCACCGAAGGCTTTGGCTATTTTTTTAATAGAATAAGCCTTTTTATTATTAAGGTTATAGCCATCACCCTGACCCCTTTCCCCTACCAAAATCATACCGTGAGCTAAATCTTTGACATAAGTGAAGTTGCGTTTTTGAGTACCGGGTTTAACAACTGTAAGTGGTTTGTTTTCTAAATAAAGTTTTTGAAATCTGGCGATTAATGTGGCATATTTATCGTTGCCATTTTCGCGGGGCCCAAAGGCGTTGTAGAAATAACAAATAGCGTAAGGCAAATTGTACCAACGACCATAACAGTTGATTAAATCAACATTATTGGCTTTGGTAAAAGAATAGGGATTTTTAAAGCGTTCCTCACCCTTACTGGCAAACTTGGTGCTAGAAGCGGCATAAACAAGTTTTTTTACTTTTCTTTGGCGGCAAAATTCGACGACTGCAAAAGTTCCTAAGGCATTCATTTCGTAAACTTTGTTTGGCTCATTAATTGAAGGAGTGATTCGGGCGTATTCACCAAGATGATAAACAATGTCTGGGGTTTCAGGAATTAGTTTATCAATGTCTTTTGTACTTCCTTTGCGGTATTCAGCCCCATTAATATGATTATTTTTACTGCCGTTGAGATAATTATCCAAAGAAATAACTTTATTTTCTGGGTTTTGAAGTAATTCTTCAATTAAATGTGAACCAACATGTCCAGCTCCTCCGGTAACTAAAATTATTTTTTTCATAAATTTATTTGCGGCCTAACCAAGTATACTTTAATTTATCAAATGTGCCATCTTTGAGAGTGTCTCTGATTTTTTGAGTTAAATTAATCATAAAGGCAAGGTTATGAATAGTCATGAGGCGATAACCTAGTAATTCTTGGGTTTTAAAAAGATGATGGAGGTAAGCCTTATCGTATTTTTGGCAGGTGGGACAATGACATTCTGGGTCAAGTGGAGTTTGATCTAACCTATATTTAGCTTTTAAAATTTGGCTTTTAAAACCGTTTTTTAAATCAGTTTTTGCGTCTCCGGTACGATGTAAAAATTGACCACTTCGACTCATACGGGTTGGCAAAGTACAGTCCATAGAAGTAACACCAGCACCAAAGAAATCGAACATATCATCAACTTCGCCAACACCTAATAAATGTATAGGTTTACCGGTTTTAAGGGCGATGGGTAAAGCATAAGAAACGGCCTGACGCATTTTGTCTTTTGGCTCCCCGACTGAAATACCACCAATGGCAATGCCGTCAAAATCTTGGGAACAGATAAAATTAGCTGATTGTTCCCGTAGGTCTTTGTAATAACTTCCTTGGATAACACCATAGAGTTTTAGGTTTTGATTAAGTTTTTGATTTAGTTTTTTGTGCTCAGTAAGGGAACGAATGGCCCAGCGATGAGTGCGGTCAAGGGCTTGTTGAGCATATTTTTTGGTAGCTGGATATGGGGTGCATTCGTCAAAAGCAATAATGTAATCAGCAGCTAAATTATGTTGAATTTGGAGGGATTTTTCTGGGGTAAAAAAATGAAGAGAACCGTCAAGATGAGATCTAAATTCGACTCCGTCTTCGGTGATTTTAACCAACGATCCGGCACCATTATGGTCTTTTCCCAAAGAAAAAACTTGGAATCCGCCAGAATCAGTAATTATTTGACCTTTCCATCGGGTGAATTCGTGAAGACCGCCAAGTTTTTTGACTTCTTTGTCGCCTGGGCGAAGATAAAGATGGTAAGTATTACAAAAGAAAATTTCGACACCAATTTGTTCTAACTCTTCTGGGGTGAGAGATTTGACGGTAGCTTGGGTGCCAACAGGAACAAAAGTGGGTTGAGATAACATGTGGCTATTATACTAAATTAACGTACCTTTAGGGTATTTGACTCAAAAACTATATCTAGTGGTTTGATAATAACTTTTTTAGGTCCGGTAGTAATTTGGCCGGCGATAACCGATTTAAAACCAGATTCTGAAATTATTTTTTGAGCAAATTCGGTTTGATCTTTTGGCAAGAACAAAGCATAACCGACTCCCATATTAAAATTGGCGTACATTTCGGTATTACTAATATTGCCTTGTTTTTGAATAAAATCGAAGACTGGTTGGGGTGGAAGTATATTTTCGATAGTATAAATAAAGTCTTTGTTGGCTCGCATAAGTTTACGCCACCCGTGACCGGTAATATTGGAAATGTAGTGGATATCAATATTTTGGTCTAATAAATTAGCAATAACTTTGGCGTAAATATGGGTTGGGGCTAAAAGAGCTTCTCCATAGGTAGAACCGTTGGGAAGTTTGGCGGCATAACCATCAGGGTGATTTTCGGCAATGGATCGGGCCAAAGATAAACCGTTGGCATGAATGCCGCTGCTTTCGATAAAAATAATAGAGTCGCCGTCTTGGAGTTTGTTTTGAGTAATCAGTTTTTCTTTTGGTTTAATAATTCCAATGGCTGAACCGGCTAAATCAATGGTTTCAGGGTTGATAACACCCCTTAAGGTTGGGGTTTCGCCCCCACCATAAACAGCACCAGACATATCGCAGGCATTTTTCCAACCAATAATCAGGTCTTTAAATCGGGTTTCGTCAGATAACCAGTCAGAACTGCCAATACCAAAATAGGCATTGACCACCATAGGTTTGGCTCCGACGGTAACTAGATCGTTTACAATCATAGCCACAGTGTCTTGGGCAATTTGGTCATAATGGGTTTTGCCGGTAAATTTGCGGGTGGCGTCGGCAACTAAATTTTTGGTACCTAAGCCTTCAATTACTAGTGCTTTATAACAATCGCCTTCGTCCCAAACATAGGCAGATTCTCCCCTGCTTTCGGTAACTTCTGACATATTTAGTTTTGATAAATTTTGTGCAGTATTAGCGGCTTGAGTTTGAGCAAAAACCTTGACTGGGTCCATTTTTGAATAATCAACTCCTGAAGAAGCGTAGTTGGAATTTTGTTTTGTCATAGCTTATTATAAATGATTAATTTTGTTATAAAAATTGTTATAATATGGACACATTTAGCCGCAGTGGTGAAACTGGTATACACGCAAGACTTAAAATCTTGTGCTCTCAACAAGCGTGTGGGTTCGATTCCCGCCTGCGGCACCGGGGATTGGCGCAATTGGCTAGCGTGCGTGCTTTGGGAGCATGAGGTTGCAGGTTCGAATCCTGTATCCCCGACTTCGTTCCGATAAATCGGAACTTCGTCGAGGCAAGGCCCGACTGTTTTGGTAAAATAAGTTACATTAAAAATGCGGGTATAGTTTAGTGGTAGAACGAAAGATTTCCAATCTCTCGGCAGGGGTTCGATTCCCCTTACCCGCTCAGAAATTGTTGATTTAAATTGTGTTTCCCTGTCGTGTTACAATACTGGATACGATTTTTAGATTTGGAAGTGTTTCTAGAGTCGTTCGAGAAAGATTATTTTTGACTAGATTTACTCTTATTTCAGGGAAAATTGAAGCAATGAAGTGAGCTGTTGGGGCTTCATCATCACTAAATTCAACAGTATTGTATCCCTTGCTAAGGAGATGAAGTACATGAGCTTTACTAATGGTTGAGCTGACACCTGGGGGTTTATAAAAAATTTCTTTGAAAAAATTTAATATACCTGCGTTGTCTAATGTTTCATTGGTTACGTCTGCCCAAGTTAATTTGTTAGGTCGACCAGTGTTAATAAAGATGTCAAAACCTTCATCGATTAATCTTTTAATTTCGTCAGCTACACCTGGAAATAATTTACTTCTGGCAATAAGTTGAAGGGAAAAGTCCTCACTTAGACCTGTAGAAGGTTGTTTTGTTGGTGAATGGTTAATGTCTAAACGGGCAATTTCTTCTCTGGTGTGTATTGGTAACTCGTGAGGGGGTTTTCTTTGTTTTAAAAAAAGAATGGGTTTTCCTAATGGAGTTATTTTGAATAATGTTCTATCAAGATCAAAAACGATAGCTTTTGTTCCTGCTTCTGATAACATGCCGTATTCTAACATAGTAAAATTTTTTGGAATGATTGATTAGAAAAATTTTTGTTAAAATTGGCTTATGATACAAGTTTTTTTACTTGGTGATAGTTTTGTTTATGGTGTTGGTGCAGAAGACGGTGGTTGGGGTGATTTGATTAAGAAATATTTTCATAAAAAAATGTATTTTTTTGGTGGGATTGGGGAAAAATACGAGATTTATAATTTTGGGAAACCAGGAGAAGGAATTGATTTTATTGAAAAAACTTTCAAACAGCAATTAGAGCAATATGGTAGAGATGGCGAGATTATTGCTGTTATTTCTGTTGGAACAAATGATATTAAAGCTAAAGATACTCCGGAAAATTTTGGAATGGCTATTAGCGATTTTTTAAATAAATTAAGTGAATTTGTAGATTTTTTAGTAGATAAAAATATTAAAGTCTTTTTAGTTGGCACAGGGTTTTTTGATGAAACAAAAAGTAACCCAAGAATTAGTCCTATTACCGGTATAAAATCATTTTTTACAAATGAACGACAGAATGATTTTTTGGGTGGTTTAGAAAAATTATGTGAGGATAAAAATATTTCTTTTGTTGACATTGGAATAGATGAAAAAGAATGGAAAGAAAAATATTTGTATATTGATGGTGTACACCCTAATCAAGAAGGCCATAATTTTATCGCAGGTAAAGTTTTAGATAAATTGGGTGAAATGGGATATTAATTTGGTGATTTTTTGTTAAAATTGGCTGTGGAGAATAAATCAGAATTTTTAAAAGTAGGACTGGAAGCGGTTAAAAAAGCCGAGGAAATTATTAAAAAATATTATTTTGAACAGAATTTGGAGACTTCTTATAAAAAGAACGGCTCGCCTGTAACTATTGCTGACAAAGAGGCAGAAAAAGTAATTAGAGAAACAATAACAGAGGCTTTTCCAGACCATATGTTTTTAGGCGAAGAAATGGGTCGATCTGGTGTTGGGTCTGAATATATGTGGATTATTGACCCAATTGACGGGACTAAAAATTTTGTCAGAGGACTGACTTCTTTTTCTACTTTGTTGGCCTTGGTAAAAGATGGGGAGATAATTTTGGGAATTTCTAATGCACCAATGATGAATGAATGTTTGTATGCCGAAAAAGGGAAAGGAGCTTATTTTAATGATAAAAAAATAGAAGTTTCTAAGGTCGATTCAATAAAAGATGCTTATATGAGTTATGGAGGGATTACCTATTTTGTGGATAAAAAGATGTGGAAACCACTTTTAGCACTTAATCGAGATACTCGTTTTCATCGAGCCTTAGGTGATTTTTGGAGTTTTCATTTATTGGCGATGGGAAAGTTAGATTTGATGGTTGAGGCGGATATTCGGATTTGGGATATTGCACCGTTGGTTTGTATAGTTCAGGAAGCTGGCGGGAAAATAACCGATTTACAGGGTAAAAAAATAGATTTAAATTCTGATACTGTGTTGGCAAGTAATGGACTCTTGCATAGTAACGTAGTGAAATATTTTAAGAAATAGTTTAGACTTTCTTATGAAAGCATTGATTAAATTAGTGTTGATGGGTGTGGCAGTGATGATAAGTGCTTATGTGATTCCAAATGTTTATGTAGATGGGTTTTTAGTGGCGGTGATAGTGGCCGTGATTTTATCGGTAGTCAACTTTATTATTAAACCGATTGTAACTTTATTAACTTTGCCGATTAATATTTTAACTTTGGGTTTGTTTACTTTTGTAATAAATGCGTTGATGGTTTTGTTGGTTTCATCAATAGTTCCTGGCTTTGTGGTGGTTGGTTTGTGGTCGGCAGTATTGTTTAGTATCGTTTTGTCGATAGTGAATGGATTTTTGAATAAAATTTCTAAGTAAGTTATTCAAGGTTATCGTGGTCAAGAATTATTTGATCAATTTTTTGGGTGGATATTAGTTTGTCAGTTGGAAGTTTAAACTTTGGCATGTTTAAGTTTCCTAATTCAATTATTTGGTTGATGACGGTTTTGGCTAGATAATCGAGAGTTGGAACGTTTTTTCTAATTCTATTAGTAAGAATTATATTGGCTTTGACAGCGGCTTTTTGAATTTCCCAACCGGATTTGTTGATTCTAGACTCTAAATCTTCATTGGCTCTTTCTGTTTTTAGCCATTCTACATATTCAGAAATAGACATATCCGGCATAATGAATTCTTTGATAATTAGGGTGTTTTTGTATTTTGATTTAATGTATTTTTCTAGTCGTGGCCAGCCACTCATTTCAATTTGACAGTAAATAACGGGTTTGGATTGGTTAAAGGCAAAATCAATACTTTTTTTGGGTAAGCCATAATAACTGTCCCCTCTTTTAAGAAACTCTAGGAATTCATTATTTTTGAGTAGTTTTAAAAATTTTTCGGTGGTGTAAAAAAAGTAATCAACTTCGTTGGTTTCGTCTTTCCTTGGAAGTCTGGAGGTAGCGGTAATCGTTTTGTGAAATAAGTTTGGTGATAGGTTAACCATTCGTCCATAGATACTGTCTTTGCCGGCGGCGGCTAAACCACTGGCCAGAAAAATTATTTTGTCGTATTTGATTTTTTTAGAAAATGATTTGTTGTCAATCCAAAGACCATATTTTTTTATATCGGGAATAAATCTTTTATATTTTTGAATAGTTTGTTGTAAATAAAATGGAAGTAGCCGAGGGTTTTTAACCAAAAGTTTGTCAATTATTTTTTTACCGGAGTTAATATCTTTTTGGGAAATATTTGATTTCATGAGATTAGTAATTTTACTATAGAATTGGGTTTAAATGGTAGAATAGTGTAATTTTGCCAGGGTGTTGAAATTGGTATACAAGCATCGCTCAGAACGGTGTGTCGCAAGACGTATGGGTTCAAGTCCCATCCCTGGCACTAGGGTAGTGAAAAATGGATAGTATTTAGTATAATAAGGACACTGGCCGAAGTAGCCAAGATGGTCACGGCACTGGTCTGAAAAACCTGGGATGTCAGTTCGAGTCTGACCTTCGGCACAGTGCGGGAATAGCTCAATTGGTGGAGCGTCTCCTTGCCAAGGAGAAGGTCGCGGGTTCGAGTCCCGTTTCCCGCTCATTTTTTTTGGGCCGTTTAGCTCAGTTGGTAGAGCGCTTCGTTTACATCGAAGATGTCGGGGGTCCGAGTCCCTCAGCGGCCACCCGATTACATTAAAAAATAAGCCGATGTGGTGAAATTGGTATACACGTACGCTTGAGGTGCGTATGCCGCAAGGCGTGGGGGTTCAAGTCCCTCCATCGGCACATTTAGTTCAATTTGGCAGTGGACTTTAGTTTTAACTCGGATATAATTAGTTGCTTGTTTATGAAAAAAAAGAATATTTTATCTAATCAAAAAGAAGTTGATGTACGTGATTTTGTATTTAAAAATATTACTCCATACGATGGAAACAGTGAATTTTTAACTGGTCCGAGCGAAAAGACTAAAAAACTTTGGGATAGATGTAAAGTTCTGTTGGATAAAGAAATTAAAAATGGTGGGGTATTGGATATAGACACAGAAACAGTTTCTACTATTACTAGTCATAAACCCGGTTATATTGATAAAAAATTAGAAGTGATTGTCGGTTTGCAAACAGATGAAGCTTTGAAGAGGGCTATTAAGCCGGCTGGTGGAATTAGAGTAGTAATGAAGGCTTGTGAGGAAAATGGTAGAGAGGTTAATGATGAAATTGTTAAGGTTTTTACTGAATATAGAAAAACCCATAATGACGGTGTTTTTAGCGCTTATACTGAGGAAATGAGGCGACTAAGAAAGACAGGTGTATTAACTGGGCTGCCTGATGCTTATGCCAGAGGAAGAATTATTGGAGATTATAGGAGAGTTGCTTTGTATGGTGTGGATAAATTGATTGAAGAAAAACAAAAGGATGAAGAGAAATTGTTAGGTGAAATGAATGATGAAAAAATTAGATTAAAGGAAGAAATCAGCGAACAGATATTGGCTTTGGGAATGATGAAACAGATGGCGTCAACTTATGGTTTTGACATTGGTAGACCGGCAGCCTCAGCTTCTGAAGCAATAGAATGGACTTATTTAGCCTATTTATCGGCAGTTAAAGAACATGATGGAGCGGCCATGAGTTTGGGTAATGTAAGTAGTTTTTTTGATATTTATATTGAAAAAGATATAAATAATGGGATTTTGACTGAAGAGAAAGCACAAGAATTAATTGATCAATTTGTGATTAAACTTAGATTGGTCCGACATTTAAGAACGTCGGAGTATAACGAGTTATTTGCTGGTGACCCGACATGGATTACTGAATCTTTGGGGGGATGTTGGAATAATGGTAAACATAAAGTAACAAAAACTACATATAGATTTTTACAAACTCTTTATAATTTGGGACCATCACCAGAGCCGAATATGACTGTGTTATGGTCAGAGAATTTACCTGAAGAATTTAGGAAATTTTGTGCTAAGGTTTCGATTGATACTTCATCCATTCAATATGAGAATGATGATTTGATGAGAGAATGTGGTTGTACTGATGATTATGGGATTAGTTGTTGTGTGTCAATGTTGGAAACTGGAAAGCAAATGCAGTTTTTTGGAGCCAGATGTAATATCGCCAAAGCTTTATTATTGTCTTTAAATGAGGGTGTTGATGAGATAACCGGAATTAAAATTTTAGATATTGATGCAGTTCCTGGAAAATATTTGGATTACAAGGAAGTTTGGAAAAGATATAAAAAGACTTTGTCTTTTTTGGCTGAAAATTACGTAAATACTATGAATATCATTCATTATATGCATGATAAATATTACTATGAGAGAGCTCAGATGGCATTGTTGGATACTGAAGTGAAAAGAGTGATGGCCTTTGGTGCAGCTGGTTTTTCAGTAGCTGTTGATTCTTTGTCGGCGATAAAATATGCCAAGGTTAAGGCGGTTAGAAACGATCAAGGAGTGGCGACAGACTTTGAGGTCATAGGTGATTTTCCAAAATATGGTAATGATGATGATAGGGTTGATAATATTGCCAAAGAGGTGGTGGAGTTTTTCAATAATGAGTTGAAAAAACATCATATTTATAGGGATGCTGTACCGACTTTGTCAATTTTGACAATTACTTCAAATGTAGTTTATGGCCATAAAACCGGAGCTACTCCGGATGGAAGAAAAGCTGGTGCACCTTTTGCTCCGGGAGCCAATCCGATGCATGGTAGAGATACTAGTGGGGCGATTGCATCGTTAAATTCGGTAACAAAATTAGGTTATGAGAATGCTCGTGATGGAATTTCTAATACTTTTTCGACAACCACGAAGACTTTGGGTGGTACTTTGGATGAAAAAGAAAATAATTTAATGAAATTATTGGATGGTTATTTTAAGAAAGGTGGACATCATTTGAATGTCAATGTAATGGATAAATCAACCTTACTTAAAGCAATGAAGCATCCGGAAAATTATCCGCAATTGACAATTAGGGTTTCTGGTTATGCAGTTAATTTTATTAAATTAACTCGTGAACAGCAGGAAGAAGTACTAGCCAGAACTTTTTTTGAATCAATGTAAGATTTATGTTAAAACAAATTTTGGGAAAGGAAAGTTTTTCACCTGAGGAGATGGGTCAGAATTTAGATATTGTGGCTTTGAAAAAAGTAAGTTATCCATGGGTAAAAACGTTTATTTTGGCTGTTTTGGCTGGTATTTTTATTTCGTTTGGGGCAATGTTTTCGACTGTCGTTGGTTCTGGCTCTAGTAATTTTTATGGTTTATCTAGGTTGTTGGTTGGACTGTCATTTAGTTTAGGGTTAATTTTAGTAATATTGAGTGGAGCTGAATTATTTACCGGATCGACAATTGTGTCTGTCGGAGTGGCGAATAAAAAAATTAGATTATCGAAGTTATTTACTAATTGGTTGTTGGTTTATCTGGGAAATTTTATCGGTTCATTTTTAATTGCGTTATTGGTTTTTTGGGGTAAACAATATATGTTTGGTAACGGATTAGTTGGAATAAATGCTGTTAATACAGTATTATCCAAATTACATCATACTTTTGGTGAGGCAATTGCTTTGGGAGTTTTGTGTAATATGTTGGTTTGTTTGGCTATTTGGTTAACTTATAGTACGAAATCAGTGTCGGGGAAAATATTGGTGTTAACGTTTCCAGTTACCGCTTTTGTAGCGGCAGGATTTGAGCATAGTGTGGCTAATATGTATTTTTTCCCGATGGCTTTGTTGATTAAAAATTTTGATTTAAGTTTTACAGGATTGGTTGATATGTCTAGTTTAACTTGGGGTCATTTTTTGATTAGTAATTTGTTACCGGTAACTATAGGAAATATTATTGGAGGAGTTTTTATTTGGTTGATATTAAATTTTTTGTATAAAAAACATGCTTAGAGTTCATTCGATAGAAACTTTTGGAACTCACGATGGTCCGGGCTTACGGTTGGTAATATTTTTACAAGGTTGTGGTCTTCGTTGCTTGTATTGTCATAATCCTGATTTATGGGAACGTTGCGGTGGTAAGTTAATGAAAAGATCAGACTTAATTAAAACCGCTGAGAAACAAAGAGAGTATTTTGGTAAAAATGGTGGGGTGACGGTTTCTGGGGGTGAACCAACTTTACAAGTAAAAAATTTAACTAAGTTATTTATTTCACTAAAAAAAAGAGGAATTAATACAGCTTTGGACACTAATGGAATAATTGTCTCTAAAGAGGTTAAGAGGCTATATCGTTATAGTGATTTAGTGTTGCTTGACGTAAAACATATAGATGAAAAAATGCATATTAAATTAACTGGGGCTTCGAATGGGAATGTATTTAAAATGGCTGAATTTAGGGAGAAAAGCGGAAAAGATATGTGGATAAGATATGTGTTGGTGCCGGGGTGGAATGATAGTGACAAATATTTAAGACAATTTGGAGAGTATTTTAAGAATTACAAAACGATAAAAAAAATAGAGATACTCCCCTATCATACTTTGGGAGTGTATAAATATAAGGAATTAGGGTTGAAATATAAATTGTCTAAGGTTAAACCACCAACTAAGGAAAACATTGAAAACGCTAAAAAAATATTGAGCGAATATTTTTCGAATGTAACGGTAGAATGATGTTATAATAACAGCACTTTTATATTGCCCTGTCGTCTAATGGTAGGACATCAGCCTTTGGAGCTGAGTATTGTGGTTCGAATCCATGCAGGGCAACATTGTATAGGTGATATAATGCTGACTATATGAAAGGGACTGTTATTTTTGGAATTACTGGGGGAATTGCTGCGTTTAAATCAATAGAGTTGGTTAAG
Source organism: Candidatus Parcubacteria bacterium (assembly GCA_023396915.1). Lineage (GTDB taxonomy): Bacteria > Patescibacteriota > Microgenomatia > UBA12405 > UBA12405 > WARW01. The sequence goes on from JAEWUV010000006.1 coordinate 34,144, forward strand.
GAACTTAAAAACGAGGGATTGGATGTGCATGTAGTTATGACGAAACACGCGACAGAGATGATTTCACCTAAAGAATTTAAGTTGGTTTCGGGGAATTTGGTTATCACAAAACTGTTTGGGAAAGATTTTGATTATAAAAAAATTTTGGAAAATAAAGATGTTAAACATATTTCTTTGGCAGAAAAGGCTAATGTTATGGTTATCTGTCCGGCAACGGCTAATATTATTTCAAAATTAGCCAATGGAATTGCGGATGATTATTTGACAACTACGGCATTAGCGGTAACTTCCCCTATTATTATTTGTCCAGCGATGAATGTTAATATGTGGAACAACCCGATAGTACAGGAAAATTTGGAAAAATTAAGAAAAAGGAATTTCTATATAGTGGAACCTGAAAAAGGGATGTTAGCCTGTGGCTATGAAGGAATGGGAAGATTGGCTGAGATTAAAAAAGTAAAACAAGAAGTTTTGAATTGTCTTAATCAAAAAAAATCTTTGAAGGGTAAAAAAGTTATCGTAACGGCGGGTGGAACTGTGGAAAAAATTGATGATGTGAGAGTAATTACAAACAGGAGTTCTGGAAAAATGGGGGTGGCTATTGCTGAAGAGTGCTTTTTGAGAGGTGCAGAAGTTTTATTGTTGCGGGCGAAAAATTCTGTTGCGCCACGTTATTGTATTAATGAAAAAACTTTTACAACAGCTGATGGACTGTTGAAAATGGTTGAGTCAAATGTAAAAAAATATGATTATTTTTATCATGCGGCGGCAGTGTCGGATTTTAAACCGGAAGTTCAAATAAAAGGTAAATTATCCAGTAAGAAAACGGTAATAATAAAATTAAAGCCTCAAGTAAAAATTCTGGATAGAATTAAAGAATTTAATCCGTCTATACGTTTGATTGCGTTTAAGGCAGAGTGTATATCAGATCAAGGAAAGCTTGGTAATGTTGCTTTTAAAAGACTTAAAGAATCTAATTCTGATGTAATTATTGCCAATGATGTGGGTAAAAGAAGTAGAGGTTTTGAGGTTGATACTAATGAAGTAATGATTATTTTTGCAGACGGGGAGAAAGTATTCGTACCATTGTCTGATAAGCGAAAAGTTGCCCAACAAATTGTTGAGTCTGTTTCTAAAAAATTAATTTAAAATTTTTTGGAGTTTTAATTTTAATTCTTTTTCTCCATCAGTATTGTTGATTATTTGTTTGTAATTTATTTTTGGTTTTTCAAATATGGTGGTCATTTTTTGGGAATATTTAATATCGAGAGGATATTCAAGTCTGGCCAAAAGACGTCTTTCTCGAACTGATTTGTTGGCTTTGATAAAAATAAATTGAGTATTTGGAATTTGGTTTAAAAAATGTTCTCGATATTTTTCTTTTATAAAAGTTTGGGAAATAACAAGGTTTTTGTAATTTTTTGATAGTTTTTTAGTTTTCTGAGTAAGTCTTTTGAAAAAAAGATTTCTCATAGAGTCGTCGATTGGAAGTTTTTTAAAAATTGCTTGTTTCATGATTTTTGGTAAACTGCAATCGCCATCATAATGGTAAAAGCCAAAATCACTTTGGAGTAAATCTCCGATATAACTTTTTCCGGCACCAGGTAGACCGAAAAGAACAATAATTTTCATGAAAGGAATTATACTTTATTTTTACAATCCTGATTGAACGAAATCTCCATAAGAACCTATATCTCCGATACTGGTGGCATCTTTAATTCCGATATAAATCCATTTGACAGGGATGATAGCAAATGAGTATTTATTTGATTCTATTTGACGATAATAACCATGAGAATATATTTGTTTTAAGACTTTTGCTCCATTTTTGTAACTGGTATTTAAATTTGCTGTTATTTGTCGGCCAAATTCAGCCAGTTCTTCAATTCCTTCACGTTTGAGTTCGGGAGATAATTTTCTCTCTTTTGGGGTTTCTGTGGTGGATTCTTGACCGGTTAGCCATTCAACAACTCTTTGTTTAGTATGGTACATAGCTTTCACTTCTGTTTCGAGTTGTTTGTCTTCAGTAATTCCTTTTCGGACAACAAGGTCAACAGAGTGGCCGTGAACATATAACCTATCAAGTTTGAGATAACTAGCAAGGGCAATAGCATTTTGATAAATTGAATAAGCATCTGAACTTTTATATATTTTTATATAATGTGGAATTTCTCCTATTTTTTGTAATTCTGAAACTACTTCACATAATTCTTCGTGTCCAGTACCCATACTACTAAATCTCCCTTTAACGACATCTTTGAGATATGCTAATTTACTTTTGGTATCTCCGGAAATTTCATAATGGGTTTTAACTCCAAATGATTTTAAGATATCTAATTGTTTTGTAATTTGGGGAACGATTTGTTGGTATAGCTCTGAAGGATATTTTTGGAGATATTGAATTCCATTAATGATAATGTATTCATACTGGGAAGCTACTTGTTTTAGTTCAGCATCGGAGCAGTTAAACATAGGAGGGGTTTCGGCAGAGTTACCGTTTTGATCGAAATACTTAGTAGTGAAAATAATTCTATCTGTAATATCTTTTGATTCTATTATTTGACCATTAAACTCAATTTTTGTTTTAGCTGGTATTTTGATAGGATAATTTTTTCTGATTGGATGACTTGGGTTAACACTTTCATTATCAGTAATTAAGTGAACTTCCATACCTTTTTCTGAAAAATGAAGGAATTTAACTGGTCTTTTGTAGGCACTGGCTTGGTCTGGAGAATTATATTCGGTATAAACTGTACAATTTTCTTCTCCAATGCCGGTTAGAAAGTCGGTTGATTGAGCTGAGGCCCCTCCAACTTTATTAAAATATTTTGGAAAAGTTGTTTCTACCCAATCAGCTAATTTTTTATCCGAAATGGAGGCTCGACTTACACGATATTTAAATGTTCTTAGAATAAAACCAATTACTTGGGCTTTAGTTTTAGCCTCTGTGGAAACATTTGTTGAATCTTCAGGTTCATCTAAAAATGTTTGAATTTCTTGTATGACTTGTTCTTTGGATGTTCCTGGTTCGTTGCTGGCATCTTCAATTGCTAAATTAATTGTTTCTTGAGAAAACTGACGGACACAATCAACACAAGAATAAAAAGCGGTTAAAATTTTTTTGTGGGTTGGAGGTAAATCTTGGCTTTCGGTAAATAATTTGCCCATGTTTTCTATCATTCTAGCGAAGATGTGCGGTTGAGTAATTCCGGCTGTTTTTTTATCGACCAAAGCACTAGTATCTAAAAGTTCTTGAATAGATTGTGGTGATGGGAATCTTCCTCCTTGGTTTTTAAGAGCATCGGAGATTTTTTTATAAGTTTCTGGTCTAGCATCGAAGTGATTTGAATCATTCCCCAGAGTTTGTCCGTCAAGTTGAATACTAACAGATGGCAATAATTCTAGCGATTGTCGTAGTTGGAGGACTTGAGATCTATTAATTTCACCTGTGATGAAATTGGTTTCTAACATTTCAGCAGGCATAATATATTTTTTTTTATAAACCTGAAGTTGATTTTAGCACTTATAGGCTTATTTTTAAAGTTTTATCTTCTTGTAAAAAAGTGACTTAATATTTGTCTAATTTTAGATGATTGGTTTTGACTAATAATACGGAATGGTCCTGTATATTCAGTGATGTTTGTAAGTAAATTATCTGTTTGAACAATAATTAACTTAGTTTTATTAAAATTAAATATATGAAAACAATATGATTTTTCTGTTGTTTTACTGCCTTCAAAAGCTTGTATAAGATTAGATTCTTCTATCGGTGGAGGGAGTTCTTCTATATTGTCGTCGGTAATTTTAATTACTGCATTTTTTTGGATTTGTTGGATTAATGTGTTTTCATCAGTTGTGTCATTGTGTTTTAGTGTAGATGTTATTAGTGGGTTTATATATATTTCTAGGTGGTCATTATATATGGCGCAAACACCTCCGTTAGTAATATAATTTGTTGCTTCGTTTGGTGTTAAAACAATATGTCCAGGAATATAATTTATTTGGTTTTCTGGTTGGGGATTGTCCTTAATAATTTCCATAAAAATGGCGAAATTCGTATTCGCTGGAGTATAACATATATATAAAATTTGGTTTTTTAGTGTTTTTGGGATGTGAAAAACGGTATTGGTAGTGTTTGATATACATTTCCTTAGTTTTATCCCCTACTATAATTTTTTGAAAAAAATATACTGGTAAATACATTAGAAATAAATAATGAATTGGGTGTAATTCCCAAACTGTGCCGCAACGGTTAAAGTCCGATCTTATTTATTTTATTAGTTAGTCCGAGCCAGACTGTCTTTTTGATTAATTTTTTAAGCCTGGTCAAGACCAGGTTTTTTTATTAATAAAATTATGTTCAAAAAAATAAAAAAAAGAGATGGAAGAGTGGTTAAATTTGATTCGAGTAAAATTAAATTGGCAATTCAAAAAGCAGGTAGGGTTACCGGTGAATTTGATGAGAGAATAGCTTTGAAATTGAGCGTAAAAGTATTAGATTTAGCTGAGGAAAAAATTACAAATAAAATCCCAAAAGTTGAAGAATTGCAGGATGTTGTGGAAGAGGTGTTGTTGGATTCGAAATATAAAAAAACAGCTAAAGAATATATTACCTATAGACAAGAAAGAACACAAATTAGGGAAGCTAAGGCAAATTTGATGCAGGTTTATAAAACAATTGCTTTGGCTCAGGCAGAAGAAGACAGTGATGTAAAACGGGGTAATGCTAATGTTGATGGCGATACGGCGATGGGAAAAATGTTACAATTTGGAGCTGAAGGAAGTAAAGAATTTGCCAAAAAATTTTTGATGAAACCAGAACATGCAGTGGCGCACGATAATGGGGATATTCATATTCATGATTTGGATTTTTGGGCCACAGGGACGTTGACTTGTTGTCAATCTGACCCGTTAGTTTTATTTGAAAAAGGATTTAATACTGGTCATGGTTTTTTAAGAACACCAAATTCTATTGGTAGTTATGCGGCATTGGCGGCAATATTGTTACAAGCGAATCAAAATGAACAACATGGGGGGCAGTCTATTCCAAATTTTGATTATGCTATGGCGCCGGGGGTGTTGAAGACTTTTAGAAAAAGTTTAGTGAGTAACATTTTAAAATCAATTGATTTTATTTTTAGTAAAAGTATTGAGAAACAAGTGATAAAACAAATTGTTGTTGAGATTGAAGAAAAAAATAAATTAACTTTCCCAGAATTGTCCAAGGATTTTTTGAAAAGTTTAAAAAGTTTAGTAAAGAAAAAAATAAAAGAAGATTTAACGTTTAAACAATTAAATAAGATTGTTGAACTTTCGGTTAAAGATACTGAAGAACAAACAAATCAAGCGATGGAGGGATTGATTCACAACTTGAATACCATGCATTCTCGGGCTGGAGCTCAGGTGCCATTTACTTCAATTAACTTTGGGACAGATACTACAGCTGAAGGGCGATTGGTTTCAAAAGCTTTTTTAAAGGCGACTATGAATGGGTTAGGAAAAGGAGAAACGCCAATTTTCCCTATCTCAATTTTTAAAGTGAAAGAAGGAATAAATTATAATCCGACGGATCCTAATTATGATCTATTTAAGCAATCAATGGAAGTTTCGAGTAAAAGATTGTTTCCTAATTTTGTGTTTGTGGACGCACCATTTAATTTAAAATATTACAAACCAGGTGATTATCGAACAGAAATTGCCACCATGGGGTGTAGAACTCGGGTGTTTGGATCGGTATTTCCTGAAAGTGATGGAATTGCCACTAGGAGAGGAAATTGTTCGTTTACGACAATAAATTTGCCTAGAATTGGGATAAAACATGGAGTTGATTGGGATGGGTTTTATAAAGAATTAGATGAAAAGATGGATTTAGTGGCTAACCAATTATTGGAGAGATTTGAGTTTCAAGGTGAAAGGCGAGTAAGAAATTTTCCATTTTTGATGGGGCAAGGAAATTGGATGGGAAGTGAAAAATTAGGTCCTGACGACAAATTAAAAGATGTAATTAAACATGGAACTTTGTCGATTGGTTTTATTGGTTTGGCAGAAACTTTAGTGGCAATGACCGGAAAACATCACGGAGAATCGGTTGAGTCCCAAAAAAATGGTTTGGAAATAATTGGATTTATGAGAAAAAAATGTGATGAATTGATGAAGAGATATAATTTGAATTTTAGTTTGTTAGCAACTCCGGCCGAAGGTTTGTCAGGACGATTTACAAAAATGGATAAAAAAGAATTTGGGGTGATTAAGGGAGTAACTGATCGGGAATTCTATACTAACTCTTTTCATGTGCCGGTCTACTTCCCTCTTGGAGCTTTTGAAAAAATTGAAATTGAAGCGCCGTATCATGATTTGTGTAATGCTGGACATATTACTTATGTGGAGTTAGACGGTAATTTGAGTAATAATATTGATGCTTTTGAGGCGGTAGTACGAAAAATGAAAGAATCAGGAGTCGGTTATGGCAGTATTAACCACCCGGTTGATAGAGATCCGGTATGTGGTTTTAGTGGAATTATAGATGGTGATACTTGTCCGTCCTGTGGCAGAAAAGAGTTTAACAATGGAGTCGGTTTTGAAAGATTGAGAAGAATTACCGGTTATTTGGTGGGGTCATTAGAGCGGTGGAATGATGCCAAAAAAGCTGAAGAAAAAGCCAGGGTTAAGCATTCCGTAAAATTTAAAAATTGATGAATCAAATTAGATTAGCTAGTGAAATTGAGACCGATAATGTGGTTAATGGTGATGGCTTGAGAGCTGTAATTTGGTGTCAGGGTTGTAGACTTCGTTGCAAGGGGTGCCATAATCCTGAAACTTGGGATGAAAAAGGTGGAACTTTGGTGGATGTTGATGAGATTAAAGGAAAATTAAAAAAAATAAAAGGTCAAAACGGTTTGACATTTTGTGGTGGTGAACCGATGTTACAACCACTAGTTTGTAAAGAAATAAGTGAGTGGGTAAAAAAAGAATTGGGCTGGTCAGTGTGGTCGTTTACTGGATATTTATATGAAGATATAAAAAAAGAAGGTGGTGATAGATGGGAGTTTTTGAAGACTTTGGACGTTTTAATTGATGGTCCTTTTATATTAGCTGAAAAAGATTTAAGTATTAAATTTAGAGGGTCACGAAATCAAAGATTAATAAGATTGAGTAAAGGTGAAATTTTATCTATTGAATAGGATATAATTAAATATATGCAATGGTATATAGCGGCGGCTTTGTCAGCAATATTTGCCGCTTTAACATCAATTTTGGCTAAAATTGGGATTAAAGATGTAAATAGTAATTTGGCTACAGCTATTAGAACTTCTTTTGTATTAATGATTACTTGGGGAATCGCTTTTTGGCAGGGTGGAGTTTCGGGGATCAGTAGTATCTCAAAAAATAGTTGGGTATTTTTAATTTTGTCGGCAGTGGCTACTGGTTTGTCTTGGGTATTTTATTTTTATGCTTTGAAAGTTGGTGAGGCCAGTAAAGTAGCACCGATTGATAAAATGAGTTTAGTATTAACAATTTTGTTTGCGGCGTTGATTTTAGGGGAAAAGATTACTTGGGCAAAGGCGGTGGGAGCATTGTTAATGACGGGTGGAGTCTTGATAATTGCGTTGTTTTAAATTTGGGTGGTGGAAGAAGTGGCTTCAGTTGTTGGAATTTGGGTGGGGAGAATTAATTCTTGGTTTTCGAGACGATTAAGGACTGTCCAGTCAATACTTTTATAAGAAATAATACCGGCGATTATTAATAAGATGAATAAAATAGTAAGAATAATTGGCCCAAAAATGTCTTTGTTTTTCATATTACTTAATTCTATTGATGGTATAAATGGTTGGATAATATAAAAAGATTGCTGGAGATTCTTCTAATAGGTAGGTTTGGAAGTCTTGATATATTTTCTTGCGTTCGATTTGATCGCTGGTTTGACGACCTTCTTCTAGAAGTTTATCGATGCGGGCGTCGTTAAGTTTAGTAATATTAGTATTAACTTGGGTTGAATGCCAAAAAAGGTATTGGTCTGGATCTTTGGTGATAGCGCCATAGGTTAATAATGTCTCATAATCGTTAATGTTTATTTGGTTTTCAATCGAAATTGATACGGGGATACCAAATGTTTCTTGCCATGAAGTTTTGATACTTTCAGCAACAGAAAGTAACTCGCGGTTGTTAACACTTAGGTTAAGATGGTCAATTTTTTCATCCCCCAATAATTCTTTGGCTCTAGTTTTATTGTAATTATATTCTTTAATATCCGGATTGTAGGCCCATGAGGTGGGAGAGATTGGACCAAGGCAGCGTTCATTTTTATCTCCTTTTGTGGTTGAATAGGCTAGGGCTTGGCGAATTTGTCGATTACTAATTTTTTGGGTATTGATAAAAATAGCTACGTATTTTTCATTAGTTTCTATTTTTTTACTGATGTTTAAGTTTTTCCAAGTAGTTAGTTCTTGTGGTAACGAATTAATCCGAATTTCGTCGACATTGCCTATTTTAAAAGCATGGACAACATCGTTTTGGTTGAAAAAAAAGTAATATTTTATTGGATTTAAGTCTTTGTGGCGTGGTTTTAAGTAAATAGTTTTTATATAACCTTCTTGATAAGTAACCTTAGTAACGGAATATTCCCCTAGCCCATTAAAATTTTTTTTGATTAAAGGTTGACTTAGCAAAGCCAGAATTGGTTCAAAAGCGGATTCTGATGATATTTTAATACTGTACTGAGATAGTGGAGTAATAGAAACGCCGTCTATTTTATAATTAATATCATAAGCAGTTAGATTTTTTCCATTACTCCAGTAAATATTATTTTTAAGATTAAAAATATAGTCTTTATTTTCGTTTTGGATATCAAGACTATCAACAATCTGAGAAATTTCTGGTTTTTGATTTTCTGAAAGAGTCATTAGCCCAAAACTTATTTTTTGAGAAATTTCGTCAGGAAGTGTGTCGACAGTATATCTGCCTTCGAGACCTATGATTTTGGTATGCCAAGAAGGCTGATTATAAATGGAAACTATTTGGTTTTTAAAAATAAATGCAGCTGTAATTATCAAAAAAATAACGGTAGCAATGAGCCAGTGTTTTTTGAGATATATCCAAAGAATTTCTAGCTTAAAATGAATTTTAGTAAACACGTTTTTGGTTTAGATTAAAGTTTGAATAATGGAAGAAATGATAAAAATAACGATAATAAAAATTGTTAAATTAAACATAATTTTTTCCCAACCACGTTTTTGCGGAGCTGGTGACATTAAGTTGGAGCGGGATTCACTGTCGCCATTTGTTTGAAGAAAAACAAGACCGGCCAGAACTATAGACAGAATAATTTGAATTATGATGAGAGCTGTTTTCATTGTTTAACTTTTTTCTTAATAATTAATGTAAATAGATTTAGAAAGAAACCTATGGTGATTGAAGTGACTAGGTAGGCAAAAAAGCCTGAAAAGTTTAATTGTGGAATATTTATTCCCAAGACAGACGTTTCTGGAGTGTGAATATTTTTTATGTAAAAGTCGGAAAAAATGAACACTGCCAAATAAAGTCCAACTACATCGATAATGGCACGAAAAAGACCTAGGGTAAGGATATTTATGGGGAAAAGAATAATTTTTAGTATTGGTTTGATGATAATTTCAAAAATAGATAAAAGAAATCCGGTTTTGATTATGGTCCATGGGATGTTGATAAATTCTAAGTTACCCCAAATTTGATTAGCGGTGATTAAACTGAAAGTGATGAGGAGAGTTAATTTAGCGATTTTTTTTATCATGATTTTTCTTTTTTATTATACCGCCAAGGCCAATTAAAGTGGCGATTGAAGCGATAATTATGGTCCAGTGAAGATAAAATTGATAAAGGGGTATCTTAAAACTAATATTTTGATTGTTATACTCTAAGTTGATTTTGTAAGTATTTAAGTTTAGAGAATTTAGAAAACTAAAGTTTGGAAATGTGTTTTCGATTGAAGACAATGGAGGGATTAGTGTAATTTCTTGTTTAAAGTTAATGGACTTTATTGATAAAAATAATTTTGAGGCTGAATTGTAGTTAGGGTTAGTAATTTTGATTTTTGGAGTTTGGAAAGCCTTAGAAATAGTTTTTACGACTAAAGGAGTCATCTCATTTTTAAGTTCGTTTTTGGCAAATTCTACATTAATAGTTTTGATGTTTTGTCTGTTTTTATATCCGCCTGCTGAAATAGGCTGTTGACTGTCAATGCCATGAAAAACAAAGGCGAAATGATTGGGATCAAGATCATTAAAATAATCGATACCATTGGTGGTTTTTTCCCAAGTCGGGTCAACCGAAATCCAAGCTTTTTTTGAAGTGTCATAATATTGTGGCCAAGCATGGAGGATATCAGTATTGATGTTTATGGGTTTTATCTTGGTATTGTTACTGTAAGCGAAACCTTCAACTTCTCGGGCGGGTATACCCTTGATACGACATAGAGTGATAAAAAGATCAGTAAATTCGGTGCATAAAACAGAGTTTGGGAAGGTAACAGCCATAGTGGCTCCCTGACGAATTGAAGTGTCGTAATCATCGGTTTTATAACTTAAAGTGTTAACGACATATCGATAGATATCTTTGACATTCTTTAATTGGTTGGCAATTTGGATTAAAGATGGATCGTTAGTTTCCCAAAATATATCTGATGTAGTGTATTGTTGTGGTTTAATGTCGGCATAATTTAGATTTGTATGAATAATTTTGGCTTGACCGTCAATGTTAATTTCTAATTCTTGGTTGGGGTTCAATTCGTAAGAGGCCAGGTAGTTGCCATCAGGGTCAATGTTAATATTTTTTGGGGCTGGAATAATTGATCTGTAGGTAATTTTTTGGGAAGTGGTTTCTGGGGGGAAGGCAACAGAAAGGGTTTGTTTTTCAGAAGAACTGTTTTCTAAAAAATACTTAAATTTAAAATCAAAGAGTTGGTAATCACCAAATATTAGAAGAATTTTTGAAGTGGATATATTTTGAAAATAAAGTTCGGTTTGGTTATTGAGAAATATATTTTTTTGAGGCGGAGCGGAAGTGAAAGATAGATTGCCAAAACTTGAAGGAACAGTAATAGTAATTTCTGTTTGGGAGGCATATCCAGATGATTGGTTTTCAGGTAGAGCAATTTCCCAAGTATTTCCTTTGTTTTGAGCTAAAGTTTTTATATTGTAATTGAGTTTAAATTTAGTGGTTTTATTTTTACCGGTATTTTCTTGGTTAAAAACAATATTAATTGTGGTTGATTCGTTTTGTTGGTCAATGCTTTTAATGATATTACCTAAATTATCTGAACCGGTGATGTTTTCTATTTGATTTGAAGATAGAGTAATTTGGTACTCTTTTGGGTAAATTTGAGAATAGTTATTAGTTAGTTCTATTTGTTGAGTAACAGTGGCATTGCCAGAGTTGTCAATTTGATATTGAATTTGTTGAGAGATATTAAATTCGTTGGCGGCAAAAATAGATTTGGGAATGAGAAAAAATAAGATTAGAAACAGATAAAACATGAGTAGTTTACTATAACATTAAATTTGTCTAATTGACTTCGGGTATTATTCGTGTATATTAAATTTATGGCAACCACATTATATAAAAGACAGAAGCAAATTTTAGATTATATTGACAAAAATATTGAGGATTACGGTTATGCCCCGACATTGACGGAAATCGCACAACATTTTGGGTTGTCTTCTTTGTCGACGGTTCATGAACATTTGGCGGTGTTAGAAAAAAAAGGATTAATCAGACGTTATAAAGGTGCAGTTAGAGGTATAGAGGTTTTGCAAAAAGAGACTGAAGAAATAGCCGGAATGGCGGCAATGATAGAGTTGCCGGTTTTGGGTTTTATTGCCTGTGGTGAACCGATTGAACCATATACTGATCCGAATGCTACTTTGGCAGTAAATAGTAATCTGGTTAGACCGGGTGATAAATCTTTTGTACTTCAAGCCAAAGGAGACTCGATGATTGACGATGGAATATTAAGTGGTGATTATGTGGTGGTCAAAGAACAACGCAATGCTTATGATGGGGACATTGTAGTGGCGGTTTTGAAAAATGGATTTGCTACATTAAAAAGATTTTACAAAGAAGCGACCAGAATTAGGCTTCAACCAGCAAATTCGACCATGTCCCCTATTTATGTAAGAGATGTGGAAATACGGGGGAAAGTAGTAGCAGTGATTAGACAATTTAATTAGAGTATGTTGTATATAATAGCGACACCGATTGGGAATCTAAAAGATATTACTGTAAGGGCAATGGAAACTTTGGAAAAGGTGGAATATTTGTTGTGTGAGGATACGAGAAACACAGGGTTGTTGTTGAAAAATTTAGGAATTAAAAATAAACCAAAATTAATTTCTTTTTATGATGAAGTGGAAGATCAAAAAATTCCAGAAATAATAAATTTATTAAAAGAAAATAAAGAAGTTGGGTTGGTGACAGATGCTGGAACTCCAATAATCTCGGATCCGGGATGGAAATTAATTAAAAAATGCCAAGGTTTAGGGATTAGTTATACGTCTTTGCCTGGAGCGTGTGCGGCAATTAATGGAGCAGTTTTGTCGGGCTTGCCGGTTGGAAGATTTTCTTTTTTGGGATTTTTGTCAAAAAAAGATGGTGAGAGAAAAAAGATTTTGGAAAAATATAAAAGTATCGATGGAGCAAAAATTGTTTATGAATCTCCTTTTCGGGTGGAAAAGTTAGTAGAGCAAATTAGACAAGTTTATGGAGGTGAAGTGCAAATAAAAATTATTCGGGAAATGACTAAAAAGTTTGAAGAAGTTTTGGAGACAACTAGTAAAAATATTAAGGGTGAAATAACGGTTATTTTTTGCTAATTTTTTTCTTTTCGGCTGCGGCAACAATTTCTCGGGTAGCATCAATAGCATCAGGGCTAACAGAAACACTGGTAGCCCCCCACTTAACTAATTTTTCGACTAGTTCGGGATAATTACTAGGCGCTTGACCGCAGATAGAACACATAATCCCGCGTTTTTTGGATTTGGTGACCAAGCGTTTTAGCGACCAAAGTACTGCCGGGTCCATTTCATTAAAATTTTTGGCAACTTCACCGTTGTCACGATCAAGGCCGAGGGTAAGCATGGTTAAGTCGTTACTACCAATGGAAATTCCGTCGATACCAACGTCAATAAATTTGTCTAATAAAATAACATTGCTGGGGATTTCGGTCATCATTAAAAATTTAAATGACGGTGAACGGAGAAGTCCGGCATCGGTTACAAGTTTTTTGACTTGGGTTAGTTCTTCGACGGTACGAACAAAGGGAATCATGAGCCAAATATTTTTGTAACCATATTTATTTCTAACCATTTTTATGGCTTCAAGTTCCATGTTAAAAACATCAGGTGAACTTATGTAGCGGGAGGCACCACGAAAACCTAGCATGGGGTTTGATTCTTCAGGTTCATATAGTTTTCCCCATTTGAGGTGGCGGTATTCTTTGGTTTTGAAATCGGTAGCTCGGTAGACTACAGGTCTAGGTGAAAAGCTTTTACAAAATTTAAGTAAGTCTTTGGTAAGTTGATTAATAAATTGTTTTTGTTGATTGTGAGCAATTATGTATTTGGGATGCATCCCAATATTGGCCATCATAAATTCAGCTCGAAGTAGACCAATGCCATCAACGTTTCTTTTGGCTATAGTTTCAGCCAGGTCTGGCTCGCCTAAATTAACATAGACTTTGGTGGCGGTTTTGATTAGTTTGTTAGTAGATTGGTTGTTTGATTTATCAGCGCTAATGGTTGAACCTTGGGTTAAATCTCCTTTCCAAATTTGACCAGTAGCGCCATTTAGGGTGACAATGTCCCCTTCCTTGAGATCTTTGGTGGCAGTTTTGGTACCAACAACACAAGGAACTCCAAGTTCCCGGCTGACAATAGCGGCGTGGGATGTTTGACCACCTTTGTTGGTAATAATGCCATTAACTTTTTTCATAGCGGGAACAAAGTCGGGGGTGGTCATATCGGTAACTAATATTTGGCCTTTTTGGGCTCGGGTAATTTCTTTTGGGTTATTGATAATAACTACAACTCCGGATGAAATTCCTGGACTGGCTGGTTCACCAGTTAAATCGGGAGTTTGAGTAATGTTTTGTTTTTGTTGCTGATTTTCAATTTTTTCTTTACTGGATTCAATAGTAGTAATTGGTCTGGTTTGAACTATGTAAAGTTGTCCCCTGTCAATGGCAAATTCAACGTCTTGGGGACGGCCGTAATGATTGTGGAGTTTTTGACCAATTTTGGCAATTTTTATGGCCATTTTATCATCAATTTTTTTTCTATTTTGTTTACTTTTGGGTACTTTTGTTTCTCCGGTTTCGTCATTATCTCGGACTAATTGAATATTTTGAGAAACATGATTTTCAGAAGTTATTTTCCATTCGTTTTTGTCGATAACGTATTGATCGGGAGTAATTTTACCTTGGACGATATATTCGCCAAGTCCCCAAATAGTTTCGACAATAATCTCTTTTTTGTCGCCGGTTACCGGATTGGCAGTAAACATAATTCCAGAAATTTCAGAGTTAATTAGTTTTTGAACAGGAACAGCAACTCCAATTTTAAAATGATCATAATGTTTTTTGACTTGGTAAAAGATGGATCTAGAAGTAAAAAGACTGGACCAACAGTCACGAACCCTATCTATAACATTAACTTCTCCTATTACATTTAAAAAAGTGTCTCCTTGTCCAGCAAAAGAGGCATCGGCCGAATCTTCGGCGGTGGCAGAAGTTCTGACAGCAACTGGGACATGTTTTAAGCCACCGAAACCAGAAAGTTTTTTATAAGCTTTCATAATTTCTGTTGATAAAGCTTGACTGACTGGGGTTTTTTGAATTAAGTTTCTGATTTTTTTTGAGGCATATTGGAGTTGATCTGGTTGGTCGACGTCGGTAGTTTTTAAAATGTCTTTAATTTTTGGTTTAAGGTTATTTTCTTCAATAAATTTGAAATAAGCGTTTGAAGTGACTACAAAGCCGTTGGGAACTGGAATACCAAGTTGGTACATCTCACCTAAATTCCCTCCTTTACCACCAACTAAATTGACGTCATCTAAATCAATTTCATGAAACCAAAGAACATTGGCAGATTTGTTCATATAAAAAGAATAACAGAATTTAGGAGAATGTAAATTAGCAGAGTTATTGTTTAAGTGCTAATAAAAACTATTTTTTATAAATTGCCTATTTTAAGGATAAATATTATATAATATCAAACAGATTCTTTTTATATAAGACTATATAAAAAGATATTTATTGATTAGGGTTCCAGCCTCGATTCTCTAATTTTCTCATTTCTTCTGTTTCATCGGGGCGCTTGTAATCATCTTGGTAGCGAAAGGTTTTGCCGGTTTCTGGAGTTGAAGCTTCTAAAATAACAGCGTTTTTGATTCCAATCATGCGGTGAACAACGCCAAGTGGGATGTTGTAACCTTTTTTAATTCCCATGTGGATGGTTTCTAGATGATCTATATCTGGTCCAATGACTAAGTCAGCTTCGCCTTCGATTAAAACAAAGGTTTCGATTTTCTCATCATGTGATTGAAGTGAGAGTCGAGCTCCGTCGTTAATTTTTATTTGTTTGAAAGTGTATTTAAGGTCTTCAGGGGTGTAGATAATTTCCTCTCCCCAAGGTTTTATGATTACTTTAGTGTCAGACAAGTTGTTTAGATTTAGGTTCATAGGTCAGTTTAACACAAACTATTTGAGGAGGTTAATAAAAATTCTTTCAAGAGCGATTTCTTTGGGAATGTTAAGTTGTCCATTTTTTGATTGGAAGTCTAATTCAATTGTTTGAAGATAAGCGTTTTTTAGTTTTTCGGTTGGGAATTTTGAGTAACCAGTTAGTTGTTTACGTAAATTAAATTTTACCCAAAACATGAAGAGTTCAAATGGTTCTTGGTTTATTACTTGTCGGTAAAGGGTTAAAAATTTGGGTAAATTGTTAGGGTATAGACTGTTTAAACAGGCAAACAATTTTTTGTCTAGTGGAAACAACTCTACTTTGGCTGTGGGGAAATTTTTAAGTTGGGTTGGGGTGAGTTTTTTATCTTGCCAGATGACAATGTCAAATGAATCATTAGATTTAATTATCTTAATAATTTTGTCTAAATTTGCTTTTGGGATTGAGAAGAAATTGGAAAAGACGATAATTTTTTGAGATGAAAAAAGGGATTGTCCATTAATAAAGCCGTTAATCTTGTCTAAATTAATTTCTTTTGAATCTATCCGTAGAATATCGAAGTCTTTTTTTTGATTGAGAAATAAGTTTAGAGCACTACGGCTGGTAAATTGATTATCGCCATGGAAAATATAAACCATAGTTTATTTTATCAAAAACAAAACCCCTCTATCCCAATAAATTGGGATATCTCCCCTTAAAAAGGGGAGAAGTCAAAAAACAAAAAATGATTAGACGTGGAAATTTACTGGATATATTGATAGAATATCAAGTACTTTTGGCTCCGTCCCGATGTGTCGGGACTCCGCCGATTAAATCGGCTCCGTCGTCTAGTGGCCTAGGACTCCTGGCTTTCATCCAGGCAATCGAGGGTTCGACTCCCTCCGGAGTCACAAAATATGAACAAAAGGATAATTTTAGCTTCGGGGTCGAAACAGAGAAAAATGATTATGGATTCGTTGGGGGTGAGTTATGAGGTTGTGGTAGCAAATGTTGATGAAAAATCTATTCGAGATAAAAATTTATCACTTCGAGCTAAGAAAATTGCCAAACTTAAGGGAGATAAAATTTTAGAAAATAAAAATGGTGGAATTGTAGTTGCGGCAGATACATTTGTAGAATGTAATGGAAAAGTATTGGAAAAACCGGTTGATTTGGAAGAAGCTAAAAAAATGCTAAAAATGGAAAGTGGTAATAAAATGACGGTTTATACGGGTTTTTATTATATGGACATTAATAAAAAATTTAAGGTTTTAAAGACTTCTGTGAGTAAAGTTTGGTTTAGAGAATTGTCAGATAGTGAAATTAATAATTTTGTAAAAAATAATCCGGTTATGACCTGGGCAGGAGGTTTTTCATTGATGTTTTTGTATCAGTCAAGTTTTGTCAAAAAAATTAGCGGATCAATGACGGCTGTTTATGGTTTACCGACTGAATTTTTGGTTGAGTGTTTCCAAAGATCTGGGGTGGAGATAAAAGGAGAAGGAGAATAAAATTGATTATGAGTGTGAAGATTGAGGAAAGTTGGAAAAAAGTTTTGGAAAAAGAATTTGAAGAGGATTATTTTAAACAATTGGCGGAATTTGTAAAACAAGAGTACAAAAACACAACAGTTTATCCCCCACCTCAATTTATATTTCATGCTTTTGATTTAACTCCGTTTGATAAGGTAAAAGTGGTGATTTTGGGACAAGATCCATATCATGGTGAAAAACAGGCCAACGGTTTGGCCTTTTCGGTGAATGATAATGTAGCCATTCCTCCATCACTGGTAAATATTTATAAAGAAATCGAAAGTGATATGGGGGTCAAGACAAAAAATAAAAATGGAAATTTAGAAAATTGGGCCAGGCAGGGAGTGTTGATGTTAAACGCAACTTTGACAGTTAGGGCTCATATGGCAGGGTCACATCAAAATAAGGGCTGGGAGAGGTTTACAGATACTGTGGTGAGGGTTTTATCGGAACAAAAAGAAAATTTGGTGTTCATTTTGTGGGGTGGCTATGCCCAAAAAAAAGGCAGTGTGATTGACGAGACTAAACATTTAGTGATTAAATCAGCCCATCCATCACCATTATCAGCTTATGCTGGGTTTTTTGGATCAAAACCATTTTCACAAACAAATAGCTATTTGATTTTTAGTGGACAAGAACCTATTGAATGGTAATTTATTTGTACTCTTTGGCTATTTCTTCATTATTAAGAACACGAAGGGCGCCGTCGCGGAGAGCTTCAAGTTCTTTTTCACCAGGGATGACTGTAACACCGATATTTACTTGTTTTAAGTATTGAGAGATTCTTTCGGTTAAGAGTTTCCATTGAGCAATTCCACCGGTGAGAACTATTTGATCAATTGGTTCTCCTTCAAAATCTGGAATGATATGGCAAATATAACGGGCAAAACCGGTAATCATTTCATCGACAATATCCTTGGTATTTTTATCTAAACTGTCATAATTTACATTTAGATAATAAACATCTTTGGTATTAAGAAGTGAAAATAATCCACCTCCACCAAGGACTTTGTGTAAAATTTCTTCTTTGGTAAATTTATTTGAAAAACATAATTCAACTAATTGTTGCGAAGGTAAATAACCAGACCTTTCTGGAGTGAATGGTCCTTCACCGGGAATGGCATTAATAACATTAATGGTACGGCCTTTTTTGTGAGCGCCAAAAGAGGAGCCACCACCAAAGTGAGCTACAATGAGATTTAAGTCTTCATATTTTTTACCAATAGATGTGGCATATTCACGAGCAATAGCTTTTTGATTAAGGGCGTGCCAACCGGCGTAACGTTTGATTTCAGCGATACCTGTTAGTTTCTTTTTCGGTTCAATTTCGTCAGTGGTAACAGGGTCAACTATAAAAGCTTTGTCGGTGATGTTGAATTTTTCGGCTACTTTTAGGGCTAATGGAGCGCCTAAATTGGAAGCATGATTGGCTACTGGACGGTGATAAAGGTCATCCATCATTTTGTCATTAATAGGAAAAGTTCCTGATGGGGTTGGGGGTAACATGCCACCACGGCCGACAACTGCATCGAGCTGGGTTATTTGGTTTTTGGTTAAAAGTTCTTCGACAGCTTTGTATCTGTCTTCAAGTTGGTCCAAAACACTTCCAGGACGACTAAATTTTTTTTGAAATTCAAGATCTCTAGCGTGATCAATTTTTTCTTCAAAAATAGCGTTTTTATCTTCGTATAAAGCTAATTTGGTAGTAGTTGAACCGGGATTAATGATGAGTATTTTCATATTTAATAATAAAAATTCCGAATAATATAAATAATAAACTTAGAATTTGGGCTAAAGATAGATACAATATTGGTATGGTGTCTATTCTAGCAAACTCTAATACAAATCGTATTATACCGTAGCTGATTAAATAAATTCCAGTTTGATGGCTTTTAGTTTTGTGAAGCAATAAAAAAATAATAAACATAGGAATTGATTCGTATAACCAAACTGGTTGTCCATTTTTTGAATAGATTTCGTGATTAAAAAAATTACCAAAACGACCGATACTTTGGCAAAGAGGGATAGCGGGAGTGAGTGAATTTAAAATAGTTAGAATTTTTAGTTTGTTTTTTAAACAAAACGAAATTATAAAAATAATTCCACCAATAAGTCCGCCGTAAATTCCCAATCCCCCACCTCGAAGGTTAAGTATTTGAATTGGGTTTTGAGAAAAATAGTCCCAATCGGCAATAATGCCATAAATTCGAGCACCGATAAGGCCGGAGATTAAGGTAGAGAAAATAAAAACATTTTCCTGTTTTTTGGGGATAATTTGATTATGTTTAAAGAAGTACTGGATACCAATGACGAAAGCGATACCGAGAATTAAACCGTAGAGAGACATGGTGGGTCCAGCGGGACTCGAACCCGCGACCAATTGCTTAAAAGGCAACTGCTCTACCGACTGAGCTATAGACCCTGGTTATTAAATACTCTTAACCTTTGGATCACGGAGATAGTAAAGTTTAGATCGGCGAATCTTAACTTTAGGTCCGCGGAGTTTTTTGATACTATCAATCCAAGGGGAATTAACGGGGAAAATTCTTTCGACATCAACAGCATCGCTGGCATGTTTTTGAACAACAAAATTTTTGTTTTCACCTTGACCAGTGATAGATAAAATAATACCGTCGAAAGCTTGCAATCTTTCTTTGTCTTTTTCTTTGATTTTATAATTAACTCTGACAGTGTCACCAACGAAAAATTCGTGGTCTTTGTGGGTTATTTTTAATGACATATTTTTATAAGAAAATTGTGTTGAAATTATAGCACAATTGAACCTTGGTAGTTTACCAAGCTAAGATTGCTTTGACAAGAGGATGTCGTCAATTTGTTGCTGGAGTTTTTTGTTGTAGTTTACCCCGTAATTGAGAGGTAGATTTTTCCCATTTGGGAGGATAATTAAACCTTTGTGGCCATTAGGGTTGTTTTTGAGTAATGTATTTAATTGCATTAATTGACTTTGAGAGGCGCTTTGAGGAACGGTAATGACGAAGTCATATTTGTCGGTATTTTTCGGGGCTTTGTCGGTAAGATTGTCAATCAATATGGATAAATTCCCTTCTCTCATATTAGTTTTTCCCTCTATATAGACGGCCTTATTTTCTTTTAAGAGGTCGGCTATTTTTTCGTAGATTTTTGGGAAAACTACTGCTTCTATAGTTTCGGTTTCGTCTGTCAGAGTAACAAAAGCCATTTTAGCATTGCTTTTTTTGGTAAAAATATTTCTAACTTTTTGAATAACGGCAACTAGTTTGACTGGGGCACCGCTAGAGTATCCAAGGATTTCGTTTATTTTTGGAAGGTTCAGGGAATTAAATGGTTCTAAAATTTTGGTTAAAGGGTTTTCGGTAACAAAAACACCGATTAGGTCCTTTTCCATTATCAGACGATCATGTTCGGGCATTGGTTCTACTTCGAGAAATTTATCCGGAGGGGCGATAATTTTGCCTTTGTCTTCGTTGGGAGTATCAAACAAACCGAATTGTCCGCTGTTTTTTTTATCACTTAATTTCTCACAATCTGTTCTGATTTTATCCAGAGAGGCTAGAATTGCATTTCTTTCGCCAAATTGATCTAAGGCTCCAACTTTGATTAAACTTTCTAAAACGCGTTTGTTTACTTTTTGACTATCAACCCGAATACAAAAATCATTAAAGTTAACAAATGGTCCGTTTTCGCGTTCTTTGAGGATATTTTCGATAGCGGCAATACCGACATTTTTAATAGCGCTTAAACCAAAACGGATAGACATTTTTTCCAAAGAATTAGGATTTTCTTCTATTTCAAAGCCACTATTAGATTTGTTTATGTCTGGGGGGGCAACAATAATTCCCATTTTTCGGCTTTCTTCAATTCCATTGGTTATTTTTTCGGTATCACCTGATTCGGCAGTAAGTAAGGCACACATATATTCAACCGGATAGTTGGCTTTCATATAGGCAGTGCGATAAGCTAACATGCCATAAGAGGCGGCATGGGCTTTGTTAAATCCATAAGAGGTAAATGGTTCGATGAGTTTAAAAATTTCTTCTGCCTTTTTTTTGGTATAGCCGTTTTTGACACAGCCGTTGATAAATTTTTCTTTTTGAGCAGCCATTTCTTCGGGGATTTTTTTACCGATAGCTTTTCTAAATTTATCGACTTCAGTCCAGTTGTAGCCGGCAAGTTCGATAGCAGTATATAAACAGTCATCTTGATAAACCAAAAGCCCATAGGAACTTTTGAGGAATTTTTCCATTTTTGGATCAAAATAGTCGATTTTTGAAGAATCATTCTTTCGGGCAATATATTCGGGAATAATTCCCATTGGTCCGGGTCGATAAAGGGCTACCATGGCCATTAAGTCTTCGATTCGATTAGGTTTAAGTTCTTTGAGCCATTTAGTCATGCCTTCGCCGGAAAGTTGGAATGTTCCCATGGTACTACCACGGGAAAGCATATCGAAAGTTTTTTGGTCATCAAGAGGAATTTTACGTAAATTTATTTCAATTTTTTTGCTTTTTCGGACATTAACCACTGCTTGTCCTAAGAAAGATAAATTGCGGATACCTAGAATATCGAATTTAATTAATCCAACATCTTCGCAAGCATGCATTTCATATTGGGTAATGGTTTTATCACCACCGGTTTCTAACTGAGTCGGAGAGAAATCGTTGATGGTAGTTGGAGAAATAACGATAGCACAGGCGTGAACACTAATATGACGGGCACAACCTTCAATTTGTTTGGCAGAATCTATAATTTTTTTAGCATCTGGATCACTGTTGTAGAGGCTTTTTAGTTCTGGGGTAATGCTTAAGGCTTTGTCGATGGACATGGGAAAACCTTGGGAACCTTCGGGAATAAGTTTACTTATTTTGTCTCCGGTTGAATATTCGTAGCCCAAAACTCTGGCAGTATCGCGAACGGCACCTTTGGCCATCATTCGACCAAAAGTACATATTTGAGCAACGGCGTCTTTGCCATATTGGTCGATAATATGATAAAGCATTCCTTGGCGTTTGTCGTCGGCGATATCAAGATCAATATCAGGAGGTGAGGGACGGTCTTTGTTTAAAAACCTTTCAAAGGGTAATTGATAAATTAGAGGGTCTACCGGGGTGATGCCTAAGACAAAGGCGACTAAACAGCCAGCGGCGGATCCTCTGGTGTTTGTTGGAGTATCATTTTCTTCCGTCCATTGGATAAAGTCGCGCATGATTAAAAAGTAGGCGGCATAACCCTTACTACAAATAACGTCCATTTCATATTCGATTCGGTCGGTAATTTCTTGGTTTAGATTGTCACCATAATGCTCTTTGGCGGCTTGATAAACAGCATCGTGAAGAGTTTGTTCGGCGGTCTTGTCTTTTGGAAGTTTAAATTTAGGGAAATACCATTTACCCAGTTCAATTTCTAAGTCACATTTGTCGGCAATTTTTTGGGTGTTTTCTAAAGCATCGGGATAGTCGATGAATTGCTGCTGCATTTCTTCAGGTGATTTGATGTAAAAATCGGGGATATCTAACATACTCATTCTTTTGGTGTCGTTGATAGTAGTTTGAGTATTAATCATAACCAAGACATCTTGGGCAAAAGCATCTTCCTTTTTAATGTAATGAGCGTCGTTGGTGGCGATTAGAGGGACTCCGATTTCACGGCTTATTTTAACAATGCCTTCATTGGCTGTTTCTTGACCTTCCAGTCCGGGGTGACGTTGGATTTCTAAGTAGTAATCATTTCCAAAAAGTTGTTGGAAATCTTGGGCTCGTTTTTTGGCTTGGTCATATTTATCATCTAAGATTAATTGCGATATTTCTCCTTCAATGCAGGCACTGCTACAAATAATACCTTCGTGATATTTGGTTAAAAGTTCCCAGTCGATACGTGGTTTGTAGTAATAGCCTTCAATATGGGCAGTACTGACTAATCTCATTAAATTTTGATAACCTTGTTGGTTTTTGGCTAGAAGAATTAAATGTTGATTGCGGCGATTGCTGGTAGATTTATCTAAGTGTCCGTTTGGGGCTAAATATGTTTCACAACCAATAATTGGTTTAATGCCGGCTTTGGTGCAAGTTTTGTAAAATTCTACAGCGCCATACATAACTCCGTGATCGGTTATAGCAATAGAATTCATACCCATTTCTTTGACAGTGCTAACTAGATTTTTGATTTTAGAAAGTCCGTCTAAAAGTGAATATTCAGTATGAACGTGAAGATGAACAAAAGACATATTGATAGTTTAAAGTTAAAAGTTAAAAGTTAAAAGACTAATAAACTGAATCAATTCTAAAAATACTAACATTATGCGGTAATTACATCATTTCTTGAAGGGCTTTGATGCGGTCTTTGATAGGTGGGTGGGTAGAAAAAAGACTAGCGATTTTATTACTTTTAAAAGGATTAGTAATGTAAAGTGAAGCGGTGGCCGTGGAGGCGGTTTCAAAAACAGAGTCATCGTTGGATATTTTGGTTAGGGCATCGATTAAAGCTTGAGGTTGACGGGTTAGTTTAACTGCTGAAGCATCAGCGTAATATTCTCGGCGACGAGAAATAGCCAGTTGAATTAATTGGGCAATTAAAGGGGCAAAAATTATCATAATAAATCCCAAAAGCATAATAATATTATTAGCTTGGTTATTTTCTTTATCGTTGCTTTTTCTGAAAAATGAAGAACGATAAGCCATATTAATAAGAATTGAAAGTGAGCCAATAAGAATACTGACAAGAGTCATTAAACGAATATCGTAGTTTTTTATATGAGAAAGTTCGTGGGCGATAACAGCTTCAAGTTCGCTACGGTTAAGTTTTGGTAAAAGACCCGTTGTTACACAAACGACCGCGTGTTGAGGGTCGCGACCAGTGGCAAAAGCATTTGGAGCGTTAGTGCTAATGATATAAATTTGAGGCATGGGAGTTTGATTGGCAATACTTAAGTTTTCGATAACTTGATATAAAAGAGGATAATTATTTTTATTGGCAGGTTGGGCGTGATTTAAGGCTAGAACCATTTTGTCGCCGTAAAAATAACTACCAAGAGAGGAAATGATCGAAAATAAAATGGCAAAAGCTAAAAAAACTCCATCAAGATTGTAGGCACGAGTAATTAGGTAGGCAACTAAAACTATAAAGGCAGAAAATAAAGAGATAATAAAAGTAGATCTGATTTTATTACGACTTATTTGTTCGTAGATATTGACCATAAAAACGAAACTCTTTCCGGTTGAACCGGTTTTTCCCTTAAAAAGGGCAATTTATAACTGGACTTTTGGATTTTTCATTTCTTCAGAAGTGATTTCGGTGGCAGATTTATCGTCTGGCATAGATAAGCCTTTTTCTGCTTCAAACCCAAAAAGTTTGGCGACCCAGACACCGGGTATGGTGACAATAGATGAGTTGTAGTCGGCAGTTAGGTCGATTAAAGTTCGGCGGGAATACATAAGTTTGTCGGCAGTGTCGCGAAGTTCGTCCATAAGATTGTTAACTAAGGCAGAAGTTTGAAGTTCAGGATTGCTTTCAACTATGACTTTAAGTGAGCTTAGAATTTTGTTAATAGTTTTTTGGGATTCATCAAGTGCTTTTGGATTATTAGTATTAGCGGCTGTTTCTATGGTTTTTCTGGCATTAGTTAAATCTTCAAAAATTCCTTTTTCATGAGTCATATAACCTTTGACAGAATTGACTAAATTTGGAATTAAGTCGGCTTGGCGCTTGAGTTGATTACCAATTTCTTGGATAGAGGCTTTGATACGGACTTGAAAAGTTTTTAATTTGTTATAAAAACTCATCATGACTAGGGCAATGATAATTAGAATTGCTAAGAAAATTAACATAATTTTTGTTAAAAATTAACCTGATTGATTATAGCATTTATAAGCGGTTTCAAGTTCGTTTTCTCCTAATCTATTTTTGGGTTCTATGTAGCAAAGTTTTAAGAAATTATAAAGTTTTTTTTCATTAGTAAAATTATAAATTTTTCCTGTTTTTAGGTTTTTTATTCCATATTCTGAGACTGAATAACCTAAAGAAAGGGCATGTTTTCGAAGTAAGATATTGTGTTGGCGTGAACCGGTAAAATGTTGTAAAAGCGAGGCAAAATTTTTGGCCGGTTGGACCATAATATCAACCCTAATATCTGGATAAATTTTAATGGAAGCTTTTTTGGCCCCACGATCAATAGTTTGAATATTTTCAGGATATTGAATGAAATAATCCAAAATTTTTGCAGAATTTTTTGATTTAGCGGCTAGGTCAATATCCCCTATCGTAAGTGAATGTCGACGTAAACTGCCGAGGGCGTAAATTTCAATTTTGGGAAATTTTTCATGAAGATATTTAATGATTTTGTCAGATTTAATTTTGGCTTCTTGATAATACATGCGGCGACTTTGACCTAAAAAGGCTAGTGTATTTTCTAGTATTGAGGCTTCGGATTTAATTCCAAAATGGGGCCAATTTCTAATTTTGCCTTGCCGACAATATTGGATTAACTGGTCCAATGCTTTGAGTGGATTTTTAGAAAATTTTAGTTTTTTGGTAAGAATATAAGCAGTTTTGGGGCCGATACTATTGATTTTGGTAAAAATGAAAACCAAAGGAGAGATACCTTTGAAGGCACGGATAACATGAGGGTGAAGTTTGCCGGTGGTAAAAAGATAAGTAATTTTGGTAAAAATGTTGGGACCAATGCCGGGAATATTATCAAATAATTGTGGGTCTTTTTGCCAAAGATGATAGACAGATTTGGGATAAGTCAGAATGGTTTCAGCAGCGTCTTGATAGGATTTAATTCGGAAGAAATTTTTCTTTTTGATTTCGTAGGCAGTAGCAATATTTTGGAGTATCTCGGCAATTTGTTGGTTAGAGTAATCTTTTTTAGTTTTACTCATCACTTGATTATATAAGATTTGGCGGCATATAATAGGTTCTCATGTTTAAAGAAGGGTCTCCATCACATTCTTTGAATATTAATAAAGAAAAAAGTTTTAATTGGGACAGGGCTTTGGAGGCAGCAAAGTTTTTTGAACGCGACATTGATGTAGAGGATGTAGTTCCTAGATATGTTACTAATTGGGAGATTTTGGCTTCTTTTGTAAATTTGGCAATAGACTTAAAAGGAAAAGAATTTAAATACAACACTATAGTTTCTGATGATGGGGGTGGTCGAGTTATATCGATTTTTATAAAATATCTTTTTAGTATTAAGCGTATGGAGATTGAAAATAATGCTCCTAGTCCAATGGTTTATTTTGTTTCTCCACATAAACCGGATTTAGTGAATAGTTTTGTTGATAATATTCATGATTCATTGGGAAAAGTCTTGGTGGTTACGGAATTAATTAGAAATGGGAAAGGGACGAGAGTTTTTGGTGATGCCTTGAAAAGATATAACGATGTAAGTTTTGATGTGGCCTCGGTTTCTAGTGTGAAGCCTGGAGTACCAGAACAACTAGAGTCTGAATATAACACTAAGGTGTTTGTAGGTGAGAGTCTAGGTTGGGGAGCGGGAGAGGTTTTTCATAAACAACCGTTTAATGCGGTTGGTGGTGTCCTTATAGAAGGGAAACCACATTTAAAAAAAAGAGATGATTTTGATTCCCCAGTTGTGGCTGCTGCTCGGAAGAATATTTTTACTTTAGCTGAGGAAATTTCGAAGTTAATTTAGGTAGTGATTTGGTCTAGACAATTATTTTTAACAGCTGATTTGATTTCCATAGCGACACGAGTACCGACACTTAAATGTTTTCCATAAAGATAGAAGTTGTAAGGAGTGGCAAAAAGTCCGGGTGATCCGGGCATTCTAGGTGAAACATCAATAACAACAATATCTTTTTGTGGAGGTCCGGGGACGATAATTGATTGAAGAGCAAAAGGACCAATTACTCCGGGTGAATAAAGATCCTGACAGGCTTTGACAAAGCTTTCGCCTAAAATAAAAGCTTTTTCGAGCATTGATTCCAATACCGTGACAGCAATGTGGCCGGCTTCTTCATATTTAATTTCCATTTTTTTAAGAACTTCAGTTTGATAACTGACGGGAATACGAGAAAGACCTTCGAGATTGGTTTGGCGACGGGTATCAGTGCCCATAAGCTCTAATCTTTTGCTAGTCGGTGAATAGAAATAATTAAAATTGGTATGAACTCCAGTGACAAATTCTTCGATTACAGATTTTTGTAATTGTTCTTCGGTAAAGGCGCCTTGTTGAAGTAATTTATCAGTTTGATTTTTAAAATCTTGATAAGAATCGACCATAAAGAAAGCTCTTTCAAAACCACGGGCTTTTTCTAGAACTTTAACTAAACAAAGTCTGTCGATGTTTTTTGGGTCGGTGAATTGAATAGGAAAACGAATGCCGGCCGATTTTAGGATATCGTATTGGTTGGGTTTGACTCCCCTCTCTTCGGATTTGAGTAAAAATTTATTACCAAACATAGGAATTTTAAAGTCATTTTCAATAGCCTTGTAGTCGAAATTTAGGTAAACTTCAAAAGATCGATGAGGGACAAAAATGGTATTTTGATCAATTAATTGTTGTTGGATTTGAGGGTTAAGTAAATCAGAAAATTTGTCTAAAATTAGACAATTATCAACACAACCAATTTTTCCGTCGGTTTTGTAATATTTAGAATAAACAGCATCACGGCCCTTTTGGGCAATAACCAGTGTTTTGAAACCGAGTTTTTTGGCACCACTACAAACATCAAGAGCACTGTGTGAACCGAGAACGGCAATAGTAATTTTTGACGGGTCGTAAGTTTTAATTATATTCTCCATTTTAGTCTAAAATTAAATTTAATTTATTGGATTTTTTGGCTAAATTAATTTCTCGGGCGATACGACGACCAGTGCTCATGGGTTGACCATAAACCAAATCGCTATAAGGAGATCCGTTGATATGGATGTTGGTACCGGCAACAATGCGGCAAGAAATTTCGATAATATGGAATTTTAGGTCGGGAGTAATAATAGTTTCCAAACAAAAAGGTCCGTAAATACCTTTTTTGTCAATTAATTTTTGAGAAGCGGCAACTAGGCGTTCACCCATTTCGTAAGCTTCGGGCATCATGGATTCCCGTAAAACAACAGGGGTATTCCCTACTACGGTATAACTAGGATTAATATCAAGTTCTTGTTGGTTTTTTGAAGGGATTCTACCAAGTGAATCAACGTTGGTTTCATAACGGCGATCCATACCAAGAATTTCAACTTGTTTGGTTAAAGGAGAATAAAAATAATGGATATAAAGATTGACACCGATGACATATTGTTGAATAGTATATTTTTTGCCTTTGGGGATATTTTTAAGTTTTTTGGCTAAATCTTTTTTAGAACTGGCATAAAAATAACCACTACCACCATCAGCTCCGTGGGTTTTGACGATAACAGGATATTCAATTTTATTAATGTCAGAGTATTCTTTTGGAGTATTAATATTGGCTTGTTTAAGCCAAAGGGATTGTTTATCTCTGTCGGCTTCCCAATCCAGAACGGCTTTGTTGCCAAAATAAGGTAAAGACATTTCTTTGTTTTTTTCTAGACCTAAGTGAGCCACAAAGCTACCATGAGGAATGACAATAGCATTTTCTTTTCGGAGTTCTGGTTCTACTTTAGAAAAATCTGACCAGTCGGGAATGGTAATAATTTTGTCGATAAAAGGGAAACGCTTATAAAAAGAAACTCTGTCTGGGGTAGAAACCAGAATTGTGTTGAACTTCTCGTCTTTGGCGCCCTTAAGGATTTGAAGAGCAGAATGACTAGCTAGAGTAACGATACTATATTTTTTATTCACTGATAAGCTGAGTTTAAATGGCTAAGGGCGATAATTCAAGGCTATATTTTAAAGTTTCTCAACTCTGATGACCTGTTTCCTTTCCGGTCCGGTACCTAAAAGGACAGGTTGACAACCGGTTTTTTCCAAAAGAAATTTTAAATATTCTTTGGCCTCGTCAGGAATTTCGTCATAATTTTTGGCAGCACTGATTTTATCAGTGTTCCATGAAGGAAGCTCTTGATATTGTGGTTCTACTAGGTCTGCCCACCATTGGTAAGGACGATAGTCAACTTTTTCTCCGGTGCTTTTTAATTTATATTCGGTGCAGAGTTTAATGTTAGTATTTGGTTTAATGGCATCCATGTGACTAATAGCAATTTCATTGGCATGGCTGACTTTGGCATAAAAGGCAGTAGCTACCAAGTCGGGAAAAGCAACATCTCGGGGTCTGCCGGTGGTTCCACCAAATTCATGGAAAGTGTCCCGGTACCAATTGGCCAAATCTTCGGGCATTTGGGTGGGTAATTTTCTGGCACCAACACTGGAACAGTAAAGTTTACTGATTCCAATTCGGTGTTCAATTTCCATATGATTAACCAAACCTTCGGTCGAGGCATCAATTCCGATAAAACTTGGGTCAGAGGCGGTTATATCAGGTTTGACTCCATATACCGGATGGATACCAACACCCTGAGACATTTCAAAAAGGAAAGCATACTTGTTCGGACTTTCCCAGGCTTGTTTGACAAAATCATAGACATCTTCGATATAAGGTAAAAGGAACTCACGATATTTTTTAAGGTTAGAAATAAAATCTTGTTTACTTCCAACTAGTTGTTTCTCTCCGCCTTTGGTGTCGGAAAAAATAGGAATTAAGATTTCTGACATTTTAAGGTCAAGGCCGGATATAATTTGAGAAAAATAGTCGTAATGTTTTTCAAAAGCCCCAAAATTTCCTTCAACTAAATCTTTGACATAAAGTTCTTGGCGAAGGGTTCTGTCGGCATAAGCGGGACTAATCCCTTGCCCGGTAGCTCCTTTGCCAATATCTTTGGTACTTTTAAGGGCGAATTCAAAAGCCTGATGAGTGGGTAGAGCTAAGGTGGCGGTAGCGCTGACTTTAATAGTTGAAGGAATTTCTCCTCCGGATAATTCTTTGACCTTGCCTATTTCATAGGTTAATCCCTGAGGGTTGATAACTTTGCTGTTGCCTAAAATGGCATAAACATTTTTATTAAAAACTCCGCTGGGAAGTTGGTGAAGATTAATAGAAATTCTTTGTCCATTATTCTGGTCTATTTCTATCCGGTGTCCAGCATTGGCTCCACCGCTAACACTGTAATCGACGCAAGTAAGGCCTTTTCCAACATACTCTTCGGCTATTTTATCGGCGAATTTTGCTTTACCCTCATCTCCCCATTGGGCGCCTTGGATGGCGGTACTGTTTGGTCTGGTTTTAATCATATAACTCATTTTAAGGTGGTTTTATTGTAAAAGAAAGGAATTGTTTAATGAGTAAATAGTAAGTATAATGAGGAAATAGACAAAAATTTACTATTTTGATATAGTATCTCTTGTCTTTAGACCAAAAAGGGTTTGTGGTGCAGCGGTCTAGCACATCCGCCTGTCACGCGGAAGATCGTGGGTTCGAATCCCATCAGACCCGCTTTTAAATTAATCCCCTATATTAGGGGATTTTTGATAAGTTATTGTTTATCTTTATAGTTTTGTTTTGATTGGTGATTTGAGTTTACTGCGGCGCAACAAGCTTCTTAGTTCCTTGGCTAAATTTTGACTACTTGGAGCTCCCATTGTGCCGATTCGTTCATAAATTTTACGACGGGGTAGATTAATTGGGTTACGACAAAGTCCTTCATGAATGTCGTCTCCATAAATGCCAATGTTGGTTGGGAAATCTAATTGTTCGATAATTTGAGCTGTTTGTTCCACTATTTCGTATGGGGTTAAATTGCGATTTTGGTTTAATTGTTCTTGTCTTTTTATCCAAGTTTCGTAAGGAGTACCTTTTTTAACATCAAGCCCCATAAAAGTAACCCAGAAAGGCCTTGTTTCGTTGAGAACTCTAGCTGTTTCTCTTACATGATCTTCAAAATTGGCCATGCCACCAAGACCTGGCATAACCATAGTTGAGTTTCCTATACTAGTCCATCTTAGAATTTCTCCAGCCTTGACTGCTTCGTCTTGAGTGTTTCCTTTATTAATTATTCTTAATACATTATTGCTTCCGCTTTCTAGACCAACGTAGACTATTTTTTCGCTAATGCGTCCTCTCTTATCATGGTCAACATTTTTGAATCTTGACATATATTCTTCTCCTTTACCTAAAACATCTTTTACTCTTCCATAAGTTGAAAGACGGACTGTCCTAGTAAAAAATTCTTTATCATAAAGAGCTTGTATTATAGTTTGACAGGCTTCAATAAATTTTTTATTATCAACACTTAAGGCATTACCAGCACCAATAAAAATTCTGGGTCTCATAAAAGCATATTTAGCCTGTCTTTCTTTTGCGACAAAATCTAAAACCAAATTTACATGTCGACTAAACTCTTCAATTGATTTTTCGTTGTAACCAATTTGGCTATACATATCACAAAAAGTGCATCGACCATGATTACAACCGGTGGTTAGTTCAAATTGAATTCCTTCACTTCTGCTTTCTGATGGTGGAGGAGCCATAGGTTTATCACTAAAACCATATGTACCAATTAACCTTTCACAAAGAGGCACATTTGCCATAATTGCGATGATTATATCAATTAATTAAACGTTTCGCTTTAATCCCATATCTTAGGGGATTTTTTGTGTTTGTTGCGTTTGTGTTAGAATTTTTTATGCAATATGAACCGTCCCTTGTTCCAGAATTAATTGTTTTTGATTTTCAAAAGAGTTTAGATTTTTATACTAAAGTTTTAGGTTTTAAAATTGAATATGATAGACCAGAGAAAAAATTTGCATTGCTTTCATTTGAAAATAGCCAAATAATGATTAATGAGTATAACGGTACTTGGGAGACTGGTAAATTAGAGTATCCATTGGGTCGGGGTGTTAATTTTCAAATTGAATGTAGTAATGTTGATTTATTGGTTAGTCAATTGAGAAAAAATAATTATAAATTGTTTCAAGAAATTGAAGAAAATTGGTATAGAAAGAATAAGAAAGAAGTTGGAAATAGAGAATTTTTGGTCCAAGATTTAGATGGCTATTTACTGCGTTTTGCTCAGGATTTGGGAGAAAGAGATATCTAGTATTGGTTGTTGGTTGGTGGTATATATTAAAATAATAAATCCGTGAAAGTAAGAAAACTAAGGAAAAGTGAGATAGACATAGTTTGTAAAATTGTTGAGGAGAATTATCCTCCGGGTCATGACGATGAGGATTTAAGTAAAAAATGCAAAGCAGAGTTAGAGGCGATGTTTGTTCGTTCTGTTATTAAACCTGAATATTATGTGGTGGAGGATAAGGGTGAAATAATAGGTTTTGGAGGTTTTTTTCAGTCGTGGATGGATTATAATGTTTATGAAATTTGTTGGATAAATATTAGACCATGTTATCAGCTTAAAGAGAAGGGAAGATTTTTAATTAATGAACTTATTAAAAGAATCAAAAAAAGAAAAGGTGCCAGATTAGTTTTTTTGGCAGCTATCGTGGTAGATTTTTACAAAAAATTTGGGTTTGAAGACTTAGAAATTTTTGACGTGGGAGGTTACAAAATTATGTACTTAGACTTAGAGAAAATTTAGATTTTTATTCTAAAATTCCATCTAAATTGACATCGTAGATGATTTCTTCAGATATTAGTCGATAGTTAATGATTTCGTTTTTGTTAAACCAAATTGGAATTTCTTTTTCAGCTTCTTCAACAGATCCAGAAGAATGAATAATGTTTCTGACGGCTCTTTTGTCAGCGTTAGCGGCAGTGTAGGAATCAATGGTGAAATCACCGCGAATTGTTCCTGGTGCAGAACTTAATGGTTCGGTAGATCCGGTAATTTTTCTAACGATGGCGACTGCTCCCATTCCCTGCCAAACCATAGCGATGACCGGACCACTACTCATAAAATCCATAAGTTGTGATCTAACTTCTTCGGCAAATGCTTCAGGGGTATCGGCAGGCATGGGTAAGCCTTTTTCTTTGTAAGATTCAAAAGTTTTGTTACCAGTTTTAGTGGCCCATTCGGGGTCAATAGAATAATGATTTTTAACTGTTTCTTTGTTCGGAGTAAGCATTTTTAAAGCGACTAATTTTAATCCGCAGGTTTCGTATCTTTTAATAACTTCTCCAATTAGACCTCTTTGAACTCCGTCGGGTTTAACAATAACTAAGGTTTGTTCTTGTTTACTATCAAAGTTTTTCATAAGTAGTTGTATTGTCTATTAAATTGGATAAATAATCAAGTTTGAAAAAGGAAGTTGTTTATATTGATGTTTATCGATATAATAGTTTTATGGATAAAATTTTTAAGGCATTAGCCGATAGAAACAGAAGGAAAATATTAACTTTGCTAAAGGATAAAGAATATTCAGTAACGGATTTATTGGTCAATTTTGATATTGGGCAGGCGACTTTGTCCAGCCATTTAGCGATTTTAAAAAAAGCAGAATTAGTTAATTGCAGAGTAGTTGGTAAACAAAGAATATATAGGTTAAATTGTGAGACACTAACAATTTTTGCCCAAAATTTACGTAAATTTGTTGGAATTATAGAGGAAACAGGCATACAGGATATTGCAATAAGACCAAGTCGGGTGTAAATTGAAAATAGTTTTATAGTTATTTATTATTTGCGATAAAGCAATTTTTTAAAATATCCAATAATGAATTTTAAACAAATAAAAAGGAAATATTTTAAGTCAAGTGAAGAAGTTATTAGTATGTTTTTGGGGTTGGTGATTGTAGTGGTGGTGATTGGTTTGATATTTAATTATTTTCAGAAAAATAAGGGGTCAGTTAATATCCCAGGATTGAATGATGATGTGTCTTTGAATGGGGATACCATTAGTGGTGACTCCGGTAAATATGAAGTTGTTAAGGGTGATAATTTGTGGAAAATTTCGATGGAAAAATATGGAAATGGATATGCTTGGACTGAAGTTGCTAAAGCTAATGGGTTGGAAAATCCTTCTGCCATTGAGGTTGGTCAAAAATTAGTTATTCCAGATAAAGTGGTGGTTAATGGTAAAGAGTTTGGGGTTGTCAGTACTACCAGTGGTGATTCTGATGTTTTGGTTGGTAGTGAATATCAAGTAGCTAAAGGTGATAGTTTATGGAAGATAGCTGTTAAAGCTTATGGTGATGGTTATCAATGGCCAAAGATTTGGGAAGAAAATAGGGCTAAGTTGCCAAACGCTAATGGTTTGGAAATTGGTATGATGTTGATGATACCGAGATTAAATTAAGCTATAATTTGTACGTTGCGGCTATAGTTTAGTGGTAAAATATGTCCTTCCCAAGGATAGGTCGAGGGTTCAATTCCCTCTAGCCGCTCCAGAATACGCGCCGGAGTAGCTCAGTTGGTAGAGCAAAGCTTTCGTAAAGCTGAGGTCGGGAGTTCGATTCTCCCCTTCGGCTCATTAATTAGATATTAGTAAAAAAGTAGAAATGTTATACTTTAATATATTATGGCTGAGTTCAAAAGATCAAGATTAATCAGAAAAAATCAAGATCAGATAACAAAAAAAACAGTTTTTTTGGGTTTTTTGACGATTACTTCTTTGATATTGGTTTTGGTATTTGGTTTACCCCTTTTGATAAAATTTTCGGTTTTTTTGGGTGAAGGAAAAAAGGATTCTGGTCAGGATGATGAGAAAATATTAGCACCATTAGCTCCGAGATTGATTATTCCATATGAAGCAACGAATAGTGCTGAAATTAAAATAAGTGGTTTTGCCGAACCTGAGGTAACAGTTGAATTATTTAAAAATGAGGTTTCGGTCGGAACAACGAAGGTGACAGAAAGTGGGGATTTTGTTTTTAATAAAATTAATTTAGAAGAAGGTGATAATGGTTTTAGTGCAATTGCCAGTACTGAAAAATCGGGTAATGGCGATGGTTCAAAAACTATTAACGTTGTTTTTGATAAAACAGCTCCAAAATTAGAATTAACTAATCCAACTGAAGATAGTTTGACTGTTGATTCAGCAGATTTTGATATTTTAGGAAAAACTGATATAAAGGCAAGTGTGTCTATTAATAATAGAATTGCTATGGTTGATGGTGATGGAAATTTCAAACTAAAATGGCAGTTAAATACAGGAAAAAATGAGTTGGAAGTAACGTCAACTGATTTGGCGGGTAATCAAACTAAAAAGAAAATTTCTATAACTTACAGTCTTTAAAGAAAGATTAGAGCCAGTAGCGTCCATGGATAAAGAAGTGAGTTGGCAAATAGTGAGTGGATTAAGATTATCCAAATTAATGTTTTTTTGCCTAATGAAATAGATGGATAATAATTTTTAACCCCGAAAAGAAAAAGAGTTGTATCAATAATTCCAGTTGAAATTAGTAAGGTTAAAATACTACCATCAAAACCGGAATTAGCGTGGGAATTGGGGTTTTTATTTTCTCTGAATATCGGAATGTTATTGTAGCCGATACCTATTATTGGATGTTTGATAAAAAGTTTTAAGCCTTCTTGGTAATTTTGTATTTTGGCAGTTATTGATGAGGTTCTTTCTAATTTAGTCCCCTCTCCGGGTTGGCGGGGTAAACAAAAAATAGTGAAAGCTATGATAATCAAGCTAATCAAAAAGGGGCGTATTTTTTTAGTAGAAAATGAAATAAATGCAAAAGCGCCGACAAATGATAGATAAGTAGAACGACTGTAGGTTAGAGCTATGGCCAAATAAGAAATGGTTAACAAAAATTTACGATAAGGGATTTTTTTATCAAAATAGATGGTGATAAAAAACATAAGATAAATAAGTCCGGTAAAGGTGGGATCGAAAAAGGTACTGACCAAACGATACAAATGTGGGTCCCATTGATTAACATCAAAGTGAGTAAAGTCCGGCCAAAAAAAGTATTGGATGAGGCCGAAAATAATATTAGCAATGAGGAATAAATAAAATAATTGATGTTGTTTTTTACTTATTTTGGACGGCAAAATAAACAAGGAGAGTAAACAGGTAAAACGGATAAGATAAAAAAGTGAGTTTAAAGAAAATATTTGAAAACGGAAATAGTTGAAAAGCAACAGAACCCAGGCGTAAACAATAAAATAAAGGAGGTATTTATTGCTTATTTTTAGTGGCTTATTTTTGAAATGAAAAATGATATTAAAAATAGACAAAATGACGATGGAAAGATCAATTAGTGGAAAAGAGGTTCCAAATAAATTGAGACGGAATATTTGACCAATAAAAAATGAAAAAAAACAAAGAATTAAGATTGAGTTTTGTATAAATGCCATAGTTTAGCTTTGTTTAAAAAAACATGGAAACTCATGGAAAGAGCCATAATTATACCGGCGGTTCCATCTAAAAAACCTAAGCGCAAGAAATAATCTTGAATAAACTTACCGATTGGAAAAAATATAATTTGAAACATGTTTGTTTTGATTTTTTGTTGATAAAGTTCATGGGAGCGAATGTCAGTATAAAAGTTTATTTTTTGAATAAAAGATTTGATTGTTTGGTGAGAGTAGTGGCTGATGGCAAGTCGTGTTTTTTTAATAAATTTTTGACTTTGCCAAATTTCATGAACTTGATTAACAAACTTTCCATAATTTTTATTAAAAAGACGAGTGAAATAAAGATGTGCGTTTTCACCATGTTTTATGGTTTGATTTAAAAATATATCCTTTCTTTTAAAAGCGTATGATTTATATCGATGTTTATCGAAATGATTTAAAAATAGGATTAATTCCTTTGTTGGTTGTTCGTCAGGATCGATAGTAAAAATCCAATTGTGTTTTGATTTTGAGATGCCGAAATTGCGTTGTGAGGCAAAGTTGTTGTTTAAATCACGGCTAAATATTTTGACTTTTTGGTGTTTTGATTCAAGCTTTTTAATTTGTTCAAGGGTATCGTCAGTAGAATAATCATCGACAATAATTATTTCTTTTATACTTTTACACTCCCCCACCCAATTAAAATTCTTTTGTATATTTTCCGATTCGTTTTTGGTGAGGAGAAGAAGAGTGAGTTTATGGTTCATGTTTGATGTGATTGATGTAGTACTCTATTATTTTATCAGAAGTATACTTCCAATCTATCGTATTTATCTGTGTAAATGTTAGTTTGTTTTGGGAAAGAACTTTTTTGAGAATTTTTCTAGCCTGATTAAGGTTTGAATATAAATAACCATTTATTCCACTTTTGATTATTTCTGATGTACCACCTTCTTTTTTACCTAAAACTAGGCAATTATTTGACGTTGCTTCGAGAGTGGTTATTCCAAATGGTTCATTTGAGTTGTTTGCCAGGTAGATTGAATAATATTTATATAAGTCGTCTTTAACTTCATCGTCTTCGGTGTTGATTATATTTAAAAATATATTTTTCTTTTTTGCTAATTTATATATAGTTTTACTTTCAGATGTTTCTCTTCCGAGAATAGTGAAGTTATCAACAATTTTGTCTAATTGATTTATAGAAAAATCATGTCCTTTGATTTTTGACAATTGTCCAACAGATAGTATTTTTTTATTATTATTGATTATTATTTTTTTAGGTTTGATTGGTTTTAATCCGGGATAAATAATTGTTGAATTTTTATGGTAGATTTTTTTGAGGTTTTTGGCTGTGAATTTTGAATTGCAGATTATATGTTTGGCTGATTTACAGTTTTTTATATCGATATATTTTATTGGTAATCGTGTTAGTCGGGATAGCATCTTTTTGGGTGACCGATAATTAAAAGAAGTATTTTCATAAAATTCTCTTTTAGTTTCTGTGAAGAAATAAATTACTTTTTCTTTGTGTTTTAAATAGCGTAAAAGATATGGTGATTGGGTTAGTAAACAAGGAAAAACTAAAATTAAATCATAGTTATTTTTATTGATATCTTCAGTTATTTTTTTGTTTATTGTTTTTAGTTTAAATAAAACTTGAGATAGATTTTGAAAAATATTTTTAGTTTTTCCAATCTTGTAAATATAAAAGTTGTTAGCTAGGTTGTTTGGGATATTCCTTTGAAGGGAATATATATCAATTTTATTTCTTTGTTTTAGATGTTCAAGTATAAAAATGATTGAATTTAATGCCCCTCCTTTTTCTAGGTTGTGAAATATTGCTATTTTCATTAGTATTAATATTAAATGAAAGTAAATTTAAGGGTGGTTTTATTTATTTTACTATTTTTTATTTTTGGCAAAACTGTTTTTGCCGAGAGTTATTTTGAGGATGAATTTGATAATTTAGATAACAATAAGTGGATTTATTACTGTAATTATTCTTATACAAATCCAAATAATAGAACCGAGTGTATTTTGTCAAATTCTAAAGTTGTTTATGAGGGCGGGTTTGTAAATTTATCTACAAATGATTCTGATTTTCCTGTTGTGATATCAAAAAATGATATTGTTCCAACTGACGGGGACTTCTGGATAAGAATTAAATTTCGTTACCCATCAATAACTAATAGAGGGGTTGGTTTGGGAGTTGGTTTTACGGGTCCTTTTGGTAAATTATTTTCACAGTTTGGTATTTGGAACGATACTAGTAGTGGTCAGGGATTTAAATTTTATTATAATGATTTTAATGACCAAGGAGCTTGTTCAAAATTTACAGCCTCTACTAGTGATTTATCTGGACGAATAACTCAAACGAATATTGTCTTATCTAATAACTATTGGCATTACTTTGATATTTCTAAAGTGGGTAATTTTTATTATGTTTATTTAGATAAGTTTTATGGGAATACTACTCCAATTTTTACAACTGAGATAAGAAATAATTGTATTCCTAAAATTATATGGTTTGGAAATTTTGTTTCTGATGGTGGTGGTCCTTGGTCTAAATTTTCTCTGGATAAAATTGTTATAGATGGGAGTGAACCAGTGATTTCTCAGACCCCTACGCCTACCTCCACACCAACTCCAACTCCAACACCGACGGAGGAGCCAGCAGCAACCCCTATTCCAACTCAAACACCTATTCCGACACCAACATTGACCCAAACACCAACTCCGACACCGACCGAGGTGTCGAGGAGAAAGAAAATTTTTATACTTCCTGGGTTGGGAGCAAGTTGGAATTCGAAGGCAATTGTTTATGGAAATAGTGTTGGGGGTGATGAATGGAAAATGACTCCATTTGTTAATAATTATGATGGATTAATAGAGTTGTTAGACAAAAATGGTTTGGTGAAGAATCAGGATTATTTTGTGTGGAATTATGATTGGAGAAAACCCATTGAAGAAATTAAAAGTAATTTTAATGAGTTTGTGATTAGTAAGGGATTGAATGAAAACGATGACATTTATTTGGTTGGCCATAGTTTGGGCGGGGTGGTGGCCAGGTTGTGGGCGCAGGATAATAAAAACAGGGGAAATGTAAAACGAGTAATTAATTTAGGGTCGCCGAATTTAGGTTCTTTGGATACTTATTCTGTTTGGAATGGAGGGGAAATATTGGAGTATGACGGGATAAGTTCTGTGGCTTTTCAAATATTATTGGGTTTACAAAATAAGGGTTTTGTAGTGACGGATCTGGCTAAAATCCGTAATTTTGCTCCGGTAGTAAAAGATTTATTACCAGTTTTTGATTATATTTCTAAAAATAATGAAATGATTTCTTGGAATAATTTGGATAGTTATAATAGTTATTTGGATGATAAAAATAAGAATGTTTCTGATGTTTCAGAGAAATTATTTTCGTCGGTGGGGGTCGGAATATCGACCCCAAAAATATTGAAATTGGGGGAAAGGTCGGTTTATGACAGAGTTTTAGGATTATGGCCTGATGGTGAAATTTTTGGTTTAGCAAAAGGGAATGGTGATATGACTGTTTTGAAAAATAGTTCTTCTTTTGGAACCGGAGAGCGATTTGAATTAATGACTGATCATGGAGCGATAGTAAATGATTCATTATCCTTTATTGCTGATAAATTAGGTTTGGGGAATAGTGGAGTTGATTTTGTATATAAAGATAATTTTAAAAATAGTTTAGTGGTTTTTGTGGGGTCTCCGGTGACGGCTGAATTAAAGTGCGGAGGTGATGTTTATAAGGAAGATGATGGTTTTATTGTAGTTGGTGGTAAAAATTATAATGATTGTGATTTAAACTTATCCCCTATTGATAATGGTTTGGTTCACTTGGTTTTTGGTAATACTAAAGAAAATAAGTGGAAATATGTGGAAAAAGAAGTTGGGGTTGG
The DNA here is from genome assembly GCA_023396915.1 of Candidatus Parcubacteria bacterium. GTDB lineage: Bacteria > Patescibacteriota > Microgenomatia > UBA12405 > UBA12405 > WARW01. Next base: position 74,463 of record JAEWUV010000006.1, read on the forward strand.
AGTGACTAATACAGTGGTAGTTAAGTTTGATGATGGGCAAATTTTTGGTGATAATAAGAGTGAGGATTTTTTAAGAGAACAAATTAGAAAAGACTTGGATGATTTAGGTTTAATTAGTGCTGTTAGTGATTTTGATCAGAAATTTTTAACTAAAGCGGCGGTGCGAGTTTTTAAATATCGAGAGGAGACCGATGAAAGGGTTGTTAGTCAGCGTGTTTTGAATAATCTTTTTGATTTAGCAAATTTAATAGCCTGGGATAAAAGAGTAAATAATTTTAGTTCACTATTAGATTATTTTAGTTTAGTTGAAGGTAGGGTAAAAATGAAATTTGAAAATTCTTCTGTTAGTAAAGATTCGGCGGTAAGTTTGGCTTTATTGGATGATTTAAAAAAGAAAGTTTTGAATATGTCTGATAATTATTCAGAAACAAGTTATTCAATGGTGATGGTGTTGGCGAGTGGGTATGGGGCAGAGGCGTTGAGGGATTAGAGTTTGTGGATTTCGGAAAGTAAGACTTCTAGAATTTTTTCTTCTGGAACGGTGCAGATGATTTGATCTTTTTTGAAGATTACGCCTTGATGGTGTCCACCGGCAATGCCGATGTCGGCTTCTTTTGCTTCTCCCGGTCCATTAACAACGCAGCCCATAACAGCAACTGTGATGGGTTTGTCGATACTAGTTAATGCTTTTTCAACTTTGTTGGCTAATCCAATTAAATCAATTTCGGTACGACCACAGGTGGGGCAAGAAATTAGATTGACTCCCCTACTTCGAAGTTTTAGTGATTTTAAAATTTCCCAACCAACGCGAACTTCTTCGAGTGGGTCTCCTGTTAAAGATACTCGAATGGTGTCACCAATGCCTTTGAAAAGCATGATTCCTAGTCCAACGGAGCTTTTGACTGTTCCGATGTTTATGGTGCCTGCTTCGGTGATGCCGAGGTGTAATGGGTAACTAACTTTTTTGGATAATAATTCGTAAGCCTCGACGGTCCGTTGAATATCAGAGGCTTTCATAGAAATAACAATGTTGTAGAAATGAAGTTTCTCTAAAATTTTGATATGACTCAGGGCACTTTCAACCATGGCTTTGGCGGTGCGGCCATATTTTTTTTCGGCTCCTTTTTCTAGCGAACCGGTGTTGATACCGATACGAATGGGAATATTTTTGTCTTTGCAGGCATCGACAACTTTTTTGACATTTTGATTGGATCCGATATTACCAGGGTTAATACGAACTTTATCCACTCCGTTTTTTATGGATTCTAAGGCTAAATTATAATCAAAATGGATGTCAGCAACTAAGGGAATGTGAATATTTTTTTTGATATCTTTGATGGCTTTGGCGGCAGTCATATCGGGAACAGCAACACGAATAATTTCACAACCGGCTTTTTCAAGTTCTAAAATTTGTTTGACAGTAGATTTTGAATCTCGAGTATCAGTGTTGCACATGGATTGAACTCTGATTGGATTGTTTCCTCCGATTTTTAGATTACCTATTTGAACAACACGTGTTTGTTTCATGAAAATTAAGTCGTAAAAAATTAGTTTTACCTTTTGGTGGTTGTTAGAGGACTCGGACCTCTGACCTCTTCGATGTGAACGAAGCGCTCTAACCAACTGAGCTAAACAACCAAGATTATGGCTTTTGGTAATTATATCAGTTAGAATGAAGTCATGAAAAATAGATATAAAAGTCAGTATGGATTTGCTTTGGGTAATTTTTTACTTGAATTTATTCAGTCGATAGTTTTGGCTTTGTCGGTTTTTGTGGTGATTTATTTATTTGTAGCTCAGCCAAATGAAGTTAAAGGAAGTTCTATGTATCCTAATTTTGAAGATAAAGAGTATTTGTTAACAGAAAAATTGAGTTATCAGTTTGGCGATCCCAAACGGGGTGATGTGGTAATTTTTAAAGCTCCGGCTAGTGAACCCTGTTCGGCTGATGAGTGTGAATATATTAAACGGGTCATTGGTGTCCCAGGAGACAAAGTTATGGTGAAAGAAGGTGATGTTTATGTGAATGGGGAAATGTTGGATCAGTCTTTTTTGCCGGTAATGGTTTATACTTCGGCAGGTGAGTATGCACAAGAAGGGGTAGAAGTAACGGTGCCAGAAGGACAATATTTGTGTTTTGGGGATAATAGGCCTAACTCTAGAGATGGACGTGAATTTGGGCCGATAGAGAGAGATTCTATTATCGGAAAAGCCTTTTTTATTTATTGGCCTTTATCAAAAGTTTCATTAGTACCAAAAGTTAGAATTTAGTCTTCTGTTTTAAGGTCGGTTAAATCTTTTTTACAAACTTGTTTGTATAATTCTTTGAGATTTTGAAAGCGTTGATCAATTCCACCTTTGAATTGAAAAGTGATTTGGGTTAGAACATTTGTTTGAACTATTTTGACATTAGTAGTTTTGTCGTCAAAAAAATCTTTGAAATCAGTACTAATATTATCTAGTTTTGATTTTAAAAATTGAGGTAAATTTTCTTTGGTAATGGGAACACTTCCCTCTTGAATTTTTTTCTTCATCCGACGGGCAATATCTTCGGCACGACGGACAGAGGCCTTTTCGCGGAGGACTATTTTGTAAGCTTCAATGGTTAAACGAGTATCCCCTATATTAGATAAAGCTCGGGCGTGCCCTTCGCTGATAAGACCAGAAAGAAGGCCGTCTTTGAGAGCGTCTGGGAGAGTTAATAATTTAAGGCAATTAATAACATAAGGAACACTTTTACTAACTTTTTTGGCAATTTGATGATTGTCAAACTGGAATTCTTCTTTTAGCCTTAAGAAGGCTTTGGCTCGTTCGATTGGATTTAAATCTTTTCTTTGGACATTTTCAACGATAGCCATTTCTAACATTTGTTGAGGGTTGGTTTCTTTGATAATGGCAGGGACATATTCTAGTTTTAGAAATCTAGCAGCCCGCCAACGGCGTTCACCGGCAATAATTTGATAACCGGCTGGAGTTTTGGCAATAATTAATGGCTCTAATATGCCATGTTCTTTGATGGAGTCTATGAGTTCAGTTATAGATTCAGGAGCAATGTTTCCGCGAGGTTGAAGAGGATTAGGTTCTAGTTGGTTGGTGGGGATTTGAGTAATTTGTTTAAACATGAATTAGGTTACTATGAAAAGCGTCGTGAAAAAAGGAGACAAAAGTGGTTCAAATGAAGTCAAAAGGGCAATTAAAAAAATTATTTCTTTACGATAGAAACGAAATTCTTACCAAACTTTTTGAAGAATTTAATAATACCTGGTTTGACAGCATAAAGTGTATAGTCCTTTCCGGTTTTGACACCATTGCCAGCACGGAAACTAGATCCAACCTGACGAACAATAATTTGACCAACAGTGGCTTTTTGACCACCGAATTTTTTAACCCCCCGACGTTGTCCGGGACGATTGGCTTTTTGATTGGTTTTACCCTGTGATTTTGTATGTGCCATAGTTTAGTTATTTAGTTGAAATTTTAGTAATTTGGATTTGAGTTAGTTGAGGGCGGAAACCCATGGTTTTACGGTAACGAGATTTTGACTTGTATTTAAAAACTCTTAATTTTTTACCTTGATAATTTTTAATAACAGTAAATTCAACTTTGGAATCTTTGACAGTTGGAGTTCCAACTTTGACGGTTTTATCATCGGCAATCAGCAAGACTTGATCGGTTGACGATTTTTCACCTTCTTTAAGGTTTAAGTTGTTGACGTCTAATTTTTGATTTTCTTCAACTTTGAATTGTGAGCCACTAATGGCGATAACGGCGTATTTCATACTTTTCGATTATAGCATAGGAAAAATTGTAGACAAGGTTTAGAAAAAATCGTAGAAAATTTATTTTTTTGTTCTTTGAATTAGTTTTTCTATCTCAGTTTTTCTTCTTTGTAATTCGTTTTCGGAAAGATTAATTAGTGTTAATTTATTCTTTGCTTCGTTAATTTGATTTTGGACGTGAGAAATATGCCCCATCCAATATTCTTTTTTTTCTCCTTTTGTATTATTTGCTTTTTCAATAAATTGTTCGAAAGCCCAAATGGCCTGTTTTAAAAAGGGAATGTCTGGTTTATTGGATAGAGATTCTCCGAGAATTGGATAAAATCCTGGATATTCTGGATTACTTTCAATTGCTTGATAAGCTAGGTTTGTGGCCTCTTCATATCGTTCAGTAGAATTTAGTAAGTGACCTAATATAAAGTGATAATAATCATCTTTTTTAGAAGATTTTTTATTTAATTTACGACATACTTTGATACACTCTTCTTTGCAATCTTCTTCTTTAAGAATATCTGCTATGGTTTTTAAGCTTTTAAGTGTCAGCTCCTTATAGTTTGAAATCTTTTTCATATCTTCACCGACCCAAAAAACTAGACCTTTGGGTTTACTCCTTTTGGTGAGAGCAAGAATATTAGAAATATTTTGATTTCTAACATTTTCGTTCGTGAGAAATTCTTCGTTATCTAGTCTTTGTAGTGTGTTATCTGCAGTTACTATAACTAAGGTCTCAGGTCTTTGATGTGAATCTTCTAGTTTTAAATATTGAATATCAAGTTCTTGCAATAAGAATTCAGTAATTGCTGGTCCGCATAGCTTAAAACCTTGCATTTCTTTTTTTATAATGCCCACTATATCTCGTTCTTTTTGAGCAATTTGTTCTGGATCTGGATTTTCAACTTGGCGGAGTGAACCTAGTTCTGTTTTGAATTGGGTGACATCTAAAGAATCGTGAAAGGCTTGGTATTTATCTACTTGGGGCTCTAGTGATGCTTTTGCTTCGACGGATGGGTTTGACATACCTGGCGGTATTTTAACCTAAATTTTCTATTTTAGGAAGAGTAGATGATACCGAGTGAGAAGAGAAGAGTCATAATGGAGGAACCGCCGACCGATAGAAATGGTAAAGGGATTCCGGTGACCGGAAGAATACCTAAATTCATCCCGATGTTGACAAAAGCCTGCATCCAAATTTGAAGACCAATACCTAGACTAAATAAAAACAAAACACGATTGTTGGTGGACATAAAGGCTTTGATAAAGATTGTTTTGATTAGAAAATAGTAGGAAATCAAAATTATAATTATCCCGACAATTCCAAGTTCTTCGGCGGTGGCGGCAAAGATAAAATCGGTGTGTTTTTCAGGTAAAAACAATAATTGTGCCTGAGTACCTTTTTTGTAACCTTTGCCCCAAAGACCACCAGAACCAATGGCTATTTTTGATTGGATAACGTTGTAACCCGTATCTAATGGATCTGATGATGGATTAATGAAATTGGTAATTCGCTCTCTTTGATAATCGTGGAGGACATATTTATAAATTAAAGGGGAAGTTATCACTAAAATAGATATAAGAAGTAGGGATATTTTGGCTAGTTTTTTGTTATATAAAACAATTGGAGTTAGTAAAAATAAGACAGAAATAGCGCTACCTAGGTCTGGTTGGAGCATGATGATTCCAACGGGAATTAAGTGGAGCAAGGGGTATTGGGTATTGCTTAGAAATAACATTAGCCAGGGTTTAACGATTTCTGAAGGTTGAATGGAGGTAAAACCAAGGTCAATCCAACGACGGGAACCACGAGTGATGTTATTGAGAAGTATTGGTATAAGAAGCAAAATGCATGAGCCAATAAAAATGAACCATTTTGAGGAGGCGATTTGTTTTGGATTGATTAAGCGACCAATGAAAAATAGTAAAACTCCAATTCCCCAGGCAATAAGTTGTTTGACTAATGAATTTGGAGCAACTGAACTTACCATTAAGATATTGATAGAAAAAAGAAAAATCAGGCTAATTAAAACAGATAACCATGGCGTTTTAGACATGATTTAATTTTAGCTGATTTTTTCTATTTTGAGTTCTTCTGCTTTGTTGATACTTTCAGCCAATGTTTTTGATTTAATTTCTGCTTCAAATTTTTGTGGCCATGTGGGGGCAAAAATTATGATTTTATCATCAAGATTAAGATTAGCTTCTTTTCGAAGGCTTTGAATTTGGCGGATTAAGTCACGGGAATCCCCTTCTTCTTTGAGTTCTGGGGTAATATTAGTGTCTAAAGTGACAATTAAATTGTCTTTTGATGAGACAATTTCAATTTTTTTGACATTAATTTCATTTTTAATAATTTCTAAGAGTGAATCGGATAAATTGATTTTTTGGTTTGAGGAAATAGTCAGAAGTGATAAGGGTTGACGGGTACTAATTTGTTGGGTTTTCCTAGCCATATTACCCTGCTCGCAGATTTGTTGAACCAGACTCATATCGGAAGCTAATTTTTCGTCAAAATTTTTAGTTTCGGGATAATATTCAAGATGAATTGATTCCGGTTTTGAGGAGTCAATGTCAATAACTAGTTTTTGCCAAAAATATTCGGTAATAAAGGGGATAATTGGAGCAGTGGTAAGACTGAATTGAACTAAAACTTGCCATAAGGTTTGGAGGGCATTAGTGTCACCAGTAACAAAACGGTCACGGGATTGACGAATGTACCAACGGGATAAGTCATTAACGAAAGGTTCTAACAATCTGGTAGCATTTGGTAAATTATAGTTTTCTAGTTGTTTACTAATATTAATTGTCAGAGCGTTAATTTGATTTTGGATCCAAAGATCAAGAGGATTTTGGGAGTTATTTTCTTTGTTTGGGGCAAAGTTGTGTAAATCGGCGTAAGTTAAAAAATATTTAAATGAATTCCAAAGAGGTAATAAAATATTTTTGACTTGGTTATCGAATTCTTTTTCATCAAGATTGATATTTTCACCAACCATAATGACACTTCCCATAAGATAAAGTCGCATGGCGTCTCCGCCATATTTTTGGAGAACCATTTTTGGGTCGGGGTAGTTTTTGAAAAGTTTACTCATTTTGCGACCGTCGGTACCCATCATGGTGCCAGTAACAACACAGTTTTTGAAACTTTCTGATTGAAATAAAGTGTTGCTCAAAACGTGAAGGGTATAAAACCAACCGCGGGTTTGGCCGATGTATTCGACGATGTAATCAGCAGGAAAACTTTTTTCAAAAAATTCTTTATTTTCAAAAGGGTAGTGGAGTTGGGCATAAGGCATGGCGCCGGATTCAAACCAACAGTCTAAGACTTCAGGAACGCGGTGAACTTTTTTGCCACATTTGTTACAAGTAATAGTGACTTCGTCAATTTCTGGTTTGTGAAGATTGGTAATTTTTTGACCTGATTTTTCTTCTAATTCGGCGATGCTTGAAGGAACGAATCTCTCACCGCATTCACATTCCCAAACAGGAATTGGTGAAGCCCAATAGCGAGAACGGGAAAGACACCAATCTGGAGCAGTTTCGATCCCCTGACCGAATCGGCCGTCTTTGATGTGGTCTGGAACCCAATTAATTTTTTGATTGGTGATACGCATTTGGTCTTTTACTTTTTGGACATTGAGATACCAAGCGGTTTGAGATTTATAAATTAATGGCGTGCCACAGCGATAACAGAAAGGGTAACTATGAGTTATCCTTTCTTCTTTGAAAAGTAAATTACGATTTTTGAGATCTTCGATAACTAATGGATCGGCTTTTTTGACAAAAAGACCAGCGAATGGAGTAACTTGGCTAATAATTTTTCCTTCATCGTCAACATGGCTGATGAGCGATAATTTATTTTCTTTGCCAAAAGCAGAATCATCTTCACCAAACGCAGGAGCAGTGTGAACTACACCGGTACCATCGGTCATAGAAACAAAATCAGCATGATAAATTTTGTAATCGTTATCCCCTGTTTCAAAAAAATGATAAAGAGGTTCGTAAGATAAACCGATTAATTCTTCTCCTTTAAAATCTTTGATAGTTTCATATTTTCGATCTCCTAAAACTGTTTCAACTCGGGCTTTGGCTAAAATTATATTTTCATTATTAACTTTAATTTCGGAATAAATTTCGTCTTTATTGACGGCAAGAGCTAAATTGGCCGGAAGAGTCCAAGGAGTAGTAGTCCAGGCTAAAATATAGGCATCACGGTCAGTTAATTTAAATTTGATAGAAATAGCTGGGTCTTCGACATCTTTGTAAGAATTATCCATGGCAATTTCAAAATTAGAAAGAGGGGTCGAACAACGAGGGCAAAATAAAGAGATACGATTACCTTTGTAAATTAAGTCTTTTTTGTAAATTTCGGAAAAAGCCCACATGACACTTTCCATATAAGGCAAATCCATGGTTTTGTAGGCGTGGTCTAAATCAACCCAACGACCAACATGGTCAACATACCAGGGCCATTCCTGGGAAACGTTTTGAACGTAATCGTAACAAGTATCGATATATTTTTTGATTCCGACAGTTTCGATATCTTTTTTGTTTTTTAGACCTAATTGTTCTTCGACTTTATTTTCGGCCGGGAGTCCATGGCAATCCCATCCCCAGACACGGCGGACACGTTTGCCTTTCATAGTCCAATAACGAGGAATGACATCTTTGGCGATACTCGAAAGTAAATGGCCATGGTGAGGCATACCGGTAATGAAAGGAGGGCCGTCGTAAAAACTGTAAGCATTATCCTCTGGTCGTGATTCAACTGATTTTTCAAAAATTTTTTTATCCTTCCAAAATTTTATAGTTTCTTCTTCGAGTTGGGGGAAGTTTACGTACTGAGGTAAAGTTTTAGTTTTGAATTTAGACATAGCTTATTGTACAAAAAAATCCTTCAAATAGAAGGATTTTGATATGCCACGGGTTTCCGACGAATCGGAACCGCAGCTATTTAATAATGATTTTTGAACTAAAAGGATTCACTGATGAATATTATACCCTATTTGTATGTGGATTTTTTATTGTCTTTCCCAAATTACGTCCATATCTTTTATTTTGTATTCAGGATAGTAAGAAAATTGTTTCTCTTTTGAAAAACTAAAAATTTTATGTATTTGAGAAACTTTTTTATCAATAGATTGTTCAAAGATACCACCTCTACGATTTGTTCTAATTGCTTTATTTTGAGAAGTGGCAATGATATCAAATCCATTTTGACTGGCAAAATCTTTGAGATGGTCGTAAATTCCATTAAAAATTGATGATTCGTCTACGGAATAGAGATATGTACTTGATGGGTTAAATGAGACAGTGAGAACTTTTTTACCATTTTCTTTGAAGTGGTGGAGTAAACATAATCCTCGACATTGATAATTTTCAGGATCTTGAAAAACCATCTGAAAGTAATTTGACATATCCCATTGATTTAGTTTTTGCTTTATACCGCTTGTATCAATTGGGTTATCACCAGAAACACAGACACCTCCAACCATACGAGCATTAGCGCTAGATTTAGTTTTAGTAATGTAGGCATTTAAGACCTCTCTTTGTGTGCCATTTTCAGAAACATATTTAGAAAGTTCGGTATCGAGTTGTGATTTTTCATCTACAAAGATGTTAATAAACTTTTGAGCGGTATAAGCCAAAAATTCATCTTGATTATAATTACCACTTTCTATAGATTGATTTAAATTCAGTGCCTGTTGAAGATTAATTTCATCAAGATGAATTGATCGAGGATCAATATAATCACTACCTAATTGTTTTAATAATGCAAAGGTTTTTTCTCGTTGAGAACGAAGTTGGCCATAGAAGGCTTGAGTGTTTTTGTCTGGTGAATTTGATTTTTGTTCAGTTAACCCTTGTGTAACAGTTTCGTAAATATGAAGCATTCTTTTAACTTGGTCTGAAGTAAAAATTTTATCAGGAAAACGTCGTTTTAGAGTTTTTGCAAGTTGATCAACAAATCCATCGGCTAAACCAAGTTTGTCAGTTTGAAGCTTATTTAAATTGTTTTGAGTTGATTGTTGAGATTCTTGCTGAGTTAAACTTTTGAAATAAGTTGGAAGAAGTTGACTGATTTGTGGATTGGCGGAAACTGATTCAATAATTCGTTTGTTAACTTCTTTGATTCGGTCAGAATAGAAATTACTTAGTTCACAAAGATGAGCATAATCTGGGTTATTAGACTGGCTAACTTTATCATTAGTTCCTTGAATAAAGTTTCTAATATCTTCAAAATTAACAAATTCATAAGTAATTAAGAGATGCTTTAGGTCATTAGAGTCGATGTTTTGGTGGTGATAGATTGATTCTGAAGTGATAATAAATAATTTGTCTTCGATAGATAATCTTGATAAATCAATATCTGGAAGATTAATTTGAGTAAGAATTTTATCGGCTTGTTGGTGAAGTTGTTGATTTGCCAATTCTTTGTCAAAATTAATAATTCGTAGATTTTCTAAAACTTGAAGAATTGGTTTTTCGAGTTGAATTTGGAGATTAGGGTTTACCTGTTCTCCATCTTTAATTTTGATTTCGCTTTGACTTAATAAATCAATTTGATAAACATCTTTAATATTAAATTGCGATAAATCGCTGCTTCTGTCAGAGCAAGAATGGTTAGATTCGTAACTAGTATATTGACCGACATTATTGGGATAAACATGCTGAATTAAATCTTGATAGTATGGAGATTGATATTCTATCTCACTAAGGCCTTTTGATGATGTTAGTTTTTGAGCAATTTCTTTAAGACTAGAGATAAATAATTTTTCTGTGTGATTTTGTTTTGCTTCTTTGTAATCATTAATAATATTTGGAGTTAAAACAGAAAATTCATTTAAAAATTCTAAAACTAATGTTTTATCTTCTTTTGTAATTACTTTAGAGGTGAGACTTTCGAGATATTTCTTAATGATAGTTTCACTTTTTTTACCGAATCTGCCAACTAATGTATTTAAAAAATCAATATCAGTAATAGTGCTGGCAAGCTGCTCTTTATTAGTAATTATTAGTGCAACGAGATCATTAGAAATTACCTTTTTATTTTTTTCAACAGACAAATTTTTGCTCATTAAAAAATTCCAAAACTTTTGGTCTTCAGGAGAGAAAGTAGTAATGATTTCTGGAGTAAAATTGGTAGTAAAAAATTTAGATTTAAATAAGCCTTCTTTAGTAATGGTTTCAAAAAATTGACTTGTTAGATTTCCTTGTTGATTAAGGAAATCTTTAATATTTTTTCCTTTTAGATGGTAGGTTACTGAGCTATCAAGACTTTTTATTGACAAAATGGATGCTATTAATTTTTGATCTTTTGAATCTGTTGATGTAATTAATTCATCTGGTATTATTTTATCTAGTTCCCGAAAAACAGAAATGTCAAAATTATTTATTAATAATTGTCTTTGTTGATCGTTTAGTTTGAAAAAGGTGTTAATCCAGCTATCTTTTGGGTTTAATTCTTTAAGTTGTGCGGTTTTTGTTTCGTCTGAAATTATTCCTACTTGAGTAAGTGCTCTAAGGAATAATTGGGAGTTTTCAATGTCTGAGTTTGTAAGAAAATCAAACATTCTATCTTTCTCGTATTGTGATAATCGAGATTTGTATTGATTAAAGATGCTTTCCTGATTTGGATTTGAAAAAAAAGTTTTTTTGATTTTTTCAAGAAGCGTGTCACTGTTTGTTGTTTCGTTATCGTTTTCAGGGTTATATGCAATATTCAAATCCTGTACTGTTTTTTGAAAAATAACATTTTCAATATATTTTGAGTTTTGTAAAAAAGTGTATGGGTTTAAATATTCGCAAAGTGCTTTAAATTCGGCGTCTGTTTTTTGATTCTGTTTTAATTCTGAAGCAAGGTTTGTGTAAGTTGAGCGATAATTTTCGGGAGAAAAGGAATTTAAATCTAATAAGCTAACGATATAAAGGCGATCGATTGCTTTTAGCAATTTATCTGGCTGTATTTTTGAGGCAAAATATAGTTGTTTATTATTAATGTCTGCTATTAAATTTTGCCTAGTAACTCCGCGGGATCGAAGTCCATCATAAATTTCTTCAGAATTTTTATAACCTTCTTGTTGTAAGGTTTTAATATCATTTTCGCGTTGAATAGCTCCTTCTGAGGTTTGTATTTCGGTTTCATATTCTTGGTGATGTTGTTCATAAAGACTTGGTCCATGGAGATTGGGGAAAAGTTGTGGGAGTGGAGCCTCTGGAGTAACTTCTGTTGATTGAGGCAAGGTCCTTTTTAAAAGATTTTGGATATTTTGTTTAATTTGGGCAATTTCGGCTTGGTCTCGTGCGGTTGTATCAGAAATTGATGGTTGAGTTTCTATTGGGGTTTCTGTTGTTATTAAAGGTTGATTATTTTCTGGTTGATTATCTTGGGGAATTTCATGTGAGGCTAATTGTTTAAAAGTTTCTATAGCAGGTCGATTGTCGACGTCAGATAGAATTTGTTCAACAGATGGGCTTTTTGATTGAGTTTTTTCGGATATTGATGGTGTAATGTCAGTTTTAATATCAGTTCCCATATGATTTATTTAAAGCCATAATAGTTTTAGAAAGATTTTCTTTGAAAAGTGGGTATTTGTTAACAAAAAGACGGATTTGCTGAAAAAGATTAGAAGTGGACGTAGTCGAATCTATATTTTTTAGGACATAACGAGAAATTTGAACTACTTCAATTTCATCAAGCTTATTATCGGTAAAGAAAAAATCTAAAGTATTAAGAATTTGGCGTTCAATAATATCTTTGATGGTAGAAAAATTATCAATTTTAGACTGAGGCATTATATCTAAGTATACATTTTTCTTAGTTCTTTTTGCGTAAAAAAGCGGGGATGTCGAATTCGTCAACAATATCCACGCCAGTAGGAAGCTCTTGGTTGCCTAAGATTTTTTGGACTTCTTCGGGGCTGACTTCTTTTGGTTGATTATTGTTTTCTGCTGTCTCGTTTTTTGGAGCAATATTTGGGGTTGGATCACTTTCAATTATGCTTGGTCTTTTGATATTTTTCAAAAAATTGGCTTTGGTGTTGTCAAAACCGGTGGCAATAACTGATATTTTAATTTTTCCCTTAAGTTCTTGGTCAATGGTAGCACCAAAAATGATATTGGCATCGGGGGCGGCTTTTTGAGTGATGGTTCGGGCGGCATCTTCAATTTCGGCCATGGTAATATCGGGTCCACCAGTAACGTTGATTAGGACCCCTCTGGCGCCTTCAATAGTGGCTTCAACTAAAGGTGATTCAACAGCGGCTTGAACGGCCATTTGAGCCCGGTTTTCCCCTTCGGCTTCCCCTACTCCCATCAAAGCTGAACCAGCGTTACTCATAACTGATTTAATGTCAGCAAAATCCAAATTGATTAGCCCAGGAACAGTGATTAAATCAGCAATAGCTTTTGTTCCTTTATTGAGTACAGAGTCGGCGATTCTAAAGGCTTCCAATAAAGTAGCTTTATTATTGACCACTTCCATGACTTTTTGATTGGGAATGACGATGAGAGTGTCAACGTTATTACGAAGTTGAGAAATACCTTCTTCGGCGTTGGTCATACGACGAGTACCTTCAAACATGAATGGTTTAGTGACAACTGCGATGGTTAAAATACCTAATTCTTTTTTGGCAATTTCAGCAATAATTGGAGCGGCTCCGGTGCAGGTTCCTCCACCCATACCGCCACAAATGAAAACCATGTCAGTTCCGCTTAAAACTTCTTTGATTCTTTCTCGGGATTCTTCAGCAGCTTTTTGTCCCATTTGAGGGTTACCGCCGGCCCCCAGACCTTTGGTTAGTTTTTCTCCAATTTGGATTTTAATGGAAGCAAGAGAATTTAATAATGCCTGTGAATCGGTGTTAACAGCAATGAAATCAACTCCCTGAATACTGTCTTCGGAAATCATGGAGTTTATGGCATTACTGCCACCACCGCCGATTCCAATGACTTTTATTTTGGCAAATTGACCTGCAAGGGTTTTAATAAGACCCATAAATTATGGCATTAAGGACTCAATAATTTTTTTGACTTTTCCAAAAGCTCCCTTAAAAGATATTTTGCTCTTTTTTATGGAAGTCTTGGGAATATTTTTATTGTCGTTGGCCAGCATAAGAAGACCAATAGAGCTGCTATAAGCTGGGTTAATAATATCATCAATAATCCCTCCTACTTTTGGTGGATTGGCGATACGGAGGGGTAAGGGGATAATTTTTTCGCAAGTTTCTTTAATACCAATAGTTTGGGCTCCACCACCGGTAAGAACAATACCAGCAGGGATAGAGGTTAAAAAGCCACTTTCTTCGATTTTGTTGTGAAGCAATTGAAATATTTCTTCCAGACGAGGTTTTACAATACCATTGGTGGCTGTTTGGAGTGACAATTTGCGTTTATCGTCTGATTCGATTCCAAAAGAAGACAAATCAATTTCATCTTCAAATTTTTTAGATTCGGAAACTTTAGAGAGGCGAAGTTTTATTTTTTCAGCATCTTCAAGTGAAAAACGTAAGCCAATAGCTAAATCATTAGTAACATTGCCGGCTCCGATGGGAATAACTGAAGAAAAGACCGGAGCTCCTTCGTTAAAAATAGTTAACGAGGTGACACTGCCGCCAATATCAATTAAGGCAACTCCAAGTTCTTTTTCGGTTTCGGTTAAAGTAGATTTAGCGGCTGAAAGACCAGAATAAACCAATTGATCAATTTTTATACCAATTTCTTCGAGGCACTTTTGAATATTTTTTAAGGCTGGAGTAGAGGCGATAATAATATGAGCTTCGACTTCTAGTCTAATTCCATTCATGCCAATTGGATCTACAACACCTTCTTGACCATCAACACTGTATCGGATAGGAATAATATGAATTATTTCTTTGCCTTGAGCAATAGTAACTGCTTTGGCGGCTTCGATGACTCGGTTGATGTCTTCTTGGTTAATTTCACCATTGGGATTGCTGATAGCGACAACTCCGTGAGAATTAATTGATTCAATATGAGGAGCAGAGAGACAAATGGAGGCAGAATTAATTTGAAAACCAGCCATTCTTTCGGCTGATTCTATACTTTGGACAATAGTATTTGAAGCTTGCTCAATATTAATAATTTGACCTTTCCTGAACCCTAATGAAGGGATTGATGAGACAGCAATTATGTTAAATTTTTCTTCTGAGTCAGAATACTGTCCAATAATTGTAGTTACTTTGGAAGTACCAATGTCGATACCGCTAATTATTTTTGAATGTTGCATATGGATGGTTGACGCTTAAGTCAACTAATTTAAGAGATTTCTCTTTCATTTTAGCGGTTTTAATCAACTCTTGCAAAGATGCAATTTGATTAAGCGGATTTTTTTTGTCAGAAATAATTACTTTAAAAGTATCATTATTATTTTTAACAGTGAATTCGACCTGATGGAGAAAATCTCTGATTGTCCATGATGAAGTTTCTAAATGACTGGTTTTAATAGCCAAATTAAGTTGGTCATAAAAGTTATTTTTGTCGGAGATTGGATTAAAAGTAGTTTTTTGGTTGACTATCAAAAAAAACGAAATAAAAGTGATAATTAAAAGGCATACAACAATAATTGGCAGGAATAACCCTCTTTTAAATAATTTCATGAATTAGTTTAAGTAGATTTACGTTTGGTTTTGGCAATAAAGTTTTTGGTTTTGTTTTAATTTTAGAAAGTTTTTTTATGGCAGTAATAAGAGTTTTAGGGTTTAGTGTGTCATTGCTAATAACAATTGTGTTTTTGGGTGAATTTTTTTTGACCCAAACAGCATTGAGAGCTTGCTCGTTTTGTTGACTTTTGGGTAAGGGAATAAGAATGGATTTTTTACCAAAGGCAACAATTTCTTGGCTGGTGTTAGCGCCAGAGCGACTAATAACAATATCGGCGTGGTTGATTATCCAGGCGAAATTTTGAGTATTAAAATAATCAGAAATAAAATAATTTGGGAATTTTTGTGACAGTTTGGAAAAATCTTTTAAATCTTTTTTGCCGGTTTGATGGATAATATTGAAATTTTTTAGTTGGGGTAGAATTTTTTTTAAGTTTAAATTAATAGTGTGTGATCCCTGATTGCCAGCAGTAATATAGATAATCGGTTTTTTAGAAATTGGTTTAAAGGGAGGATTCGATTTTTGAAATAATTGATAACGGAGAAGGTTGCCAGTGATAGTAATTTTATTTTTGGGTAATTGAGACGTTTGTTTTGAATTATTGAAAGACAGGGCAATTTTTGTAACAAAATAACTGTTAATTTTAGTAGTTAAACTGTTGGTTAAAGTCTGCTCGTGAGTGATATTTTTAATTTTTTTAAACGACGAAGCAATTATAATAGGGACAGAAACATAACCGCCGAAAGAAACGACGATATCTGGTTTGATTTGATTAATTAACTTAAAACTTTGAAAAAAACCTTTGATGGTTTTTGGAAGTCCGATTAGGGTGTTGGGAAGGTATCGCCTATCAAGTTTTCCGCATGAAATTGGATAAAAATTAACTCCAATAGAAGGAATAATTTTTGATTCAATAGAAACGTCTTTGGGGTCATTAGAGTTTGATTCTCTACCGACGTAGCTTATTGCCCAGTTTGTTTTTGGGTCTTGTTGGAGTTGACGAATGAGTTCTAGTGCCGGAGTGAGGTGAGTGCCGACGATTATGATTTTTTTGGTCATCATCAGAGTATAACAATAATCCATATTTTTTTTCGATATTATGAGTTAAACCAACGGCAACCATAAGGGTAACTAAGGATGATCCACCATAAGAAACGAATGGAAGAGGGACTCCGGTAAGAGGAATAATATTGGCAATGGCGGCAATATTAACTAAGGCTTGGAAGCTAACCCAACAGGTGGTTCCGGCAATAATTAGAGAGGCAAATTGGTCTTTGATTAGTGAGGCTGCTTTGATTAGGTGACTGATTAAAAGGGTGTAAATAATGATAATTGTAGCTGTTCCCATAAAACCCATTTCTTCACCAATTATGGCTAGAATTGAATCGGTGGAAACTTTGGGTAAAAAACGATATTTTTGATCAGAATTGGCAAATCCTTTGCCAAAAAAACCACCGGACGATAACGATAAAATTATTTGGTCTTTGTGGTAAGAGGTCTCGGTTTCTTGAGGGTTAAGTAGGGTTTGGAGTCGACTGAGGCGGTAGGGAGACGTTATGACTAAAACAAAAGCTAGAAAGATAAATGAGGAACAGAGAATAATAATTGGGGTTATTTCTCCACCTGAAAGGTAAAACATAGAAATGGAGATGGCAAAGATTAGCAGAGCGGTGCTTAGATTTGGTTCTAAAATAATTAGAATAAAAGGCCCAATTAAGTAAAGAAGTAAATTAACAAGAGTTTTTTTTGATTCCTGTGAAAATAGATTGGCAAAATAGATGATGGAACTGAGTTTTAAAAGTTCTGATGGTTGGAAGCTTAGTGGTCCCAAGTTGAGCCATCTTCTGGCACCAAGAATAGGATTGCTGAACCCTGGAACTAAAACTAAAATCAAGCAAATTAAGGAAAAAAAATAAAAAAAGGCAGAGAATTTTTTGACTAATTCAATTTTTATTTTGGAAAAAAAATAAAAAGCGACTAGGCTAATTAAAATCCAAAAACCTTGTTTTCTGAGAAAATAGAATCGATCACCAGCGGTGTTATTGGCTTCGGTAAGAGAAGATATGGAAATGAAAGTAAAACCGATAGCAATAAGAGAAAAAACTAAAGTAAGAAAAGGGGAGCTTTTTAATTTAGGCATGTAGTTTACTGATTATCTCTTTGGGGATATTAATTAGATTTGGTTTTTGAATCAGTGATTTGAACTGTTGATATTTGGCTATAGTTTGGGATTCTCTTTTTTGGGTTATTTCGGTTCCACTAACATCTGAAAAGTTTAGCTGCTTTTGAATTTTTTTTGTATTGACAGGAAATTTGATTTTTAAAAATTGAATTAAATGAAGTAAAAATAATGGTGTTAAATTTTGTTTGATTTCTAGTTGAGTGTAAAAGGCAAAAGAGGCAGTGAGTCTGGGGTTACATTCGAGTAAATAAATTTTATTTTTTTGATTAACCAAAAAGTCTAATCCAAAAAATCCAAGATACCGTATTTTTTTGATAGATTTAGCGTATTTTATAGTGATTTTTTTTATCTTGTTAATAACTTTTTTAGGAGCCATTGAAGGCCATTGGCGGCCGACGGTAGCAAACGGATTGTCAGTTAGTGGTTTGATACCGGTTAATTGAAGAGCCGGTTGGCTTTGAATAAGTCCGGTTTTGGTTAGGCAACAATTGTTGGTCAATGAGTAACCAGCAATGAAGGGAGAAAATTTAACTAGAGTATTTTTGGGAAGAGAATTTTTGATACCATTCCAATTGTTGGCAGAGAAGGTGCTGTTGCCAGCCCAGCCAAAATGAGATTGAATAACTAATTGGTTGCCTAATTTTTGTTGGTATTTAATAAAATTATTTTGGTTAAAAGTATCTAAAAATGATGGAATTACAGGTAATTTATTTTTTTTACAGAATTTATAAAACTGATTTTTGTCTTCTAGAAAACGATTAAGTTTAGAAGAAAGTGCAGCATTTATCCAATTATTTTTTTTACAAAGATATTCGATTTTTGAAGATGGTTTGAAAGGAATAATTACTGACTGTAGTTTGTTAGAGGTTGTTTTTATATATCTAACGACTTTTGGATGAGAGAGTAATTTGCCACTGTTTTTAGTAGAAAGACTAATCCCCTGTTCCTCGAGACAAAAATAAGGATTTTTTGAGTTAGAAATATTTTTGTTTTTATAAGCATAGATTAAATGAAAGTTTTTGAGTTGAGGTAGCGATATATCTAAAAATTCATCAACGACTAGAAAATAGAAGATGTATGATGATTGATTTAAAGTATCGAAAATATTTTGGGTCATCTTTTGGCTCCGGTTAATAAAATAACAGGATAATCCCCTATCGGGTAATTATTTTTAATAGCTTTTTTAAAACCGGCAAAACTTAAAGAACCCTCAAGTGAAGTAGAAATATTTTTTGATTGTAGAAGAGCATCGGCGTCAACGATGTCGCGATTTTGAAGAATAAAAGAAAATCCTTGGTGTCGTTTTATGGCTTCAATAATTTTACTTTTGTTGGGTAAAAATTTTACAGAAAGGGCATCAGTAATCAGCCGATTTTCCGGAGAAAATTCTTGGTCAAAAAATTTGCTGATGGTGGGATTAGCGCTTGATTGGGCACCAAAAATTTTGACATTTTTGGGTAGTTTTTGAGCGATACCAAGCAGGGTGGTACCACTGCCAATTGGGATAAAAATACTACTAATTTGTGGGAGTTGAGAAATAAGATCTTCGGCTATTTGACTGTAACCAGTTAGGGCGGAGGGGTCGGTTGACTGTCTTAACAGATAGGCATTGTTTGTTTTTGAAAATTTTATGGCATCACTTATGGGTTTGGGTGAAAAAATTATTTCGTGATTGTATTTTTTGAGTAGGGATAATTTTTGTTGGGAAATAGTTGGCGAAAGAAAAATAGTTAGTTCAATATTGTTTTGTTGACAAAAATGGGCGGCAGAAATGGCGGCGTTACCGGTGCTGGAAATAACGGCTTGTTTAAACCCTTGTTTTTTTAGATTAGTGATTTGAAAAGGAATGGCACGGTCTTTGGCGGAACCGGTTATGTTTTGATCTTCTCTTTTTAGATAGAAATTATCTAGTTTGACGAGGGGTGTTGTTGTCATATAATGAGTTTAGCTTTAAGCAATTATATATTTTTTAGTTAAATGACACAAACACAAATAATCAAAATAATTTGTCCGGACTGCGGGGAAGAAATTAAGCAGACTGAAGGAATGATGATTGGAGATATTCTGGAATGTGATGAATGTGGGACAGAAATAGAAATTCTTTCGGTTGATCCGTTGCAATATAGAGAGTTGGTTGAAGAGAAGTAGGTCTATTTAACCTTCCACTGACTAAACGCCTTAGCCAGCTTCTCTGGCACCATAAACAATAATTCTGGTTTGTAATTAACTACCACCGATGGGGAAGTATTGTTTCCAGATTTAGGTACCAAACTTCTAGAAAATTCTACACTTGTTACTCCATGGACCATACCATTAATTACTAACTGAGCCACCGACTCAACCGAATCATCAGCCGCTGCGGCTATCACTCTGTTACCCAGTAAAATTGCATCAATTCTAGTCACTGTCGGCTCAATAGTTATTGTTCCTTTCGCAATAATCATGACAAAATTAGTG